>CALURT010000010.1 GCA_944323245.1 uncultured Bacteroidales bacterium
ATGGCGTAAAAAGGCTTAGCAACGATTATCAACGATACTTGAGCAACAAAAAAGGCGCCCCGTAAAGAGCGCCATATTAATCGATTATAATCAATTTAACTCATTGATAATCAGATAGTTACTTGCCTATACAAAACCTCTCGAATATGGTTCCCAAGACTTCGTCGGTGGAGATTTCGCCGACGATGGAGCCGAGGTGGTAAAGGGCCTCCCGGATGTCCTGGCTGACCAAATCGGTAGCCAAGCCTGAATGAAGGCCGTTCCGGACACGCTCCAAGGCCGAACGGGCATTGGTCAAAGCCTCCACATGGCGCATATTGGTCACCAAAGTCCCGTCAGAGCCGGACCGGTATTCCGCACAGATGTCCGACAAAACGGATTTCAGCATGTCAATCCCCTCCCCTTTTTTCGCTGAAATAAACACTGCCGGGAATATCTTCCCGCCGACCGAAGTCGCCACTGCATCGGAACAGCCACTATCGGATCCGGCACGACCCGCAGCGTCAGAAGCAGAACCGAAAGTGCTTTCCGCACCGTAATCAGCACAAGCTGCAGCAGACGCGGCCCTCTCCGCAGGCTCGGACCCCTCCGCAGACTCAATCCCAGCACCTGACGCAAATCCCGGCGTAGACTCAACCGCAGCCGAACCAACCCCAGCATCCGCCGCATCCCCCGACACCACCCGGAATTCAGGATTCTCCAATCCCGACAACCCGGCAACAAGGGAATCCATTGCAGCCGCATTAAGCAGGTCAGCCTTGTTGAACACCAATATCAGCTTCTGCTCCGCCACGTCGACCCGTCGCAAAACTTCCACTGACTCGACAACCACCTCCCCGAAAGGACGGCTTGCGTCAACTACATAAAATATCACCTGAGCCTCATTCATCTTCTTGAAAGTCCGCTCAATACCTATCTTTTCCACAGTCTCGGACGTCTCCCTCAGCCCCGCCGTATCGATGAAACGGAACTGCAGCCCGTCCACATTGAGGACCTCCTCTATCGTATCCCTCGTCGTCCCGTGCACATCCGAAACTATTGCCCGTTCTTCTCCGAGAAGAGCATTGAGCAAGGTACTTTTCCCTGTATTGGTCGCCCCTACGATTGCCACCGGAATCCCGTTCTTGATGGCGTTGCCGAGCCTGAAAGACGACACCAACCTGCCGACATGGGCAATTACCGAATCCACAAGGGACGACAACTCGGTCCTGTCGGCAAACTCCACTTCCTCCTCGCTGAAATCGAGTTCCAACTCCATCAATGACACGATATTGAGCAATTCTCCCCTCATCTTTTTCAACTCAGAGGAAAATCCTCCTTTCAACTGGCTCAATGCCACCCTGTGAGCGGCTGCGCTCTCCGCACTTATCAGATCAGCGACCGCCTCTGCCTGGGCAAGATCCATCTTCCCGTTGAGATACGCCCTGCGGGTAAATTCCCCCGGAGCCGCAACCCTCAACCCGGCCTCGACCAAAAGAAGCATGATATTGTCCACGATGAATTTGGAAGCATGGCAGGAAATCTCTGCGGAATCCTCCCCCGTATATGAATGCGGTGCCCTGAATACCGTGACTACCACCTCATCGAGCAACGAGCCGTCCTCCATGTAAATCCTCCCGAAGCGTGCGGAATAACCCGGAGCAGACAGAATCTCCCGTCCCTGAGCACATTCCACAATTTCCGAAACCGCTGCCAACGCCTCAGGACCGCTCACCCTGACCACAGATATCGCACCCGTACCCGGAACAGTGGCAGGAGCGCATATAGTATCCTCATTCATCAAATACATCGCACGTCCGATTTTTCATAACCGCCGCTAAAATACAATTTTTCCTGCAAACGGCAACCCATAACCCCTCCCGTATTTGAAGATTCCGATAATTCACGTAAATTTGTCATCATAAAACTACATCGATGCACATAGGAATAGCAGGAAATATCGGCAGCGGCAAGACCACTCTCACGAAAATGCTGTCGGAACACTACGGCTGGACTCCGAAATACGAAGCCGTGACATACAACCCGTACCTTGAGGACTACTACGACGACATACACCGCTGGTCCTTCAATCTTGAAGTCTATTTCCTGACCCAACGTTTCAAGGACATTCTCGCAATAAACAACGCCGAAGGCACTATAATCCAGGACAGGACGATTTTCGAAGGCGTAAGGATATTCGTGGCCAACAATTATGAAATGGGCAATCTCTCCGAACGCGACTACAACACCTACATGGACCTGTTCAACCTGATGATTTCCCTCGTAAAGGCGCCGGACCTGCTGATTTACCTCAAATCCTCCGTACCCCACCTCGTTGCCCAGATTCAGAAAAGAGGCCGCGAATACGAAAAATCCATCAGTCTCGAATACCTTTCAGGGCTGAACGAGAAATACGAAAAATGGATTGAAAACTACGACGGCCACATTCTCATAATAGATGCGGACAACCTCGACTTCGCCAACAGGCCCGAAGATTTCTCCGCCATCACCGACCAGATCGACGCCCGACTCTACGGACTGTTCTCAAAATAATCACGACTACCATGGCAGACAATTATTTGGAAAAGAAAATGGAAGAATACCGGGCAAGGAAAAATGCCGAGGACAAGGCGAGAAAACTGGTATGGCGCAAACGCCTTGAGGCCTACCGGAAAAAATTGGAAGCAGAAAAACAGGAAAATGATGAAAAATAATCGGAATTTATGATTTTTCACAATTGATTTTCATGCCGCTTACAATTTGTAAGCGGTTTTTCATATCAGGATATCCAACTTTGAAAAAGGACCGGATTGTAATTATAATTTAACCGGACGACAACACGTCTGTGACATTGTGTCTCTTGCATTTTTGCAATTTTCTTCTTTAATTTGTGGAGAAAGGACTTAACTAATAAATTAAAAGACAATGGAACATTTTGCCCAAAAGTATGTTGATGAGTTCATGGCAGGAATCATTGCCAGGAACCCTGGTGAAAAGGAATTTCACCAAGCAGTACGGGAAGTCGTGGAAAGTCTGGCCCCGTACATTGTCGAACACCCTTATCTTATGGACATGAAGATCCTTGAACGCATTGCCGAGCCGGAAAGAGTCGTAATGTTCAGAGTACCATGGATCAACGATGAAGGAGAAGTCGAAATCAACAGAGGATACCGCGTTCAGATGAACAGCGCCATCGGCCCGTACAAGGGCGGAATCCGTTTCCACCCGAGCGTGAACCTCAGTATCATGAAATTCCTTGCTTTTGAGCAGACGTTCAAGAACAGCCTTACCACCCTTCCGATGGGAGGAGCGAAAGGAGGCTCGGATTTCAATCCGAAAGGCAAGTCGGACAACGAAGTCATGAGATTCTGCCAGAGTTTCATGACGGAGTTGCAGAGACACATCGGTCAGGACACTGACGTTCCTGCCGGAGACATAGGCGTGGGAGGACGTGAAGTCGGCTTCATGTTCGGACAGTACAAACGCCTCCGCAACGAATTTACAGGCACACTGACAGGAAAGGGACTGAACTGGGGCGGCAGCCCTCTCAGGCCGGAAGCCACAGGATACGGCACATGCTATTTCGCATCCGCCATGCTTGCCACCCGCGGGGAAAGTTTCAAGGGAAAGACCGTTACCATTTCAGGTTCCGGGAACGTGGCCCAGTACGCTGCGGAGAAAGCCATCCAGCTCGGCGCCAAGGTCGTGACCCTCTCGGATTCGAACGGTTATATATATGACCCTGACGGCATCGACAAGGACAAGCTTGCATACGTGATGGAACTTAAAAACGTCATCCGCGGACGCATCAGGGAATATGCCGAAAAATATCCGACTGCCACATATTATGAAAACCAGAGGCCATGGGGCGTGAAATGCGACATTGCCATGCCATGCGCCACACAGAACGAACTGAACGAAGAAGAGGCGAAAACACTTGTAGCCAACGGATGTTTCTGCGTAGCCGAAGGTGCCAACATGCCGTCGACACCTGAAGCTATAGCAGTATTCCAGAAAGCCAGAATTCTCTACTCCCCGGGAAAGGCTTCCAATGCCGGAGGCGTGGCTACATCCGGCCTCGAAATGACGCAGAACTCTATTCGTCTGAAATGGACTCCGGAGGAAGTGGACAACCAGCTCCACCGCATCATGGAAGACATCCATACTGCCTGCGTGAAATACGGCACGGAGCCTGACGGATACGTCAACTACGTGAAAGGCGCAAATATCGCAGGTTTCATCAAGGTCGCTGACGCAATGATGGCCCAAGGGGTAATTTAATTATCGGTCACCACCCTGTCATTCCGAGCGCAGGTCCGGAGGACCGAAGCCGAGGAATCTGACAACAAGCGTCACTCTTGTCATTCCGAGCGCAGCCGAGGAATCTGCGGTCAATAGAGGCAGATGGTTCGGCTCCGCCTCAAGAAACAGAAAGAGGAATGGAAAACCGCTCATGCTATCGAAAACGCATTCGCTGCCTTTTCCATTCCTCTTTTTTTCGACTAAAGGTGAGCCTATGCAGCAGATCCCTCCATTCGTTTCACTCAGTCGGGATGACACTGCCCGCTCATTAGGAGTTACAGGAAAGCCTCGTGGTATTGGTGCACCCTCTTTGTACTAATAAAGCTGATACTGAATTGTTATCGAAGTCAGGGTGCCGGACGTATTGAGCGTGTAATCTTTTATGTAAATACGGACGAACATCAATTCATCGTTTTCAGTGGTGAAGTAAACCGAATAGCCGTGGTTGGGCTGGACTGTCGAGTGCTGGCAATAGATTGCGTCTTCATACTGATAACTACTACCAAAGCAGCCATCATTTGTTTTTTCTTTTGTCACAATGTCTTGCAGGCTGCTGACTTTGCCTGAATCATGAATGCCTGACTTCTCTCCGTTGTAGTCGTACCTGGAACTGAAATAGCCGTTTTCCCTGTCATCGGGTCTAAGACAGATCTCACCGTATGCAAGCCATAGACGGTACCTATTATTGTAATCCTCGTATATTGTAATTTCTCTTTCGCCATTGACATCTGCATAGTTTGATTTCGTTTTCAATGTCACCGTCTTTATGTCAGCCGTTGCGGTATAGTCGTTTTCCACTTCCGTGCCGTCACCATTTCCTCCACCGTTACTGCCCTCATTTTTGCTGCAAGAGAACAGACATATTGACATCATGATGATGAAAATTGAAAAAATGTTTTTTGGTTTCATTGCTGTTACTGTTTTGTGTGTCGCCAGTTCCATACAACACGGTTTTGTTTTAAAGATATTAATCACCTTTGGGCTTGTAAGACAGGCATACACAAGAAGCGTGGAACCGTCCTTTACGCACCCTGAGGTTCTGGAATACCTGTACAGCAATAAAGTCAGTCCACGCCTTGTAACGTGAACGTGTCACTTCATTCCATTGCTGTACGTAGAAATTTTCCAGATTTCAGGGGCAACGAATAAAAGCTAACGCTCTCTTATGTAAATATCCATGTGTCTTTTTGTCTGTATTATGTCATAGGCTCGCAGTATTGAGTTGTACGTTTATACTTTGCAACTTATCGTCAGAGTGACAGGAAAGCCCTCCTGTCATTCCGAGCGCAGCCGGGGAATCTGCATAGCTACGCTCAGTATCTGTTAAGCGGCAGGCCGTTCATTTTCATGCGGACCTGTTTCCTGACAGACTCAAGTACGGCCTCATGCTCTTCCTTCCCTTCTTCGGACTTGCCCGTGACATAGTCCAAATGCGTAGCGGCACTCGTAAGCACGGTATCGATGAGGCTGACGATGAACTCCATATCCTTTTCCAAAAGACCGCGGGAAGTCACCGCCGGAGTCCCGACCCTTATCCCCGAAGTCTGGAACGGAGATCTCGAATCGAAAGGCACCATGTTCTTGTTCAACGTAATATCGGCCTTTACAAGCTCCTTTTCCGCAATTTTTCCGGTAAGGTCAGCGAATTTCGTGCGGAGGTCTATCAGCATCAGATGATTGTCCGTGCCTCCTGAAACGACCTTGTATCCCTTCGCAGTAAAGGCCTCGGACATTGCCATGGCATTGGCAACCACCTGTTTCTGATACTCCTTGAATTCCGGCTGGAGAGCCTCGTAGAATGACACGGCCTTGGCTGCAATGCAATGCTCGAGCGGACCGCCCTGCACGCCCGGGAAAACGCTCGAATTGAGGATCTGCGACATCTTCTTCACCGCGCCTTTCGGAGTCGTGAGTCCCCATGGATTGTCGAAATCCTTACCCATCAGTATGATACCTCCCCTCGGACCGCGAAGCGTCTTATGAGTGGTCGAAGTCACTATATGGGCATATTTTACAGGATTGCTGAGGAGCCCTGCGGCGATCAGGCCTGCAGTATGCGCCATGTCCACCATGAAAATAGCGCCCACCTTGTCGGCGATTTCACGCATCCTGCCCCAGTCCCATTCCCGCGAATAGGCAGAAGCACCGCCGATTATAAGTTTCGGCCTGTGCTCTAGGGCGAGTTCCTCCATCCTGTCGTAATCCACCATTCCCGTAATCTCGTCCAAACCGTAGGAAACCGCATTGTACAATATTCCTGACATGTTCACAGGTGAGCCGTGGGTCAGATGTCCGCCATGGGCAAGGTCAAGCCCCATGAAAGTGTCGCCGGGTTTCAGGCAAGCCATCATCACAGCCATGTTCGCCTGGGCACCGGAATGAGGCTGCACATTGGCATATTCCGCCTCGAAAAGGGTGCAAAGCCTGTCTATGGCCAACTGTTCGATCTGGTCGATGACCTCGCAACCTCCGTAATATCTTGCGCCGGGATAACCTTCGGCATACTTGTTCGTACACACCGATCCTAAAGCTGCCAGCACCTGATTGCTGACATAATTCTCAGACGCTATCAACTCTATGCCTGTCGTCTGCCTGTCCTCTTCCTTTTTGATCAGATTGAAAATCTGCAAGTCCTGTTTCATAATATCGAATTTATTATTCAGGCAAATTTACTCAAATTTTATTTTTTACCTACCTTTGCAGGGATAACTTTTTTGTTTTTGTAAAAAGTCATTCAGGTTGAAAATGTCCGACAGGAAATTACTGAACATAGAGCTCGGCAGAATGTCTGCCGAAGAATACAAAAAGGCCCCGAAATCGGGTCTCGCCGTGGTTCTGGACAATGTCCGGAGCGCACACAACGTAGGTTCGGCATTCCGCAGCTGCGACGCCTTCAAGGTGGACAGACTGTACCTCTGCGGTATCTGCGCCACTCCCCCGTCCGCCGAAATCCACAAATCGGCCATAGGAGCCGAATTCAGCGTTGACTGGGTTCATCATCAGGACACGATGGATGCCGTAAAAGAGCTCAAGTCACAGGGATACACCATAATCAGCGTGGAGCAGACAATCAATGCGGTCAGTCTTGACGCATTCTCGCCCTCTCCAGATAAAAAATATGCTGTCATCTTCGGAAACGAGGTGTCCGGAGTGTCTCAGGAGGTAGTGGACGCTTCCGATTTCGCATTGGAAATACCGCAATACGGCACCAAGCATTCGCTGAACGTTTCCGTTTCCGTCGGGATAGTCCTGTGGGCGCTTCACAGGAAAATCTGAACTGATTTTATTATTTTTATTATATTTGCACCGGATTTTCAGGAAAAAAGTATGTACAGGATTTGCAAGTTGATATTCATCACATTGTTGCTCATAGGTTTGGCAACGCATTTCCTGTCTTCTTCCCCATCATCCCGTTCAGACAACCCGTCCCCGTTCCCGCCTTGCGGATGCATGGCTGACATTTCTTTCTACATGCCAGGCACCCAGGCCCAGGAAGCATACATGGAGGTAACCGCCTCCAACATCTCATTATTTACGGGGACGAGTCAGAAAACATTGAACCATAACCGTTTCCAAAACATCGCCCCTCTCAGGCAAAAGACTGAATCCACGGCGTTTCATGCTCCGGATTCCGTAAAGCTGAGCCGGCTTGCCGACTACTACGTCTTCGCTTTGGAAAGAATCCTTGTCTGACGACCGGTTCAAGGGACAGGCGGCGGGTAATTTCCTGTTCCCCAAAATGCTCCGGATGCGCGGAGTATGCCTTTCAACGCCCGCATATTTCACATGAAAACAAAATAAAGTTGCCATGAACAATTTCGTATTATTGGTAGTTGTAATACTTATAGCCCTCGCATTGGTGGCGGTGGCCCTCGGAATAGCGAAGGCGATTGCCCCGAGATCCTATAATGCACAGAAAGGGGAAGCATACGAATGCGGTATCCCGACACGTGGAAAATCATGGATGCAGTTCAAGGTAGGCTACTATCTTTTCGCCATCCTTTTCCTCATGTTCGATGTCGAGACCGTCTTTCTCTTCGCATGGGCCGTTGTAGTCCAGGACCTTGGAATCTACGGACTTGTAAGCGTGCTGTTCTTCCTGCTCATACTTGTCCTCGGACTCGCATACGCATGGAAGAAAGGCGCACTCGAATGGAAATAGACCGTTAAAAACAAAAGACAATGGGAAGGAATGTCAAGATAAAGTCGATGAAATATGAGGATTTCAACGACAACGAATACATAGAAAAATTGGTTGAAGAGCTCCGCAAGAACGGTACAAACGTGATTGTCGGCTGTCTCGACGACGTCATAGAGTGGGGACGCAGCAACAGCCTGTGGCCTCTTACCTTCGCGACAAGCTGTTGCGGTATCGAATTCATGGCCGTGGGTGCGGCGCGCTATGATTTCGCCCGGTTCGGGTTTGAAGTAACGCGGGCCTCCCCTCGTCAGGCGGATTTCATCATGGTGGCAGGAACAATCACGTACAAGATGGCGCCGGTGCTCAAACGTCTCTACGACCAGATGGCGGATCCGAAATATGTCGTGGCCACCGGAGGATGCGCCGTAAGCGGCGGACCTTTCAAGAAATCCTACCATGTGGTACAGGGCGTGGACAAGATACTTCCGGTAGACGTGTACATACCAGGATGCCCTCCAAGACCCGAAGCAATGCTGTACGGACTGATGCAGCTGCAGCGCAAGGTCAAGGCACAAAGATTTTTCGGAGGAGTGAACAAGAGCATAAGCGAAAAGGAATACGAACGCCTGATGTCCGAAGACGCGGCTGACGCCGACGATGAAGGAGCAGGATTGGCATAACCCCAACGACAGGATTATGGAAAACAGAAGCATAATAGACAGAATCATGGCCATGGAGCCGTCCGTACGGCTCTCGGAAGCAGGAGACGGACAACTCCTCGTACCGAACGACCGTTTCAGAGAACTCGCCATAAGACTCCGCAGGGAAGAAGGTTTCGATTTTCTTCGCAGCCTTACCGGAGTTGACAGGGGCGAAGAAGGTCTCGGCTGCGTATATCATTTGGAAAACACTTCGACAGGAGAGAACGTAATCCTTTCGGTGACAGTTCCGGACAGGGAAAATCCGGTCCTGCACTCGGTAGGAGACCTGTGGAAGACGGCGGAGCTGAACGAACGTGAAGCATACGATTTCTACGGAATCAGCTTTTTCGGGAATCCGGACCTCCGCAGGCTGTACCTGAGGGACGAATGGAAGGGATATCCGCTCCGCAAGGACTACGACATGTCTTCCAATCCACTCAACATGGACAACGAAGGCGACGAAGATACGTCGGAAGGATACGAAAGGACCGAATCGGGTGACTATATAATAAAAAGGCATCCCCTTTTCGAAGAGCAGGAGTATGTCATCAATCTCGGCCCGCAGCACCCCGCCACGCACGGAGTCCTCAGGTTCAGGGTTTCGTTGGAAGGCGAAATAATAAAGAAGATAGACGTCCACTGCGGATACATCCACAGGGGAATAGAGAAAATGTGCGAATCGCTCACCTACCCACAGACTCTCGCCCTTACCGACAGGCTCGACTATCTGAGCGCAGCACAGAACCGTCATGCACTGTGCATGTGTATTGAAAAAGGTCTCGGAGTCGAGGTTTCCGAAAGGATACAGTACATCCGCACGATTATGGACGAACTCCAGAGAATCGACTCGCACCTTCTTTTCTTCTCCTGCCTCTGCATGGACATGGGGGCCCTGACTGCATTCTTCTACGGATTCAGGGACAGGGAAAAGGTCCTCGACATTCTTGAGCAGACCACTGGAGGACGCCTGATACAGACCTACAACACCATAGGCGGAGTACAGGCCGACATCCATCCCGACTTCGTCGCCAATGTCAAGAAATTCATAAAATACATGAGGCCGATGCTCAGAGAATACCACGAAGTGTTCACAGGCAACATAATAGCCCGTGAAAGACTTGTCGGGACGGGAATACTGAGCAGAGAGGACGCCATTTCGTTCGGCGCCACAGGAGGCACCGGAAGGGCTTCCGGCTGGGCTTGCGACGTGAGGAAAAGACATCCTTACGCAATGTACGGCAAGGTGGACTTCAAGGAAATCCTCTATGACGAAGGCGACTGCATGGCACGCTACATGGTCAGGATGAAGGAGATAGAGGAAAGCATGAACATCATCGAGCAGCTCATCGACAATATCCCTGCAGGAGAATGGCAGATGAAGATGAAGCCTGTCATCAAACTCCCTGAGGGAAGCTGGTATTCCGCAGTGGAAAGCAGCCGCGGCGAATTCGGAGTGTACATAGAAAGCCGCGGGGACAAATATCCGTACAGGATGAAATTCCGTTCCACCGGTCTTCCTTTGGTAGCCTGCGTGGACACGATTTCACGCGGAGCCAAGATTGCCGACCTGATAGCCATCGGCGGTACGTTGGATTATGTCGTACCGGACATTGACAGATAATTATTGACAAACCAGAAATATAACTGACGATATGTTTGATTTCAGTGTAGTAACAAACTGGATACATGCCCAGCTGACGGCGGTCATGCCTGTCGGTCTTGCGGTTTTCCTTGAATGTGTCGTGATAGGCATCTGCCTTCTGCTGATGTATGTCGTGGTGGCCATAATCATGATATACATGGAACGCAAGGTCTGCGCCGCATTCCAGTGCCGTCTCGGACCGAACAGGGTAGGTCCGGCAGGTACCGTACAGGTGATTTGCGACGTATTCAAGATGCTCACCAAAGAGATTATCATAATACGACATGCGGACAAATTCCTCTACAACCTTGCCCCGTACATAGTAATCATCGCTTCGGTACTGGCATTTTCATGCATTCCTATCAATAAGGGAATGGAAATCCTCGACTTCAACGTCGGAGTCCTTTTCCTCATTGCAGCGTCTTCCATCGGCGTGGTGGGAATCCTCCTTGCCGGATGGAGCTCGAACAACAAGTATTCCCTCATCGGAGCGATGCGAAGCGGAGCGCAGATGATCAGCTACGAATTGTCCATCGGACTTTCCATCCTTACCATCGTGGTACTTACCGATACAATGCAGTTTTCGGAAATCGTGGAACGTCAGGCCGACGGCTGGTTCATATTCAAGGGACATATCCCTGCGCTGATAGCGTTCATCATATATCTCATCGCAGGCAATGCCGAAGTGAACAGGGGGCCTTTCGACCTGCCTGAAGCCGAATCCGAACTTACGGCCGGATACCATACCGAATATTCGGGAATGCATTTCGGACTTTTCTACGTGGCCGAATTCGTGAACCTTTTCATCATCTCGGCCATCGCTGCCACCATTTTCCTCGGAGGATGGATGCCGCTCCACATTCCCGGGTTGGACGGATTCAATACCGTCATGGACTACATTCCTGGCTTCGTGTGGTTTTTCGGAAAAGCCTTCTTCGTGGTGCTTCTCCTGATGTGGATCAAATGGACTTTCCCGAGACTCAGAATCGACCAGATTCTTACGCTCGAATGGAAATATCTCGTGCCGATAGGTCTCGTCAACCTGTTGCTGATGGTAGTAGTGGTCGTATTCAAATTGCATTTTTAGTCATGAGTAATTATATAAAAGGTCTGTTTCACGGTTTGGGGACTCTCCTGACCGGAATGAAGGTTACCGGGAAAGAATTCTTCACCAAGAAGGTGACCGAAAAATATCCGGAAAACAGGGCGACCCTGAAAATGTTCGACCGCTACTGCGGGGAACTCGTAATGCCGCATGATGAAAACGGCAACAACAAATGCATCGGCTGCGGACTTTGTTCCATGGCCTGCCCCAACGGAACGATACGTATCACAACGGAAAACGTCACCGATCCGGAAACCGGACGTCCCAAAAGACGTCTTGTCAAATACGAATACGACCTCGGTTCATGCATGTTCTGTCATCTGTGCGTAAATGCCTGTCCGCATGACGCCATAGAATTTTCGACAAACTTCGAACATGCCGTATTCACAAGGGAAAAACTCGTAAAAACTCTGAACAAGCAATGATAACTCTCGATCTGATAGTATTTACGGTGCTCGCCCTGTTCATCACGGTGAGTGCGGTTCTCGCTGTGACCACGAAAAGAATCCTCAGGGCGGCGACATACCTTCTGTTCGTACTTTTCGGTACTGCCGGAATATATTTCCAGCTGAATTATTCGTTTCTCGGTGCGGTACAGCTTCTGATTTACGCCGGAGGCATCACCGTCCTCTACGTCTTCTCGATTCTGCTTACATCGAGCGAAGGCGACAAGGCCGAAAAACTGAAAGGATACAAACTCGTGATAGGGCTGATTGCCACGGTAGCCGCTCTCGGCATCTGCCTGTTCATAATGCTGAAGAATCCGTTTGTCCCGTCCAATTTCGAACACGGTGAATTGGACGTGCGCACAATCGGGCACGCCCTGATGGGCACAGGCAAGGACGGATATGTCCTGCCGTTCGAGGTGATAAGCATTCTGCTTCTCGCCTGCATAGTAGGAGGAATCATGATTGCAAGAAAACGTTAAAATCCGCTCGCTATGATACAGATGGAATATTACCTTATAGTCTCGACCATACTGATGTTCGTGGGAATCTACGGTTTCATCACAAGGCGCAACCTGCTTGCCATGCTGATTTCCGTGGAACTGATTCTCAACTCCGTAGACATCAATTTCGTGGTTTTCAACCGCTTCCTGTTCCCGGAACAGCTTGAGGGCTTCTTCTTCACATTGTTCGCCATTGGAATAAGTGCGGCAGAGACGGCAGTGGCGATAGCCATTATCATAAACATTTACCGCAACATGAAGAACATACAGGTCAAGAACCTGAAGAACATGAAGTGGTAGGAAACAAAACGTGACGAAATTATGGACTTTACATACACAGTACTGATATTGCTGCTCCCGTTCCTGAGTTTCATCCTCATCGGTCTGCTCGGGACCAAACTGAAACCGGTCACGGCCGGTATCATAGGAACGGTCGTGACCGGAATAGCGGCCGCATTGAGCTACTATACCGCATTCGGGTATTTCGGTGCCGGAAGGGACGCTTCAGGCGTTTATCCTACGATGATTCCATGGAACACGGTATGGCTGCCGTTCAGCGAAACGCTCCACATCGACCTCGGCGTCATGCTCGACCCTATATCCGTCATGATGCTCGTGGTCATTTCCACGGTTTCCCTTATGGTGCATATCTATTCTTTCGGATACATGAAGGGCGAAAGAGGATTCCAGAGGTATTACGCTTTCCTCTCCCTCTTCACGATGAGCATGATGGGATTGGTGGTAGCCACGAATATTTTCCAGATGTACCTTTTCTGGGAACTCGTGGGTGTCAGCTCTTATCTGCTCATAGGCTTCTACTATACGAAGAAAGAGGCTGTGGCGGCATCGAAAAAGGCATTTATCGTGACCCGTTTCGCCGACCTCGGATTTTTGGTCGGAATCCTGTTCTACGGATTCTATACCGGGACTTTCTCATTCACTCCGGATGCTCCCGCTCTCGGAGCGGCCAAGGCCATCCTGCCGATAGCTCTCGGACTGATGTTTGTCGGAGGCGCCGGCAAGAGTGCCATGTTCCCTCTGCATATATGGCTTCCTGACGCAATGGAAGGCCCTACGCCCGTTTCCGCCCTCATCCATGCGGCGACAATGGTCGTGGCAGGAGTCTATCTCGTGGCAAGGATGTTCCCTCTTTTCGTGGAATACGCACCTGACGTGCTTCATCTGACAGCATACGTGGGAGCATTCACGGCCCTATATGCAGCGGTTGTGGCCTGCGTGCAAAGCGACATAAAAAGAGTGCTTGCATTCAGTACGATTTCGCAGATAGGCTTCATGATAGTGGCCCTCGGAGTCTGCACGTCGTCCGACCCTCATGCCGGAGGCTTGGGTTACATGGCTTCGATGTTCCACCTGTTCACCCATGCCATGTTCAAGGCCCTGCTCTTCCTCTGCGCAGGCTGCATCATCCACGCCGTGCATTCCAACGAGGTGTCGGCCATGGGCGGTCTCCGCAAATACCTTCCGGTAACTCACGCCACGTTCCTCGTGGCCTGTCTTGCCATTGCCGGAATATGGCCTTTGAGCGGCTTCTTCTCCAAGGACGAAATCATTACCGCATGTTTCGAATTCAGCCCGTTCATCGGCGTGACGATGACATTCATCGCCGGACTTACCGCATTCTACATGTTCAGGCTTTATTACGGAATATTCTGGGGCAGGGAAAACAAGGCCCTTCATGCAGAGCATGTTCCTCATGAAGCACCGGCTACAATGACGGTTCCGTTGGTTTTCCTCGCCGTCGTGACCCTTTTTGCCGGATGGATTCCTTTCGGACACTTTGTCAGCAGCGACGGGCAGGCGTACACGATACACATAAATACCACTGTCGCAATTGTGAGCCTCTGTGTGGCTGCCGCCGGAATAGCCTTGGCCACATGGATGTATATGCGTGAGGACAGGAAGGTGGCCGACGGACTTGCCACAAGATTCAGCGGACTGCACAAGGCGGCTTACCACAGGTTCTACATAGACGAAATATACCAGTTCATTACCCACAGAATCATTTTCGCCTGCATATCGTCCCCTATAGCGTGGTTCGACAGGCATGTCGTGGACGGATTCATGAACGGCATGGCATGGGTGACGGAAAAGACCTCGTGGGCTATACGTTACATGCAGAGCGGAAGCGTGCAGAGGTACTGTATATGGTTCCTAGGCGGTGTACTCGGTCTCGTGATACTGCTGTTGCTGATCTGAACCGGGACGGATATATGATTTTAACCAACTGTTGAAAACAAAAAGGTATCATGAATATATTATCACTTTTTCCGGCCATACCCCTGCTGATGATGCTCGGGCTCTGGCTTTCACGGAACACCAAGCAGATACATGCCGTAATGGTGACGGGTTCGGCCCTGCTGCTTGCACTTTCCCTTTTCCTCGTATTCGAATATGCGGGACTCAGGAAGGCAGGAGTGACGGATCCGATGCTTTTCACCGACAGCGTGATGTGGTACAGGCCCCTCAACATCCATTATGCCGTAGGCGTGGACGGAATATCCGTGCTGATGCTGCTTCTGTCATCCATCATAGTGTTTACCGGAACGTTCGCTTCATGGCAGATGAAAACGGATGTGAAGGAATTTTTCATGTGGTTCTGCCTTCTGAGTCTGGGAGTATTCGGGTTCTTCATATCGTTGGATCTCTTCACGATGTTCATGTTCTACGAAGTGGCCCTTATCCCGATGTATCTGCTCATAGGCGTATGGGGCAGCGGCCGCAAGGAATATTCGGCGATGAAGCTCACGCTCATGCTCATGGGCGGTTCCGCCCTGCTGCTGATAGGCATTCTCGGAATCTATTTCGGAGCCGGAGCCACGACAATGAACATAATGGAGATAGCAGGACTCCACAATATCCCGCTTTCGCTTCAGAGAATCTGGTTCCCTGTAGTATTCATAGGTTTCGGTGTGCTCGGGGCCCTTTTCCCGTTCCACACATGGAGTCCTGACGGTCATGCTTCCGCTCCGACCGCCGTATCCATGCTCCATGCCGGAGTCCTCATGAAACTCGGAGGCTACGGATGTTTCCGTGTGGCGATGTTCCTCCTTCCCGATGCAGCGGCCGAACTCAGCTGGATATTCATCATCCTGACCGCAATATCGGTAGTTTACGGAGCCTTTTCGGCCTGCGTCCAGACAGACCTCAAATATATCAATGCCTATTCTTCGGTATCGCATTGCGGACTCGTCCTTTTCGCCATACTGATGATAAATTCCACCGCAGCTACCGGAGCAGTGCTTCAGATGCTGAGCCACGGACTGATGACAGCCCTGTTCTTCGCACTGATAGGAATGATATACGGCCGCACCCATACCCGTGACATCAGGCAATTGAGCGGACTCATGAAGATAATGCCTTTCCTGTCTGTATGCTATGTAATTGCAGGACTTGCAAACCTCGGGCTTCCTGGTCTGAGCGGCTTCGTGGCCGAGATGACTATCTTCAACGGGGCCTTCATGAACGACGGGATTTTCTACAGGGTGGTGACCATCATAGCCTGCACCTCGATAGTGATTACCGCAGTGTATATCCTGCGGGTAATCGGCAAGATCCTTTACGGGACATGCACCAACCCCGAGCATCTCAAACTCACAGATGCGACTTGGGACGAAAAACTTGCCGTAGTCGTGCTGATATGTGCGATAGCCGTTCTCGGCCTTGCGCCTCTTTGGGCAAGCGAAATGATACACGGCAGCGTAACCTCGATTATTTCACACATTTTGAACTAAGAGACAATGGACTATTCAGGAATATTCACATACATGCATTCGGAGATCGTGCTGATCGCCGTCATAGTCATAGCTTTTCTGTATGACCTTTTCGCCACGGGCGAAAGGGCGAGAAAGGCTTTCCACCCGCTGATGTGCGTACTTATGGCAGCTGTGGCCGTCGTATCGCTCTGGCCGTGGCCGTCGGAAGGCGGGGAAGTTTTCGGAGGGATGTTCACATACGAACCTGTACACGCCATTGTCAAGGGAATACTTGCCGCAGGGGCCTTTATCGTGCTTCTTCAGTCGGACGTATGGCTTTCTCGTGAAGATACGGCCCACAAGCGAGGCGAGTTCTATATCCTTACGCTTTCGACATTGCTCGGAATGTATTTCATGATAGGCGCAGGACATTTCCTGATGTTTTTCATCGGCCTTGAATTGGCCTCCGTGCCTATGGCCTGCCTTGTGGCATTCGACAAATACAGGCATAACTCCGCCGAAGCCGGAGCCAAGTTCATCCTGAGTGCCCTGTTCGCAAGCGGACTGATGCTTTACGGAATCTCGTTTTTCTACGGGACTGCCGGGACATTGTACTTCAGTGACCTTCCGGACAGGATTACCGGTTCTCCGCTGCAGATCATGGCTATGGTCTTCTTCTTTTCCGGGCTCGGATTCAAGATTTCCCTCGTTCCGTTCCACCTGTGGACGGCAGACACATATCAGGGCGCTCCTACCACGGTGACGTCCTATCTGTCTGTAGTATCAAAGGGAGCGGCGGCCTTCGTGCTGATGACAATCCTCGTGAAGGTCTTCCCTGCCATGGCAGAGGAATGGAGGGCAATGCTTTATGTCGTTATCGTCCTGAGCATTACGGTGGCCAACCTTTTCGCCATAAGACAGCATAATCTGAAAAGGTTCTTCGCCTTTTCGTCCATTTCGCAGGCCGGTTACATCATGTTGGCCGTCATCAGCGGCACGGCGTTCGGAATGACATCGCTGATATTCTACGTGTTGATATACACCGCAGCCAACCTTGCCGCTTTCGGCGTGATTTCCACTGTCGAACAGCATAGCGGCGGGAAAGTTGACATGGCTGACTACAACGGCCTGTACCGGACAAATCCGAAATTGGCGATAATCATGACATTGGCTCTGTTTTCTCTTGGCGGGATACCTCCGTTCGCTGGCTTCTTCTCGAAGTTCTTCATATTCGCCGCAGCTTTCAGCGAAGGCTTCAAGGTGCTTGTGTTCATAGCATTGCTCAATACGATAGTGTCGTTATACTATTACCTGCTCGTGGTCAAGGCCATGTTCATAACCCCGAACGAGAATCCCGTTCCGGCGTTCAGAAGCGACAGGTCGACTCGTATAAGCTTGGTGCTCTGCATCGCCGGAGTGATATTGCTCGGTCTCGTCAGCTCCGTCTACGACGGCATCAACGCCTTCACTTTCGGAATGTAAATGACGACAATGGGATTTCTCCGAACACTTTAACGACTGCCAGTCGTTAAAGTGTTCGGACAGAATTGTCGGAAAGCACATCGATGACAATCTGTCCGACCATTTTTTTCAATTCGTCCAAAAAGGTCCGGGCCTCGTATGTCCCTTTCTCTATCATCCGTAGCTTCTTCTCCCAAAGCCCTGTAAGTTCGGCACTTTTGAGAAGCTCCTCATGGATTGTCCCGACAAGCTCCTTTCCCGTTTCCGTCGGATAAAGGCTTTTCCTCTCCTTGCGGATATAGCGGCGCTTGAAAAGCGTTTCTATAATTGCCGCACGCGTGGAAGGACGTCCGATTCCGTTTTCCTTCAGGGCATCCCGAAGCTCCTCATTGTCCACGAACTTGCCGGCGGTTTCCATTGCCCTGAGCAGTGTGGCTTCGGTATAAGGTTTCGGAGGCGTCGTCCATGTCTCTTTCAGTTTCGGCTCATGAGGACCGGACTCCCCTACCTTAAATTCCGGAAGGATACCGTTTCCTGAATCATCCTGCCCGTCTTCGGACCTGTCCGCACCGGAATTCTCCTGTCCGGCAAAGACAACCCTCCAGCCGGGCTTCACTATCTGCTTCCCGGAAGCCTTGAACTCCACGTCGGCAGCCTTTCCGGAAACCGTGGTCGTCGAATTTTCGCAATCCGGATAAAATGCGGCGATAAACCTTCTCGCCACGAGATCATAGACCTTGCTCTCTTCCGGAGTCAGGGCAATTCCCGATGTTGCGCCAGAACCGTCAACCCTGACAGTGACTCCCGTCGGAATTATGGCATGATGGTCGGTAACCTTGGAATTGTCGAAGACTTTCTTGCTTTTCGGCAGTTTCCCTGATTTCAGCGGCGCCGTCAGTTCTGCGTATGCTTCGAGTCCTTTCAGTATTCCCGGGACTTTCGGATAAATGTCATCACTCAGAAAAGTCGTATCCACACGGGGATAGGTCGTGGCCTTTTTCTCATAAAGCGACTGGATTAGCCGCAGGGTATCGTCGGCTGAAAAGGAAAACTTCCTGTTGCACTCCACCTGAAGGGATGTAAGGTCGAAAAGGCGCGGCGGAGCCTCCTTCCCTTTTTTAAGAGTAACCGCCGTCACGGAAAATTCGCTTCCACTGATCTTCGAAAGAACGGCTTCGCCCTCTTCCCTGACGGAAAACCTGCCTTTCACCGCAGAAAAAACCGTATCCCTGTAAACCGTCTTCAACTCCCAATACTGCTCGGGAACGAAATTGTCAATCTCATTCTGTCTCCTGACAATCAATGCCAATGTAGGAGTCTGTACCCTTCCTATGGACAATACCTGACGGTTTGCCCCGAACCTCAAGGTGTACAGCCGCGTAGCGTTCATGCCGAGAAGCCAGTCCCCGATGGCACGTGAAAGGCCTGCCTCATACAGCCTTTCGAACTGCGATTCGTCTTTCAGATTCCGGAAACCTTCCCTGATGGCATCTTCGGTAAGGGAGGAAATCCAAAGCCTTTTGACAGGACATTTCGCCCCGGCCTTGAGCATCACCCACCGCTGGATAAGTTCTCCCTCCTGCCCGGCATCGCCGCAGTTTATGATTTCATCGGCATTCTGCATCAAAGTCCTGATGACTTCGAACTGCGCACGATATGATTCATTGTCTATCAGTTTGATACCGAATCTTTTCGGAATCATGGGCAATGACGACAGCGCCCATGGTTTCCACTCGGGCGTATAGTCCTGCGGCTCCTTCAGGGTACAGAGATGGCCGAATGTCCATGTGACCTGATAGCCGTTTCCCTCCATATAACCGTTTTTCTTGGCCGCAGCACCCAATACGGCCGCAATTTCCCTCGCCACGCTCGGCTTTTCAGCTATGCAAACTATCATTGTTGTACGATTCGATATTCCGCGAATTTACATTTTCCGCCAAGTTCAGACAAATTTATTTTCCGACATCGACAATATATGCTATATTTACGGATTGATATACAACAATACATGGATATGAAAATTTTCTCAAGACTTGCAATGGCGGCTGGAATGACGATAGCCGTCATGGCTGTGAACGGTTGCGGAAGCAACGGCAGATTCGGAGGTACACTCACCGGAATAGAAAGCGATTCACTTATGGTCATGGCCTATCATGTCAACGACAGGACACCTGCATACGAAGATACTGTAGCCCTTGAAAACGACCGCTTCTCCATAACGTTCAAAGATACGTCACTGCTGATAATGTCCATCGCCCCGATGCCCAAGACCGGAGCTGCCACAGTACAGCCTGCTCCGGTGCTGAACGAACTTCTTGTCCTCCTGCCGGGTGACAATATAAAGGTGTCGGGCAGTATCGACAAGCCGGTGTTCAGAAGCCCCATGCTGTACGATGACATTGCAGCATTCGCAGAGCACGGGGAAATCCTGAAGATGATGGAAGCCCTGAACGAAAAGGCGAAGACGATAGAGCAGAACGATACGGAAAGCCTTGAAGCGCTGGCTGACGAGTTTGAAGCCGCCATTGCATACAAGGACAGTGTTTTCGCAGCCTATGCAGCCGCCAATCCGGACAAGTTGTCTTCAGGATACCTTGTCCTCCATATCAACGATGAACAGATCGGGCTTGACGCTCACAACGCTCTCGGCGAGAAAGTCCGCAACGGTGTCATGAAGGAAATCCTTGACAGGAACGCCGAGAACAACGAAAGACAGATAAGGATCAAGGAAAACGAGGCTAAAATGCAGCCCGGCATGCCTGCTCCGGAATTCAGTCTGAAAGATTTGGAGGGAGAGACAAGAACCCTTGCCTCGTTCAGGGGCAAGTACGTCCTCCTCGACTTCTGGGGCAAATGGTGCTACTGGTGTATGAAAGGAATGCCGGACATGAAAGAATATTATGCCAAATATCACAGGAAAATAGAATTCGTCGGCATAAATTGTCGTGACAGCGAGGAAACATGGCGTGAAACAGTAGAAACAGAAGGTCTCAAGTGGACCAATCTGTTCAACGGGGACGGGAAAGACGTAGTGGACAGCTATGCCATTAAAGGCTATCCTACAAAGGTCCTCATCGACCCGCAGGGCAATATAGTGGAAGTGTTCGTAGGTGAAAGCGAAGAACTTTACAAAAAACTCGACGAACTTTTCTAAAAGACGGACATGGGCAGGATCAGCACAAAGGAAAATATCTGGAAATTTACGCTCGTTGCTCTGATATTAGGCATCGGATTGGTGCTTGCAAGACAGGCATGGCCGTATATCAGCGGTGTCCTCGGTGCGCTGACGCTGTACATTCTTCTGCGCAAACCGACATTTTCTCTCGCTGAAAAAACAGGACGGCCGACTTTGGCGGCGAGCGTCATTGTCGTTTGCGCCGTGCTTTTCGTGGCGATACCGCTTTCGCTTTTCGCATGGTTCATAATAGCGAGGCTGCAGGATGTCAACTGGAACAGCGACGCCATTATCGCACCTGCGAAGCAGATGATTGACATCCTGAAGGACAGATATGAGATAGACATCATTTCCGAAAAGAACATTTCATTCATTGCCGGAAAAATTGCCGGAATCGGACAATCCATAATCAACGGCATCGGATACTTCTTCATCAACATATTCGTAGCGTTGCTCATGCTGTTTTTCCTCCTCACCGGAGGCCGGAAAATGGAACAGTACATAGCTTCCGTCATTCCGATGAAGAACATAAACAAGAAGGAAACCATTGACCGCATAAATCTCATGGTCAAGTCCAATGCCATCGGTATTCCGCTCATTGCCCTTTTGCAGGGTGCCATCGCATGGATAGGCTATTCGATATTCGGAGTTCCCAATGCATTTCTCGCTGCCATGGCGACAGGACTCTGTTCCATGATCCCGATAGTCGGGACAATGATCGTGTGGGTGCCGCTGAGCATTTATTTCATGGTCCTCGGACTGTGGGGCAAGGCAATAGGACTTCTTCTTTTCTGTGCTGTCTTCGTTTCGATGAGCGACAATCTGTTCAGGTTCATCCTGCAGAAAAAAATGGCAGATACGCATCCGCTCATCACTCTATTCGGAGTAGTGGCCGGGATTCCGCTGTTCGGATTCATGGGTATCATCTTCGGTCCTCTTTTGGTTTCGCTCTTCCTTCTGTTCATAGACATGTTCAGAAAAGAATATCTTACGGAAAATGAAGCAAGTACAGATGTCTCAGACTGAAAGGCATCCTCTTGAACCCTTTATCCCCGGGCATGCGAGGATTCTCATGCTCGGGAGTTTTCCGCCCAAAAAGGAGAGATGGTCCATGGAGTTCTTTTACCCGAACTTCAACAATGACATGTGGAGAATCATCGGGACAGTGTTTTTCGATGACCGGGACCATTTCATAAGGGCCGGAGAAAAGAGGTTCGACAAGGAAAGAATCGTACATTTCTGTACCGAAAAAGGAATCGCACTCTATGACACCGCTACCGAAGTCATACGGCTGAAGGACAATGCTTCGGACAAATTCCTTGAAATAGTCAGTCCTACGGACATCCTGTCGATGCTTGCAGCAATGCCTGAGTGTACCGCCGTCGCAGCCACGGGACAGAAGGCCATGGATGCAGTTGCCGCAAACCTCGGCTGCCCTGTACCGAGGACAGGTGAATTTACGGAAGCGGCAATACCGGCATCGGCATCTTCCGGAACGGGCATGGAACGGAAAATCCATGTCTGGCGCATGCCGTCCTCGTCAAGGGCCTATCCCCTCTCATTGGAAGCCAAAGCCGCCTTCTACCGCCGCATGTTCGAAGCGGAACTAAGCCTCGGCAGCGGAATGGAGGATTTCCGAAAGTGACGGATGGATGTGCACGGCCGAACGCAGCGCACCGAGACCGGACCCGGATGACATCAGGACCGAAACTTCCTGGACAAGGGCATCCGCATGCGCACCCAATACATGACAGCCGAGAATCCTTCCATCATCACCTTCCAATATCTTGCACAATCCCTCGGGCTCATTTTCACACAATGCCCTGCCGTTGGCTCTGTAAAAGGACTTGCGGCATCTGTACCCGATCCGCTTTTCCCTGCATTCCTCTTCAGTAAGCCCCACGGAAGCCGCCTCCGGCATCGTAAACACTGCAGAAGGCATTACCGACAAATCGATATTGCCCGTTTCAGAGTCAAAGGAAAGACCGTTTTCGGCAAAAATGGCCTGCAATGCCTTTTTCCCCTGAAATACGGCAGCATGGGCAAGCATCTGACGTCCGTTCACATCGCCTATGGCAAAAACTGAAGGAATATTTGTCCGCATGGATTCGTCCGTGACTATCCCTTTTGAGGTAAATTCCACTCCCGCATTTTCCAATCCCAAGTCCTCGCAGACAGGCCTTCTTCCTACGGAAACAAGGACCTTGTCCGCTTCGACATACTCTTCAGCACCTTTCCGGGACATGCAGACACGCAACGTACCGTCTTCCAAAGTATCAATTTTCGTGACCTGCGACTGCATGAAGAAAGCAATACCGTTGGAAGCCAGACTCTTTCGCAATCTTTTCGCTATATCCGAATCGAACCGCGGAAGCACCTCCCTGCAATATTCCACCACGCTCACTTCGCTCCCGAAGCTCCTGAAAACGGAAGCGAATTCAAGCCCGACTACTCCCGCCCCTATAACGCAAAGTCTTGCCGGGAGCGACTCCATGCCGAGCAGTTCCGTCGAATCCACGACACCTTCACTGTCGGCTCCGGGTATGGCAAGAGCAGCTGGAGATGAACCTGTGGCAATTATGATATAATCCGAATTGAACAGACTGCCGGAAACCTCCACGGTATGAGCATCTTTAAGGACAGCCCGGCCGGACACAAAAGTGACTCCCGCTGCGGAAAGCATCGTCCCAACCCCTGTCCTCAACTGCTCTACAATCGCATTTTTCCGTGCCATGACAGCAGGAAAATCCACATGGAACCCTGAAACCGCAATTCCCAATCCGGCGCTGTCCCTCAATTCTCCGGCAAAACGCGCACTGCGGCACAAGGCTTTGGTCGGGATGCAACCCGCATTGAGACAGGTACCGCCGACATGCCCGCTCTCTACAAGGACTGTTTCAATCCCGGCTTTTGCCGCAGCTATCGCCGTTTCATAACCGCCGGGGCCTGCTCCTATTATGGTTATCTTCATGACTGCCTCCTGTATTTCAATATCGGGTGTACAGCGGCCTGCGTCTCGTCAGGACGGCTTACAGGAGTATTGTGAGGGGCTGATTTCAGGATTTCGGGATTTTCCGCAGCCTCTCCGGCAATTTTCCGCATTGCCTCTATGAAAGCGTCCAAAGTCTCGACCGACTCTGTCTCCGTTGGTTCTATCATTATGGACTGATGGAAAAGCAGAGGGAAATAAATCGTCGGCGCATGGAAACCGTAGTCGAGCAGACGTTTCGCCACATCCAAGGTCGTCACCCCTTCCGGAGCATCGGCAAGTCCGTCGAAAACGAATTCATGCTTGCACACCGACCCGATCGGAAGTTTATAGCAATCCTTCAACGATTCCTTTATGTAATTGGCTGCAAGTACTGCATACGGACCTGCATTCTTCACGTTCTGCCTGCCGAGCATAAGGATATAGGCGTATGCCTTTATCAGCACCCCGAAATTCCCGTGGAAACCTGAAATCCTCCCTGCCGTATGGCTGCCTTTCGCCCATGTGTAACCGCCGGAGACATCCGCTCCGACCGACGGATAAGGCAGATACTCCCTGAGGAATCCCGCCACACCCACAGGTCCTGCGCCGGGACCTCCTCCGCCATGAGGCGTGGAAAATGTCTTGTGCAGGTTGAGGTGCATTATGTCGAAGCCCATATCCCCGGGACGTACCTTGCCGAGAAGGGCGTTCATGTTTGCCCCGTCGTAATACAGAAGGCCTCCCGCAGCGTGTACGAGATCCGCAATTTCGGAAATCTCCGACTCGAAAAGTCCGAGAGTGTTCGGATTGGTCATCATTATTCCCGCCACGGTATCGTCAAGGAGAGGTTTAAGATCGTTCACATCCACCGTCCCGTTTGCCGTGGATTTCACCTGCACCACTTCAAGTCCGCATACCGCCGCACTGGCAGGATTGGTCCCGTGCGCACTGTCCGGAACTATTATTTTAGTACGCTTCGTATCCCCTTTCGAAAAGTGGTACTGCCTCATGATCATAAGTCCAGTCAATTCCCCGTGAGCACCGGCAAAAGGATTGAGGGTAAAGGCCGACATGCCCGTAACCGCACAAAGGGCGTCCGACAGTATCCGGTACAGTTCCATCGCCCCTCTGACGGTTTCTGCGGGCTGCAGAGGGTGCAGGCCCGAAAAACCCGGATGCGACGCCATTTCCTCGTTGATTCTCGGATTGTATTTCATCGTACAGCTTCCAAGAGGATAAAAGCCAGTATCGACACCGAAATTCATGTTTGACAGATTGACATAATGCCTGACCGTGTCCGGTTCGCTCACTTCGGGCAATTCAGGTGCATGGTTCCGTTTCAGATTCTCCGGAATCCCGTCAAGTCCGTCTTCCCATTTGCAGGCCGGCAAGGTATAGCCCCTGCGGCCGGTCTTCGACAATTCAAAAATGAGTTTATCGTAATATTTCATAATATAACGTCTGTCCGACGAATTAATGTTGTTCTGTACTGGGGAATCCTATAATCCAATGGAAGCGATGACATCGGTCAAAGCATCAATTTCTTCCTTGGTCCTGTTTTCGGTGACGCAGAATGTGACGATACCGTCACCGAGCGGCAATGCTCCGAAAAATCCTGCTTTCAGCAATTCTTCCTGAAGCCTGTCGGCAGGTATCAGGCTGCGCAATGCGAATTCCTTCAGGAAAGGTTTTCCGTCGAAAGCCTCTTCGAACCTGCCGGTTTCCAACAATCTGCGGTGCAGGTAATGCGCCCCTCCGTACGACAGCGAATTGACGTCCTTCATTCCTTCCGGCCCCATCAGGGACAAGTACACTGTGACATACAATGCCATGAGAGACTGGTTGGAGCAAATGTTGCTCGTAGCCTTCTCCCGTCTTATGTGCTGCTCCCGTGCCTGCAGCGTAAGCACATACGAGCGCCTGCCTGCCGTATCCGTCGTCTCCCCTACGATTCTTCCCGGCAACTTTCTCACAAACTCCTGACGGCAGGTCAGAAAGCCGAGATAAGGTCCGCCGAAGCTCAATGGTATTCCGAGGGACTGCGCTTCGCCACAGGCAATGTCCGCACCCCATTCGCCGGGACTTTTCAGGACGGCAAGCGCTGACGGATCCGAATATACTGTCAGCAGGGCCTTGGACGAATGCATTGCCTCGGCAAGTCCGCTCAAATCTTCAATTATGCCGAATCTGTTGATTCCCGGGACAATCACTCCGGCGACGTCTCCGGCAGCAAGTCTGCCGATAATCCCCTCCTTGTCGGAAACCCCGCCGACATGAGGAATGACAGTAAGTGCAAAGCCGTGATATTTTGCATACGTTTCCACCACCTCGATAACCTGCGGCAGCAATGTTTCCGACAGGAGCACCTTCGATTTCCGTTTCGTGCATGCAAGCATCATCATCGAGGCTTCGGCAGCCGATGTAGGGCCGTCGTACATGGAAGCATTGGAACAATCCATTCCCGTCAGCTCCGACATCATCGTCTGATACTCGAAGATATAGCGGAGAGTACCCTGCGACACTTCCGCCTGATACGGAGTATATGCCGTAAGATATTCTGACCGTGAAAATATGTAAGGTACCACGGCCGGGGAATAATGGTCATACGCTCCTGCTCCGGCAAATACCTTCAGCCTGGTATTCATCGACGCAAGCCGTTCGAACTCTCTCCTGACTTCCGTTTCCGACATGGCGTCAGGCAGGTCGAACTCTCCTTTGAAAAGGAATTTTTCAGGGACATCGGCATATAGTCCGTCCATTGAAGAAAGCCCGGCCTTTCCGAGCATTTTCTTCACATCCTCATCTGTATGAGGGAAATATGCAAATGCCATCTCAGGCCTCCTTGGCAAGAAAATCAGTGTATGCGGCAGCATCCATCAGCGTTTCGAGTTCCGCAGGCTCGCTTATTTTCACCTTGATAATCCAGTTGGCGTATGCATCCTTGTTCAGAAGCCCCGGTTCGTCATCAAGGGCCTCATTGACCTCAGTGACAACTCCCGACACAGGAGAATAAAGGTCGCTCGCCGCCTTGACACTTTCCACAGCCCCGAATTCCTCGTTCTGCGAGACCTCGTCGTCAGGCTCCGGCATGTCCACATACACGATGTTGCCCATGGATTTCTGCGCGAAATCCGTAATTCCTACGGTAGCGATACCGTTTTCCATTTTTACCCATTCATGAGATTCGCTGTAAAGCAAACCGTCTGCTATCTTGCTCATAATTATTGGTTTTTATAGTGTTTTTCGTAAAAACGTTTTTTGCATGTTTTCCCGGGGAATGTCTTTTTGCGTATCCTGACCGCCACCTCCGTGCCGGGTGCGGCATACCCTGCATCGACCAATGCCATGCAGACGCTTTTCCCTGTGGATATGGAAATATATCCTGTAGTGACTTCGCCTATCTGCTTCCCGTCCGCTTCCACGGGATAGCCGCTGCGCGGGACAGCCTTTTCAAAAAGTTCGATCCCGACGACCTTGCGTTTCAGACCTTCGGCCTTCATCCGGAGTATGGCTTCTTTTCCGATAAAATCAGGTTTGTCTGTCTTGACGAAAATGCCGAGTCCGGCCTCCAAAGGCGAAATCGTCCCGCTCAATTCATGGCCGTAAAGCGGCAGTCCCACCTCGAAGCGCAAGGTATCCCGGCATCCGAGTCCACAAGGAGTAACTCCGGCATGCAGCAATGCAGCCCATATCCTGCGGATGACATCCTGCGAGGCATAGAATTCGAAACCGTCCTCTCCCGTATATCCGGTACGGCTCACAAGCACCGGGAAGCCTTCCCATGAGGTTTCCTTGAAAGTATAGAATACAAGATCCGACAGATCCATGCCAAGTACATCCTTCGCCGTCTTTTCCGCTTCCGGCCCCTGCAATGCTATTTCTCCGTATTCATCGGATCTGTTCTCCAATTTCACGTCCATCTCTTCCGCCGCAGCGCAGGCCCAGTCATAATCCTTGTTTATATTGGCGGCATTTACCACCATCAGGAAACGCTTGCCGTCAGCACCGTCTGCCAATCTGTAGACGAGCAAATCGTCCACTGTGCCTCCGTCGGGGTAAAGCATCATACCGTAAAGTATCTTGCCTTCGGGAATATCGCCCACATCGTTCGTGAAGACATGGTTCACGAATCTTCCGGCATCGGGTCCGTCCACGACAAATTCCCCCATGTGCGATACGTCGAACATCCCGCAGGCGTTGCGCACAGCATTGTGTTCGGAAATTATGTCCGAATACTGTATGGGCATGATGAAGCCGCCGAACGGGCTCATCTGCGCCCCGAGAGCCACATGGCTTTCATAAAGACATGTCTTTTTCAATTCTTCCATGATATTGTTTTCCTTTTCCTGTCTAAAATCAATCCTTATTGAAACATCAATCCTGTCAATTCCTCTTTGCCGAGGCCTCTGATCAGTTTCCCGGGCAATTCTGCCGGTATGGCCGCCTCAATCTCCTTTCTGCGAAACGGTACACCGGACAGGACTGCTGTCAGTTCCGCCCCCGGATCTTCGCAGAGCGGGAAAAAATCCCCGCAGAAGACGACCCGTCTGAGTTTCCCTCCTTTCACATCGCACATGACTTCGATATTTCCCGCCTCCGTCCGGCCTTCCGATATTACCGTGTGCTCCGGTTCATGTCCCCACAGGAAATCCCTATCGAGATATGTCTGCATTGTCTTTTCCACATTTTCTTCGAAGTCACCTTCGGGATATATGACTCCGTCGCAGAAAAATCTTTCGAGCCCGGCCTTGAAGTCGCCGATACTCATGTCCGTACACTCCGAAATATTGGCAACCCTCTGCCTTACGGAGCTTATCCCCTTGGAGGAAATTTTTCCGTATGAAGGTGTCAGCGCCTTTTCCATCATGTCAAAATCAGTATCGAAGAGCATTGTCCCGTGGATTATGCCCCTGCGGCCTGCCTTGTAGAAAGCGTTTCCGGATACCTTGCGGCCGCCGGCGATGATGTCGTTGCGGCCCGAAACCGAAGCGTCGATACCTGCGGAACGCAGATAGAGGGCCGCAGTCTGCAGATATTTCTCGAAAACATAGGGGACATCCTGACAGGAAACGATGCAGGATACCATTATGTTCCCTTTGTCGGAGTAAACGGTGCCGCCTCCGCTCTTGCGACGGAAGACATCTATCCCGTGAGACTTGCAGTATTCCAGATCGGCCTCGGCTTCAATCACCTGATTGCGGCCGGATATTACGGTCGGTCCTGTCTGCCACAAAAAAAGCACGTCGTCTTCCAAATGGCGGGCGACATACTCTTCGACGGCAAGATAATATACCAACGGCTTTTCAGTCACGTTGTCCGGCAACACCAACTTTTTCATATAGCATGCAAGGTCTTTTCCAAACTTTCAAATATAGGAATTTTTCCTGTCACCTTGACAAGAAACAAGAAAAAGGAACAAATGCGTCAGATCTTTCGACGCCCTTGCATGGCATGGAAACAAATCCCTTCGGCTCCGGACTTCGTCCTCCGCTCAGGATGACAGCAGGAAAAATACGGTCAACATGTAGCGGCATGACAGAATTTATAAGAATTTTTCCTATTTTTACGACAATAAAATTTACCGGGAACGATGAAAAAATTCATAGTCATAACATCCTGCGTGCTCGTGCTCGTATTTGCAGCCGCTGTCTATTTCAAGTTCTATTTCGTATTCGGAGAAGGAGTCAAGGCAGGCGAGCTGAATTTCGTCGTCTACAAAGGTTACGTATTCAAGACATACGAAGGCAAGGCCATTCAGGCCGGATTCAACTCGAAAAGCAAAACGGCCACCATCCAGTCGTACGAATTCGAATTCTCGATTACCGACCCGATGATAGCCGATTCGCTCATGCGCTGCGGCGGCAAGACCGTGGAACTGCACTACAAGGAATACCTCGGAGCACTGCCGTGGAGAGGCAAGCAGAAATACATCGTGGACGAAATCCTCGCAGTACGATGACAGTCTCCCGCACAACGAAAGACTCTATCTGACCTTTATGTATTCCACAGGCTGGTCCTGGACTGCATCCACAGGAGCGGTCTGGAATTTGATTTTGTCGAACCTGATGGTCTTGAGGTCTATGCACCTGATGGTGGAATTCCATGCCGTCCTGTAATAGAATCTGAGATTCTGCAGGTCGGAAGACGTTGTCCACTGCGTTGCGCTCGGCAGATTGTCCGTAACAGTCGCTCCGGCAGGATGCTCGATCCCGATAGGAATATCGAAATTGTTGAGTATCTGGAATGTCTCCTTTACCGTTTCGAAACCTGTCTCGTACTGCGGAGCGGTAGCCTTGTAGAACGCTGCCCTGACGAACCTCGAAGGAGGGGTCACGTCCCCCGGAATGCCGCGGAATCCCGTACCTGCACCAAAAGAATTGAGAGTCACGCCTTCGGCAAGCTCATTGGCCTTGGCATTGCCCGGATACAGGTTCACGTAATTGTTCAGATTGGTCATCTGCCACTCGAAACCAGGAGAATTGGTCAGGACGCCGAGCTTGTTTTCATAAATCTTCGGCTCTCCTCCGACTATCTCTATCACAATCTGTTTTCCCGAAGCATCGGCGACCCTCCAGTGGGCTGTATTGGTCTCCGGTGTCAATGCCACTACCTTGACCTTATTGATATTGGCAATCACTTCGTCCACGGTGGAGAAACTTCCGAGAATCCACGGAACCAACTGCACATCCACAAGGGTGGTAGCATTGTCATCCGCATCGTATGTTTCGTACTTGCCGTATCCGGGGAAGAAAAAGAGCCCGGCAGAAAGCCCGGCTTCATTGAGCCCCTCCGTCACGAACTGGTCCTGCATCACCGAAATACCCACATATCCGTATTCCGAAGTAAATACGATTCCGTTCATGCCGGAAGGCGTGAGGGCGGTCTGGGTATAGTTTCTCGGCACGATAACATACCGGCTGTCAAGATAACTGCCGCCCCATTCGCATGTCCTCGCCAATACGTGCGAACCGTCCTTGGAAACAAGGGTGATTCCGGTGCAGGCATCGGAAGACTGTGCGCTGATGAAAAAAGCAACTGCTGCAGCTGCAATCATCAATTTTTTAGCTGAATTTTTCATTTCATGAAAATTTATGTCCACAATGTAGGCAAATAAAACCTAAAAGACAAAGATTTTAAGTAATTTCGCACTTCAAATGATTACGGTTTTCAAAATGAGAAAAATTTTCACCCTTATGCTTTGCGCAATGCTTTCCTTATCTCTTCAGGCAGAGGAAAATACAATAGGAAAATATCTCCCGACGGAAGGCCGGGACCTCACCATGGCAGATGTCTTCGACAATGCCCTCAATCCTGAAAACAGGGAATTTGCATGGATTCCTGACGGCCGGACAGCCACTTGCTTTGAAAACGGTTCATTGGTGCAAATCCGTCCGGACGGAACAGAGGAAGCGGTCCTGACGGCTGAAGAACTCAGGAAAATTACAGGAAACACAGACGTTTCATTCGTCCGATGGTTGGACGCTGACAGAGCCGTATTCAAGGCCGGAAAAACCTTTTATATAATATGTATCGGAGACAAAACCGTCGCTGATTCCTTCGAAGAGCCGGAAAATGCCGCCAATTTCACCTTCAATCCATTGGGATTCCATGTGTTCACGGCAGACAACAACCTGTATTTCTGCGACAGCAAGGGCAACGTCTACCCTATCGCCGAATCAAGTGACAGGAACATAATCTACGGACAATATGTCAGCCGCAACGAATTCGGCATCACAGGCGGTATCTTCCTCTCGCCCGACGGGAAAAAGATCGCATTCTACAGAAAGGATGAAAGCGCAGTGGGTACTTTCCCGCTTTTGGACATCAATTCAAGAACGGGTTCACTGCTCGAAATCAAATACCCGATGGCGGGAATGGCATCGGAAAACGTCCGGCTCGGCATATATGACTTTGCATCAGGGATTACGGTCTATGCCGAAGCCGATGATTTCGGACACGACCAGTACCTGACCAATGTCTCATGGTCCCCGGACGGAAAACATGTATTCATACAGGTCCTTGACAGAAACCAGAAGAACATGCACCTGAACATGTACGACGCATCCACCGGCGGCTTTGTCAGGACGTTGCTGACAGAACATGACGACAGGTATGTCGAACCGTTGGACCCGATACATTTCGTGAAAGGGAGCGATGACAGGTTCATCTACAGGATAAACACCCGCGACGGATACAGGAACCTCTATCTTTGCGATTTGGACGGCAATGTGGAAAGGCTCACCCGTGTCGACGCCGACGTGGAATATGTCGGCAATGACGGTAAAAAGGTATTCTACACCTCGGCCGAGGTCTCCCCTGTCGAAAATCATTTCTTCAGTATCGGCCTGAAATCCGGAAAGACCGTAAGGCTGACCGAAACGGAGGGCTGGCACAACATATCCCTCAGCCCCGACTGTTCGCGTTTCTTGGACAATTACAGCAGCATCAATGTGCCGAAAGTCATCGACATCGCCGATATTTCAGGAAAGGAAAGGGTGAATCTGCTGACTGCCGCCAATCCCGTAAAGGACTTCGCATTCTGCGAACTCTCGCTCGGTACAATCAGGAGTGCCGACGGCAAATACGACAACTACTACCGTCTCATCAAACCGAAGGATTTCGATCCGTCGAAGAAATATCCCGTAATCCTGTACGTTTACGGAGGCCCTCACATGCAGTTGGTCAAAAACACCTGGTTGGCCGAGCTAAGACGCTGGGAAATGCTGATGGCACAGAAAGGGTACATAGTTTATGTCCAGGACAACAGGGGAACGATAAACCGCGGCGCCGAGTACGAAAAAACTATTTACGGCCGCTGCGGACAGGCAGAGATGTCGGATCAGATGGAAGGCATCAAAATGCTGATGTCTCTGCCTTATGTAGACAAGGACAGGATCGGCGTACACGGCTGGAGCTACGGCGGCTTCATGACCATCTCGCTGATTACGAATTATCCGGATATTTTCAAGGTAGCCGTGGCCGGAGGGCCTGTCATCGACTGGAAGTGGTACGAGGTGATGTACGGCGAAAGGTATATGGGCAATCCCGAAACGAACGCTGAAGGATATGCCCTCACAAGCCTGATACCGAAGGCCAAGGACCTGAAAGGCAAACTGCTGATATGCCAGGGAGCCGTGGACAACGTTGTGGTATGGCAGCACAGCCTGAATTTCGTGAACGAATGTATCAGGAACAACGTACAGGTAGACTACTTCCCTTACCCGTGCGCACAGCACAATGTCGCCGGCAAGGACCGCATCCACCTCATGGACAAGGTCACGATGTACTTCGAGGACTATCTGAAATAATCCCTCCCCGCAGCGTCAGTCATCAACGTCCGTGAGGGCGAAGGTGCGGCTGTCGAAGGTGAGTTCCATGCGGTTGGAGAGCTTCACTTCCCATTCCTTTCTGTCACGTTCGATTTTAACGACGTCGATCGCTGGAAAATTTGCAGAAAGATAGGCTGTAATCTGTGGAGGAATGAGGTCCTGAGGTACGGGACTGAGGCCGGACCCGACCTTTTTCCATTCTCCCCTGCGGTCGAATTCCACCCTTACACCATCGGTATAGATAGTCTCGTAAGTCACCTTCATATCATCCAACGACTTCATTACCAACGCAATATTCCCTCCTGGATAATATTGCTCCAAGAACGACTGCGCAGCCGCAGGCAGCTTTTCCTGTGAGACAGGTTTTTCGTATTCGATATTCACCGCCACCACAACGGCGATAACAAGGACAGCGACGGCGGCTCCCGCCCAAAACCACTTTTTCATATTGTCGGAATTAAAATTGTCAGTCCGTAAAAATAACATTTTATTCTTTCGATTCAAAATGCTACCTTTACAATCGCATTGTAAAGGTATATAACCATGGACAAATTCAGAATAGGAATCATCGGAGCGGGTCATATCGCCGAGAAAATGGCAGTCACGCTTGCCGGAATGCCGGAAGTCGAAGCCTACGGGGTAGCTTCAAGAGACAGGGCGAAAGCGGAAGATTTCGCCGAAAGGTTCAGTTTTTCCAAAGCCTTCGGCTCCTACGCAGAGCTTGCAGACGACTCAAATGTCGATCTGATATATGTCGCCACTCCGCATACCTTCCATTTTGAACATGTGATGATGTGCATGGACAAAGGGAAGCCTGTCCTTTGCGAAAAAGCTTTCATGGCCAATGCACGTGAAGCGGAAAAGGCCGTGGAACTGTCTGAAAGCAAGGGCGTATTCCTCGCCGAAGCCATGTGGACCCGCTATCTCCCGTTTTACAGGACCGTAGCGGAAAAGGCCGCCGACGGGACCATAGGCAGGCCGATGATGATCACGGCACACCTTGGATATCCCGTATCGCACAAGGAACGCATTGTCAGACCGGAGCTCGGAGGAGGGGCATTGCTTGACCTCGGAGTCTATCCGATAAATTTCGCCCTGCACATGTTCGGCAAGGACATACGCAGAATCACATCGCATTGCACGGTATCCGACACGGGAGTGGACATGCAGGACAACATCTGTTTCGAATACGAAGACGGCAGGATGGCGGTACTGATGGCTACCGCCCTCTGTGCGAACGACAGGCAGGGAATCATTTCCGGAAGCAGGGGATATATTGTCACGGACAACATAAACAACACGCTCAGGGCCGACATTTACGACAAGGACCACAATCTTGTGGAGACCCTGCATGCGCCGGAGCAGATTACCGGGTTCGAATATCAGGTCAGGGCATGCATCGACGCCATTTCGAAAGGTCTCGTTGAAACTCCGTTCATGCCTCATTCGGAATCCGTCGCCGTAATGAGAATCCTCGACGGCATAAGAGCCGAAGCCGGAGTACGTTTCCCGAACGACGGAAAATAAAACGACGGGAAATAAAAAAAGAAGACAGGCCAAAGAACAATCCTGGGCCTGCCTGAAAAGAAAATATTAGAATTGAATGTGTGTGTCGTCTTGTAAAGACTTGACAAATTTTGTTATTTTTCATTAATATTTCCGTCACAATATACGTGAAGAATATCAAAATTTACCTTTTTATGCATTTTCTACTATTGTTATGGGGATAAATTACCTTGATTTGAGGCTTCTGGGGTATGGTTCAGAGTATTCGGAGCAGGAAAAAGTGTCTCTTGAAACAGAAAATAGCAAATATTGCTATAATGACGCCATCATCCTTTTGGTGTGCCTGAAAGGTACGGCGACATTCGATACCGGCGACACTGACTATACGGTATCGGAAAACATGTTTTTCAGCATCAGCTCCGGAGAAACCTTCTACCTGAGGTCAAGAAGCGATGATTTCGAGGCTGACGCCATCATATTCGACGACGCCATTCTGAAAAAGACGGCACAGGGCCTTATCAACATCTATTTCATGAATGTACTGCGGGAACATCCACTGCAGCGTATCCCTGAAAACAAGACAGGCCTTTGTCATGAAATCTGCTCCTACCTGCGTCGGATTCTTCAGGAAAACGACAATTTCTTCCAGAAACAGATCATCGGCAATTATCTTGAAATACTCTTCTACGAAGGATGTAACCTGATGCTCCATGACCCGAAAAACGGGGCTTTCCTGAAAAGAAAGCCGGGCAGCAAGAAAAACAGGATTGCCGACAGATTCCTGCTTGCCGTGGAAAAAGGCATCAGGAACAGCAGACAGGTCGAATATTATGCGGAAGAATTAGGCATGTCCGCCAAATACCTCTACGCTGTCGTCAAGGAAGTCACAGGAAAGACACCGAGCGAATGGATAAACGAATACACTCTTACCGAAGCAAGGATAATGCTCAAGAATACCGACAGTTCGATTCAGAACATAAGCTACGACCTCGGCTTCGCCACTCCGTCACACTTCGGAAAATTCTTCAGGGAACAGACGGGAACGACTCCGAAAGAGTTCAGAAAGACAGCGAGGGGGGGGGGAAAAATCCAACGGTTTTCGCAAACGAATGACAACTACCTGTAAATAGCTGTCTCAGAGGCCTTGCGGCCCGCAGCTTCAGCAAAATTCTCCGATGCGTCGGCATAAAGGATGCCTCGGGAAGAATTGATAAGCAGACCGCCCTTATCGTTGGCGCCGTACTTTATGACCTCCTCTGCAGAACCGCCCTGGGCACCTACTCCCGGGACCAAAAGAAAATTGTCCGGACAGAAAGAACGGATTTCGGAAAGTTTGTCGGCCTTGGTCGCCCCCACTACGAACATCATGTTGTCCGGTGTCGAAACCGACATCATTTCCTCGATTACCGCACGGTACAGAGGTTTGCCGTCCTTGACGGCGCTCTGGAACTGCATTGCAGAAGCATTCGAGGTCAGGGCAAGGACTATCGCCCATTTCCCCTTGTACTCGAGGAACGGAAGCACGCTGTCGGCTCCCATATACGGGGCCACGGTCACTGCGTCGAAATCCATGGTCTCGAAATAGGCCTTGGCATACATTTTCGCAGTGTTGCCTATGTCTCCCCTCTTGGCGTCGGCTATGAGGAAAATATCCGGATAATTCGTCCTGATATAGTCCACGGTGGCCTCCAAGGCATTCATGCCTTCAAGCCCATAGCATTCATAGAATGCTAAATTGGGCTTGTACGCCACGGCGTACGAGGCCGTCGCATCCACGATCGCCCTGTTGAATTCAAATATCGACTTCGCCTTGCCGGAACTGCGCACACATGCCGGAATCTTTTCAAAATCCACATCCAAGCCCACACAAAGCATGGATTTCTTCGCTTTTATCTGTGCAAACAAATTTTTCCTGTCCATAAGATATGATCATTTGTTTCCTTTGTAATATTCGTAGAAGAGGGCGATGGATTCCATCCCGGCGAAAAACTGTTTCAGAAGATAGCTCTCGTTCGGGGAATGGATAGTGTCCCTTTCCAATCCGAAGCCCATCAGAAGCGGGTCAATCCCGAGGATTTTCTGCAAATCGGCAAGAATCGGAATGCTTCCGCCTCCCCTGCTCGGAACGGGTTCGATACCGTAAACATCGGTCATGGCCCTTGAAGCGGCCTGATAGGCAGGGGAAGATATCGGGATCAGAAAGCCGTTGCCCCCGTGATGATGCCTTACATCCACCTTTACGCAGGACGGAGCTATCGCTTTGATATGCTTCTCGAAAAGTTCCGCTATTTTCTCATGATCCTGATTCGGGACAAGCCTCATCGAAATCTTGGCATGAGCCGAGGACGGGATGACGGTCTTGGCGCCTTCCCCGGTGTAGCCGCCCCAGATACCGTTGACGTCGAGGCACGGTCTGATGCCGGTTCTCTCAAGCGTACTGTATCCGGCCTCCCCTTTCACTTCGTCTATATTGAGGAATTTCCTGTATTCCTCCTCGTCGAAAGGCGCCCGGGCAAGTTTCGCCCTGTCTTCTTCCGAAAGTTCCACCACATCGTCATAGAATCCCCTGACGGTGATTTTCCCGTCTTTGTCGATAAGGGATGATATCATGTCGCAGAGGATGTTTATCGGGTTGGCAATGGCGCCGCCGTAATGCCCCGAATGCAGATCCTTGTCAGGTCCCGTCACCGTGATTTCAGAATAGGAAAGCCCGCGCATCCCGCAATTTATGGAAGGAACGGTTTCCGACAGCATGGTGGTATCCGACACGAGTATTATGTCTGCAGCGAGCATGTCCCTGTGCATGGATGCCCACGAAGCAAGCGACGGGCTGCCGATCTCCTCCTCGCCTTCGAATATGAACTTGACATTGTGCTTCAGCCGGTTTTCCCTTACGAGATATTCGAAAGCCTTGATGTGCATGAACAGCTGTCCCTTGTCGTCGTTAGCCCCACGGGCATATATCGCCCCGTCCCTGATTTCTGGCTCGAAAGGGTCAGATTTCCACAATTCCACCGGATCGACCGGCTGGACGTCGTAATGTCCGTACACAAGCACCGTCGGCAATGCAGGATCCACAATCTTCTCCCCGAATACCACGGGATGGCCGTCTGTAGGATATATCCCTGCAGAATCCGCTCCGGCTTCCTTCAACAGTTCCGTCAGACGTTCCGCACAGCGCATCATGTCCGGTCTGCTGCTGTCCTGCGAACTTATAGACGGTATCCGCAGGAGTGAAAAGAGTTCTTCGAAGAACCTGTCCCTGTTTTTCTCGATATAGGCTTTCATGCTGTCCATGGCTTGAATGGTGTTTAATTCTAATTCTCAGCAGAGAGTTTTTCCTTGGCGTAAGCCAGCGTAAGGTGGAAAGTCTTTTTCCGGGAAGACGGAGCCTCATACATGGCGTCCGTCATGATTTTTTCGCAAATCGAACGGAGCCCCCTCGCTCCGAGTTTGTTTTCTATCGAAGTATCGACTATCAGGTCCAATACCTCCGGATCGATGCGGAGCTTCATGCCGTCGAGTTCGAACATCTTCTCGTACTGGCGGATAATCGCGTTCTTGGGTTCCGTAAGGATCCTGAGCAACGCTGCCCTGTCCAAACTGTCCAAATACGTGATGACAGGCAGACGGCCGATGATTTCCGGAATCAGTCCGTAGGACCTCAGATCCTGTGCAGAAACGTATTTCAGCAGATTGTTTTTGTCCACGGACGGCCTGTTCGACGAAGAATAGCCTATGACCTGGGTATTGAGTCTCTGCGCAATACGCCTTTCGATACCCTCGAATGCACCTCCGCATATAAAGAGGATATTCTGGGTATTTACCTGAATGAACTCCTGTTCCGGGTGCTTGCGTCCTCCCTTCGGCGGCACGTTCACCACATTGCCTTCAAGGAGCTTCAGCATGGCCTGCTGTACACCCTCTCCCGATACGTCCCTCGTAATGGACGGATTGTCGCTCTTCCTCGCTATCTTGTCTATCTCATCTATGAAGACGATGCCCCTTTCCGCCAATTTCACATCGTAGTCCGCTTCCTGCAGGAGCCTTGTCAATATGCTTTCCACATCCTCCCCCACATATCCGGCTTCCGTAAGCACGGTGGCGTCCACTATCGTGAACGGAACTTTCAGAAGTCTGGCGATAGTCTTGGCCAACAATGTCTTGCCTGTTCCGGTCGGTCCTACCATCAGGATATTGGACTTCTCGATTTCAAGTTCGCTCTCCTTCTCCTGTACGAGATTGTTGTTGACCCTCTTGTAATGGTTGTACACTGCCACCGACAGTAGTTTCTTGGCCCTGTCCTGACCTATGACGTACTGGTCGAGATAGGCATGGATTTCCTTTGGCTTCAACAGATCCTCTATCTTTGCCGGTTCGGGAGCCATCTGCTTTTCAAGATTCGCCACATAGTCATGACATAGTTTAACGCAATCGCTGCAGATGGATGCGTCCATACCCTGAAGCAGGAGCGAAACTTCATTTTCGCCCCTGCCGCAGAATACACAATGTCTTTCGTTCGTATTTTCGTGTCTGTCCATGGAATTACTTGTTCTTTCTCGTCAGGATTTCATCCACCATACCATACTCTACGGCCTCGGAAGCGCTCATCCAGTAATCCCGGTCACCGTCAGCCACAATCCTTTCGTATGGCTGTCCCGTATGCCCGGAAATGATGGTATAGAGTTCCTTCTTGACTTTCAATATCTCCTTGGCTGCGATTTCTATATCCGAGGCCTGGCCCTGAGCGCCTCCGAGCGGCTGATGTATCATTACCCTCGAATGCGGAAGGACCGAACGTTTCCCTTTGGCTCCGGCACAGAGGAGGACAGCCCCCATCGAAGCCGCCATGCCGGTACATATAGTGGCGACGTCAGGTTCGACGAGCTGCATCGTGTCATAGATTCCGAGACCGGCGGAAACGGAACCTCCCGGAGTGTTCAGATAAATCGAGATATCGCTCTTGCTGTCCGTAGATGACAGGAACAGCAGCTGCGCCTGTATTATGTTAGCCACATCGTCGTCTATAGGCACTCCGAGGAATATGATCCTGTCCATCATCAGACGGCTGAACACGTCCATCGCCGCTACGTTCAACTGTCTTTCCTCGATGATCGTAGGGTTGATATATGCGCTCTGCACCGAGCTGTAACGGTGCAGAGTCATGGAACTCAGACCGCAGTGCAGCCGTGCGAACTTATCGAATTCGTTGTTTACGTTCATACTTTATTTCAGTTCGCGGAATTTCTCCACGGAAATTTTCTTCTTTTTAAGGGTGATGACATCCCTGACAGCTGCGACCGTCTTCTGGTCCTCGACCTGTTCGAGAATACGGCGGCCGTCCTTCTCCTGCGACAGCAGGGACTTGGCATAGGATTCCAGCTGCTCGTCAGGCACATTGTTTATGCCGTACATGGCGAACTGATATGCAGCGAAGCCCTTTGCGCTTGCGAGAAGATCGGCTTCCTCCACCTTGACGGAATATTTGTCCATCAGATAGTTCCTGATCATCTGCCAGCGGTAGTCCTCGAGGAACATATCGAATTCCTTTTCAATGTCCTCCATGGTGAACTTGCCTTCATTGACGGTATAGATCCACCTTTTGAGGAATCCTTCAGGGAGTGCTATGGATGCTTTCTTGCGAAGATAGTCCTTCACGTCCTTGGAAAATCTGAATTCGGATTCCTGCTCATACTCGGCTTTCAGCCTTTCCTCTATCTTGGCATCGAATTCCTCTGCGGACTTCACGTTGCCTTCGCCGAATACCTTGTCGAAAGTCTCCTGGGTCATCGGAGCGGAAACGAAAGTCTTCACATTCTTCACCGTCATCTTGAATACAGGGTCGAGGGAAGCGAGTTCTTCCTTCTTCACTTTCAGCATGGAAGCCCTGTCTGTCTCGTTGGTGAAGGCCTCATTGACGTTCACGTCAACCGTATCTCCTGCCTTCAGGCCCACAAATGAAGGGCGGACAGCATCAGACACGTTCCTGAGGGCGATATATGTTCCTTCCACCTTGGTTTCTCCCTGCTCGAAATCCACAATCATGAAGTCCTCTTCCTTGGCGGCCTCGCCTTCTTCAAGGGAACCGTACTGCCTGAGAAGATTGTTCTTCATTTCCTCCTTGGCGGCATCAGTAATATTAATGGTATAATAAGGCACCTCGTCTTTCTTGTCAAGCTCGAAGTCGATCTTCGGAGAAAGGGCAATGTCGAACTTGAACGTGAAGTCGTTGCCGTCCTTCCATTCCGTAGCCGGCTGGTTCTCGGCAGGAAGCGGTTCTCCGATGACTTTCAGGTCGTTGTCCTTGATGAATCCGTTCAGGGAATCCGCAATGACATCGTTTACGGCATCCACGAGGGCGGACTGGCCGTACATTTTCTCGATGAGCCCCATCGGTACCATACCCTTCCTGAAACCCTTGATTTCCGCTTTTCTTCTGAAATCGTTCAGTCTGTGTTTCTTCTTCGCCGCATAATCCTCCCCGGCAATCTCAAGAGTCAGCTCGATGTTGAGTTCGTCGATTTTGTTCTGTGTAATTTTCATAATATGTAACGTTTTATATTTCCGTCTCTAAAAATCTGCATCTAAAAGTCTGCAAAAGTAATCATTATCGGATTAAAAACAAAATGTCACCTGTGCGCTCCCGACATGCGTTTCGGATAAGCCACCCGCGCATGATAAATCTGCTGCAGATACGATTTCAGCACGGTCTTCACTGTATTCAGCTCCTTCAGAGTAATGTCGGAATCCTCGAACTGCCCGTCGTTCATCTTGGATCTGACAATACGCTCCACAAGGTCGGAGATACTCTTGGCCGAGTAGTCCTTCAATGAACGCGAGGCCGCCTCAAGCGTATCGCACAGCATGATGATTATCTGCTCCTTGGTAACAGGCTTGCGTCCCTTGTAGAAGAAAACGTCGGCATCATTCGGATCCCCTCCTTCATTGATATACTTGTTGTAAAAATAGGATGTACAGGTAGTCCCGTGATGTGTTTCTATGAATTCCTTCACTATTCCCGGCAGCTTGAATTTTTCCGCTATGGCCATGCCGTCCGGTACGTGCTTGATGATTTCGGCGGCGCTTTCCTTGGCGGACATACCCTCATGGTATTTTCCTCCCGTCGTTTCGTTTTCTATGAAACACTGTGGATTGGCCGTTTTCCCGATGTCATGGTAGAGTGCACCTGCACGCACGAGAAGCACATTCGCATCTATCGACCTGGCGGCCGCATCCGCTATGTTCATCACCTGAAGGGAATGCTGGAAAGTTCCCGGCGCCTTGTGGGCGAGTTCTCTGAGCAACCTGTTGTTCGTGTCGCTGAGCTCTATGAGCCTCGAATCAGAGACGAGCATGAATATCCTTTCAAACAGATAGATGAGAGGATAGCCGGCCACGGTAAGCATAGAACCTATGAACAGGTAAAGGATTGTCCTGTAATCGTTGAAATCCTTGATCCCGTCCACGAACCTGAAGCCGAAATACACGGCAACAAGGATGGCAAAGGCAATGAATGCCGTAATGAACTGCTGCCAGCCCTTGTTGAACTGGTCGAAAACATATATCGAAACGATGCCTGCCGTAAGGTACATCATGAAAAGCTCCACTCCGTTATGGGAGAATACAAGAAGAGGCAGCAGGGATATGGTATATACCGGCAGCACCACCCGTTTCTTGAAAAACGCCCGCAAGTAAAGGGCGATAAGGGTGAACGGCGTTATGTACAGGAGATGCGAACCGACTTTCTCCATCGTTATCGCCAATACCGAGGCCAGCAGGAAAATGACGAGAAGATAAATGTATTCGTTGAAATTGCCGAATATCCTGTAGTTCGTATAGAAAATGGCAAAATACAGGATTACCACTATCGTAAGGGCAATGAGAATGTTTCCGAACCAAAGCAGGGCCCTCGGGCCGTTGTAGCCGAGACTGCTTTCATATTCCGCCTTGTAGGAATCCAGAAGCTGCTCTATCTCGGCCGTGATTATTTCCCCTGATGACACTATCAGTTGTCCGGCGTTTATCACTCCTGAAGTAGGTGAAATGTAGTTGACAGCCTCGTCGTGCACGAGTTCCGTAGTCTGCCTGTCAAACAGGAGGTTCGGTTTCAGGAGGTCGTAAATGCCCGTCGCACGGCAAAGCGAATCGGCGTTTATTCCGTGCAGGGATTCCTCTAGCATGGAAAGCAGTGCATTGTCAGCCTCTCTCATATCATAGACATCCGATGCAGGGATTTTCCTCGCCCGCCTGTCCTTCTGTACGAAAATCACGTTGCTGTCGAGAACAAGGCCTTCGGCAAGAATGTCACTTCCGGCATCCGCCACGATTCCCTTGTCATAAAGTTCCGATACGGCCTTTATGATTTCGGGCTTGGCATCCTGACAGCGTCCGAGGTTCAGCCCCTCGATAAGTCTGACACGCTCGGCCGCCACCTCTTCCGAATACTGGAAATAAGGTATGACGCTCGAACCCACGCTCTCCCTTTCCTGCTGCAGCTGGGCCGGTGTCTTGATTATCGGGAAGTCGAACTGCGCGATAAGCGTTTCGTACATCCACGGCGAACCTTTCCTGTAGTCGTAATTGAACTTCCCGGTTCTCGGGAAAATCGCCGAAAGAATCACGAAAAGGACAATCAGGGGCAGATACACTCTGTACGTATGTTCTATTCTTACCTTTTTCATAATATTACGGTTCGTATTTCATGAATGAAAAGGAAAATCTGTCCGATATGAATGCGTTTATGTCATGCGAATTGAGCAGACGGACGAAGCGCCGGCACAGAGTGTCCGCGTCTCCGTTTCCGCAGGTCACGGCAACAGTCAGTTCTCCGTGAAGCATTGCCGTGGTCACAGTAAACGGATACAGCGTGGCCGGCAGGACCGGATAGAATTCCGTAACGTATCTTGCCAGGCTTTCCGGCATGATTATATTGCCCACATTGCACAACGAATAGGCCGCTGACGAGGCCCTGTCGGACATCATGGCGCTCACAGCCTCTATCTTAGCGGATGAGTCCGGTGCATCGCATACCTTTTCGAGGGCGGAAATCTTCCTCTGCGCATTATACGCCAGGGCGTCCGTCTTGAGCTGGGCTTCAAGGAGTTTCTTCTGGGACATCACTACCGTATCGACGGGATATTCGTCGATGTTCCTGTTGTATGCCAACGGCACTTCGGCGAAAAACGGCCGCAGCGACGGTGTCGGGAAATAATGTCTGAGATTCACCTTGATGGATGCCACCACGTATTCGCCAGGGGAGATTCTGTCGGAATACTCCTCGCTCAGGACATGGGAAAAGAACGGAGCGACGAATGATGTCGTCATGTTCATGTAACTCTTGGCCTGTCCCTTGACCTTCGGCAGCGGAATGCGTATCACCTGCGTGTCCCCCGGACACGGGCAACAGATCCCGTGGAATGAAAACGCCTTGGCGTCCATATACCATACGGGACGGGATGCCGGTATGTCATCCATCTTCGAAAAGGCGTCATCCGCTTCGTACGGATTGACCGGACTTCCCGCAGAAATGATTCCTCCGTCATTTTCGACATCGAATCCGCTTTCCGACAGGTAACGGAAAATGACGGACCGGATGAATGTCATTGCTCCCCTTTCATCCGTCAGCGCCCTGTGGAAATTGAAGAATATGCTCTTGTGCAGACAGGATACCGAGAAAAGCCTGCCGTTGCCGGAAGCGGGACTGCAGATTTTGACAGGATCCGTATCTTCGGCAAAACCGTATTCCCGATCGCCTTTGACGACCTTGACCGCGAAATACGGAAATCTCGTCAGAAGTTCGCCCACCGTCCTTTCAAGGACGGGAACGTCGATTACGGCGGTCAATGTGACGACAAAGCCGAAAACGGCATCGGAAGATGCCGATTCGGCGTATAAATATGAGCCTCCGAGAATATCCGGAGTCAGAAAATCATGTTGAACGCTCATTATTTCATAAAGAGCATATTAATGGATGCCCATGTCGACAATTTCGTCTCCGTCATATTCACCTCTCTCCAACTTGGCCCTGATCTCTGCAAAGGTCTTGAGAGTGTATTCCACGTCTTCCATGGAGTGGGCGGCAGTAGGAATGACCCTGAAAATGATCATTCCCTTAGGAATTACAGGGTAAATGACTATCGAACAGAAGATTCCGTAATTTTCCCTGAGGTCTACAGCCATCTTCGTAGCCTGGGCAACGCCGCCCTTGATGGCAACCGGGGTAACGCATGCTTCCGCAGGTCCGATATCGAAACCGAGGTCGCGGAATCCTCCCTGAAGTGCGCGGGTCACCGTAAAGAGTTTCTTGCGCAACTCGTCACCCTCTGCGCTGCGGATGATTTCCAGTCTCTTCAGACCGCCTTCCACGAATGCCATAGGAAGGGACTTGGCGTAAATCTGCGAACGGAGATTGTACCTGAGGTAGTCTATGATGACCTTCGGACCGGCTACGAAACCTCCGATACTTGCCATGGACTTGGCGTATGCACCTATGTAAAGATCCACTTCGTCCATGACTCCGAAATGCTCGGAAGTACCGCGTCCGTGCTCTCCCATCACGCCGAAACCGTGTGCGTCGTCTATGAGAATCCTGAATTTGTATTTCTTCTTCAGTGCGGCAATCTGATCGAGGATACCGAGGGCTCCGGTCATACCGTAGACGCCTTCCGTAATGAGAAGGATACCTCCGCCGGTCTCTTCGCAAAGTTTGGTGGCCCTTTTCAGAGTAGCCTCGCAGCTTTCGATGTCATTGTGACGGTATGTCATCCTCTTTCCCATGTGAAGCCTTGCACCGTCGATAAGGCAGGCATGTGCTTCCGAGTCGTAGACAATCACGTCATGACGGTCCATCAGTGCGTCGATAGTCGAAATTATACCCTGATAGCCGAAATTGAAGAGGAATGCGTCTTCCTTTTTTTCGAAATCGGCAAGTTCCCTTTCGAATTTTTCATGCAATGAAGTATGTCCGGACATCATACGGCTTCCCATCGGATAGGCGAGACCCCACTTTGCGGCAGCTTCCGCATCGGCCTTTCTCACCTCCGGATGATTTGCCAGTCCGAGATAATTGTTAAGACTCCAGCAAAGTACATCCTTGCCCCTGAACTTCATGTGAGGTCCGATTTCTCCCTCCAACTTCGGATACATGTAATATCCGAAGGCTTTCTGCCTGTACTGGCCGAGAGGGCCGCCCGAGTCTTTTGCAATTCTGTCAAAAATATCCATAACCTGTTATTTTAGATTTTAATACATTATAAAATTAAGCATCAACATTGGCATAATGAGCATTCTGCTCTATGAATTCACGTCTTGGCGGCACATCGTCGCCCATAAGCATCGAGAATGTCCTTTCCGCCTCGGCCGCATTGTCTATGGTCACCTGACGGAGAAGTCTCTTGGACGGATCCATGGTAGTGTCCCAGAGCTGCTGGTCGCTCATCTCTCCGAGACCTTTGTAACGCTGTACCGAAACGCCCTTGTCCGAGCCCTTGCCGAGTTTTTCGGTAGCGGCCTTCCTTTCCTCGTCCGTCCAGCAGTAAATCTCTTCCTTTCCTTTCTTGACAAGGTAGAGCGGAGGGGTGGCGAGATATACATATCCGTTGCTGATAAGTTCGAACATGTATCTGAAGAAGAATGTCAGGATAAGCGTGGCGATATGGCTTCCGTCCACATCGGCATCGGTCATGATGATGACCTTGTGGTAACGCAGCTTGGACAGGTTCAGGGCCTTGCTGTCCTCCTCAGTTCCGATGGTCACGCCGAGCGCCGTGTAGATATTGCGGATTTCCTCGCTCTCGAACACCCTGTGTTCCATGGCCTTTTCCACATTCAGAATCTTTCCCCTCAACGGAAGGATGGCCTGAGTCATCCTGTCGCGTCCGAGTTTGGCCGTACCGCCTGCGGAATCTCCCTCCACAAGGAAAAGTTCGCATTTTTCAGGATCCCTCATGGAACAGTCCGCAAGTTTTCCCGGCATGCCTGCTCCGGACATCACCGTCTTGCGCTGCACCATTTCACGGGCCTTTCTCGCCGCATGCCGTGCCGTGGCTGCAAGTATCACCTTGTCCACTATGGCCTTGGCATCCTTGGGATTTTCCTCAAGATAGGCTTCCAATGCGGATGCAGTGGCCTGGGAAACGGCGGAAACCACCTCCCCGTTGCCGAGTTTCGTCTTGGTCTGGCCTTCGAACTGCGGTTCTGCTACCTTTACGGAAATCACAGCGGTAAGCCCTTCCCTGAAATCGTCGGCCGCAAGGTCGAACTTCAGTTTGGAAAGGAAATTGTTTTTCTCCGCATAGTTCTTGAGGGTCCTTGTAAGTCCCATCTTGAATCCCTGAAGATGGGTACCTCCCTCTATGGTGTTGATATTGTTTACGTACGAGTACAGTTTTTCGGAAAATCCGGTATTGTACTGCAAGGCAATCTCTATCGGGATGATCTTGTCCGTTTCGAGATAAATCGGGTGCTCCGTGAGCTTCTCCGCCCCGGCATCGAGATAATCCACGAATTCCTTCAACCCTTCCTTGGAATAGAACACCTCGCTGCGGTATTCATCAGTAGGATTTCCGTTCTCGTCCGTGAGTTTCTCACGCATATCCGTCAGAGTCAGCCTGATACCTTTGTTCAGATAGGCGAGTTCCCTGAGTCTTGCCGCAAGGGTGTTGTATTTGTATTCGGTAGTTACCGTGAAGATTTCGGCATCCGGATGGAAAGTGATTATGGTACCCGTATCGGAGGCTTCCCCGACCACGGCAACGTCAGCCTTAGGCTTTCCCTTGGAATATTCCTGCACGAAGATTTTGCCTTCCCTGTGAATCTCGGCCCTGAGATAGTCCGAAAGGGCGTTCACACAGGATACACCCACTCCGTGAAGACCTCCGGAAACCTTGTAGCTGTCCTTGCTGAACTTTCCTCCGGCATGAAGCACCGTCAGGACCACTTCAAGGGCAGAACGCTTTTCCTTTTCATGCATTCCTGTAGGAATACCTCGTCCGTTATCCCTTACGGTAATGGAATTGTCCCCGTTTATAGTGACTTCTATATCGGTGCAGTATCCGGCCAGTGCCTCGTCTATACTGTTGTCCACCACTTCATATACCAAATGGTGCAGACCGCGCTCTCCTATGTCGCCGATGTACATTGAAGGTCTTTTGCGTACTGCCTCAAGCCCTTCGAGCACCTGAATGCTGCTTGCGGAATACTGATTGTCCGCCGTATTCGTATTCACTTCGTTCTCATTCATCGTCCCAAAAATATTAAACGGACAAATTTAATCATTTTATCACAAATTCAAGCGAATTCCCGCCGTAAAATAAATTCCGCTCTCCGCATAAAGGGGTGTCCGCTGGATGGTCATGTTCAGAAGATTCCCACCCTTGCACCACAGCGAGAACTTCCGGGTCAGTGCAAATTCCGCATACAGGCCGAGATCCGCATACCATGGTATGACATAGCCGGCCGCGGTTCCCGTCCTGCGGGACGACGAGTACTCGCAGCCGACGCCTGCCCGGATCCTTCCGTTCCAGTTGTACATTATCTCCGCATATCCCGTAAAAGGAGCGGGAGCAAAGTAATCATAGCGGGAAGCCACATCCGTGGCGTTGTATGTAAAATATCCTCCGGCCTCGACATCCTGTGAAGTCCATGCCCAGTCGAGTCCGGCAAAAAAGCTTCTGTAAGGGGCATAGTCCATTCCTGAGCGGTAAAGAGGACCGTTTCCGGCACCATCCACAGTATAAATCATATATAACGGAGAATTGGCATAATCCCTGAATCCTGTCCTGACATCATATCTGAAACGGGAAGCGATGTTCCCGCTGAATCCGAGCACGGCCGAAACCCGTTCCTCGGTATTGTCCAGCAGGGCATAGCCGGCAGGATTATAGAACGGTGTCAGGTGATGGTCGGACGCAAGGAGGGACGAATAGGAATTGATGTCCGGACCGCCGCCTATTTCAAGATATACGTCCAAATATTTTCTGATGATGTCGAATGAAAACCTGATGTCAGGATAAATGACCTGGCCCTTGTGGGTGTTCATCTTCTCCGGGAATGCAGGGTCGTTGTCCCGTATTAGGACGGCTATTTCAACCCCGGCGTCCACATGCCATCTGCCGTTGTTGAAAACGTATCCCGGCGTACATGTGGCATTCGCTGCGAACGAGCCGAAAATTCCAGAATAGGAGGCCATGTCGAAACCGAGATCCACATAAACGGAATGTCCCGAACGAAACATCTTCCCGAAAGATGCGCCGAGATCGAAATCATGCTCCCCTAAGAATCTGCCGGCAGGATTGTCCGACAAGAACTTGTCCTCCGCATAGCGGTAGACCGCATCCGCCCTGTAGACGAACTTGCCTTCCGAATTGTCCTTGGAAGACACTCCGAACCTTATATCGACTGCATCGTATCCGCGTGAGACAAGGGTATCCTTTACGGCCACCCCATAATAACCTGCATCGAAATACAGTCCGCCGTTTTCCCAGTCATAATTGCCTGATATTCCGGCTTTGGAAAGCATGTCGTAGCCTGAATATCTCCGGTTGCTCCTGCCCGGGGAAAGCGTTTTGTCCGGATTTTCCCGCATCTCAAGGGACATATAGTTCCCGATATACGACCTGTGGAACCCGTATACCGACATGCGGAATTTCCTGCCATCGACAGGAGTCCAGACCAAGTCGAGTTCGGGATGAAGCGAAAAGCCTGCACCTGCCTTCAGATAGAGTCTGCGGCTCCCGGAAGCATCCGGAGCAAGGTCGACATTGAGTACTGACGGACTGAATTCGTAGGAACTTCTGAAAGGATTTTCAAATACCGAATAGTCGAATTCGAGATTGAACTTGTCCACGCTGTCCGGCAATGCCATTTCCATCACCGGCTTGTGGACTTCCATCAGTTGTCCCTGATACTGTCTTGAAACTTCCACCGTAGGATTGAGGTCCTGTGCGGAAATACCTGCTCCGCAGCAAATCAATGCCAATCCTGTTGCTATTATCCTGTTTTTCATCGTATTCATGGTTTATAGTCCTGTACCGGCGGTTCCTGCCGCTCCTGAAGCCTTCAATTCGGCGAGCTTCCCGAGACGCATGGCCGCTCCTTCCGTCACATCGTCACTTCCTCCCGTCTGAGGGGAATACCCTTGGGCCACGCTTTCAAAGGTGGCTTCAGCCTGCTCCAAGTCTCCCTTTTCCACGAAAGTGTCACCGAGAATAAGGAAGGCCTTTGCAAGCCAGTATGCGTATTCTGTACCCGAATCCGAGAATGTATATACCTTGTTTTCAACTGCTTCGAAATCGCCCCTGTCGTAGGCGTCCTGAATCACGAGGTATGCGGCTTCGGCGCCTTCCTCAGTCTCGGGATGTGCTGCGAGTCCGGACAGAAGGCCGTAGGCTTCCTCCCTCCGCGATGTTGCAAGGTATGACTTCGCCATCACATAGTCGGCCTCTCTCCCGAGATCGTCATCGCATCTCTCATCGGATTTCAAGAGGGCGGCATACCTGACGGCCGCCTCGTAATCCTTCGCCCTGTAAGCGGACCGCATCATCCCTACCGATGCCGTAAACCTGTTGTTTTCCAAAGCGGCCGTCTCATACAGGGAAGAATAGGCATCAAGGGCGTCTGTGTATTTCTGAAGAGAATACGACAATACAGCGTAATTGAGAGTCGCCGCCTCCACGTACGAACCGGTTCCCGACTCCATTACTTTCAGATAATGGTCGCATGCTGTCTCCAATTGTCCGAGATTCCTGTACGACTCTGCCATGTAGAATTCCGCCGCAGGCAGCATTTTCCCTTCCGGATATCTGCTTATGTAGGATTCTATCGAAGTTATGGCCTTCGGATAGTTCTCCGACAGATAATTCTGCTCGGCGGCATTGAATATCATCATCTCCTTTTCATCCTCGCTCTTCAGGGATGATTTTCCTATACTTTCAATGTATGCAAGATATTCTTCAGGAGTGTTTTCCGCCTTGTATATCGATTCTATGGCAAGAAGGGCAGATTCGGCATATTCGCCTGCAGGCATGTCCTCCACCACTTTCCTGTAGCATTGGAGGGCTTTGGCGTTGTCGCTCCTGTTCCTGTAGATCATTCCGAGTTCTATATATGACCTCGCCATGAAAGTGCTGTCCTTGGCGCCGGCGGCAAGAATGTCGAAACATCCGACTGCAGACTCATCATCCCCTGCCTTGACGTATGAACGCCCGAGTTCGAACATGGTCTCGTCATACAGGGCTGCATCGGGAGAGGTTTCCTTCACTGCAGACAAGACCCGGATTTTCTTCGCATTGTCCCCTGCGAGACCGTATGAAATACCCGCCTGATAGCAGGCATACAGGTCATCCGGATCGGGATAGCCGTTCATGACGGATTCGTATGCTCCGACAGCATCCGCATATTTTTCAAGCATGAACATGCAGTCCCCGTATCTCAGGAAAGCCTCCTTGCGGTACCTCGGGGTCTTGGACGACAGATACTCGGAAAACCATTTCGCCGCCGTGGCATAATCCTCTTCCTTGAAATTGCAGTATGCGATGTTATACAGGATAAGTGACGACTCCTCCATACCGTAAAGGGCGGCCGTATTGTACAGTTCCGTAAATACGGATTCCGATTCGGCGAACATGTTGCTGCGGTAATATGCTTCCGCAAGCCAGTAGCGTGCCATCTGATTGAAAACCGTCCTCCTGTCGGAATAATAGGCGGCAGCCTTCAGGTACGGGACAGCGCCGCGGTAAGAACCGTTGCCGATAAGTTCGTGCGCACGAAGATAGTTGGCCTTCATGTAGTTGTCCCTCATGTCATCATCGAGTTCATCTATATTGTCATAGGCCTCCACCGCCCCTTCGTAATCCCTGTTGTAAAGGGCTGCCAATGCTATGTAGCTGTATATCCTGTCGCCCTTGCTCCTGTCAGAATAAATCCGCAGATATTCATGGAACACGGACGAATCGTTGTTCAGGTCGAAAGCAAGTTTCGCATAGTTGAAGTATGCGTCTTCCTTGATTTTCGGATCAAAATCCGACATAGACGCATCCTTGAATGCTGCCATCGCAGCGACCTTGTTCCTTGTCTTTATATAACTGTATCCCATGTTGTAGTTGGCGATCTGTCCGAGGGAATCACTTCTGTCCCTCATCATGGAATAATTGTCTATCGCCCCCTGATAATCCCTCACGGCGAAAAGGACCGAGCCTGCATAGAAGAAATCGGAATACGATTTCGGAGAGAGCGACCTGTTGCTTTCGTCGAGATATTTCTTGGCGGCTGCGGCGTCTCCGAGCACGAGATTGGCCTCTGAAATCAGGCGCGCCGTACGCGCCTTCTTGTCGTCGGATACCTTTTCAAGTATGGCCGGTCCGTCGAGCTTCACCCTTTCGTATTCCTCGAGCATGAATCTCGATTCCAGAATGTAAAAGTCAGCTATTCCGTAGAATCTGTGGTCTTCCGAAGCCTTTTCAAGCCATTCCACCGCCTCTTTGAAGTTCCTCTGTTCGTAGCAGATATAGCCTATCGCATACCTTGCCGGAGCGGTATAGTCCGAATAGGTGCGGAGTTCGAGATCCTTGAAGCGCTGCAGCGCCCTGTCAAGATTCCTCAACTCGAAATCGCAATAAGCCCTCTTGAACAGGAATTCGGGAACCTGTTTCCTGAATACATGATGTCTCGACAATGTCTCGAACAGAGCCGAGGCCCCTTCGAAATCCTTTTCGTCGAAAAGGGCAAGGGCGTATGCAAGGTTTATCTGAGGTATGAAACCCGAAACCGGATACGATTCCTTGAATCGGCTTACCATGTTTTCATAGCCCGGCAGGCGCAGATGAATGGCGCACAGCACCCTGTACGCTTCAGCGTCATCGATTCCGTAATCGTCCGACAACGTTGAAAAACGGTCCATTGCCTCACCGTACATTTCTCCCTCATAAAGAGCCTTGGCCTCCTCGAAATCCTTGCGCAGCGGCCCGTCCGCCACGGAGCCGCGCGCAGAAGACGGCGTCGGCATCAGTACAACAGCTGCTGCACACAACAGAAGCGCAATCGCATACTCCAGCTTCCTCATAATAATATTAACGTCAGTTCGACGAATTTATGTTGCTCAGGATTAAGGAATTCGTCGAACCGTCGTTAAGGATTCCTCCGAAATCCACATTTTTTCTTAATCCCCAGTCGCTATAGCGACAGCCCCTTTTCAAGGGGCGCCACCCTCCGCCACCTCCCTCGCCGGGAGGTCCGTCGCAGAACTCGTTCTGCTCCTTAATAATTTATACAAAATTACAAAATTAGACTTTTTTTGCTATTTTTGTATCCATGGAAGAAAAGAAAGCGTTGATAAGTTTCTGCAAGGCAGATATTGCCGGAGGGGACAATGTCGTGATTTACGACCTCGACATGGAAGTCTACCCCGGCGATTTCGTATATATTGTCGGCAAGGTAGGCTCCGGCAAGACCTCAATCATACGGACGATAATAGCCGAAAACAGGTTGGCGGGAGGAAAGGGAGAAGTCTGCGGATACGACCTTACGGCTATCAGAGACAGGGACATCCCCTTCCTTAGACGTAAAATGGGAGTGGTGTTCCAGGATTTCCAGCTCCTGATGGACCGAAGCGTGGAGGACAATCTTTCATTCGTGCTGCAGGCCACCGGATGGAAAAACGACAAGGCTATCTCCGGACGTATCGGCCAGGTGCTGGATGCCGTAGGACTCACGAACAAGGCACACAAGATGCCCCACCAGCTTTCCGGCGGAGAGCAGCAGCGTGTGGCAATAGCCCGCGCCCTGCTGAACGAGCCGGAAGTCATCATTGCTGACGAACCTACCGGCAATCTCGACAGCGAGACGGCCGACGGCATCATGATGCTGCTGACGAAAATAAACAGGGAAAGAGGCACTGCGGTAGTCATGGTCACGCACAACAGGGCCTTGTTCGAAAAATACAAAGGCCGCGTTTTCGAATGCGGCAAGGAAACCTGTCGGGAAAGCCATGAATAATCCTCAAAGGAAAGAACTGTACGGAAACGTCCTCGGATGGTTCCGCGAAAACATGCCCGCAGCGGAAAGCGAACTGCATTTCGACAATCCCTTCCAACTGCTCGTGGCAGTCATTTTGTCGGCCCAGTGCACCGACAAGCGGGTAAACATGCACACACCTGAAATCTTCAGGAAATACCCCACCCCGGAAATCCTTGCCAACGCATCTTTTGCAGACGTGTTCAACGACATAAAATCCATCACTTTTCCGAACAACAAGGCCGGATACCTCATAGACATGGCCCGGAAATTGACAAGCGACTACGGCGGCAAGGTGCCTGAAGAACCGGACGAACTCGTGAAACTCCCCGGAGTAGGCAGGAAAACGGCGAATGTGGTAGCTTCTATCTTTTTCGACAAACCGGTCATAGCCGTTGACACCCATGTGTTCAGAGTGGCCCGCAGGATCGGACTGTCCGACGGCGGTACTGTGGAAAAGGTGGAAAAAGACCTTACTGAAGCCATTCCCGAAGAACTGCGAGGCAGGGCCCACCACTGGCTGATACTTCACGGCAGATACGTATGCAAGGCCCGGAAACCCGAATGCGATGCGTGCGGGATACGCCCTTGGTGCAGATATTACGCAAACAGAGACGAATTATGATCATAACTTCCGAAAACATACTCCTGTTGGTCTCGGTACTGATCTTCACGAGTATCCTCATAAGCAGGGCCGGATTCCGCTTCGGTCTGCCTGCATTGCTCCTTTTCCTTATGGCCGGAATGCTTTTCGGCGTCGACGGCCTCGGGCTTCAGTTCAACGACATGAAATTGGCCCAGTTCATAGGTACGGTAGCCCTCAGCATCATTCTGTTTACCGGCGGTTTTGAAACCAAAATCAAGGAAATAAAGCCTGTGCTTGCTCCAGGACTCATGCTGTCCACTCTCGGAGTGGTATTGACGACTGTCATCACGGGACTCTTCATATTCCTGCTGTCGAAATGGGAACAATGCCCGATAGAACTGCCGTTCTTCGTATGCCTGCTCCTCGCCGCCACAATGTCGTCCACAGACTCGGCATCCGTATTCAACATATTGAGGAACAGTAAGATGAAACTGAAGAACAATCTTCAGCCAATGCTTGAGTTGGAAAGCGGAAGCAACGACCCCATGGCCTACATCCTCACTATAGTCCTTATACAGATAGCCACCACCCTTTCGGGCGGAAATGCGGCGGACATAAGCAGCTGGCAGATTGTAAAGGACGCAGCCGTCACCCTTGTCCTCCAGTTCGGAGTGGGTGGCATTATCGGAGTGGCAATGGGCTATTTCTCGGTATGGTGCATGAACAGGGTAAGGCTCACGAACACTCCCCTATACGCAATCATGCTGCTCAGCATCGGTTTTTTCACGTTTTCGGTTACCGGGAACCTGCAGGGCAACGGCTACCTTGCCGTATATATTGCCGGCATCATCATAGGCAACCACAGGATACCGAACAAAAAGGACATACTCTCGTTCCTCGACGGCATGACATGGCTGATGCAGATCATCATGTTCCTCGCCCTCGGCCTGCTCGTCAATCCGCATGAAATGCTGCAGATGGCTCCTGTTGCCCTGCTGATAGGAATTTTCATGATTCTCGTGGCGAGGCCGCTCAGCGTCCACATTTCCCTGCTGCCGTTCAGAAAGATACCGTTCGCCGACAAGACATTCGTATCATGGGTGGGACTCCGCGGTGCAGTGCCCATCATTTTCGCCACCTACCCTGTAGTAGCGGGTGTTGACGGGGCCAACGTAATCTTCAACATTGTCTTCTTCATCACACTGCTCTCCCTTGTGATACAGGGAAGTTCGATAACATTCGTGGCGAAACTCCTGAAACTGAACGACGATACTCCGGAAGAGAAGAGCGAATTCGGGGTCGAAATACCGGAAGAAGCAGGAAAACTCGTGGAAATCACCCTGACCGAGGACTCTCTCCTCCATGGGAACACGTTGAAGGAACTGAAACTGCCTGAAGGGATACTCGTGATGATGATCAAGCGCGACAACCGTTTCATAGTCCCGAACGGCTCTCTCGAACTTCGTGCAGGAGACAGGCTGCTCATAATTTCCGACAGGACAGATGATGACTGAAATCCACCCGGCCGAGGGGTTCGAAGAAAAAATCAGGTACGACTTCCGCAATCCGTTCCGATACACTCCGTCCGAGTCTGTCATCGCCGCAGCACGCAAGGTAATCTCACACATAGACTCCGATCCAGCCCTGAAAACGGCTTTCGGACAAGGCAAGATGCTTGGCGTACTGACGGTCGAAGACGATGAAGGACGGAAAGGATTCCTTGCAGCGTATTCCGGAAGGGCCGACGGAGTGTCATGCAACGGATATTTCGTCCCTCCGGTTTACGACACTGAAAATCCGGACGGATATTTCAAGGCAAGGGAAGCTGAAATCTCGGCGATAAACGAAAGGATACGTGACATCGAAAACTCCGCAGAATACGTTTCCGCCTCGGAAAACCTCCATGAGACGATCATGAGATACCGAAAGGAAGCCGAGGATTTCGCCGTGATGTGTTCCACGAAAAAAGCCGAAAGGAAACTGCGCAGGGAGGCCGGAATTTCTCCCCGGGAAAAAGAAGCCATGGACAGGGAAAGCATGTTCCTGAAGGCGGAGATGAAAAGAAGAAAAGCGGCTGCAGCCGCAAGGGAAGCTGAAGCCACGGCTATTCTGACTCCCTTCCTCGAAGAAATCCGTTCGCTGAAAAATCTGCGACAGTCCATGTCGGAAAAGCTGCAGGACTGGCTTTTTTCACAATATACCGTCTCTAATGCGCTCGGAGAACGGCGTACCATAAAGGACATTTTCAAGGCCAAGGGACTGGTCCCTCCGGGAGGCACAGGAGAATGTGCCGCTCCGAAACTCCTCCAATTCGCATACTTGCACGGACTGAAACCGCTGTCAATGGGGGAATTCTGGTACGGCCGGTCCCCTGCTGAAGAAATACGTACCTCCGGCAGGTTCTATCCGTCATGCAGCCGCAAATGCGGACCGCTGCTTGAATTCATGATGCAGGGACTGGAAATTTCAGACACCGGCGGAGTCTATGGGAAAATCAGGCTGATATTCAAGGGGCAGGAACTCTGCGCTGTTTACAAGCCTGCCGGAATCCCGAGTGTCCCGGGAAAGGACGGAAGAAAGTCCCTTACCGAATATCTTTCCGACGGAGAATGCGAAGGCTGCGCCAAAGGCAGTTACTATCCTGTCCACAGATTGGATATGGATACGAAAGGCATAATGCTTTTCGCCACGACACCCGGAATGCAGAAAGCCATGCAGGAGATGTTCGCCTCCCGATCCGTAAAAAAGACATACATTGCCGTACTCGGCGGCCGTACATCAGCCGTCAGTCACAAAAAGGGAGAGAAAGGACTCATTTCAATTCCCCTTGCACCCGACCATGATGACAGGCCGAGGCAGAAAGCGGACTTCGACAAGGGCAAGTCGGCTGAAACCCTGTATGAAATCATGGACACGGACGAAAACGGCGGAATGCTCGTGAAATTCTCTCCTCTCACTGGGAGGACACATCAGTTACGGGTTCACTCCGCACACCCGAAAGGCCTCGGGACGCCGATATCGGGAGACCTGCTGTATGGAGGGGAAGAAAATCCAGATGGTCTGCAGCTGACAGCTACCGGGCTTGAATTCACCCACCCGTTTACGGGCGAGCACATGCATTTCACCATAGAGGCGGTCAGCACCGGAGAAAGCCTGTCAGACCAATGAAAGCAGGGCTTCGTCGTTCAAAGCCTTCATCCCGGCCCTGCCGATTACTTCAGCCGTCTTCTCCGGATTGTCCGTCCTGAACACAAGAATACCCTTGTCGGCAAGCATGAATGAATAAAGATATGAAATGCCGATTCCCGCGGCGCTGATAATGCTGACCGCATCAGCAGCCCTTCCGGGATAATTGTCAAGCGTAATTGCGAAAACATCCGATTCGTCAGCTGAGATTCCGGCATCCTTCAATGCCTTTAACGCTCTCGCAGGCTCGGAACAGATTATACGGTAAATCCCGTATTCCACCGTATCTGAAATGGTGGAAGCTATGAGTTGGATACCAGCCTCCTTGAAAAGATCGAGGACTTTCAGCAATGTGCCTGACTTGTTCTCGACAAAAACCGATATTTGATGTACAGTCATAAAATTTTCTATATCAATGTCTTGCGAAGATCCCTGACACGGACTGCCTTGCCTTCGCCCTGAGCGATCGAGCCCTTCGGCACGAGGCGTACCTGAGGAGTAATGAGAATCTCGTCCCTCAGCTGTCTCGTAATTTCCTTGGTGAGGGACTGCAACCTTGCATAATCATCCGTAAATTCCTTCAGTTCCACCTCCACAGTCATGGTATCGTTGGCATCGAGATTGGTGAGCGTAATCAGATATTCGTTGCCGAGTTCAGGGAACTGCATCAGTACGGTCTCAATCTGTATCGGGAAGATATTCACGCCTTTCAGAATCATCATATCGTCGCTGCGGCCTTTCATCCTGTCAAGCCGCCTGTGATGCCTTCCGCAAGGACATTCTCCCGGCAGGATTCTCGTAAGATCCCTCGTCCGGTAACGCAGGAGCGGCATGGCCTCCCTATTGAGCGTAGTAAGGACAAGCTCTCCGATTTCCCCGTCCGGAACAGGTTCGAGAGTAACCGGATCCACAATCTCGACTATGTAGTAATCCTCCCAGATATGCATCCCGTTCTGCTCCTGACATTCGAATGCGACACCCGGACCGCACATTTCAGACATTCCGAACGAATTGTACGCCTTCACCCCGAGCATCTTCTCTATTCTGCGCCTCTGCTCCTCGGAATGCGGTTCGGCACCTATTATCAACGTAGTAAGTTTCGTATCTTTGCGCGGGTCTATTCCCATTTCTTCCATTACTTCATAAAGTCTTCCGGCGTAACTCGGTATCGCATGCAGTGCAGTGGTACCGAAGTCGGTAATGAACTTTATCTGTCTTTTGGTATTGCCCGCTGCTGCAGGTACCGTCAGCATTCCGAGTCGCTCGGCGCCGTATTGAAATCCCAAACCTCCGGTAAACATCCCGTACCCGGAAGAATTCTGGAATACATCTCCCGACCTGAGCCCGACCATATAGAGACAGCGGGCAACGGCTTCCGCCCATTGCTCCAAATCCTTTTTCGTATGCAGAATGACCGTAGGAGTCCCTGTCGTCCCGCTTGAAGAATGCAGTCTGACCACTTTCTCCATCGGCACGGTACAGATTCCGAAAGGATAATTGTCTCTGAGGTCCTGTTTGGTTGTAAACGGTATTTTCGTGACATCGTCCAACGTACGGATATCATCTACCGTAATGCCTGCGTCATGAAAGCGCTTCCTGTAAAACTCCGAATTCATGCATGCTTTCAGAGTATCATGCAGCCTTTCCATCTGCAGGTTTTCTATCTCGCTCCTTTGAAGAGTCTCGAATCGGGGATGCAAATACATGGGATTTCGCTAATTCGCTCTTTTTTCCTTGGTCCTTACCAATTTTTCTTTCAAGGCATCGACGCAGTCCACTACTGCATCTTCGAACGTGCGGGCGTTTCTTTCGATAACCAGGTCATTGCCAGGAATCCTTACAATCAGTTTCACGTTCTTGTTTTCATGTTCCGGCAGCAGCGACATGGCAACCTCAACGGCGATAATCCCATCGTAGAATTTGGAAAGTTTCGATACTTTCTTCTCTACAAAATCCAGCAATTTCTGGTCTGCGTTGAACTTGATGGATTGTACTCTAATCTCCATTTTTACCTCCGATTTTAGCCCGTGGATGGGCAGTTTGATATATTTTTTTCAGTTTGGCGACGGTATTGTGCGTATAGACCTGGGTCGCTGCAAGCGATGAATGCCCGAGGAACTCCTTTATCGAGTTGATATCGGCTCCCGAGTCGAGCAGTTCCGTGGCCACTGTATGCCTCAGGACGTGAGGGGACTTTCTGCCGGTAATGTCCGTCTCCTCTCCCAATCCTTCCTTGACAAGCCTGTCGACCAGTGCAGGATACAGAGGTCCGCCTTTCAAGGTGACATACAATGGGGACGACCCGTTCAATCCGCCTTCCACCATCGTTTCAACCGTGTGTAAATATAATGAAATTTCTTCATACAACGATGGAATTATCGGAATTTCTCGCGTTTTATCTCCCTTTCCTCTGACTTTCAGCATCCTGCGTATACCATCGAAATTTTCACGCCTCAGCGAGCACAATTCCGCCCTTCTGATACCGGTGGAATACAGCGTGGCTATCACGATTCGTTCGAGGCGTTTCCTGTAGAGCCATTCATGAAAACGTACAGGATCATCTTCGAGTCCTTTCATGTGCAGGAACACTTCATCCGCACTTTCCCTGTATCCTCTGTCACGGGAAGCGACATAGTAATCAATGAATTCCGAAGGAGACAGATCCTCGGGATAACGGACGAAGATCTCTGTACGCCTGAAATACGTGCGCATATCGCTTTCCCGGTAAAATTCCGGCAGTCTCTTGCCCGTTTTCGGTTTCTTTACAAGCCTGACAGGATTCGAGGCCAGAATGCCGTTCCTCACAAGGTATCTGCAGAATCCGCTTATGGCCGATACATGAAGATTGACCGTCCGGGGAGATATGCCGTTGTTTATCAGCATGGCTTCATAACGTCTGATTTTCTCGGGAAGAAGGGAGCGGACGAGAACCGTATCGGGATCTTCAGGAGACCGGACATCACTGTCGGCCACGGGCATGACGAAAGAGAGGAAGCGGTCCAGGCAATCCCCGTAAATTTCGCATGTCCTCGACGAAAATCTTCTGACAGAGGATATGTATCCGACATATCCGTCTATGAGGCTGCTCCCTGACATGTCATCGGTCCTTTCTGACGGGTACAAGTCCCATTTCTGAAGCGCGCTGCCGCATGAGTCTGTCGGCTTCCCCGAAATCATTGTCAATGATTCCGTCGAGTATGGCGTTTTTCACGGTTTCCTTTAGTTCCCCTATTTCCCGGCAAGGCGGTATCCCGTACAGTTCCATGATATATTCTCCGGTAATCGGGTTTTTGAAGTTCCTGATTGCATCCTTGGCCTCTACCTCGACGAGTTTCTGCCGTACTATATCGAAATTATGTCTGAGTTTCTCCACCTTGCGCGGATTCTTGGAGGTAATGTCGGCATTGCACAGCAGCATGAGGTCGTCTATGTCGTCCCCTGCATCGAACAGCAGACGCCTTACGGCGGAATCCGTCACTTCCTCGGTCACGAGAGCTATGGGGCGGAGATGCAGCAGCACAAGTTTTTCCACATATTTCATTTTCTCGTTCAGAGGCATCTTCAGGGACTTGAAAATCTTGGGAACCATCCTTGCCCCCACTACCTCGTGCCCGTGGAATGTCCAGCCCGACTTGGCGTCATATCTTTTCGTTGCCGGTTTTCCTATGTCATGCAGCAGGGCGGCCCATCTGAGCCAAACGCATGGTTCAGTCCTCGGTTTCGAAACCGGGACTCCGTTTTCGTACTCGTAATCATTCAGCCTGCACCCGGCAATGTCCTTGATTTCAGCGGCAGCCACATTGTCCAATACCTCAAGCGTATGCGAAAAATTTTCCTTGTGGCCGCGGCCGTCCACGCTTTCCGTCCCCTTCAACCGGCACAGCTGAGGCAGGATATATTCCAACAGGCCCGTCTGCTCCAACAAGCTGAAACCTATCGACGGACGGGGACATACGAGGATTTTGTTCAATTCATCTGCTATCCTTTCCTTGGACAGGATTTCGAGCCGGCCTCTGTTCCTGCGCATCGATTCGAGAGATTCGGGTACAATCGTGAATTTCCTGTCGCCGTCGCTCAGTTTCGTGGCGAACCTTACGGCTCTTATCATTCTCAACGGATCGTCGCTATAGGTCACGTCCGGGTCCAACGGGGTGCGGATAATGCCGGCAGCAAGGTCACGGATTCCTCCGAACGGATCCACGAGGGCGCCGTAATCCTCCTCCTGCAGGCTGAAAGCCATGGCATTTATCGTAAAGTCCCTTCTTTTCTGGTCGTCTTCAAGGGTGCCGTTTTCGATTATCGGCTTGCGGGAATCATACCGGTATGACTCTTTCCGCGCTCCGACGAATTCCACTTCCACTCCCTTGTATTTCAACATCGCAGTCCCGAAATTCCGGAAAACAGACACGTTGGCGTGCAGCTTTTCGCCGATGGCCTCGGCAAGTTCTATCCCGCTACCTTCCACCACTATGTCTATATCCTTGCTCGGACGCCCGAGAAAACAGTCCCTCACATAGCCTCCAATGACAAACGCCCTTACTCCGAGAGAGCGCGCTGTCCCGGAAACAATGTGGAATATTTTCCCGTCCAAAAAACCTTGAGTAACAGTCATCGGTTGTTCTCCGTTATAATTATCCTTCGTCCGTCATGTCCCCGTACAGAGGCATGTCCGGAATGAAACCGTATCCGGAACCGTCACCGTTCCTTTTCGCGATGAAGGTCTTCCGGCCGTTCGTAATGATTATATACTTGACATTCAATACCATGTTATACCGGATGACCTGATCGAGCACATTCCCGTCAATATCGGTATCGGGACGTTTGCATTCCACCACGGCCACCGGCTTCGCATCCCTGCCGTATATCAGGATGTCAGCCCTGAATTTCTTGTCGCCGAGGCTGAAACCTGTTTCGCTCATCATCATGTGCATGGGAACTTTCATGAGGGTATTGAGACGGTTTATAAACCATTGCCTCACCTCCTCTTCCGGAGTGAGGGCCACCTGTTTTTTTCTCAGCGGGTCCCATATTACAGGTCTGTCCATGGACGCGAATATACGGATTATTTTCCTATCTTTGGCACAATTATGCATGGTGCGAAATCGAAAATTGCCGACAGGCGGCTGAGAATGGTTTACGAAGACGAATGGCTCGCAGTCGTTTACAAACGGAACGGGCTTCCTTCCATCTCCACGGGGAAAGGTCCCGGTGAAGTGACGGCCCATTCCCTGCTTGCGGATTACATGAAATCCTCCGGGCAGGGCCGGATATTCATTGTCCACAGATTGGACCGGGATACTTCCGGACTCATGGTATTCGCCAAGGACGAGCGGACGAAAAGGGCGATGCAGGACAACTGGGACGCCTGCGTTCTGGAAAGAAAATACGCAGGCGTCGCAGAAGGATATTTCGACAGGGAGGAAGGTTCTGTCATATCGTGGCTTACGGAAAATTCCAAATCCATGAAAGTGCATGCCTGCCCGTATGACAACGGCGGCAAAAAGGCGGTCACACGTTTCCGGGTCTTGGATAGCAGGAACGGTCTGTCGCTTGTAGAACTGGAATTGGAAACAGGGAGGAAGAACCAGATAAGGGTCCAGCTGGCCTCCATGGGACATCCGCTGGCAGGAGACAGGAAATACGGGGCGAAAAGCAATCCTTTCGGCAGGCTCGCCCTCCATGCCCTGACCTTGGTTTTCATACATCCCGTCACCGGGAAAAAGATGAAATTCACTTCGGAAATCCCTTTCCGGCTGTAAGTCTCCCCGCCGGAAGCATTAAATACCACATTATCTTATCAACGCATTACGGTACTCGGACGGAGTCTTGCCTGTGCGGTGCTTGAATGTCGCCGAGAAATATGAAACGGATTCGAAATTCAGGATATAGGCTATTTCCTTGATTGACAACTCCGAAGTGGAAAGCATCGTCTTGGCCCTCTCCATCTTCATCTCCTGAATGTACACAGCCGGAGACAGCCCGGTGTATTCCTTGAAAAGTTTTCTGAACCACGAATAGCTCATGTTGACCTCGGAGGCAATCTCTTCGAGCGAAATCTCGGAAGTAAGCCTTTCCCTCATTATAAGTCTTGCCTTATTGATGCGGGAATACGCCTCCTTTTCCTGGAAAATGCTGTTCTTGTCGCTGTACATCATTATTCCGAGCAGAAGATTCGCTATACCTGCAAGATATTGCTGATAAGAGGCTTTCTCTTTTCTCGCCACATCAAGGGCTTTTTCATACAGCCCGACCACGTCATCCCTCAGGCCCACCCTGTAGACCACCTGTCCGGGATTGAAGAAATTGTTCCTGAACCTGTTGTCAATATTGAATCCCGAAAATCCTATCCAATATTCCTTCCAACCCGTCCTTTTGTCGGGGAAATAGCTGTGCCACACATGCGGCCTGAGCATGAACATGTCGCCGCTTTTCAGTTCTATGGACTCGTCATGGTTCCTGTAGAAATGTCCGGAACCTTCCGTAAGGTATATCAGCTGATAGCTGTCCAGCACCCGTCCTTTCTGTGGATTGAAATAAAAATCTTCCGGATGGCCGGAATTGGGCGGGTATGCATCGTACATCGGGGATATTCTCTGAGTGCCCACCGTATTGACCGTCATTCCCCACAACAGGTCCTGTTCACTGCTTATGAGATATTTGTATGACTGTTCGCTCATATCGGCACCTGTTAAATCACTTCCATGTCTTCCGAACGCATCCATCCCTGGCGGCCGTCGGCGAGTTCTATGTTTCTCCAGTCGCCCACTTCGTCGAGAATATTGACCTTGGTCCCTTCATGGAGGATGAACAAGTCCGTGGATGCTTCATCCGAAGGCGAGCTCTTGACCGATATTACCGGAGCCATGATGACTGCGGCATCGGCCTTCATGTAGTCGTTCTTCTGCCAGAAAGAGAAGATAACCGAGAATACAGTCAGCAACAGGAATACTATGGCCGAGAAGAATCCCGTCCGTTTCAAGTTCGAAGACGCCGCCAGCAAAAATACCAGCACAGCGGCTGCCGTAAGGGCGAAAAGGCACAATGCTATGACTGCCCACGTATTGGAGTCGACTGAATAGCAGAGCCCCCTCGTCCATGTCTTCAGGATAAATTCCGGAACAGGTTCGATCCTGTCCTGCACGAAGTCCGACGCTATCTGCAGATTGTACTCCGCATCCGAATACGACGGGTCGAGTTTCAAGGCCCGCTCGTAATAGACGATTGCCATCGTATAGTCCTTGTTCTTGAAATACGCATTGCCGATATTGCAATACAAAGGAGCGGATTCTAATCCCAATTCCTCCACAGAGCGGTATGTCGAAATCGCATCCTGCCAAAGTCCCTGTGAATAGTCACTGTTGGCCTTGTTCCACAATGAATCGACATACGCATCAGCCGCATTCACCGGCATGGACGCAAGCATCAGGACCACCGTCACCAAAAATGCAGGTGCCGCACCGTTCTTTTTCCTGTTTTTCATATTGGAATCTATGGAAGATATTATGTCTTCTGCCTGTCTGTAATGTTCCGCCATGGCGGCACTGCCGGAATCCGGAGAATAACGTGCAAATTCACACGCATCCAGCAGGTCGGAAAGCCTTGAGATAAGTTCCTGACTTACCCCGCGCTCCTCAAAGGCCTGTCCTATCTTCTCCTTGGAGAAATCGGCCGCAGCAATATTCAGTTTGTCCGCCACATATCCGACCACTGCCTTGTGAAGTTCCTCATAGAAGGCAGACTGCATATTCTGTTTCAGATATTCCTCAGCCTTGTTCAGACGTTTTTTAGCCATCTTGACCGCTTTCCTTGTCTTGGTACCGGCAATATCGGCCCTGCGGGCCGCAAGGCTCCTGAGCAATATCCACGCTATGACGGCAATCAGGACAATTGCACCGGCAATGGCATAAAAGGCAAAGGAACCGGTAAAGAAATAACCTTTCGGAGCCAGACCCGGAGACTTGACATTGATGAAACGTATGTCCTGATTCAGATTCCTGACACCCTGCCTGCCTACACCCTGCACGACTCCGGCCGCAGAAGCCTCCGTCTCTTCTCCCTTGGCTACGGAAAACGGTATCGGAGCGGTCTCCAAGGTCACATATCTTTTGGCCTCCACATCGTAGTAGGTGTATTTGATCGGGGCTATGGCGAAATCACCGTGGCTTCTCGGTATAAACGGAAACTCGTACGTCTTGCTGCCTGATGTCCCGCCGCTCGCCTTGTCCGTCTTTTCCGACACCTTGGTGTCATAGACCTCGAAATCAGGAGGGAAAACGACATCCGGGGCTTCCAAAAGGGAAATATTTCCTTTTCCCGACAGGGTCACGACGAGGGAAGCCGCTTCATGTGTTACGAGGGAGTCCCTGCTCATTACCGCCTTGATGGAAAGTTTTCCGACACCTCCCTTGAATGAGGCAGGCGCTCCTGCCGGAAGAGGCGATACCTTTATCTTATATGCCGGCGTGGATATTCTTTTCCTGATGGTCCTGTAGTCATCGAAAAATTCGTCGAAAATGCTTACGCTGCCGGAAGACACCGTCTTCACGTTGATGAGACACACCAATTCCGCCGGATCCACGGCAAGAGTTCCCGCCTGCTGCGGCACAATGACGTATTTTCTGATCAGGGCCACATTGTATATCCTGTCATCAAGGCTTTCCCGTCTGAATTCTATATTGGTAGGGGTCTCGACTTCCTGACTCCAGAAACCGTTGAAGGAAGGGAAGCGGGCATCCTCGAATCCTGCAAGATTGACTCTCTGGTATAGTTTGAGAGTAGCCGTTATCGGCTCCCCGACCACTACATCCGTCTTGTCGAACGTCATCCTCAGGAACAGGTCGGAAGACGAGATGTCGGAAGATACCGCAGTCCCGCCTCCGCCGGACTGCGGTCGTGACTGCGACGACGCACCTTCCGAGACTACATTCACGGAGATGGCTTTGGAACTGTACTTCTTGCCCTTGACGGTAATGGTAGCTGCCGGAATGGTAAAAGTACCCGTTTTCAGCGGCTTCAGCACGTAAGTATAAGAGAACTGCGAAGTCGTTGTCCTTTTCCCGTTTATGATCTGGATACTTGTAGAGCGGCCCTGCTGAGGCCCCCATACGAGCTGGAAATCAGAGCCTTGCGACCATTCGAAGCCGGACGGGGAATTTTCCCCCTGAAATACGAACGAAACCTTGAACTGCTCGTCAAGGGAAACGACTTCCGGGGCTTCCACTTCCAGCTGGGCATAAGCGGCCACCGTCTGTACCAATACTGATAATATCAATAACAATTTCTTCATCTCAGGTCCTTTTTACCAATTCTTTTCCTTCTGTTTGGACTGCATCGCCGCAGCCTTCTCCTTCTTTACCTTGTCCTGCGTCTCCTTTTCCTTGGCAAGCATTGCGTTGATCATCTGCTGGGCAGCCTGCTTGGAAATCTTCGGCTGCTGCTGTTGCTGCTGCTCCTGAGGAGACTGCTGTGGCTGCTGTCCCTTGTTCTGATCATCCTGCTTGTCATTGTCCTGATCCTTGTCCTGCTGCTTTTTGTCATCGTTCTGCCCGTTGCCGCCGTTGTCGTTTTTATCCTGATTCTGATCCTGGTCCTGCCTGTTCTGCTCGTCCTCCAACTTTTTCTTGGCGTAGATGTAATTCTCCTTCGCATCGGTATCCCCCGGATTCCTCAACAGCGAATTGCGATAGGCATCGACCGCTTCCCTGTAATTTTTCCCGGCAAGGGCCATATTCCCGAGATTGTAATAATAATCGGCGGCGTATTCCGATTCCGGAGCCACAGCTGCGAGAGTATCGAGTATTTTTTTACCTTCAGCCACATTGTCAAGCCGGTAAAGGGCATTGGCCATATTGTATGATGCCGCAAACGAAGTCGAATCCCTCAACAGGGCCTTCTGATAGTCCACAACGGCTTCCCTGAAATTCCCGTCGTCAAATTCCCTGTTTCCCTTTCTCACATCACGCCTGTCCGACTCTTCGGCGTACAGCAACGATGCTGCCGACGTCAGAAACAAAAGTGCGACTATTCTGTGTACCGTAAAAATCATGATGATGGATTTAAATTCTGAACAAAGACTTGCGTTCCCCCACAAGCATTTCAATCACGAACAGCACAAGGGCAATGGCGAAAAAGTACATGTACTGCTCGTCGAATTCCTCGAATATGACGGAACTGAACATCTCTTCGTCCATTTTCTTTATGTCGTCCACAATGGGATTCAGGCCGAATTCGCTTTTTCCTGCCCTGACATATACCCCGTTCCCTGCCCGGGCCACATCCTTCAGGATGTTCTCGTCGAGACGGGACACCACGATATTGCCCTCCTTGTCCTTTATGAGTTCCCCGTTGACCGGAACTGGCTTGCCCTCGGGAGAGCCGACTCCTATGGTAAACACCCTTATTCCCATTTCGGCGGCCTGTTTGGCGGCTGCAACAGGGTCATCCTCGTGGTTTTCCCCGTCAGTGATGAGGATGATGGCGCGGCTTTTCTCGCTTTGGGCGCTGAAACTTCTTATACACGTCGTAATCGCATCCCCGATGGCCGTTCCCTGTACCGGTACGGATTCCGTGCCGATACTGTTCAGAAACATCTTGGCGGAAGCATAGTCGGTAGTCACCGGCAGCTGCACGAATGAAGTCCCTGCAAAGACCACAAGACCTATCCTGTCGTCACGCAACCTGTCCACAAGGCTCGAAATGGACAGTTTCGCCCTTTCCAATCGGTTCGGGGAATAATCCTCGGCCAGCATGGAATTGGAAACGTCAAGGGCTATCATTATCTCGACTCCCTTTGTACTCCTTTCCTTCAGTTTGGCCCCTATCTGAGGTCTCGACAACCCTATCGTAAAAAAGAAAAAGGCCGCTGCGAACAATGACACCCTGATCCATCCTTTAGCCCCGGATGCCGACGGCATCAGTTCCTTCACAAGGTCCGCATCGCCGAAACGTTTCAACCTCCTTTTCCTGAAATAGCGCATCAGGGCGTATGCCGCAAAGAACAGCGGTATCAGAAAAAGCAGAAGAAGATAATATGCCTGTGCAAAATATATCATAAATTTCCGAATTACGGCAATCGCCTCAAAACAAATACTCTGACAATGAATTCCAACAGCAGGGCTATCAACGCTGCAAGCGCATACCGGCCGAAGAGCTCCGAATAGACAGGGAAACTGTCCACGGTGGTGCGGACCTTTTCCATCTGATTGATTTCAGAGTAGATTTCCATCAGCTTGGTATTGTCCGTAGCCCTGAAATACCGGCCTCCCGTCGTATTGGCTATTTCTGTCAGCAGGTCCTCGTCGATTTCCACCGGGACATTCTGGATATCCACGCCCCACGGGGTCATCACCGGATACGGAGCCATACCCATGGCCCCGACACCTATCGTATAGACCCTGACTCCGTAAGTCTTGGCTATTTCGGCCGCCATCTGAGGAGTGATCTCCCCCCTGTTGTTCACACCGTCCGTAAGCAATATCACGACACGGCTTTTGGCATCGGAATCCTTCATCCTTGCCACGGCCGTGGCCAATCCGTTGCCGATGGCCGTACCGTCCTCGATAAGGTCAGTCTGTACCTCTTTCATCAGATTGATGAGGGTCGCCCTGTCGGTGGTCATCGGACACTGGGTGAAACTTTCTCCGGCGAAAACCACTATGCCTATCCTGTCATACGGTCTCTGGGCGATGAACTCTATGGCGATATCCTTGGCTGCACTGAGCCTGTCCGGATTGAAATCTCGGGCAAGCATACTCGTGGACACGTCCATGGCAAGCATTATGTCTATACCTTCGGAATCAACCCGTTCCACCTGCCCCGATGTCCTCGGCCTTGCAATAGCTATGATTATCAACACAATGGCTACCGTCCTCAATATAAACGGCACATGCCTTACCGCAGCCATGACGGAATGTCCCGTCCTCATCCACGGTATCATCGTGGACACCCTCAGATGCGGCCGCCTTTCCTTCAGTTCAATATACAGATAATGAAGTATGAGAAGGAAAGGGATTATTTCGAGCCAAAGCAGTTTCGGATATTCAAAAAACATAATCAGCCCTCCCTGTTTTCCTTAGTCTCGGAATCCAATATCTCCTGATATGTCATGGTCACGAATCTCACTGCTGTCGGTACGACTTTGGCATTCTCGTCATTCCCGGCTACGTATTTCGCGAACTTCACATAATCAGACCTTTCGAAGAGCTCCTTCAGCTCGCCGTAGAGTTCCTCGGGCACATCCTTGTCCTTCAGCTCGTCGAATATCTCCTTGGTGGTCTTCTCCATGGCCGCAACTCCATACCTTGCCGACAGATATTCCCTCAGCGCATCGGTAACTCCCGAATAAAATGCCTTCTGTTTTTCCGGAGCCCAGTATTTTTCTCCCCTGAAGCCGTCCAACTTCCGCAGGGCGGTAATATGGGCCGGCTCCTTACCGGCTGCACTCCCCTTCTTCTGCCCGAAATATCTCCTCGTGAAATATACTGCAGCGAGGATTACCGCAGCGAGCAGCAGAACGCCTCCGATATACGGAAGGACCTCCCTGAACTCTATCGGATATCTGATCTGGCCCTTTATGTCGTGCATCTCGAATGTCGCCGTATCCACCGGCATCGTCTTCACGGACAGTTTCTTGGAAGCGAACTCCAAGGTATCCACGATGCCTTCGGGACTTATCCTCACGACATATACCGGCGGCAGTTCATATTCACCCTCGTCGAATGAGGTTATCGTCACGCTTCCGCGCACATCCATGACTTCCGGACTTTTCTTTTTGCCCTTGACTACCCTGACAGTATCGAGCCTCCACGGAGACACGACTTCGACACCTTCACAGAACCCTTCGGAATAGTCCGGCAGCATCAGGTCGGTGCCGGCCTTCATGCCTTTGAGTTCGAACCCGTATTCCAACTGATCGGCTATCAGCACCGAATCCCGCTCCTGCAACGGCACAAGGAAAGCCTCCTTTCCGTTTCCGTCACCGGCAATGCTTTCACCGGCTGTCGCTTCACCGGCATCGGCAGCAAAAGCCATGACCGGCAATGAAAACAGAATACCTGCCGCAAGAAAAACCTTATTCAAGAATATCCGCATATATCATCTTCTTTGGAAAAAGGCCATAAGGCCCTTCACGTAATCACTGTCCGTGGAAATATCCACGCTGTCCACCTTGTATTTCAGGAAAAGCTTCGACGCACTGTCAGTCATCCCGGCGAACCATTTTTCATATTCTGTCCTGACCTTTCCGTCCGAAGTGTTCACCCATGCGCCCTTCATCGTTTCGGAATCCTTGACATGCACAAGTCCTACGTCCGGCAAGGTCCTTTCCCTCGGGTCATGGACGGCGATTACCGACAGGTCGTGCCTGTTTACGGCAACCTTCAACGCATCCTCGTACCTTGGCCTGCCGTCGGCATCCACATCGATCAGGTCGGAGAGCAGAAATGCCGTACAGCGTTTCTTGAGCGCATTCGTAAGATACCTCAATGCTTCTCCGATATCCGTACCGTTGTGCTCCGGGCGGAATTCGAGAATTTCCCTTATTATATGAAGGAGATGGCTTCTTCCCTTTTGCGGGGGAATGAATTTCTCCACCCTGTCGCTGAAGAACATTGCGCCGACCTTGTCGTTGTTGATAAGGGCGGAGAACGACAATACGGCAGCGATTTCGGCTATCATATCCCTCTTGTTCTGCCCCTTGGTACCGAAAAGACCGGAACGGCTTATATCGATGAGCAGGACCACGGTCATCTCCCTTTCCTCCTCGAATATCTTGACGTACGGACTGCGCAGCCTCGCCGTGACGTTCCAGTCCATGTTGCGGACATCGTCTCCGTACTGATATTCCCTGACTTCGCTGAAAGTCATACCGCGCCCCTTGAAGGCCGAATGGTATTCACCGGCGAAAATCTGGTGGGACAGAGCCTTGGTTCTGATTTCGATTTTCCTGACTTTTTTCAGGAGGTCTTCCGGATTCCTGCTTTCCATGGCAATGTCTCCGTTATGGAACTTCCACCGCATTTATAATCTCGGAAATGATGTTTTCCGTAGACACGTTTTCCGCCTCGGCCTCGTATGTAAGACCTATTCTGTGCCTGAGCACTTCATTGCAGACGGCCCTGACATCCTCCGGAATCACATATCCTCTCCTTTTGATGAAAGCGTATGCCTTGGAAGCCATCGAAAGCGAAATGCTGGCACGCGGGGAGGCGCCGTACGAAATCAGGCCCGAAAGTTTCCCGAGTCCGTAATCGTCCGGAGTCCTCGTGGCATATACGATATCCACTATGTAGCGTTCGATTTTTTCGTCCATATACACGTCTCTGACGACCTGACGCGCCCTGACTATGTCTTCCGGCTTCATGACCGGGGACGCTTTCGGAAATTCACCCGAATTGTTCATCCTCACGATGAGCTTCTCCTCTTCCTTTTTCGGGTAAGTGACCACAACCTTCAGCATGAAACGGTCCACCTGTGCTTCCGGGAGCGGATAGGTACCCTCCTGCTCTATCGGGTTCTGCGTAGCCATCACAAGGAACGGCTCGGGAAGGCGGAATGTCTCGTCGCCTATAGTCACCTGTCTTTCCTGCATGGCCTCAAGCAGGGCCGACTGGACCTTGGCCGGAGAACGGTTGATTTCATCGGCAAGTACGAAATTGGCGAAAATCGGACCTTTCCTTATCTGGAACTGTTCGCTTTTCTGGGAATATATCAGCGTACCCGTGACATCGGCCGGAAGCAGGTCCGGAGTAAACTGGATTCTGCTGAATTTTGCATCAATCGCCGAAGCAAGAGTATTGATGGCCAATGTTTTTGCAAGGCCCGGCATTCCTTCGAGCAGAATATGTCCGTTGGCCAAAAGGCCGATGAGCAGATTTTCCACCAAATGCTTCTGCCCGACTATCACCTTGTTCATCTCCATGGTCAGGATGTCCACAAAGGCACTTTCCTGCTGAATGCGGTCATTCAATTCTTTGATATTGACATTATCCATAAGAACTAATTATATTTGTACTTATTTTGAATGGCGAGGCAAGGAGCATCGCCGACACAAATTTACAAAATTCCTTCGCCGAATGAAACGGTACGCCATAATTCTGTCATACGACGGCAGCGGACTTTCCGGCTGGCAAGTCCAGAACAACGGTCCGTCGGTTCAGGGGTTGCTTCAGGATGCCCTCGGGAAAGCATTGGGAGAAAATGTCAAGGTGACGGGTGCAGGACGCACCGACGCCGAAGTAAACGCTATCAATTACGTGGCTCACTTCGACTGCACAAGACCTGTTCTTTCCGATGCGGAGAGACTTGTCTACAAAATAAATGCCATTTTACCGCGAAACATCGTCGTCCACAGGATTATCGGAACCGGGGATGACTTTCATGCAAGATTCACAGCGAAATACAGGGAATACAAATATTTCGTCCACAGAAAAAAGGACCCTTTTGCCGAGAAGTTTTCCTATTGGTGCCGCTACGGACTCGATGTCGGCAAAATGAACATGGCGGCCTCATGCCTGATCGGGACTTACGACTTCAGCTGCTTCGAAAAGACAGGCGGGAACAATCTAACTTCGGTATGTACCGTCAGCAAGGCTCTTTGGGAGACCTACACCCCGGTACATGTCTCTACTTGCGGATTTGCGGCGGACTCCGGTGACTACCTTGTATTCACCATCCGTGCCGACCGCTTCCTGAGAAACATGGTGAGGGCCGTAGTCGGTACGCTTATTGATGTCGGCCGTGGCAAGCGTTCCCCCGAATCGGTGGAGGACCTCATATTGAAAGGGACAAGGGGCGATGCGGGGCAGTCCGTCCCGGGCAACGCACTGTTTCTCGCGGGAGTAGGCTATTGAAAAAAGTTCTGATTTTAGTCAGCGGCTTCGAATTTTTTATCTATTTTTGCAGGCTGGGTATTTTGCTTTGCATATCAGGTATTTTGCCTTGCAGGCTATTTAATAATAAAGATTATGATGTTCAATCTGTTACAAGTCGCCGAGAGTCTTGGAGGCGCAGTAGAGGCCGTTCCGCAGCAGGAGGTCATGAGTTTTTCATTGTTCGAAATGGCAGTCAAGGGCGGCTGGCTTATGTTGGTATTGCTTGCCCTGTCCATTGTGGCCATTTATATTTTCGGTAAGAAATGGTGGATGATCCGCAAGGCATCGACAGTCGACAAGAATTTCATGAACGACATCCGCGACCTTATCCACGACGGCAAGACCAAATCTGCCGTGACCCTTTGCCGTAAATACGACTCACCTATCGCAAGGCTCGTCGAGAAAGGCATAGAAAGGATAGGCCGACCGCTTCAGGACATATCCATAGCAGTGGAAAATACGGGAAACGTGGAAGTCGCAAGACTTGAAAAGGGCCTGCCGATGCTTGCAACCGTAGCAGGAGGCGCTCCGATGATCGGATTCCTCGGCACCGTAATGGGTATGATACAGGCGTTCTTCAATATGGCCCAGGCAGGCAGCAACATCGACATCACATTGCTGTCAGGAGGTATATATACGGCCATGGTAACGACCGTGGGAGGTCTTATCGTCGGCATTCTCGCATATTTCGGATACAACTTCCTCACATCCAAGATTTCCGATCTCGTATTCATGATGGAAAGCACCACCATCGACTTCATGGATATCCTGAACGGGACCGAAGGCAGGGAGGAAGAAAAGCAAAACGATTAAGGAAATGGCTTTCAAGCGGACGACAAAGGTTGAAGCAGGGTTTTCGATGTCTTCCATGACTGACATTGTGTTCCTGCTCCTGATTTTCTTTTTGGTCACGTCGACTTTGGTGAATCCGAACGCCCTGAAGCTGATGTTGCCGAAAAGTACCGGACAGGTCGCAGCCAAGGCGACCGTAAGCGTATCCATCAAACACTACACCGATACGGATACGTTCTCCTATCATATCAACGGCGATCAGACGCCGGTAAGATTCGACCAGATCGAAGGCAGCCTCAATGCCCTTTTGGCATCCGAGCCTGACCCGACATTTTCAATCTACGCTGACGAAACCGTCCCTATCAGGGAAGTCGTACAGGTAATGAACATAGCCAAAAGGAACCATTACAAGGTAATAATGGCGACGTCGCCGGAATAAAAGCCATGCAGATGCTCGAACCGTACAAAGAAGAAAGGCGCAGACAGGAGCGCAAGGCCGGAATGATTGGCATCATTCTTGCCTTCGTTGCGCACGCTTCCTTGCTTGCGGTAGGAGTCACGACGGGACTGAAATATCTGTATCCTCCGACTCCGGAACCGGAAAACCTGCTCATCGAGTTCGTGGATGACGAGGCAGTCAAACCTGTCCAGCGCAGGGACGGCACACAGCCGACCGCCGAGACAGCAAGTCCAGACATCGAATTGGTACAGCAGTCCGAAGCCGGACTCGAAGGCACGCAGCAGAATGAAGCCCGGGAATCAGTGGTGGACGATTTCGGAGACGTGGAAATCCCCGATCCTCCGAAGGAAAAGGAAATAAACACCCGCGCCTTGTTCAGGAACCCCAACAACAAGGCCAACAAGGATACCCTTGCGCCGCAATCGGCTGCCGAACCAAGCGACAAGCTGAAAGCGGGACATGCACTCGGGAACACGATGACAGGCAACACCGACGGTACGCCAAAGGCCAACGTCAGAGGCAGAAACACTGTCGGAACGATACCGAAACCGTCATACCCGGTACAGGAAGACGGAATCGTGGTGGTGGACATAATCGTGGACAGGAACGGCAAGGTTATCGGGGCCACTCCCGGTGGAGCCGGCACCACTGCATCGGACCCGACACTGTGGGCAGCGGCACGCAAGGCCGCCATGGAAACATACTTCAACAGAGACGTAAATGCTCCGGTACAGCAGTCAGGTACCATTACATACGTCTTTAAATTGAAAAACTGATTGAATACGGTCTGCACACATGACCGACAACACATTTATTAACTGTTAATTGCCGGGAGGCACGAAAAATGGATTACAACAACAACGGCGGCAAGAACCGCAACGGAGAAAACCGTAGAGAGTACGGCAAAAGGCCGAGAATCATGGCCAGAAGGAACACTGCAGGACACTATGAATCTTCAGACAGAAGAGAAAAGGTGTACAGCGAGAAAGTGAACATCTTTGAAGATGGCAATTCCTACAACACGTATGGGGAGCACAACTCATACGGAGAGAGACGGACATCATTCGGACACCGCAACGACAACCGCAGGCAGGGCTATGGAGAAAGACGCCCGCAGGCTTACGGTGAACGCAGGTCTTCCGAGACCGGAGACAGAAGGCCTCAGCAGAGGAACGCAGGATTCGTAAGGAAGGGACAGCCTAACGCTGTAAAACAGGCCAACAGGAAAAGGCAGCAGGCTCCGAAGCCGGCACAGACTGAAAGCGGTATCAACAGGATGATACGCAGAAAACAGCAGATGGATTCCTTCACATACTCGGACAACGACTTGATTTCCATCCCTGTAAAGGAAGAAATAAGACTCAACCGCTTCATATCCAACTCGGGAATCTGTTCCCGCAGGGAAGCCGACAATTACATTCAGGCCGGAGTGGTTACAGTCAACGGAAAGGTGGTGACGGAACTCGGCACCAAGGTGAACATCAATACCGACGATGTAAGGTTCAACGGAGAACGGCTCAAGGGTGAAGAAAAAGTGTACATAGTAATGAACAAACCGAAAGGTTTCGTCACCACGGCCAGCGACCCTCATGCTGAAAAGACCGTTATGGACCTCATCAAGGGTTGCAAGGCAAGGGTTTTCCCTGTAGGAAGACTCGACAAGAACACTACGGGAGTACTTATGTTCACGAATGACGGGGAAATGGCGGAAAAGCTGACCCATCCTTCCTACAACAAGAAAAAAATCTATCAGGTAACCCTCGGAAGCAAGCTCAAGGCCGAAGACTATGACAGGATACTCGCAGGCGTAGCGTTGTCCGACGGGGAAATCGCCGCTGACGAATTGGAATACGTGGACGAGAACGACCACAGGAAGATAGGTATAGAAATCCATTCCGGAAAGAACAGGATCGTAAGAAGGATATTCGAATCCCTGGGATACGAAGTGAAGGCTCTTGACAGGGTCTATTTCGCCGGACTGACGAAAAAGAACCTGAAAAGAGGGCATTGGAGATTCCTTACGGAAGGGGAAATCAACATCCTTAAAATGGGTGCCTACAACTAACGGGGACCCGCCATGTCTGAAAAAAAGAAACATCGTTCGGGATTTGTCAACATTATCGGGAATCCGAATGTCGGCAAATCCACTTTGATGAATGCACTCGTAGGAGAAAAACTCTCCATCGTCACTTCCAAGGCGCAGACCACGAGGCACAGAATCATGGGAATCGTCAACGGAGAGGACTACCAGATAGTCTATTCCGACACCCCCGGCATTCTGAAACCCAACTACAGGCTTCAGAAAAACATGATGGACTTCGTGGATGCGGCCATAGGGGACGCCGATGTCATTCTTTATGTCACCGACACTGTCGAGAAAGGCGACAAGAATGCCGAATACATTGAAAAACTGCAGAAGGTCGCATGTCCTGTCATCCTCGTTGTCAACAAGATTGACATCAGCACTCAGGATAAGGTGATGGAACTGATGCAGTACTGGAAGGAACAATTGCCCCAAGCGAAGATATTTCCCACATCGGCGCTCGAAAGGTTCAATCTCGACAATATCTTCGACGCCATCGTGGAAAGCCTTCCAGAAGCGCCCGCATGGTACGACAAGGACGTGTTTACGGACAGGAACCTGAGATTTTTCGCCTCGGAAATCATCCGTGAGAAAATCTTCCTCAACTACAGCCAGGAAATCCCATATTGCTGCGAAGTTTCGGTGGAGGAATTCAAGGAAGGGCACGAAAGGTACGAAATCAGTGCAGTGATATATGTAATGCGGGACAGCCAGAAAGGTATCCTGATAGGCAAGGGCGGAAAATCACTGAAAAAGGTCGGGACGGAAGCCCGCATCGACATGGAGGACTTCTTCCAGAAGAAGATTTACCTCAACCTCTTTGTCAAGGTAGACCCTGACTGGAGGGAAAACAAAAAGGAACTGAAAAGGTTCGGATACGAATTTTAACCGTATAAAGACTGGATATGGACAAGGAAGAGATGGATATCACCCCAGAGGAAATCAACGAAGACGATTTCGGCCAGGAAATCGTCGGGGACGGCGAATCATCGGGCAAGTACGACAAACTGCTGAACGAAAACAGCAGACGGTACAAGCTGTCGGGGATGTTCAAGGACTGGTTTCTCGACTACTCTTCCTACGTCATACTCCAAAGGGCGGTCCCCCATATTACTGACGGACTCAAACCGGTGCAGAGGCGTGTTCTTTACACGATGTTCAAAATCGACGACGGGACATTGACGAAAGTCGCCACCATCGTCGGCGAGACCATGAAACTGCACCCTCATGGAGACGCATCCATACTTGACGCCCTTGTGAAACTCGGGCAGAAAGGCCTGCTCGTGGACTGTCAGGGCAACTGGGGCAACATAATCACCGGAGATTCCAATGCGGCAGGAAGGTACATTGAAGGACGGTTGACGAAATTCGCCAAGGAAGTCCTTTTCAATCCGAAGACCACCGAATGGATGAATTCCTACGACGGGAAAAATCAGGAACCGATTGACCTTCCGGTCAAATTCCCGCTCCTGCTCGTGCAGGGAGCGGAAGGTATTGCCGTAGGCCTTGCCTCCAAAATACTCCCCCACAATTTCAACGAACTCATCGACGCTTCCATCGCAGTTCTCGAGGGCAGGGATTTCGAACTTTATCCCGACTTCCCGACAGGAGGATATGCAGACTGCTCCAAATACAACTGGGGCCGCAGGGGCGGAGTGGTGAAAGTCCGTGCCAAAATCGAGAAAATCGACAAGAACACGATTGCCATCACGGAAATCCCTTACGGGAAAAGCACCCACAACATCATAGACTCCATACTCAAGGCCAAGGGCAACGGGAAAATCAAGATAAGGAAAATAGATGACCTGACCACGACCAAGGCCAACATAGTGATACATCTTCCGAACGACGTGTCCCCGGACAAGACCATAGATGCCCTGTACGCGTTTACGGACTGTGAAATCTCCATTTCGCCGAATACATGCGTCATAGTGGACGACAAGCCGCAGTTCATGGATGTCAAGGAAGTCCTGAGATACAATACGGAGCATACGAAACGGCTTCTCGGCATGGAACTGCAGATCCGCCTCGACGAATTGAACGAAGACTGGCACTACGGTTCATTGGAAAGGGTCTATTTTGAAAACGAGCTTTACAGGATTCTCGAAAAGAAGGATTCGGCAAGCTGGGAGGAGCAGTTGGAGGAAACCCTCGCCGAAATGCGCAGGTACGGACATCTTTTCTTCAGGGAAATCACGATGGACGACATTCTCAAACTCGTGGAAAAACCTGTCCGCAAGATTTCAAAATTCGATATCAAGGCCCTTGAGGAGCGGATGAAAGGGATAGAGGCGGAAATCGACGAAGTCAAGAACCATCTCGAACATCTTACGGAATTTACAATAAGCTATTTCCGCAACCTGAAGAAAAAATACGGGAAAAACTGGCCTCGGCTCACGGAAATCACAAATTTCGAGACCATTACGGTGACGAAAGTGGTCAACAACAACGCCAAGCTCTATGTCAACAAGGCCGAGGGCTTCGTGGGGACCGCCCTGAAAAAGGAGGACAACGCCGAATACGTATGCGACTGCTCCGACCTTTCTGAAATCATCGTCATCAAGAAGAACGGCAAATATTCCGTCACCAAGGTTTCCGACAAGGCGTTTTTCGGAAAAGACATCCTGTATGTCGGCATTTTCGACAGGAACGATCTCAGGACGATATACAATGTCATCTACAGGGACGGCAAATCGCCGGTATCGTATGCGAAACGTTTTGCAGTGACCGGAATCACAAGGGACAAAGAATACGACATTACTCAAGGGACTCCGGACTCCTCGATTCTCTGGTTCAGCGCCAACGGCAACGGCGAGGCCGAAACCGTCAGAATATATTTCAGGCCGAGACCGAAACTGAAGAAGTCCACTGACGAGTACGATTTTTCCAAACTGGCAATCAAGGGAAAGACCGCCCGGGGCAATCTCGTATCGAAAAATCCGATACAGCGGATTGTCTTGAAATCCAAGGGTATATCCACCATCGGAGGCAAGGATTTATGGTTCGACGAAGACATCAACAGGCTGAATGAAGATTCGAGAGGACGCTATCTCGGCCAGTTCAATACCGGAGACCATATCCTCGCCGTCTTCAAGGACGGGACATATTACACGACATCCTTTGACCTGAGCAACAGGTATCAGGGTGAAATCCTTTTCCTTGAAAAGTTCGATCCGTCGAAAATATTTACGGCAATATATTATGACGGAGCACAGAAATGGTTCTATGTCAAACGTTTTTCATTCGAACTCAGCGACAATACCCCGGTTTCGTTCATATCTTCCGCAAAAGGCTCGTACCTCGCATGCCTGAGCGAAGACAGGTATCCTCGCTTCGAGGTAACATTCGGAGGAAAATACGCCCATCGCGAACCGGAAACGGTCAATGCCGAAGAATTCATTGCCAAGAAGGGAATTGCCGCCAAGGGCAAGAAGGCGAGCCAGTACGACATTGCCTCCATAAAGTTCGTGGAACCACTGCACGTTGAAGAGGAGGAGGAAAAGAAGGCGGATGAATTTACGGAAACTGTCCCGGATGCCGTTCCGGAAGAGCCGGAAACCATTCCTGATGCCGGCAGCGAAGACAACCAGCCGACCCTTTTCTGATGATAATCGCATTGGCAGGATTCATGGGCTGCGGAAAGAGCAGCATCGGCCGGATTATCGCCGGCCGGACAGACTGGTTGTTCATCGATCTCGACTCACGCATTGAATCGTCCGAAAAGAAAAGCATCAATGAAATTTTCGCCGAAGGCGGAGAACAGGCGTTCAGGAAATTGGAAGAAAAGAACCTGAGGGAAATCATTTTCTCCGATACGGAGGAGCCCGTCATCCTTTCCCTTGGAGGCGGGACCCTCACATCACCAGCCTGCGCAGCCCTGATTCACGACCGCACATTCTGCATATATCTGAAAACCCCTGTAAGCAAGCTCGTCAGGAATCTCGAAAATGATACGGCGGGACGGCCGATGCTGAAATGCGACGGGAATACCACGGTGGTGGAAAGAATAGAAAGACTGATGCGTGAAAGGGAACCTGTCTATGAAAGCACAGCCCATAAGATCCTCGAAACGGACGGAAGCGGATTCGGGGACACCGCTGATGAAATCATCGGCATCGTCAGGAAAAATTCCGTCAGATAAAGTCCTCTTTCTCCCTGATATCCCTGATACGCAGCTGGATATTCGCTATCCCCCTGTAATAGTTCTCGACAATCGAATAGCAGATGTCTATCGGATTGCCGTTCCTGATATGCTCGAAATGGGCCGATTTGTTGAAGGCTATCGCCGAGATGTGTCTGTAAGGCTGGGATTCCTGAATCAGTTCCAATTTCAGATGTCCGGCATCGGCACCGACCTTCCTTCCGTTCCCGTTGTCATAGACATTTTCAGTGACGAACACGGGAGCGGTATTCCCCGGGCCGAAAGGCTGGAACTGTTTCAGTATTCTGAAAAATTTCGGGGTAATCTGTTCGAAATTCAACTCCGTATCCACGTAGATTACCGGTGTCAGCATCTCTGCGGTAATCCTGTCCCCGATGAATTTTTCGATTCTCCGGCAGAATTCCGGCAGGTTTTCTTCCTTGAGGGTAAGTCCGGCTGCATAAAGATGGCCGCCGAAATTCTCCAACAGGTCCGCACAGCTCTCGATGGCATCGTACAGGTCGAATCCCTGGACGCTTCTTGCGGAACCTGTTACAAGTCCGTTCGCCTGTGATTTCGTAAAAACGACAGTCGGCTTGTAGAAGGCCTCCACAAGGCGGGAAGCCACGATACCGACAACGCCCTTGTGCCACTCCGGATTGTAGACTATGGTAGCGTTCCCTGCAGACAGGCACGAACCGGACTGCACCATTTCAAGGGCTTCCTTGGTAATTTCCCTGTCTATACTCTTGCGTTCGTTGTTGTATTCGTTGATTTCGCAGCCGATCCTTACGGCGGTCTCCTCATCCTCGGCGGTCAGCATTTCCACGGCCACCCTTCCGGACTCCATCCTTCCGGCAGCGTTGATTCTCGGACCTATCTTGAATACTATGTCGTCTATGGTAATATGCGACGGATCAAGTCCCGACAGCTTGATGATGGCAAGCAGTCCCGTCCGCGGATTTTCATTCAGCTGTTTAAGCCCGAAATACGAGAGAATCCTGTTCTCCCCCATCACGGACACGAGGTCCGACGCAATGCTGACCACGAGCAGGTCGAGAAGTGGGACCAACTTTTCAAACGGGATACCTCGGACGGAAGAATAGGCCTGGACCAATTTGAAACCTACGCCGCAGCCGGAAAGGTCGTCGAAAGGATAATTGCAGTCGGCCCTCTTCGGATCGAGTACGGCAACGGCTGCCGGCAATTCGTTTTCCGGAAGATGATGGTCGCAGATAATCATGTCGATACCTTTCGAAGCGGCGTAAGCCACCTTGTCGTTGGCCTTGATGCCGCAGTCCAGTGTGATGACAAGCACGAAGCCGTTTTCAGCCGCCCAATCTATCCCCTTGAACGACACTCCGTAACCTTCGTCATACCTGTCCGGGATATAGAAATCCACATTCGCACCGTTTTTTCTCAGAAAGGAGTAGACCAACGAGACTGCCGTAGTCCCGTCCACGTCGTAGTCCCCGTACACGAGTATCTTCTCACCACCGTCAACGGCCCGCACAACGCGCTCTACCGCCTTGTCCATGTCCTTCATCAGGAAGGGATCGTGCAGGTTCGAAAAGTCGGGCCGGAAAAAGGAACGGGCTTCCGCAAAGGAAGAAATGCCCCTGTGCGCCAAAAGTTCTGCAAGCACGGGGTCTATGCCAAGCTCCGACGAAAGCCTGCTGACAAGCCCTGCGTCCGCCCGGGGCTTCATTATCCATTTTCTTTCCTTTGCCTTAACCATAACATACAAAGATAACCGATTTATTTCAATAATATAATATTTTATAGTAATTTTGTGCGATTGTGATTTGAAGAAAAAAGATAAAACAGGTACAATATGAACGTTACAGACCTCAACGAGCAGGAAAGAAACAGAAGGGAATCCCTTGGGAAATTGCGTGAACTCGGAATCGATCCGTATCCGGCCGCACTTTATCCGGTCAATGCCACCGCAGGGCAGATAAAGGAAGGCTACGATGCCGGAAAAGGCAATTTCAACGACGTGGCCATCGCCGGAAGAATCATGTCGAGGCGCATAATGGGTGCAGCGTCATTCATAGAACTGCAGGACGAAACAGGCAGAATACAGGTGTACATAAAAAGGGACGAAATATGTCCCGGAGAAGACAAGACCATGTACAACACCGTTTTCAAGAAACTGCTTGACATCGGCGACATCATCGGCATCAAGGGCTTTGCCTTCATCACACAGACCGGCCAGCTTTCGGTACATGCCAAGGAACTCACGCTCCTCAGCAAGTCATTGAGAGTATTGCCGATAGTGAAAGAGAAGGACGGAGAGGTCTATGATGCGTTTTCCGATCCGGAACTCAAATACAGACAAAGGTACGTGGACCTTATCGTCAACCCGGCGGTAAGGGATGTTTTCGTCAAAAGGAGCCGGATCATATCCACGATGAGGGAATATTTCAATGCTGCAGGATGCCTTGAAGTCGAAACACCTATCCTCCAGCCTATTCCAGGGGGCGCCACGGCAAGGCCGTTCATTACCCACCACAATGCGTTGGACATCGACCTTTACCTCAGGATTGCCAACGAACTGTATCTGAAACGGCTGATTGTCGGGGGATATTCCGGTGTCTACGAATTCGCCAAGGATTTCCGTAACGAAGGCATGGACAAGACCCACAATCCGGAATTTACCTGCATGGAAATCTACGTAGCCTACAAGGACTACATCTGGATGATGGAGTTTACCGAGAAGATGCTTGAAAAGATAGCGATGAATCTCCACGGGACGACAGTGGTCAGGATAGGAGACAAGGAAGTGGACTTCAAGCCGCCATACCGCAGGCTTCCGATTCTTGAAGCCATAAAGGAATATGCAGGAGTGGACGTGGCAGGCATGGATGAAGCCGCATTGAGGGCGACATGCGAAAAACTCAATGTCCCTGTCACCAAGGAAATGGGCGAAGGCAAGCTGATAGATGCCATTTTCGGGGAATATTGCGAAAAGAATCTCGTACAGCCGGTGTTCATCACGGATTATCCGGTCTCCATGTCACCTCTGACGAAAAGGCACCGCAACAATCCGGACCTTACGGAAAGGTTCGAACTTTTCGTTTGCGGAAAGGAGCTTGCCAACGCATACAGCGAGCTGAATGATCCTATAGACCAGTTCGAACGGTTCCAGGACCAGCTGAAGCAGCGCGAACACGGGGACGACGAGGCCATGTACATCGACATGGACTTCATGCGTGCCCTCGAATACGGAATGCCTCCTACATCAGGAATGGGTATGGGTATCGATCGTCTGACAATGTTCATGACGAACTCCCCTACCATCCAGGACGTGCTCTTCTTCCCGCAGATGCGTCCGAAACAATAATTATTTATTTGGATTTTATCCGAAATCCCCAATTTATTTCCTTGGATTTTGTCTGATTTTGACAAATTATTTCTTTGGAAAATATATTTTTCTTAAATTTGCCAAACAAACCGAGGAAGCAAAATGTACTGCAAACGCATCATAGACAATTATTTGGCAGAATGGGCATCACGGATGGAGCACAAGCCTGTATTATTGCGAGGGGCACGCCAGACCGGGAAGTCAACTGCAGTGCGTCATCTTGGGGAAAGTTTTGAAAATTACGTGGAGATAAATTTCGAGAAACAGCCAGAATACAAGACGCTTTTTCAGGACAATCTCGATGTCAGGCGCATTATCCCGCAAATGTCCGCGATATGCGGAAAACGGATTGAAGCCGGAAACACGCTTGTCTTTCTCGATGAAATCCAATCATGCCCGGAGGCTATCATGTCCCTGCGCTTCTTCAAGGAGGACATGCCAGGACTCCATGTCATCGCTGCTGGTTCGCTTCTTGAATTTGCTCTGGAGGAATTACCGACATACGGGGTCGGACGCATCCATTCCATGTTCATGCACCCCATGACGTTCGACGAATTTCTTGAGGCAAACGGGGAAAGTCTGCTCATGGGCGCACGCAACCAGGCTTCGGCAGACAAGCCTTTGCCGGAAATTCTCCACGGAAGACTGGTGGAAATGCTACGGATATACATGCTTGTCGGAGGAATGCCGGAAGTAGTGGGCAAATGGATTGAAACTCACGACTTTCTGCAATGCCAGGAAATCCAGGACGACATTGTGGCAGGCTATGAAGACGATTTCCCTAAATACAGGAAAAAAGTTGACCCCATGCTTCTCCGGCTCACAATGCGCAGTGCGGCAGAGCAGATGACCAAAAAGTTTGTCTATTCCCGCGTCGGAGCGAACTATAAGGCTGAAGACACACGAAAAGCCCTTGATATGCTGACAAGGGCGGGCATCCTTATCCCTGTGACACGAACCGATGCAAACGGACTCCCGTTAGGCGGCGAAGCTGACAATTCATACAAAAAGTATCTGCTTCTCGACACCGGACTGATGCTCCGCCTGCTCAACATGGCAATGGGCGACATAGCGGAAATCACAACCCTCATCCTGACAGCCAATGCCGCCGACCTTGTAAACAAAGGTCCGCTTGCAGAGCAATTGGCAGGACTTGAAATGTTGCGCTATCGCAGTCCGAACATCAGGCATGAGTTGTTTTGGTGGTCAAGAGACGCCAAAAACTCCCAAGCAGAAATAGACTATCTGACCAACAAAGGACAATGCATTCTTCCAATAGAGGTTAAAGCCGGGACACAAGGAGGGATGAAAAGCCTTTGGATATTCATGAGAGAAAAGAAACTGGCCGAAGCCGTCCGTTGTTCATTGGAAAATTTCGGGAAATTCGATTATACAGACAAAGAGGGCGGAGATGCTGTTCGACACGTGCATCTCTGCCCTTTGTATGCCATTTCCATGCTTCAGCAGATAATCTGAAGTGCGTTGCCGGCAATTACAGTTCAGGGACGGTTTCGCCGTTTGCCTTGGCTTTTGCGTACCATTCCCTTGCCTTTATCAGGTTGACTGCCGTGCCCTTTCCCTTTTCATACCATTCTCCGCACAACTTATAGGCAGGAACATAGCCCATTTCCGCTGATTTCAGCAGATAGTTGAAGCGGATAGAATCAGATGTCGCCAACGGACCTGTACTCGGAAGCCACTGCGACAGAAGATAATAGGCTCTGGCATCTTTCAGACCGTATTTTTCGACTGCCCTCCACAGAAAGCCTGACTTTGACTCTCCGCCGAATGTCCCCATTCCGTTTTCGTCCATCAATAACGCTGCCCTGTAAAGGGCGTCCGGCTTGTTGCTTCTATTGTAATAGGTCAGAGCCTTCTTGACATCCTTTGCCGTCCCCAGTCCAAAATCATAAAAATGCCCCATATAGTAGCTGACCCATTCATACGCCCATGTCAGATTTTGTCCGGGCTTTTCATTCAACAAGGAATTGCAGAGCGTAAATGCTTTCGCAAAATCCTGATCTGCTCCTTTACCATATACATAACATAAGGCAAGCAGATATCCGGAAAACCAGTCTCCTTTTTCATGCCCCTGCTTGTATAGAGAAAAAGCCTTGGACATATCTTTAGCACATCCTCCATTCCCGTTCTCATACATCCTGCCCAACTCAGCGTAGCCCTTGCCATAGCCGAACTCGATTGCCTTTTCATACATCCGTCTCGCTATCTCAAGATTCGCAGTTACGCCGAGCCCGTTCTCATACATGTCGCCGAGATAATAGCAGGCTTCTCCGTAGCCCTCTTTCGCCGCAGACTGCAGCAGAGGCAAGGCATTCTTGTACTGCATTGAATTATAAAGGGATCTGCCCCTGTCGATATTCGTCTGCGCCAATACAGAAACACCAAGCAACAGACAGATGCATACAGCAGATATTTTCTTCATGACGATATCCTCCGCAGAAACAAAATTCAATTTGCGCTCACATTGAACACGATGCTCCTCGATTTGGCAATGGACACCTTTGCCGTTGCATCCGGAAGAGAAATGTTGGCAGACTCCGCATCATGGTCATATTTGGACATTACGGCATCAAGTACCTCAGACTCGAACCCTTCTGCCCTGTCATTCAGGTTCACGGTCAGAACATACGAGCGTACCGGAGCATCCTTGCGGAAACTGTAATTGTAGCCGAACCAGCCGTCGGAACTCTTGCTCCACGCGTTGATTCCCGTTCCTGTCAATTTGAGGGTCACGTCTTTCCTGTCCTTGTTGTTGGACAGGGTAACAGTGCCCGAAGATTTCGGGAAAGCGGATTCCGACAATTCGTATGCAGCCATGAGTTCTCCGGCAGTCGAAGCCTTCAGCGACAGCAATGTGGATTCTACCAGACATGCAATTCCCTCCACATCTACATAGCCGCTCTCGATGCTGCACTCGTTCCGCACTCCGCCAATATTGTCCAGCAGGGCTTGCGGGGCACTGTCGAACAGAGGATTGACCACATATTCTCCTGTCTTGTCCACGATGCCGAAGCTTCCGGAATTGTCTTCAACCATGAATCTGCCGTTCAAGCCTATGTCGTATATTGCCGAGAACTGCGGATTCACCACCCATTTGCCGGACTTGTCCACGAGTCCCCAATCATAGCTGTCCTTGTCACATGCAGGAGCGACACCTGATGCATTAAATGACATGGCTTCATCGAATTGCGGTTCAATCTTGAAATTTCCCTTGCTGTCGATATAGCCCCACTGACGGTCGTCATTCTCTACTGCCGCATATCCTGAATCACCGAAAGGCAATGCGCTACGGAACTGCGGATTTATTATGTACTTGCCCTTCGCATCACACCAGCCCCAAGAACTGCCTTTCCGGAAAAGCCAGTTCTTGCCGTCGCGGATAATGTAATCGAACTGAGGGGAGATGACTGTCTTGCCCGACAGGTCTATGACACCCCATTTCTCTCCGGATTTGACAGGAATAAGTCCTGCAGAAAGGGATTGTATATAGTTCTGCATGAAATACTCGTCTTCATAGCCGCAAATCCTGTCGTATCTGCATTCGACTACAATCTTGCCTTTCGCATCTATTATTCCCCAGGCGTACGTATCCGGATGCTGGACGGGCAACAATCCGTTTATGAACATCGGTCCTGCATCTGCCCAAGTAGGAGAAACCACCATATTTCCCTTTTTGTCCACAGCTCCCCAGAAACCGTTGGCTTCGCAAAATACAGAAAGCCCGCCATGGAAGGCGTAGGCCTCCTCGGCTTCCTTGAATTCAAAAAGCACATTCCCGCTCCTGTCTATCGCTGCCAGCGGTTTTCCTACATCCTCGATCGCCCAAGCCACTCCGTCATCGAATATCGACAACTCATAAAACTCCTTCTGGAACAGTCTGCTCCCCTTGCCGTCAATGTAGTACTCAGTGCCTTCCTGTGCATTGGGCACAATCGAAACTCCCTCATGGTACAGCGTGGCATAGTCATAGCTTCCTGTCGTGCCGCCCTTTTCCGTATCGGCAAACACTACAGCGCCGTCGCTTGTGAACAACGGGATGTAATTAAGGTCATCGGTTTTCCAGCCCTGTTCGGACGAGGAAGAGCCGCAGCCTGCCAATACCGGCAAGACCAGGGCTGCGGATAGAAACAGTTTGTTTTTCATGATATAATGTTGTTAATAATACGGTCTGCAAATATATTCCCCCCCGTCAAAAAAGCAAATTTATTTTCATTTTGCCCATACGGCAGCATCAGGTCTGCACTCAGGGACAAGCCACCCCGTCCTCGAAAAAACATTTGCACCGCTTTCGGCTTTTGCGTATCTTTGCAGTTTGCGTGAAAAATGAAAAGAGAGTCCGTAACATCTGCCCAGAATCCGAAAATAAAGGAACTGCTCTCCCTGTACGAAAAATCAAAAGTACGGAGAGAGAGCGGCCTGTTTGTGGCAGAAGGCAGACGCGAAGTGGAGCACTGCATCGGAGGAGGCTATGCCTTGCGCACTCTTTTCGTTTGCCCCGAAATTCTCGGAGAGGACGGCATCTCCAGACTGGCAGCATCAGCCGGAGACGGATGTTCTGTCATAGAAGTACCGGAAAGGCTTTATGAAAAAATTGCATACAGAGGAAGTACAGAAGGCGTAATCGCCGAAATACATGCAAAGAAATCCGGGTTCGGGGACATCCCGGACAAGGAAAATCCGCTGATAATCGTATTGGAGTCGGTTGAAAAACCGGGAAATCTCGGAGCGGTGCTCCGCAGCGCCGATGCCGCAGGAGCAGATGCCGTGATTGTCTGCGACCCTCTTACAGACCTGTACAATCCGAACCTCATACGTTCAAGCATCGGGGCGATTTTTACAGTACCGACGGTGGCCGCAGGCTCTCAGGAAACAATCGGATGGCTTAAAGACCGCGGCATAAGGATACTGACGGCACAGCTGCAGGACTCGGAACCGTACTATGAAACGGACATGACCTGCGGGACAGCCATCGTGATGGGGACGGAATCCACGGGACTGACGGATATATGGAGGCAGAACGCAGACGCCCACATAAGGATACCTATGTGCGGCAGGCTCGATTCCCTGAACGTCTCCGTTTCGGCAGCCGTCCTGCTGTACGAAGCCGTCAGACAACGTCGCATAAAACATTGACTGCATGAAAAAATTCGGACTGATAGGACACCCGATAGACAAATCCCTGAGCCCCGCATTGTTCCGGGCAGGATATTCCGGGAAATATGCATACGACCTCATAGAAGGGGCGGATTTCACTGCATCATACGACATATTCCTGAAGGACTACGACGGAATAAACGTCACGGCCCCGTTCAAGGAGAAAGCCTGCGCCGAAGCGGATATCCTTTCCCCCGAAGTCGCCAGGACGGGAGCGGCAAACCTCCTTGTGAAGACTCCGGAAGGAGTCAGGGCGTACAACACCGACTATTACGGTGTAATCCTTTCCGTTGCCGACGGCATATTGCCGGAAGGCGGATACGGTTATTACAACCGCTGCGTGACTGATCTGTCCGTACTCAGACATGTGCTGTCGGTAATTTTCGGAAGACGGCCCAAAGCTCTTGTAGCAGGCTGCGGAGGAGCCGGCAAGGCTGCCTGCATGGCGGTTGCAGACATAGGCTGCGAAGTTACGTTGGTCAACAGGACTGAAAGCAGGGCGCATGAAATCGCCGGACGTTTCCCCGAATACGGACTTGCCGTCGGTAAAATCGAAGAATTCAGGCGGCTTTTCATTGAAAATGACCTGATAATATATACGATACCCGGAAAAACAAGCGGATCCGACAGTATCTCCGGACAGGATTTCATCCGGCAGGGCAAAATCATAGTAGAAGCGAATTACAGGGACCCGGTATTCCCATCCCTGACGGCATTGGCAGGAGACGGGAACATGTGCAGATATATTTCCGGGAAACGCTGGCTGCTGTATCAGGCATTGACGGGGTACGGGATTTTTACCGGAGAAAATCCCGATTTTGAAAAAATGAATAAAGAATTGTGACAAATATTGATTAACTTAGCGGGTTATTCATCGGGAACAAGATGTCATTGAACAAGGCAATACTCATAGGCAGAGTGGGCAAGAATCCTGAAATAAGGTATTTGGGTGACGGGGAAAACTATAAAATCGCCAAATTCACCCTTGCTACCAACGAATGGTTCAGGAACAGGGAGGGCAAGCCGGGAGAGATAACCGTATGGCACAACATTGCAGCATGGAACGCTACGGCGGACTATGTCGAGAAATACGTAAGAAAGGGGTCGCTCCTGTATGTGGAAGGCCCGTTGCGGTACAGGTCATGGACCGACGGGAGAGGAGTGGAACACAACAGTTACGGAATATATGCGAATGAGATCCGCATATTGGCATCCCCCGACGACGGGAAAGAGACCCAGGCACGGGAAAACACCGCCGGAGAGCACCGCCAGGACGGGATTCAGGACGAATCAGAAACTGCTCCGGATGACGGATTGCCGTTCTGAGCGGATGCGGAGTGTCCGGCCAGGAAAATTGACGTGAAAAGAATAAAACAAAACAGATAATTGAACCATGAAATTAGATGTAGTTCTCGGTCTCCAGTGGGGAGATGAAGGAAAAGGCAAGATAGTCGATGTCCTTGCCGGTAATTATCCGGTTGTGGCAAGATTTCAGGGCGGCCCGAATGCTGGACATTCCCTGCATTTCGAGGGTAAAAGCTATGTCCTGCGCTCAATACCGTCAGGGATTTTCCGCAAGGATGCGACGAATATCATAGGCAACGGCGTAGTGCTCGACCCAATCACTTTCCGGCAGGAATGCGAAAACATTGCAAAAACGGGTGTACCCGTCAAGGAAAGGATAAAGGTAGCCAAGAAAGCCCATCTCATCCTTCCGACCCACAGGCTTCTCGACGCCGCCAACGAAGCGGCCATGGGGAAAGGGAAAATCGGTTCCACGCTCAAGGGAATCGGCCCTACATATACCGACAAGGTCAGCAGGAACGGTCTCCGCGTCGGGGATATTCTCGCTCCGGATTTCAGGGACCGGTACGAAAAACTGAAAAACAGACATGTACGTCAGCTTTCGCAGATGAATTTCGAATGCGACCCGGACGCCGAAGAACAGGCATTCATGGAAGCCGTGGACTATCTTCGTGAATTCGAACTCATCGATTGCGAATACTATGTCAACGAACTGTTGAAAACGGAGAAAATCCTTGCCGAAGGCGCTCAGGGCTCCATGTTGGACATAGACTACGGTTCTTATCCGTTTGTGACATCTTCTTCCACGGCCTGCGCCGGAGCCTGCATCGGACTCGGGGTCTCCCCTTCCAAAATTGGCCACGTGTACGGAATTTTCAAGGCATACTGCACACGTGTCGGCAGCGGTCCGTTCCCTACGGAACTTTTCGATGAAACGGGAGAAAGACTCAGAAAGATAGGCAATGAATTCGGAGCGGTGACCGGAAGGCCACGCAGATGCGGCTGGCTTGACCTCGTGGCCCTGAAATACGCCGTCATGATAAGCGGAGTCACAGACCTCATCATGATGAAATCCGACTGCCTCGACTCTTTTGAGACCATAAAGGTATGCACCTCCTACAAGGTGGACGGCAAGGAAACGCACAGCGTCCCGTTCGATACTTACGCCGCAGTGGAACCTGTCTATACGGAGTTCAGGGGCTGGAACGCCGACCTTACCGGATGCAGGACCGAAAAGGAACTGCCTGAAGAATTCAGAAATTACATAAAATTCATGGAAGACTACCTTGAAGTCCCTATCAGGATCATTTCCCTCGGGCCGGACAGGGAGGCCACCATCATGAGATAAAACATACTAAAACCTCACGAAAATGACTGCTACATTCAGAAGATACCTTAATGATTACGCTGCCGCAAGATGGGCTGCACTTGTACTCATCGCACTGATGATGTTTTTCGCCTACATGTTCGTAGACGTCATGTCTCCACTGAAATCACTCATTGAAAGTGAAAGGGGATGGAACAGCAGCGTATTCGGCACTTACGCCGCCTCGGAATACATATTGAACGTATGCGGCTTCCTCATCATAGCCGGTATCATCCTCGACAAGATGGGAATCCGGTTTACGGGAATACTTTCGGCATCCCTCATGGTGCTCGGAGCGGGAATAAAATATATCGGAATCAGCGACTGGTTCCAGACAACGGAACTCTGTACATGGCTCGACAGCTGGTGGACAGCAATGCCGGGAAGCGCCAAGATGGCCGCCTTGGGCTTCATGATATTCGGCTGCGGCTGCGAAATGGCCGGTACGACTGTTTCCAAAGCCATAGCCAAATGGTTCAAAGGAAAGGAAATGGCCCTTGCAATGGGACTGGAGATGGCTATCGCCCGCCTCGGCGTATTTGCAGTAATGTGGCTGTCCCCTGCCATCTCGGAAAAATTCGACGGCTCAGTAGTGGCGCCTTTGGCATTCTGCACCTGCCTCCTCCTTGTCGGACTTATAAACTATATCGTGTTCTCGGTAATGGATACGAAATTGGACAGGCAGCTCATCGCCTCCGGAGAGGCCACCGAAGAAAAGAGCCCGGAAGACGAATTCCATATCAGGGATCTCGGGAAGATTTTCTCAAGCAAGATGTTCTGGCTTGTGGCCCTGCTTTGCGTACTGTACTATTCCGCCATCTTCCCGTTCCAGAGATATGCCCCGAACTTTCTCGAAACCACATTGAACGTGGATGCAAATACGGCGTCAAGGCTGTTCAGCTGCTTCCCTATCCTGGCGATGTGCCTGACCCCGCTGCTCGGTATCTTCCTCGACTACAAGGGCAAGGGGGCTTCGATGCTCATGATCGGCGCCGTCATTATGATTGCGTGCCACCTTTCATTTGCATTCCTTCTGCCGATTTTCCCGTACAAATGGCTTGCAGTCACGTTGATAGTAATTCTCGGTGTAAGTTTTTCCCTTGTGCCGGCGGCACTTTGGCCGAGCGTACCGAAAATCATAGATGAAAAAATCCTCGGAAGCGCCTACTGCCTTATTTTCTGGGTGCAGAACATCGGGCTCTGCCTTGTACCCCTCCTTATCGGGCTTGTGCTTGATTCTACCGGCGGCTATCTCGTTCCGATGCTCATATTTTCATCATTCGGAGTGCTTGCATTCATATTCAGCCTCCTTCTGAAGATAGAAGACAGGAACAAGGGATTCGGACTTGAAGATCCGAATATCAGATAATCGGAAAGGCACTGCGGTAAAATGCTGAAAAACACAAACAGGATTTCAGGGAATGCGGCATGCTGGGCGGCTCTTGCATGCCTCGTGGTACCCATGTTCGCGTCGTACTTTTTCGATGACATGTTTTCCACTCTGTCCCACCTTTTCCAGCATCCTGAAATGCTGCGGCTCGGCTGGGACAGTGCCGATTACGGCTTTTATGCCGGTGGCTACTCGTTCCTGTGCGTGTGCGGCGGCCTTGTGGTCTGCGGCATACTGCTCGACATGTTCGGAGTGCGTCTCGTCGGCTCCGTCTTCGTGGGGCTGATGATTGCCGGGGCAGGACTTGTCACATACGCCCTGCTGTCGGGCCTGTCTCCGAAAGTCTCGCTTGCGACAGCCTATGCCGGATGCATGCTTTTCGGCCTCGGCAGTGAAATAGCCGGAGTAGCCGTCACGAGGTCAATTGCAAAGTGGTTCAAAGGGAGAAACGTCGCCCTTGCCATGGGACTGCAGTTGGCAATAGCGAGACTCGGTACGGCTACAGCCTTCATTCTCGCTCCGGTATTGGTTGCAGAAAAGCCTGACGGTGAAATATATACGCTTTTCGAAACGGCAAAGCCGGCAATGGCGGGTCTCGGACTTCTCCTTGTCGGAGGAATCCTGTGGGCTGTTTTCGTAGCCATGGACGCACGGTTCGACAGGGAAAGAGGCATCACGGCAATGAAAGGCAAGGTGGCTGAAGAGGACAAATTCAGGTTTTCCGACATACTCAAAGTCCTCACCAATCCGCGTTTCCTGATGATAGCCCTGCTTTGCGTGTTCTTTTACTGCTGTATAATATCATTCAAGAAGTTCGGGACAGCCATAGTCATTCCGCGTTTCGACATGGATGTCGACTCGGCCAAATGGATGATTACGATGATTCCGTTCTTCACGGTGATTTTCACGCCGCTGTTCGGAGCGCTTGTGGACAAGGCCGGCAAGGCTACATTGTGGATGGCAGTCGGAGCGTCATTGGTACTTGCAGCCCACCTCATCATGGCATTCGCCCCGCAGGGAGTGGAATTTTTCGGTTATCTTGCCATATCACTTCTCGGCACAGGCTACTCTCTCGTGCCTTCGGCAATGTGGCCTTCAGTACCGAAAATAGTTCCTGAAAAGAATCTCGGCACGGCATATTCCCTGATCTACTGGATTCAGAACATGGGTATGCTCCTTGTCCCCGTTTTCGTAGGCAGGATTTTCAGGGAGACAGTCACGGAACCGGGGAACACGGTACAGGAAATCACTGCCGCAGTCAATGCGGAATTCATCTTCATCGGACTCGGTGTCGCAGCCATAATCATAGCCGCCTTGCTGATCATGTCATCGCGCAGGCATCCTGAACTTATGATTGACAGGCCAAACAGGACAGGCAATGAGTAGACTGATAGACGGCATAAATTCACCTTCCGACATCAAGGGATTCGGAACTGACGAGTTGAAACAGCTCTGTCAGGAACTCCGCAGCTACATGATAGAGTGCTGCTCCAAAAATCCCGGACATCTCGGTTCGAGCCTCGGCGCAGTGGAACTCATAGTCGGCTTCCACTACGTCTACGATGCCCCTTCGGACAAGATTGTATTCGACGTAGGACATCAGGCGTACGCCCACAAAATAATCACGGGACGCAGGGAAAAATTCCGGATGAACCGGAAAAAGGACGGGATCAGCGGATTCCCTAAAATGTCTGAAAGCGAATACGATGCGTTCGGGACAGGTCACTCGTCCACATCAATCTCGGCTGCCCTCGGACTTGCCACGGCGGCAAGACTGAAAGGGGAAAAGGAAAAAGTCGTGGCCCTTATCGGAGACGGCGCCCTCACCGGAGGTCTGGCATTCGAAGGTCTCAACAATGCCGGAAGCAGCAAGACCGACATTCTCGTCATTCTCAACGACAATAACTTTTCCATCGACAAGAATATCGGGGCATTGCACGACCATCTGCTGAAACTGACCACCGACCCGACCTACAACAGGATCAAGACCGGTATATGGAACAGGCTCGGCGAAGGACGGTTTCGCAGGAAAATCCAGGATTTAGTCGTCAGCCTCAAGTCATCAATCGTCAAAAAGTCCGGAGGAGACCTGTTCGAGGCTCTCGGATTCAGATACTTCGGCCCGATAGACGGCAACGACATCTCGCAGGTAGTGGCTGCGCTCAGGAAACTGAAAGACATGAAAGGTCCGAGAATCCTGCACACGATCACCACCAAGGGCAAGGGTTACATGCCTGCTGAGGAAGACCAGACGATATGGCACGCACCAGGAATGTTCGACCCGGTGACAGGGAAAAGAATAGCTCCGTCCGGACACAAGGAAAGCAGGTATCAGGACGTATTCGGAGAAGTCCTGCTCGAACTCGCAAGAAAAAATGAAAAAATAGTCGGAATCACGCCGGCAATGTCTTCAGGCTGCGGAATGAACATCCTTGCCAAGGAAATGCCGGAAAGATTTTTCGATGTAGGAATAGAAGAAGAGCATGCGGTAACTTTCTCCGCCGGGCTCGCCGCAGGTGGCATGAAACCGTTCTGCAATATCTACTCTTCTTTCGCTCAACGTGCATACGACCAGATAATCCATGACGTTGCCCTTCAGAAGCTCGGCGTGGTCCTGTGCTTCGACAGAGGCGGACTCGTGGGAGAAGACGGGGCAACGCATCACGGAAGTTTCGACATGGCGGCCTACAGGAGCATTCCTGACGTCACCATCGCTGTCCCGTCCAATGAAACCGAACTCAAGAACATGATGTACACGGCGTCGCTCCGCTCCGATGGCCCTTATATTATAAGGTATCCGCGCGGATACGGAGAAGGCACCGACTGGAGGAATGCCGATTTCACGGAAATTGCCGACGGAAAGTGCGAAAAACTTGCCGAAGGGGAAAAGATTGCAATAATCGCCGCCGGTCCATGCGTCAACCGGGCAATTGAGGCTGCAGACAAATTCAGATCGGCCCATGGCAGCGGGCCGTCAGTCTACAATGCAAGATTCATCAAGCCGCTTGACACGGAGATGGTAAAGGAGGCTTTTTCACGGCATGATACGATAATAACCGTCGAAGACGGCTGCCTCAAGGGCGGACTGTTCGGAGCAATAAGCGAGGAAGCGGCCGGCTTCGGAAAGCCGGTCAGGGTCGTCGGCATAGGAATTCCGGACCGGTTCATGGCACAGGGGACACAAAAGGAACTCAGGGAAGAATGCCTGATGGACAGCGAAGGCATATATAGGACCATAGAATCGGAAATGACAAAAATCGAGAAAAAAGGAGAAAAAGTTTTGGATAAATAGAATAAATATCTATCTTTGCAATCCCTTTCAGGAATAAAAGGCAATTGCCGATGTAGCTCAGTTGGCTAGAGCACGTGATTTGTAATCTCGGGGTCGTGGGTTCGACTCCCTCCATCGGCTCAGAAAAGTTCTTTTACAAACGGATTTTTGCGAGGATGCGAAGTTCAAAACGACGAAGATCGCAAAAATAGATTTTTTGAAGTTTATTTTTTGCGAGGACAAGGAAGTCGAGTGAGGAAGGAGGGAGTTTACTGACGTAAATGACCGACTGACGACACGAAGAATGACGCAGTCATCGTAAAAAAGAAACGAAAAAACGGGAGAATACCAGAGTGGCCAAATGGGGCAGACTGTAAATCTGCTGGTTTATACCTTCGGT
>CALURT010000011.1 GCA_944323245.1 uncultured Bacteroidales bacterium
AGAGGTGCAAGGAAATCGAATTCGATGCCGTGGCCGACGGAGGCGAAATCATTGCATACGCCATATCGGAGCACATCGAATTTGCAGGAGTTCACTCAGGTGACGCGACAATACAGTTCCCTCCTCAGAAACTTTACGTGGAGACGGTGCGCAGAATCAAGAAAATCGCCAAGAAAATCGCAGGCGCCCTTGAAATCTCGGGTCCGTTCAATATCCAGTTCCTTGCCAAGGAAAACCAGATAAAGGTCATAGAATGCAACCTGAGGGCTTCAAGGAGCTTCCCGTTTGTGTCCAAGATACTGAAAATCAATCTTATCGAGCTTGCTACCAAGGTTATGCTCGGGAAAAAACCGAGTGCTCCGCACAAAAGCGCATTCGATCTGGACTACGTGGGTATCAAGGCATCGCAGTTCTCATTCTCAAGGCTTCATCAGGCAGACCCGGTACTCGGAGTGGACATGGCGTCTACCGGAGAAGTCGGATGTATCGGAGACGATTTCAACGAGGCCCTGCTCAAGTCAATTCTTTCCGTCGGTTACAGGATTCCGGAGAAAAACATCCTCGTATCATCAGGTGACGCACTCCAGAAGGCCGATCTGCTGAATGCCTGCAGGCTTCTTGCAGACCATGGATATGCCCTCTACGCCACCGCCGGAACGTACAAGTATCTTGTGGAAAACGGTGTTCCTGCCGTACGCGTACTCTGGCCGAGGGAATGCGGGGATCCGGAACTTTCAGCCAAGTACGAACCTGCCCTGAAACTGATACAGGACAAGAAGATGGACTTGGTCGTAAATATCCCGAAGAATTTCACGAGCGAAGAGCTGTCAGACGGTTACAAGATCCGCCGTGCGGCGATAGACTTCAATATCCCTCTGATAACCAACGCAAGACTTGCCACAGCTTTCATCCGTGCCTTCTGCAGCATGACAATGGATGAAATCCAGATCAAGTCCTGGGATCAGTACTGATACGTGACAGGATTTTCGGAAAAGTAAGGAGGAAAATCGTAATGCAGCAGATTGCAGCGGTCATGTCGGCCATGCTTTCTGCTGCAAATACTCCTTTTACTCCCATGAACCGCGGAAGGATGAAGGCGAGAGGTACGAGAAGGATGACTTTCCTCAGCAAGGCGATGAAAAGCGATATCTTTGCCTGACCCAATGCGATGAACGTATTCTGACACGCCCTCTGCAGTCCGAATACCGTCATTCCAGTGAGGAACCACGGCATCATTTCCCCGACACAGTCCACAAGCCTGCCGTCACCGGTGAAAATCCGGGCCACTGTCTCAGGGAAAATTATCATCAGAAGCATGAGTACGGCATTGAACGTGAACATTATGGTTACGGACACCTTGAAGCACTCCCTGACTCTCGAGACATTGCAGCATCCGTAATTATAACTTACGATAGGAATGAATCCCTGGGCGAAACCTGTCAGCGGGGCGCTTCCGAACTGCATTGCACTCTGCATCACCGCAAGGGCACTCACATACAGGTCACCGAAGTGCTTGAGATTGGTATTCAGGACAAAACCCACAAGGCTCTCGGTGCTTGCCATGATGAAAGGCGAGATTCCGAGTCCGACCATGGCCGAGATTACCTTCCAGTCCAACTTCATGTACCGGGCCTCCAATCTGAGGGTCGCTTTTTTCGAAAACAGGAAGCCGAGCACCCACGCTGCGCTGCATGCCTGGGAGATGACCGTGGCAATGGCCGCTCCCTTGACGCCCATGTCGAATATGAAAATGAATATCGGGTCGAGGACAATGTTCAGTCCGGCTCCGATGAGGGTGGACAGCATGGCTATCGACGGCCGTCCCTGTGTGTTTATGAACGTGTTGAGCCCTACGGAAATCTGTACGAAAACCGTCCCGATGAGATAAATCGAGAGATAGTCTGTCGCATAGCCTATGGTATTTTCCGATGCTCCCGTATAGAGAAGTATCGGTTCCATGAAGATGTAGGCGACGGCGGATGTCAGGACGGTAAAGATGAGAAGCAGGATAAAGCCGTTGCCGAGGATGGTTTCAGCCTTTTCCCTGTTGCCCTGTCCGAGGGCAATCGCTGCGAATGGCGCACCTCCTCCGCTTACAATGGCCGAAAATGCGGATACGAGTATGATCAGCGCATTCGTGACTCCCACTCCCGCCAATGCGTCCGTACCTATCCCCGGGATGTGTCCGATATAGATCCTGTCGACTATATTGTAGAGGAGGTTCACGATTTGTGCCGTAACTGCCGGAAGCGCCATCTTAAGTACAAGAGGCAGAATCCTGTCAGTGCCGAGCCTTTCTTCGTATCTGTTCGCGTTTGCCGTCATCCGAAACCTTCGTCCGTAAAACAATAAAAAAGAGGGTAATGACTTACCCTCAAATTCAACTGGCATCCGATGTCTTTACAGTTCTTCGAATTTCACATCGGAAAAAGATTCGCTTTCTGCGGTGTGTTCGCTTACAGGACAGTTCTTTCTGATGTATTCTATTACTTCCTGAAGTCCGGCAGTGAACTTCTCGAAATCTTCCTTATAAAGGAAAATCTTATGTTTGTCGTATGCGAAACTGCCGTCTTTTTCCAATCTCCTCTTGCTTTCCGTAATCGTCAGATAATAATCATTGCCCTTGGTAGCCTTTACATCAAAGAAATAAGTACGCTTTCCCGCTCTCACCGGTTTGGAGAAAACGTCCTCTCCCGTACGATCCTGAGCATTTGCTCCGTCAAAATCCTCGCTATACATGACAATATTTTTTAGTAAATCTTTACAAAGATAGGGAAAATTCTGAAAATGAGTTTATCTTTGCAAGAAAATTGAACGGATACCATGCTCAACAGACGCATATTGAGAATTAAAGTATTCAAGACATTATATGCCTCCAAGTTCCGGGAGGACACTACTCTTGCCGAAGCGGAATCCAAATTGGAAGCCTCCTGCGAGGCTGCAAGGGATCTTTATGTCTTCATGCTCGGAATCGTTTCCCCGCTTACTGCCGTGGCGCGTGAAAAAATCGAAATTGCGAGACAGAAATTCAATCCTACGGAAGAGGAGCGCAATCCGAATATGAAATTCGCCGACAACTCTCTGGCCAAGGAATTGGATGCCGACCCGGATTTCCGGAAAATCTTCTCGAAAAGGAAATTTTCATGGGAGCAGTACGATATTCCCCTGAAAAAGATCATGGCTTCGGTGGTCACGAAAGACTATTACAGGCGTTACATGGAGAAGCCGGGGTCTTCCCTCAAGGACGACTGCCGTCTCTTCATCCATATCTTCGAAGAGGAATTCACGGACAATCCGGATATAGAGAAGATATTGGAAGACATGTCCATATACTGGAACGACGACCTCGCATATTCGCTGACCTACGTGTGCCGGACCCTTGAAAACATGGCCAAGGGCAGACGCTGGGAGCTGCCGCCTCTTTATCAGAGCGACATGATGACAGGGGAAGGAGTCGAAAGCGACAAGGCATTTGCAAGGAAACTCCTCGGTGCCGCATACACGTCGTATGACAGGTTCTCGGACATGATAGCGGAAGTTTCGGCAAACTGGGACAATGACAGGCTCGTGTCCACTGACGTGTGCATGGTGATACTCGGACTTGCCGAGGCGGTTACTTTCCCGACAATCCCGGTCAAGGTCACCATCAACGAATACGTGGAGATTTCCAAGTTCTACGGCACTCCGAAGAGCGGAATCTTCGTGAACGGCCTTCTCGACAGACTCATCCACAGTTTGGCGGAAAACGGTGAGATAGTCAAGACGGGACGGGGCATCGATGACATCAGGAAAACCAATAAAAATCAGAAAATATGAACTTAATTTACATTTGGGCGCTGCAGGCCGCAGCTGCCGTTTCGGACAGCGCCGCCCTTGCCGCTCCTGCGGCCGAGAATGCAGGCGGGACCGCTGCAACAGGTTTCAACTGGTCATTCTGGATCATGATTGCAGCCATTTTCGTGGTGATGTATTTCTTCATGATCAGACCGCAGAGAAAACAGCAGAAAGAGCTCCAGCAATTCCGTGACGGACTCCAGAAAGGCGACAAGATCGTCACCATAGGAGGTATCTACGGCACAGTAGTGGAGATAAAGGACAGGACACTGCTGATCGAAGTTGACAACAATGTAAAAATCCGCGTCGACAAAAACTCGGTTGTAAAGGATTTCTCGGCTACACAGCAGCAGTAGGACAGTAGGAGACTTTCCGATGAAAAGATTGTTTCAACTGCTGATACATTCGTTGAAGACGAACGGAAGAGATTGGACGGTTTTCGCCCTATCTCTTCTGTTGGCTTTCAGTATATGGCTCATCCACAATCTTTCATTGGAGTATTCCGACTTTATCCGCGTTCAGGTGAGGGCGGAAAGCAATATTGCAGGCCATTCGGCCGAATCCGCCAATACCTGCGAAGTTTCGGCGAGATGCAGGACTACGGGCTTCAATATTCTGAAGACGGGTGTTTTCGAACGGAACGTCAGGAAAATCGTATTCAAGGCATCCGATTTCCGGCAGAAATCAGCCGACATGTTCTATTTGACATCCGCCAATCTGAACGAATACGCACACGAGATTTTCGGAGAGAAGGCCGGAGTGGAATATTATCTTTCGGATACCCTTTTCTTCAGATTTCCAGTAGAGGCAAGCAAGAGGGTTCCGGTACATCCGGTCCGGACCATAAGTTTTGCCCCGCAGTATATGGGAATCGGGGAATTGGTTGTGGAGCCTGACTCCGTGACGATTTCCGGAGAGCCATATCACCTTGCGAACGTCGACAGGGTCTTTACGGAAACGATCAAGCTCAATGACCTGAAGACAAATACTTCCGGAGTGGTTTCATTGGACAAGATAAGGGGAATCCGTCTGTCCGAGGAGACCGTGCATTACCATATTGACGTCACACGCTTCGTGGAAATGAGGTACAACGTCGAGATTTCAGCGAAAAACGTCCCTCCCGACAAGGAGATGATGATTTATCCGGCACATGCCGAAGTTGTGGTCAGATGCGTCTTCCCTTTGGTTTCCGATCTGTCGGACATGACATTTTCAGTGGATTACGGGGATTTCGTGAATTCCCGCTCCGGAAAATGCATTGCCCGGCCCGACTATCTTCCCGAGGGAATCATCGAATATGAACTGAAACCGGAGATTTTCGAATGCGTGCTGAACGAAAAATAACGACCTTGGCCGTAACCGGAGGCATAGGAAGCGGAAAATCTGCCGTCTGTTCCTTCTTCGGCGAAAAAGGTATTCCGGTTTACGATTCGGATTCGCGAACCAAGGTATTGTACGACAGTTCCTTGACTTTGGCGGCCTCCCTGAAGGCTGCATTCGGAGAGAATATTTACCGTGAAGGGAAATTGGACAGGGCGGCGCTTGCGGAAATGGTCTTTTCCGACGTCGAAAAGCTCTCCAAGCTCGAAGCAATGGTCCATCCTGCGGTAAAGGAGGATTTCGAAAACTGGAAAGCTTCCCATGAAGGCAGGAATATCCCTTTCGTGATAATGGAGTCCGCCATCATCCTCGACAGGCCGCTTTTCCGTGACACTGCGGATATGGTGCTCGTAGTGGAAGCCCCGCTTGAAACACGGATAGGCAGGACTGAACGGAGAGACGGGACGGACAGGGAAAAGGTGATGGCAAGGATTTCGGCACAGAAGGCCCCGGACAGCGCCAAGGCTGATTTCATTCTGACCAACGACGGAGACCTTGAAGATCTGAGAAGGAAAGTTTACGAATTATACGATATCATTTGCAAAAGAATTCAGAAATTATGAAAACTGATTTGACCAAGATACTGTCCGTATCAGGACAAAGCGGACTGTTCCGCTATGTGGCACAGGCGAAAAACGGCGTGATAGCCGAGGCTCTTTCCGACGGGAAAAGAAGCCCGTTCGGGATGAAGAGCAAAATCACTACGATGGAGGATATTTCCATCTATACCGGTGACGGTGAGACCAAGCTCAGAGTGGTATTCGAGAAAATGCGTGACGCCCTTTCCGGCGAGGCTGCCCCTACTTCAAAGGCTTCCGCTGACGAGCTGAAGGAATTTTTCGGGAAAGTCCTTCCCGACTACGACAGGGACCGTTTTTATGTTTCACACATGAAGAAGGTCGTGGACTGGTACAATATCCTCCGTCAGTATGCTTCCCTCGATTTCATCGATCCGCAGGAGGAGCAGAAAGAGGAAAAGGAGGCCGATGCCGAAGCCTGAGCATACGCTGCAGGCCGTAACGCTCGGATGTTCCAAGAACAGGGTCGATACCGAGCATGTCCTGGCGCAGGCAGGAAATCTGTATGAGATATTGCCTGAGTCGGAACACTCCCGTCATGCCGATATTTTTCTACTGAACACCTGCGGCTTCATAGGCGATGCCAAGGAGGAATCGATAGCCGCCATATTCGAAGCGGTCAGGAGAAAGAATGACGGGGAAATAGGAAAAATAGCCGTATTCGGCTGTCTGTCGGAAAGATATGCGGCAGAACTGCCTGGACTTGTCCCTGAGGTCGACGCATGGTTCGGTGCGAGGGATTTTACCCCTCTGCTTGAATGGCTCGGAGTGCCGGGAAACGGAATAAGCGAAAGGGACAGGTATCTGACCACGCCGGGACATTATGCCTATCTGAAAATTTCGGAAGGCTGTGACAGACGATGCTCCTACTGTGCCATTCCTTTTATCAGAGGCAGGCACCGTTCCGTCCCTATGGAAGATTTGGTGGAAGAAGCCGGCTTTCTTGCAGCGAAAGGAGTGAAAGAACTTGTCATCATAGCTCAGGATACCACGTATTACGGCATTGATCTGTATCACAGAAGGGCTCTTGCGGAACTTCTCGAAAGGCTTTCCCGCGTAGAAGGGATAGAATGGCTCAGAATACATTATTCCTATCCTGCGGATTTTCCGGATGACGTGCTTGAGCAGATGGCGTCCAATCCGAAAGTGTGCAGGTACATGGATATCCCGTTGCAGCACATTTCCGACAAGGTCCTTTCAGCCATGCACAGAAGCATAGACGGAGAGGGCACACGCAGGCTTGTGCGGCGCATGAGGGAGAAGGTCCCGGGATTGGTACTCAGGACGACCATGATTGTGGGACATCCGGGTGAGGGAACGAGAGAGTTCGGACAGCTCCTTGATTTCGTAAGGGAAGCGAAGTTCGAAAGGCTCGGGGCATTCATGTATTCGGAAGAGGAAGGGACCTACGGTGCGGAAAATTACAGGGACAGTGTAAGGCAGTCCACCAAGCAGAGACGCCTTGACGAACTCATGGAGCTGCAAAGCGGTATATCCCTTGCATACAACCGGTCCCGTGTAGGTTCAGTGACGAAGGTAATCGCCGACAGCCTGTCGGACGGTGTCCTCGTATGCCGCAGCGAGTTCGAAAGTCCCGAAGTGGACGGCGAGATACTCGTGAAACTGCCGGATGATTCCGGAGTCGATCCGCATTCGCTTGTAGGCAGATTCTTCGATGTGAGAATTACCGCAGCAGGCGAATATGACCTTGAAGCTGAAATTGTTTCATTTTGATTATAAGCAGACATGTTCAGAAGTATCATCACATTTACAGCTTTGGCATCGCTCCTGATGCTGCCGGTCTCATGCGGGCCGACGGCATACGTTTTCGATGTCGAATTGCGTCAGCCTTCCGCCTCGGGGCTCGACCTCGGAGGAAAATCCATGTCAGTGGTATTCATGGACAACGGTTCTGCCGAAGATTCCCTTTTCATGGGGACGCTTGCCGGAAGTTTTGCCGACGGTCTCGATGCGGAATATTTCGGAGGGGACAGCCTCATACAGGTTTTCAGTCTCGACATGAAGCCTGACGTCTCCTACAGTGAAAAGGATACGATGGTGAACCTGCTTGTGGAAACGGGTTCCGACGTGGTTTTCCTGTTTGATACGCCGGACTTCGGCACTGCTACAGTCACGGAATCAGTGGCATCCGGCGAAGGCAGGTCATCCGTCAGCGGCGTCTTTCCTTATACCGTGACCCTGTATGTCTACGATGCCATGAACAAGGAAGACAGGGTGCTCGAATTTCATGGAAACGGGACTGGAAAATCATCGGCATATATTGACGGGGACGAATCCCGCGATGAAAAACTCCGGATGCTGAAAGAGAACCTCGCAGGCGAAGCCCGTACTGCGGGACAGAATTCGGTGTCTGCATTCCGGACGGGATGGAAAAAGGAAAACGTATTTTTCTATATTTACGACAACGACCAATGGTACCGGGCATATTATGCCGCCGCGGATTACGACTGGCAGAAGGCCATGGATATCTGGATGTCGATGCTCGATACCAAAAACATGGAAAAGAAAGCCTGTCTCGAATTCAATCTTGCGACCGCATGTTATATCCAGGGCCGCTATGATCTGGCTGAAGAATGGATAGAACTTTCAGCGAAGGACATGCAGTTGCCGTTGACAGGCAGTATGCAAAGAACTATATCTTCAAAATTATGAAAACGGTTTCAAACGACAGCGTTTACGATGTCATCATCATCGGAGGCGGTGCCACTGGGGCAGGCACCGCTAGGGACTGCGCATTGCGCGGGCTGAAGGTCTTGCTGATAGAAAGGCACGACATAGCGACCGGAGCCACCGGCCGCAACCACGGTCTGCTCCACAGCGGGGCGAGATATGCCGTCACAGACAGGGAGTCTGCGGAAGAATGCATAAAGGAAAACATGATACTCAAGAAAATCGCCCGTCACTGCGTGGAGAAGACGGACGGATTTTTCCTTACTCTTCCTGAAGATGACCTCGGATACCAGAAAACCTTCATTGAGGCATGCCGGGCTGCCGGTATCGAAGCCGAGGCCGTAGACCCGAAGGAAGCGCTGATAGCCGAGCCGTCCGCAAATCCGACAATAACGGGTGCCGTAAGGGTTCCTGACGGTTCAGTAGACCCTTTCAGACTTACGTCAGCGAATATAATCGACGCCAAGCTGCACGGGGCGCACATACTTGTCTACAGCGAGGTCACCGATTTCATATTCGACAATGACAGGGTAGTCGGAGTAAAGGTCAGGGATCATGTATCCGGCGAGGAAACAAACAGATACGGAAACATTATCGTCAATGCCGCCGGTATCTGGGGAGCCGGTATCGTCAGGAAAGCGGGAATTTCCATCAACATGTTCCCTGCGAAAGGTTCTTTGCTGATTTTCGGACACAGGGTGAACAATGTCGTCCTTAACAGATGCCGTAAACCTGCCAATGCGGATATCCTCGTCCCGGGAGACACCATCTGCGTGATCGGTACGACATCCGACAGAGTCCCGTACGATACCATCGATGATATGAGGGTGACACCGGAAGAAGTCGATCTGCTGCTGTCCGAGGGTATGAAACTCGCTCCGAGTCTCGAACATACCCGTATTATAAGGGCATACGCCGGAGTAAGGCCGTTGGTGGCGATGGACGACGACCCGAGCGGCAGGAACATAAGCCGCGGAATCGTCCTTCTCGATCACGAGACGAGGGACGGAGTCAAGGGTCTGATAAGTATTACCGGAGGCAAGCTGATGACCTACAGGCTTATGGCGGAAATGGCAACGGATCTTGTCTGTGCCAAACTTGGCGTCAGTGCGAAATGCGTCACTGCGACGGAACCGCTGCCCGGCTCAAGGAACGATTCTCCGGAAGAGATTTCAGACAGGATGTCATCTGTCTATGCAAATCCGATGCGCTCGTCCGCTGGACGGCACGGAGATATGGCGAAGTCTATCTCTCATGATACCGAATATGACCTCAGCCTCGTATGCGAGTGCGAGGATGTTTCTCTTGGTGAAGTGGAATATGCCATTGAAAATCTCGATGTGCACAACCTTGTGGATCTCAGACGACGGACGAGAGTGGGAATGGGCACTTGCCAGGGCGAATTATGTGCATGCAGGGCAGCAGGACTTCTCGCAAAGGCGCACGGATGCGCTTCCAAAGCCGTTGCCGATCTCAGGAACTTCATGAACGAACGCTGGAAAGGCATGTATCCGGTCAGCTGGGGGGAAACATTGAGGGAAAACGAATATACGCTGTGGGTTTATGCCGGAGTATGCGGCATGAACAGGAAATCCGAAGACAAACCGGAAGCTAAATCCGAATGTAAATCCAAAGGTAAATCCGTGAAAAAGGAGGGAAATCATGAGATTTGACACTGTAATAATTGGAGGAGGCTTGTCGGGCCTCGTGTGCGGTATAAAGCTGCAGAAAGTCGGAAAGAAATGCTGTATCGTTTCAGCCGGACAGAGTGCGCTGCACTTTTCTTCCGGAGCATTCGACATCCTGGACAGACTTCCTGACGGCACTTCCGTAAGGCATCCGCTTGAAGGAATGCGCCATCTTCCGTCTACCCACCCTTATTCAAGGATCGGACAGGACAGGATGAAGGAATACGTATCCGCCACAACCGGATTTTTCGCCGATTGCGGCGTCCCTTTGTGCGGAAATCCGCTTGTGAACTCATACAGGCTCTCCCCGACAGGGGATTTCTGCCCTGCATGGCTCTCGCTTTCGGATTTCTTCCTTATAGACGAACCTGCCGTTGATCCGGGTGCAAGGATATTGATAGTCAACATATTCGGCTACCTTGATTTCAATCCTGCCTTTATTGCCGCAGGATTGGAAAAATCGGGTGCCACATGCAGGATCATAGCAGTCAAATTGGACGAAATGGAGAGGCTCAGGAGCAATCCGAGCGAGATGAGGGCCACAAACATCGCCAAGGTATTGGACAAGGATTACGTACGCAGCGAACTTGTGTCTGCCGTCTCCAAGGAACTGAAAGGGGAGTCCGCTATAATTTTCCCGGCGGTATTCGGTCTCGAATCCGATTCAGTGATTTCCGAAATCAGAAATTCCTTCGACACGAAAGTCCATTTCGCCACGACCATGCCGCCGTCCGTTCCCGGTATCAGGACCCAGAGGAAACTGCGGAAACATTTCGAAAGCATCGGCGGAACATACCTGCTCGGAGATACCGTAGACAGGGCCGAATTGTCGGACGACAATACAGTACTCTCGGTAGGCACGGTCAATTTCGGCGATTTGAAGCTGACTGCCGACGATTATGTGCTTGCTACCGGCAGCTTTTTCAGCAAAGGCCTGTGTGCAAGTCCGGAGAAGATAACCGAACCGGTTTTCGGACTCGACGTCGATTATGTGGCCGACAGGAAAAACTGGTACGATACCGATCTGTTCGCCACCCAGAACTACATATCCTTCGGAGTGTCGGTGACGGATGATTTTCAGGCTGTGAAAGACGGCAGGCCGATACGGAACCTTCATGCCATCGGTTCGGTTCTCGGCGGATACAACGCCCTGCAGGAAGGTTCGGGAGCAGGAACCGCCATAATGACCGCTTTCAGGGTAGCGGATATAATAATTGAAAAGGAGGAAAAAAGATGAACGTCCAGACCAATAATGTCAGCGAAAACAATTTCGAACAGTGCATCAAATGCACCATCTGTACCGTATATTGTCCTGTGGTGCCGGTAAATCCTCTTTATCCGGGGCCTAAACAGGCCGGTCCTGACGGAGAAAGGCTCCGTCTGAAAAAAGGAGTCTTTTTCGACGAGGCCCTGAAATACTGTCTCAACTGCAAGAGATGCGAAGTCGTATGTCCGTCCGGAGTCAGGGTCGGGGACATAATCCAGTCTGCAAGACTCAAATACTCAAAACACAAGCCGTCTATCCGGGACATGATTCTCGCAAGTACGGATCTCGTCGGTTCCACTGCTACCAAAATGGCCCCGATAGTGAATCCCGTAGTTTCATCCAAGCCTGCGAAAGCCCTTATGGACGGAATATTGAAAATCGACCACAGACGCACTTTCCCGGCTTACGCTTCCGAGACCTTCGAGCATTGGTTCAGAAAGAAGGCCGCACCTCTTCAGAGTGCATTCGCCAAGCAGGTCGGATATTTCCACGGCTGCTATGTCAATTACAATTACCCGAAACTCGGCCAGGATTTCGTGAAAATCATGAATGCCGTCGGCTATGGTGTTTCTCTTGTGGACAAGGAGAAATGCTGTGGGGTGGCACTGATTTCCAACGGCATGAAAAAGACGGCAAAAAAACACGCAGCGCACAATACTGCGGCAATAGCCGGGCTTCTCGGCCGCTGCGAGGCGGTGCTTTCCACTTCGTCCACCTGTACGCTGACCATAAGGGACGAGTATCCGCATCTTCTCGGAACTGACAATTCCGCAATAAGGGACGGCGTCCTGCTCGCAGTCAAGTTCCTCTATTCGCTTGTGGACAGGGGAGAGATACGTCTTGTTTTCAGAAAGGATTTCTCCATGACGGCAGCATACCATGCTCCGTGTCATTTGGAAAAATTGGGATGGAGCATTTTCTCGATCGGCCTTCTGAAAATGATTCCAGGACTGAAACTCACGGTTCTGGATTCCAACTGCTGCGGAATTGCCGGTACATACGGATTCAAGAAGGAGAATTACGAAGTCTCACAGAGTATCGGACAGCCTCTGTTCGAGCAGATACGGAGCCTTTCGCCTGATGTGGTGGCAACCGATTGCGAGACATGCAAATGGCAGATAGAAATGAGTACGGGCTTCAAGGTGATGAATCCTGTATCGATACTGGCCGAAGCCTTGGATGTGGAAGCCACTGTCGAAGAAAATAAAAAGGCGGGGCGGTAAGCCGGTTTCTGTTTTTGAATCTGTCATTTATCTACGCAACCTACCCCCTGACATCGGACGGGCAATCCTTGATTGTCAGTATATTTGGTCTTGCAGGCTTCGGTGTCATACCCGCACGGCGTCGCCGTCGTGCGTCGTGAGCCCTTACCTCACGTTTTCACCCTTGCATCACGGGGATGCGGTTGTTTTCTGTTATGACCTGCACGAGATTGCTCCCGTCTGCGCTTTCCGCAGCGAAGTGCCCTTTCCTGTCCGGACTTTCCTCTGAGGGTGACCCTTTTGGGTTACCCTCAGCGACAGATCGTCCCGCCTTGGTATTATTTGTATCCTAACTTTCTTTCTGTCCTGTCATTTTTCCGTATGGTGCGCTGCACATCCCTCTCAAGGGCCGGGGTAATGTCCTTGCAGACCTTGTGGCAGCACATTTCATACGAATACATCCTTCCTATGCAGAAGTTCGTATGTTCGCATCCGCTGCAATGGTTCTCGTCGGCCTTCATCTTGTTTACGAAATCCGTATCCTCGAGGACGGCACGGCCCATCTGCAGCATTTCAAAGCCCGCATCCATGACCTTGTCCGCATCCTTTCTCGTAGTTACCCCTCCTACGTAGACAAGCGGCATGTCAGGGAGGGCCTTTCTGAATTTCAGGGCGTCATCAAGGAAATAAAGCCTCTTGAAAGGTACTGACGGGGAAACGATGTCTCCTCCGAGCATGACTCCGAATTTCAGCCACCACATGTTCATCGGCATGTAATGCGCTATCGCCTTCTTCGGGAAGCGGCCCCTCATTACGTACATCGGCGCACGGCTTACGAAACCTCCCGAGAGTACGAGGGCATCGGCTCCGCATTTCTGCAGTTCCTTTGCCACCTTGATGCTGTCTTCGATTTCCATTCCGCCTTTGAAACCGTCTCTCATGTTCATCTTGACGAAAATGGCGACCTTGCCTTTGCCGGCGTCCGTCACGGCTTTCATGCAGCGGCGCATGAACCGCATCCTGTTGTCCAACGAACCTCCGTACTCGTCCTTTCTTTTGTTGGTGTACGGCGAGAGGAACTGCGATATGAGGTATCCGTGTCCTGCGTGAATCTCCACTGCATCGAAACCGGCCTTTATAGCGAGCCTTACTGCGTTCCCGTATGCTTCCACCACTTCATCGATTTCCTGATGGTTCATCCCGTGTACGAAGGTAGGGGAGTAGAGGTTGAAACCGCTTGACGCCCCGTACGGACGGCAGCCGCAGATCTTCCTGTGCGACATGTTGCCGCAATGTCCGAGCTGTATCGAGGCCTTGGCCCCTTCCTTATGGATTGCATCGGTCAGTTTTTTCAGCTCCGGAACGATTTCCTCCCGCATCCACAGTTGCCTTTCGAACGACAGTCCGCTTTTGCAGACGGCTGCGTATGCGACCGTAGTCATGCCTATACCTCCTCTCGCCACGGCCGTATGATAGTCGAACAATGACTTGGACGGTGAATTGTGCTCGCACATTCCTTCGAAAGCTGCCGAACGGGCTGTCCTGTTCCTGACGGTCAACGGACCTATGGTGCAGGGGGTAAAAAGTTTGTCTGACATGTTAAGATTCTTGTATTCTGTCTGTTTGTGTTATAAAAGGATCCGGCAGATTACCAGATGAACGGAATAAGGTGTTTCTTGTGCAGTTCCCTGTATTCGTCTCCGAATTCCTCTTCATATTTCAAAGTCAATGCCTTGGCTCTCGGAGCAAGGTTGGCGAATGTCCAGACTGCGAAAAGCAGGCCGGCCGGAGACAATGTCAGAATGGCGTATCCGACCCATTCGGTCAGTTCTCCGAAGTAATTCGCCGATGTCACGTATTTGTAGAGACCTTTACGCGGAATATAGTGTCTGTTGTCACCTGGCTTGCGCAAATGCCTTATGACATGGTCGGAATCGAGGTTGATGAGCATTCCCGTCAGGAAGACGAGTCCTCCGACGATGAACTGCGGTGAAGTCAGCCAGTCAGCAGTGTACATCCCTTCCGGTGCATATACGAAAAGCCAGCCTCCTATAAAATAGGAATTAAGGGTGTTGAAAACCATGCCCATCAGCATTATGGCTATCGGCATTTTCCCTTTTCCCCTCATCAGAAGCGGGAAAATGAACGAGCGCTGGAAATAGTGCAGGAGATAGAAGCCGGCCATCATCAGCACCACGGTCTTGTCGTTCCCGTTTACCGAGTCGTATTTTAGGAACGACAGCGTGTACAGCAGCATGAAAAAGAAGGCCGGGGATTCCATGAGCACCCATGCCAGCTTGTTGTTGATTTTCGGCCCCCAGTTGGAGGTCGAGAGATAACCGTACCCTGCCTTGAAAAAGAAAAGGGCTATGTAAACGACGACTGCAAGTACGAACATCGCAGCCATCAGAAGGTAGTAGGTCTGCATATCAATATTGTTCAATATGTCCATGACACGTTTCCGGACTCAAAACACTGCAAAGGTAATAAAGATTTTCTCAAATCGTTTTTTTTGACTAAATTTGTGCCCCTGTAATGTTAAAACTCATTTTATGACAAAATATGTTTTCGTTTCAGGCGGCGTGGCTTCTTCGCTCGGAAAAGGCATCATTTCAGCATCTTTGGCCAAACTTCTTCAGGCTCGCGGATTGAGCGTGACCATTCAGAAATTCGATCCCTACATCAATGTTGACCCGGGTACTCTGAATCCGTACGAACACGGCGAATGCTACGTGACAGACGACGGAGCGGAAACAGACCTCGACCTCGGACATTACGAGCGTTTTCTCGGAGTGCATACGTCCAAGGCGAACAATGTCACCACAGGAAAAATCTACAATACCGTTATAAATAAGGAGAGGGAAGGGGCATATCTCGGCAAGACCGTGCAGATAGTCCCTCACATTACCGACGAGATCAAAAGAAGGATGCTTCTGCTTGGCAAGACCGGCAAGTACGACGTCATAATCACTGAAATCGGCGGTACTGTCGGCGATATGGAATCACAGCCTTTCGTGGAAGCCGTCAGGCAGCTTCAATGGGAGCTTCCCGAGGAAGACTGCGTGATGATCCATCTGACGCTCGTGCCATATCTCAGTGCGGCAAAGGAGCTGAAGACCAAGCCGACGCAGCATTCCGTACAGATGCTCCAGCAGAGCGGAGTCAAGCCTGACATCATAGTCTGCAGGACCGAACACAAGCTTTCTCCGGAGCTCAGGAAGAAAGTGGCCCTGTTCTGCAACGTGAAGCCGGGACACGTCATAGAATCGATAGACGCACCGTCAATATATTCCGTTCCGCTCAACATGAAAGCCGAAAAATTGGACCAGCTCGTTCTCGACCATTTCGGCATTAAGGGGCTTCCGGAACCGGATCTGACCAAATGGTGTGATTTTCTCGACAGGCTCAACCATCCGAAGAGCGAGGTCGATATCGCCCTCGTGGGCAAATATGTCGAGCTGCAGGATGCCTACAAGTCCATACTTGAGTCCTTTGTCCATGCAGGTGCCGCCAATGAATGCAAGGTAAACGTCCACAGCATCCACAGCGAATTCCTCGACTATTCGAATATCGAAGAAAAATTGGGAAAGATGGACGGTATCCTCGTCGCTCCGGGATTCGGGGAACGCGGAATCGAAGGAAAAATTCTTGCTGTGAAGTATGCCAGGGAGCACAATGTCCCGTTTTTCGGAATCTGCCTCGGCATGCAGATGTGCGTTGTGGAATTCGCCCGCGACGTACTCGGTCTCAAGGAGGCGATTTCCACTGAAGTCAATCCTTCCACGCCTTATCCGGTCATAGACCTTATGGAAGACCAGAAGAGCACGACCATAAAGGGAGGTACCATGAGGCTCGGGGCCTATTCGTGCAAGTTGGAGCCGGGTTCATTGGCCGCAAGGATATACGGCACGGACATGATTTCCGAGCGTCACAGACACAGATACGAATTCAACAACGAATATCTTCCGATGGTGGAGGCGGCCGGCATGAAGGCCACCGGAAAGAATCCGGATACCGGACTTGTCGAAATAGTGGAAATACCGTCACATCCGTTCTTCATCGGAGTCCAGTTCCATCCTGAACTGAAAAGCACTCCCGAACATCCGCAGCCGATATTCGTGGCTTTCGTCAAGGCTGCGATGCAGTACAGGGATACCCAAGTTTCCGCCAAGGGATCGGAATGAGACGCTTTTTCCGTTTTCTTCTGATTCCGCTGCTGCTTGCCCTGTGCAGCGATGCCCTGTCCGCTGAAAAGACAAGGCAGTACAGGGCCGTTGTCGTCAGGGAATATCCTCATGACGTGACATCCTATACGCAGGGACTCTTTTTCGAGGACGGCCAGATGTATGAAAGTACGGGAGGCAACGGGTCTTCGACATTCAGAAAGGTGGAACTGTCATCCGGACGGGCCTTGAGAAGACTCGATTTCGGGAAAAAGTATTTCGTAGAGGGCTCCGTAGTCCTCGGAAACGACCTTTACATACTTACATGGACGAACAGAGTGGCTTTCCGGTATTCGTATCCCGAACTCGGCTATGAAGCCACCTATTCCTACGGAAGACAGGGCTGGGGCCTTACTACCGACGGGGAGCACCTCATAGCGAGCGACGGCTCCTCGAAGCTGTATTTCATGACACCTGACCTGAAAACGGTATCGGAAATACAGGTCAGGCTGCACGGAAGACCTCTGAACCTCCTGAATGAACTCGAATACATAGACGGAAAAATATGGGCCAATGTCTACACGTCGGACATGATAGTAATAATAGAACCGTCCGACGGGATGGTGGAAGCGGTGATAGACTGCTCCGGTCTGCTTCCCGACAGACTCAGGACACCGGATACCGACGTGCTCAACGGTATAGCATACGACAGCGGTACGGGCAGAATCTATGTGACCGGGAAGAACTGGCCAAGGCTGTATGAAATAAGGATAGAAGAAAAATAACCTGCGGAGACATCCGCTTGACTTTAAAGAAGCCTGCATCACTGCAGGCTTCTTTCATGGTTAGTCAGTAGTGTAATTTCTCCCGAATGACGGGTAATGTCGTGGTTAGTATTTAAACAGCTTAAATTTTCTAGGGTAAACCCTGAAAAGTCTAAAGAAAATATAGGAAAATCCCAAATTGCTCTTAAAGACGGATACAAAAGTAGCAATTATTTTTAATGTTGCAAATAATTATTGGACTTGTTACGGAATTATTACGGAATTATTCTTCAAGAAGGCCCGGACGCAGTCTTTTCGTCCTTTCCATCGCCTGTTCGTCCTGCCATTCCCGAATCAGTTTCGGATTGCCGCTGAGAAGCACGTCCGGCACTTTCCATCCGTTGAATTCGGCAGGCCTCGTATAAATCGGCGCAGACAGCATTCCGTCCTGAAAACAGTCGCTCAGAGCGGATGTCTCGTCCGTCAATGCACCGGGGAGCAGGCGCACGATGGCATCGGTCAGGATGGCTGCAGGTATCTCGCCTCCGCTCAATACATAATCCCCGACTGAGATCTCCCTTGTGATGAGATGTTCCCTTATCCTGTGGTCAATTCCCTTGTAATGCCCGCAGAGGAGGATGATATTTTCCTTCAGGGACAGTTCGTTGGCTATTCCTTGAGTCAGGATTTCGCCGTCAGGCGACAGATATATCACTTCGTCGTAGTCCCGCTCCGATTTCAGCTCCCCAATCATTCTGTAGACAGGTTCCACCATCAGGACCATGCCGGCATCCCCGCCGTAGCTGTAGTCGTCCACCTGAAGTCTCGGACCTTTCCCGTACTTTCTCAGATTGTGTACACGGATGTCTGCTATGCCTTTTTTTATCGCTCTTCCCACTATGGAATGTCCGAGCGGACTTTCCAATAATTCAGGCAATACGGTAATGATGTCTATTCTCATAATCGGAAACAGGAATTATTTGTGGACTGCAAAAATAGCATTTTGCTGAAAGTTTTACTAAAAAAATGTATATTTGCAGTTTGAAATATTGAGAACAACTATAACTCCTTTATATTCTATGAGTGAAAATTTGATCCCCGATGCAATGTTGGCACCGGATGTAGCAGAGACGGAAGAAAGCGTCGTAAATTATTCTGAAAAGAGCCTTGCAGAGCTTGTGCGCATGTTCGAGGATCTTGTCGGAAATGAAGACAGGATGAAAATGAACAAGGAAGCCGAAGCCATAAAGGGCGCTTTCTACAAGAATCTTATCAAGGAAAAGACGGAAGCCGGAATAATATCTCCCGACCCGGTCATCCCAGACGAAAACCAGGAGGATGCGGTAGCGGAGGAAAACACGGCGGAAGGACACGAAGAGCCGGCTGCTGACAATCCGTTCGACGAGATAGAGAAGTCTTTCAAGGCGATGTACAATTCCTACAGAAAGGAAAGGGCAGAGTACAACCGCCAGCAGGAGAAGGAGAGGGAGCACAATCTCGAACAGAAGGAAGCTGTCATCGAGGATCTGAAAGCCCTGCTTGAAAAACAGGAGGACGTGAATGCGACTTTCCCGGCATTCAGGGAGATACAGAACAGATGGAGGGCCATCGGTCCGGTTCCGGTGCAGAATTACAGGAATCTTAACGATACCTACCAGCTGTATGTGGAGCAGTTCTACGACATGGTAAAGATAAACAGGGAGCTTCGCGACCTTGATTTCAAAAAAAATCTCGAAGTGAAGGAAAAATTCTGCGAAGAGGCCGAGAAACTCGCCGAAAGCAACAATATCGTGGAAGCATTCAGAGAACTGCAGAAACTTCACGAACAATGGAAGGAGTACGGTCCTGTAGCCAAGGAATTCAGGGAATCAATCTGGGATCGCTTCAAGGCTGCGACAGCTGTCGTCAACAAGAGATACCAGAACTTTTTCGAAGACCTGAAGGAGCAGCAGACCGCCAATCTCGAAGCCAAGACGAAACTTTGCGAAAAGGTGGAGGAAATAGCTTCCAAGGAAAATATTTCTTCGGGAGAATGGAACAAGCTCTCCAAGGAAATCGAGGAAATCCAGCAGGAATGGAGGGGAATCGGTTTCGCTTCACGCAAGGAAAACCAGAAAATTTATGACCGTTTCCGTGCCGCATGCGACAAGTTCTTCGGAAGGAAGCGTGAATTTTTCTCAGGATACAAGGAGACCATGAATGCCAATCTTGAGAAAAAGACAGCATTGTGCGAAGCTGCTGAGGCGTTGAAGTCCAGCACTGACTGGAAAAGGACGTCCGATCAGCTCATAAACCTGCAGAAACAGTGGAAGGAAATCGGTGCCGTGCCTCGCAGAAAGTCCGAACAGCTCTGGAAACGTTTCCGTTCCGCATGCGACGAGTTCTTCAACGAGAGGGACAAGCATGTGAAGCCAGAAAACGATTTTTACGGCAATCTCAAGGCCAAGCAGCGTCTTATTGACGAGATTCTCGCTTTCGAGCCGTCATCCGACGAGTCGGAAAACATCGAGGCCATGAACGGATTCATGCAGAGATGGCAGGGAATAGGTTTCGTCCCGTTCAAGGAAAAGGACAATATCGCCAAGAAATACAAGGATGCCCTGCAGGCCAAATTCCCGGGCATTTCCGTATCCAAGGCAAGACGTTCCGCATCGAGGACGCCTAAGAGCGAGAAGGAACTTCTCGTCCAGAAGTACATGAAGAAGGAGCAGGATATCATCACATACGAAAACAATATAGGCTTCTTCGCCATGTCCAAGAATTCCGAGCCGCTCATCAGGCAGATGCAGGACAGAATCGCCCAGGCGAAGAAGGAACTGCAGGAATTGGAGACGCGCATCAGGGAACTCGAAAGCGCAGAGGAGAAGGAATAGTGAACAATACAATAAATTCGTCGGACCGTCATTAATATATGGATAAGAATTCTATAATCGGCTTTGTACTGATAGGAGTAATATTTCTCGGTTTCACATGGTATCAGTCGAGACAGTACAAGGCCCAAAGGGAGATTCAGGCCCAGATTGATTCCGCCGCACGTGCGGAGCAGGCCCTGAAATTGGTCGAAGAGGCTGCGGCAGAGCCGGAAGAAGCCACTACTGCTGAGGCACAGGAGAGTCCTGTACTGGTATCATCGCACGGCACATACAGGGATTCCGCACTGAATGCCGCCGCATCCGCTGAAAACAGATACGTCACCCTTGCCAACGACAAGGTGGAAATAGTCTTCTCCACGAGAGGCGCCCAGCCGTATTCCGTGAAGATCAAGGATTTCAGGACATACGACAGTACGGATCTCTATCTTGTAAAGCCGGGAATGAGCAGCTATGGAATATCTGTCTTTGCCGGAGAAAACATAGATACGAGGAATTTCGTCTTCGATGTGGCTGAGCATACCGACAGTACGCTGACCATGAGACTGCCATTCTCGAACGGCGGCTATATCGAGCAGAGATTCTCTCTTCCGCAGGGAAGCTACATGATGGCCAACGAATTGTCTTTCATAGGACTCGACGGTCTGATTCCGCGGAAAATAAATTCCGCCGACATAGACTGGACTGTCATCATTCCAAGACTTGAAAAGGGATATTCGAACGAAAAACAGTATTCGAAGGTCAACTATTATTTCAGCGGGGAGAAGAAACCCGAGCAGTTGGGCAGAGGCGGCCGCAACGATGAAGAGCAGATTGTCTCCAAAGTCAAGTGGTTCGCATTCCAACAGCAGTTCTTTTCCGCCATCATGACTGCCGGAAACGAATTTTCATCCGCTGACATCTCCGTGAAATTCTACGATGAGAAGGATCCTGCGAAAAACCTGATGTACTGCACGGCTTTCGCTCAGACCGAACTCGGCTTCGATAACAGGAACGACATCTCGATTCCGTTCGACTTCTATTTCGGACCGAACCATTACCGCACGCTCAAGGACTATGACCTCAAATACGAGAAGATAATACCCCTTGGAGGAAGCGTGATAGGTCTTGTAAGCCGCTGGATCATCATCCCGACGTTCAACTTCCTCGGCAAATTCATAAGCAGCTACGGCATCATCATACTTCTGATGACGATATTCATCAAGCTCATCGTGTCGCCGCTGACGATCAAGTCATATATTTCGTCCGCCAAGATGGCCGTGCTGAAACCGGAAATCGACAAGCTGAACGAGAAATACCCGAAACAGGAGGATGCGCTCAAAAAGCAGCAGGAGATGATGGATCTTTACCAGAGGGCCGGCATAAGCCCGATGGGAGGATGTCTTCCGATGCTTCTGCAGTTGCCGATTCTGTATGCCATGTTCCGCTTCTTCCCGGCATCCATCGAATTGCGCCAGCAGCCTTTCCTGTGGGCGGATGACCTGAGTGCATACGATTCCATCCTCAATCTTCCGTTTAACATACCGCTTTACGGAGACCATGTATCGCTGTTCGCCCTGCTTATGGCAGTCTCCATGTTCCTGTACTCGAAAATGACGTCGTCGCAGATGTCGAACGATCCGAACATGGCCGGAATGAAGTTCATGAGCGTATGGCTTATGCCGATAATGATGCTGTTCATCTGTAACAACCTCTCCAGCGGATTGAGCTATTATTATCTCCTGTCCAACCTCATAACCATGCTCCAGACATGGTTTGTACGCAAGTACATGGTGGACGAGAAGAAGATACATGCGGAGCTGGCTGCTTCCGCAGGGAAACCGAGGAAGAAATCCAAGTGGCAGCAAAGGCTTGAAGAAGCGCAGAGAATGCAGCAGCAGGCTCTCAGAGAGCAGCAGAAAAAGAAAAAATAATGTCCGCAATAAGTGAAATATTGCATGCACTGAAAACCGAACTGCCATCAAACGTGACCTTGGTGGCAGTTTCCAAATTCCACCCGGCCGAAGCCGTCATGGAAGCATACGATGCGGGCCAGCGTGTATTCGGTGAAAGCCGTCCGCAGGAACTGCAGGCCAAGGCAGCGGCCCTGCCGAAGGACATAAGATGGCATTTCATAGGACATCTGCAGACGAACAAGCTGAAGATGGTCCTTCCGTACGTCTCACTTGTGGAATCCGTGGATTCGGAACATCTTCTTGCCGCCATCGACGGATGGGCAGCGACGCATGAGCGCATCATTGACGTGCTTCTTGAAATGCACATCGCTGCGGAAGATACGAAGCAGGGTTTCGCGCGGGAAGAGATTCTTGACGTGCTTCACCATGCTGCCGAGGGAAAATACCGCAACGTACGGATTCTCGGGCTCATGGGCATGGCAACCCTGACGGATGACGAGGCCGTGATCCGGTCCGATTTTTCGAAATTAATCGCCATGCGGGATGAAATCCGTTCCGATAAGGGACTTGCCGGCGGCCTGCCGGAAAATTTCGGACTTCTGTCTTTCGGAATGACCCATGATTACAAGATAGCGGTAGTGATGGGCGCCGACATCGTGCGTATCGGTACGCTGATTTTCGGACAGAGAATATAGAAACTTTGAAACTTGCTTGATATGAACGAAAAAACTCAGGAAGACGTCATCAGACGCGACAGAAAGTATCTCGAACTCCTGTCTCTCAATTTTCCGACAATTGCAGCCGCAAGTACGGAAATCATCAACCTTGAAGCCATACTGAATCTGCCGAAAGGAACGGAGCACTTTCTCGCCGACCTGCACGGGGAGCACGAGGCCTTCATGCACGTTCTCAGAAACGCTTCCGGCTCCATCAAGCGCAAAGTCAATGAAATATTCGGCAATTCACTATACGACAAGGAGAAAAAGGAGCTCTGCACCCTCATATACTATCCGGAACAGAAGCTGCAGCTCATCAAGGAATCCGTTCCCGACATTGACCAGTGGTACAGCGTAACCCTGATAAGGCTCGTCAAGGTCTGCCAGAACGTATCGTCCAAATATACGAGGTCCAAGGTCCGCAAGGCCCTTCCACAGGAATTCTCCTACATCATACAGGAACTCCTGCATGAAAGCAGTGCCGATCCGAACAAGCAGGCATACATCAACGTCATTATAAGCACTATCATAGAGATACACAGGGCTGACGAGTTCATCATAGCCATGTGCAACCTCATCCAGAGGCTTACTATAGATTCCCTGCATATTCTCGGGGACATTTTCGACAGAGGTCCCGGTCCCCATATCATAATGGACACGCTCTGCAATTATCATAATTTCGATCTCCAGTGGGGCAACCATGACATCCTGTGGATGGGAGCGGCCGCCGGCAATGACGCATGTATCGCAAACGTGCTGAGATTAGCCATGAGGTATGCCAACCATTCCGTACTCGAAGACGGATACGGCATCAATCTGCTGCCGTTGGCCACCTTTGCCATGGAAACATACGCTGACGATCCGTGCGCTTCATTCGGTCCGCGCAGCGACGAGAATCCCGACCTTCTCGACGACAAGACCGCCCGCCTCATAGCCCAGATGCACAAGGCGATAAGCATAATACAGTTCAAATTGGAGGCGGCCATTATCCGCCGGCGTCCTGAATTCGACATGGAAGACAGGCTGCTTCTCGAACATATCGACCTTAAACGTGGACTTTTCATCCTTGACGGAAAGGAATACGAAATGAAGGATTCCTTCTTCCCTACGGTGAATCCCGAGGATCCGTATGCCCTGACTCCGGCCGAGGCCGATGTAGTGAGGAAACTGCACAATTCGTTTACACGCAGTGAAAAGCTGAAGAAACACATAAACTGCATATTCCGTTACGGCTGCATGTACAATGTCTGCAACTCGAACCTGCTTTTCCACGCCTCGATGCCGCTGAATGCCGACGGGACGTTGAAAGAGGTGGAAATTCTCGGACGCAGGTACAAGGGCAGGGAACTCCTGAACAGAGTCGGACAACTCATTAGACTCGCATATTTCGGAGACAGGAACGAGCCGGAAAAGGATTTTGCCACCGATTTTGTCTGGTATCTCTGGTGCGGGAAGGATTCCCCGGCATTCGACAAGAGCAAGATGGCGACCTTTGAAAGATATTTCCTGACCGACAAGGAGCTCCACAAGGAGGAGAAGGGAGCTTACTATACTCTCAGGGACAATGAGGAAATCTGCGACATGATTCTCGACGAATTCGGGGTGACAGGGGAGCACAGGCATATAATCAACGGACATGTCCCTGTAAAGGCAGCCAAGGGCGAGAAGCCGATAAAGGCAAACGGCAAACTCATGGTCATAGACGGCGGATTTTCAAAGGCATACCATCCCGAGACGGGTATTGCCGGATATACTCTCGTATATCATTCGAGAGGATTCCAGCTTGTCCAGCACGAACCGTTTTCATCCACTCAGAAAGCGGTGGAGGAAGGACAGGACATCAAGTCCACCACCCAGCTCGTGGAACTCAGCAGTCAGAGGATGATGGTAAAGGACACGGACAAGGGCAGGGAACTGATGGTACAGATAGAAGATTTGAAAAAACTGCTTGCAGCCTACCGTCTCGGACTGATCAAGGAACGCTCCAATTCCTGAACCATGTCGGATGCCACGGCTTCGGATGCTCCCCTGCCTCCGAGAGCCTTTCTTATAAGTGCATATTCGGAAAGCATTGCCGAACGGTATTTAGCGTCTTCAATGAGCCTGCGCACTTCATTCATAATGTTTGAAACGTTGCAGTCGTCCTGAATCAGTTCCCGGAAGGCAAGTCTGTCGAGAATAAGGTTTCCGAGACTGATGTATCTGACACGGATGATTTTCTTCGCTATCATGTAGGAGAGCCTGTTGCTTATGTATCCCACGACCTGAGGCGTGTCCAGAAGCACGGTTTCAAGTGACGCCGTGCCGGAATTGACCACGGCTGCTTCCGCATGACGGATTATCGGCCTTGTTTCTCCGAAAAGCACTATGAAATCCTTGTCGGCACTGTCCATGTACGGACTGTAATCGCTTATATCCCTTGAAGGTGCACCTGCGACTATGAAAAGCCAGTCCCTGTACTGCGGAATCTGTCTCATCTTTTTGACAAAATCCGCAAAGACTGGCATCATCGTACTGATTTCCCCCTTCCTCGAACCTGCAAGGAGGGCTATGATCGGTCTGTCTTCAAGGCCGGTCCTCTTCAGGAATTCAGCCCGGCTCTCATTCAGGGCGGGGCTGTCCGCAACGGCATCGACAAGCGGATTGCCCTTGTACACGGCATTTATGCCTTTTTCACGGAAGTACGGTATTTCGAACGGAAAGACTATGTACAGCCTGTCGACATATTCCTTCAGCTTCCTGATTCTGCCTTCCCGGGACGCCCATACCTTGGGAGCGATGTAGTAGAATGTCCGGATACCTTTTTTGTGGACGAATTCCGCTATCTTGAAATTGAATCCGGGGTAGTCTATGAGGATTACCGCATCCGGGCCCCATTGCATGATGTCCCGTTTGCAGAATGAAATGTTTCCGAGCAGCTTTCCCGCCTTTGCAAACACCTCCCAGAAGCCCATGATCGCCCCGTCCCTGTAATGGCGTACCAATCCGCCGTCCGTATCGGCACCGGCAGCCCCGGCATGCACTTCATTCATGAGGTCGCCTCCCCAGAACCGTATTGAAGCGTCGGGGTCGGACCTGTATATGCCTTTCATCAGATTCGCACCGTGCAGGTCGCCCGATGCTTCGCCGGCTATTATGTAGTATTTCATCCCAAGTTTTCTATAACAAAAATGTTAATAATGATAACTTATTTGTTAAATAAATTTATTGTTAATAATTTATATTGAAACCTAATTTTTCAAGCCTGCTCACTTCCTCGTAATCGGTGGTGTCGATATTGTGTGCGGATATGGATATGTATCCGGATTTGACGAGCCTGTGGTCAGCATTTTCGGGGTTGTCCGGAGAATCGGAAAACTGTCCTGTCATCATGAAGATCTCCTCTCCGTCTTCCTTCCTTATGTCCCTGCTGACTCCGAACGATTCGGGCGTCATGCCGAAGCGGCAGTATTTTTCGGGCTCCCATGGCACAAATTCCTTTATCCAGGTACCCTTGCCCTGCCTGGCCGCCCTTATTCCCCTGATTTCCTCTGCCGGGATTGCCGGAAAGTTGACATTGTAATAGACGCCGTATTTCTGCGGAAGCGACTCCGTGAGTTTTCTGAAAATATCCGGGAAATATTTCCTGACGGCGGAGAAATCGGCGTCAGGATTTACCGTATCCAAAGAAACACCTATGCCCGGGATTCCGAGCAGAGCAGCTTCCTCGACGGCACCGAGCGTCCCTGAATAGCAGGATGCCGACGATGCGTTCGACCCGTGGTTGATGCCAGACACGACTACGTCAGGCTTTTCGTTCAGATAAATGGTGTTGAAAGCGAATTTCACGCAGCTTGTGGGCGTGGCGTCTATGTATGCAATGTCGACATTGTCGGAATGCGAGACCTTTTTATAGGCTATCGGCTTCATGCCTATGGAAATCGCCATGGACATTCCGGACTGATGCCTCTTCGGTGCAATTACCGTGACATGGCCGAATCCGCTCATTATTTCAGTCAGTACCCGTATCCCCTTGGCCGTGTATCCGTCGTCATTGGTTACTAAAATTTCCATATTCCGATAACTTTTGTAAAGATTTTTCGCAAAGATAGACGAATATTCATAAAATTTCCTATTTTTGCACAGATTTTGAATAAAGGCCCGACGGACCTTGAAACAGGCAGGTCTGCAAGCCTCCAAAAGGATTTGTATTACTTTAAACCATAAAGAAATGATTAAATTAGGTATTAACGGTTTTGGCCGTATCGGCCGTATGGTATTCCGTGCCGCTGTTGAGAATTTCTCAAAGGACATTCAGGTAGTTGGTATCAATGACCTTCTCGATGCAGATTATCTTGCATACATGTTGAGATACGACTCTGTTCACGGTCATTTCAACCATGACGTGAAAGTTGAAGGCAACTACATGATCGTAGACGGCAACAAGATTCAGGTTTTCGCTGAAAAGGACCCTGCAAACATTACCTGGGGCGCTCTCGGTGTAGACGTAGTGGTTGAATCCACAGGTTTCTTCCTTACTGAGGAACTCGCTTCCGCACATATCAAGGCCGGAGCAAAGAAAGTCATCATGTCAGCACCTTCGAAAGACGCCACTCCGATGTTCGTTTACGGTGTCAATGACAAGACATACGCAGGTCAGACCATCATTTCGAACGCTTCCTGCACTACCAACTGTCTTGCACCTATTTCAAAGGTTCTTCACGAGACATTCGGTATCAAGAGAGGCCTCATGACTACGGTTCACGCCGCTACTGCTACACAGAAGACTGTAGACGGTCCTTCGAAGAAAGACTGGAGAGGCGGCCGCGGTATTCTTGAGAACATCATCCCTTCATCTACAGGTGCTGCCAAGGCTGTAGGAAAAGTTCTTCCTGAGCTCAACGGCAAACTTACCGGTATGTCGATGCGTGTCCCTACTTCCGACGTTTCCGTAGTTGACCTTACGGTAGAACTCGAGAAACCGGCTACTTACGAGGAAGTTTGCGCAGCTATGAAGAAAGCTTCCGAAGGCGAACTCAAGGGAGTCCTCGGATACACTGACGAGGCTGTCGTTTCCACTGACTTCCGCGGCGACTCACGTACATCCATCTTCGATGTAAAGGCCGGTATCCAGCTCGATCCTACATTCGTCAAAGTCGTTTCATGGTACGACAATGAGTGGGGTTATTCCAACAAGGTTTGTGAAATGGCACGTGTCATCAGCAAATAATTGATTAAAGTCAGTATTTTTTCAAGGGTGGCCCCAAAGAGGTTTCGGGTCACCCTTTGTTTTCATTATGGCGGAACAGAAACTTTGGAACGGCAATTATTTTAAAATCTGGACGGGAAACTTTCTTCTGAATTTTTCCTTTACCCTTATCGTGCCTCTGCTGCCACTGTATCTGAGCGAGACATTCGGTGCGTCCAATGACACCATAGGGATGGCTTTGGCGGGATATACGCTCATGGCGTTGGTTATCCGTCCGTTCAGCGGATATGTCGTGGACAGTTACCCGAGAAAACTTGTCCTGATGATCTGCAACTTTTTCTTTTTCCTGCTGTTTTTCGGCTATATCATAGCCGGCTCCTTGGCCATGTTCACCATATTCCGTACTATCCACGGAGCACCTTTCGGAGCCACTACAGTAGCGGCAAGTACTGTTGCAATCGATGTCCTCCCGTCTTCCCGACGGAGTGAAGGCATAGGATATTACGGACTCAGCAACAACCTTGCGACAGCCCTCGGTCCTGTCTTCGCCATTTATCTTCTTCACGCATTCGAGGGGAATTTCATAGCCCTTTTCTGGGTTTCAACGGCATTTTCGTTGGCCGGACTGCTCATCGACGCGTCAATCAGGCTCCCTGCAAGGGAATTCGTTCCTGACAAGAAGGTCATATCGCTCGACAGGTTTTTCCTGCTGAAAGGCTGGAGGGAGGCTCTTGCAATCCTCAGTTTCGCATTCAGTTACGGCATAGTATCCACATACGTCGCCATTTACGGCAAGGAAGAGCTCGGCATCACGGGCGGAACAGGCATATTCTTCACCCTTTTCGCAGTCGGACTTATCGTTTCACGGCTTACTGGAGCCAAGGCGCTGAGACAGAACAGGGTAAGTTACAATGCCTCGGTAGGTTGCATTACTTCCATGGCAGGCTATCTTTTATTCGCCGCCGTACATGATCCGATCGGCTATTATGCTTCGGCGTTCATCATCGGACTCGGGAACGGACACATGTATCCTGCCTTTCAGAACATGTTCATCAACCTCGCCGAAAACAGCCAGCGGGGAACCGCAAATTCCTCGATTCTGACGTCGTGGGATGCAGGTATAGGGCTCGGAGTGTTTTCAGGAGGCTTTCTTTCCGAGCATTTCGGCTATCATTCTGCATTCTGGTTTGCGCTTGCGGTCAATGCCGCCGGCGTCCTGTGGTATTTTCTCCGCACCAAACGCCACTTCGAACATAACAAATTGCGCTGATTGTTTGGAATTAGGATTAATTTGCCTATATTTGTAAGGTTGTGACTGATTTTTAATAATTCCAAATTACAATATCATGAAAGAATTGAAAGGTACAAAGACCGAGGCCAATCTTCAGGCCGCATTTGCAGGTGAGTCTCAGGCTCGCAACAAATACACTTACTACGCTTCCAAGGCGAAAAAGGACGGATACGTCCAGATAGCAGAGCTGTTCGAGGAAACGGCAAACAATGAAAAGGAGCATGCCAAAATCTGGTTCAAGCTCCTGCACGGCGGAGAAGTCCCTTCTACGGATGTCAACCTTTTGGATGCCGCTGAAGGCGAGAATTACGAATGGACCGACATGTATGCCGGTTTTGCAAAGGAAGCCCGTGAAGAAGGCTTTACCGAGATTGCAGTCCTTTTCGAGAAGGTCGCAGCCATCGAGAAGATGCACGAAGAGCGCTATCGCAAGCTCCTTGCCAACGTAAAGGACGGACTTGTGTTCTCAAAGGACGAGGACAAGATCTGGGAATGCGGAAACTGCGGTCATATCGTGATCGGCAAGAAAGCTCCGGAAATCTGCCCTGTCTGCAAGCATCCTAAGAGCTACTTCAAGATTCACGCAGAGAATTATTGATTTGGCCGCCATCCCGGTAACGGCGATTGCATGACAAAAAATGAATGGAAAAGGCAGCGAATGCGTTTCACAATAGCATGAGCGTTTTTCCATTCATTTTAATTATTCCGCAGTATCGCCGGCGGAAAGTATCCGGGACTTGAAACCGCCGTCGTTTATCTTCCTGCCTTCCGATTTCTTGTAATTGAACCTGTAGCTCAGGTTTATGAGATAGTACCTCCCTGTCATTCCCGACCAGCTGTTGCTGCGGTACTGGGTGGCGATCTTGGACAGGAAAGCGTTCCTGTTGTTCAGAATATCATAGACCGCAACACCAATGCTCAGATTCCTTTCTTTAAGGAAAGAGAAATTCAACGTCATGTTCAGCATGTGTGTCGTCCGGTTGCCTGCCTCGAATTCCGGATAACGGTATATCGACATGTCGTAGAATGCACCTATCCTGACAATTTCCTTCAGCATGATGGCATCGGCCCTTGCCTGAAGGCTTTCCGCCCAAAGACGTTCCATCGTACCGTTGGAGCGTCGGGTATATGAAAATCCTGTCCGTGAATTGACTCCGAATTCGAAATATTCCGAGAAATTGCTGTCGATTCCGAGAATGAGTGCCGCCCCGTGTTCCCTTGCAATCAGTTCTTCCGTTCCCTGGAAATAAGGGTTGTAATTGAAGTTGTACCGCAATCCGGTCTTGAACATGCAGCCTATAGGATTGATAGGGAAGTCTACGCCCAATTCGGCACGGGCTCTGAATGTGTCATCGATGTTTTCGTATGTGTTGAGCATCGACCCGGCAGGAGCCGTAAAACCTCCGTACCCGTCCAGCACCGTTTCCGTATCGAAGAACAAAGTCCTGTTGGCCACTATGTTGTTATGGATATAGTAGCCGCTCGCAATGAATTTGCCAGAAGTCTCGCCCTGCATCCAGTTGAAACCGAGGTGAGCCGAATGTTCGTATGACTGTTTCAGATCCGGATTTCCGGCCATGAAATAATTGGCGGACATGGTGTTGACCACAGGAGAAAGCATATTCATTGCCGGGGTTACGGATCTCGTCCGGTAAGCGAAGGTGAAAGTGTTGGACTGAATGAAATAAAACGGATTCTGCAGGATATAGTTCAGGTATGGCTGCGGGGAATAATATATCCTGTCAGTCCAGTCCGACGGAATATTGAATTTCTGCAGGGTGATTTCGTTGTTTATGCCGAAGTTTATACGATGGTTCCGTTTAAGGATACTGAGATTGATGCCCGGTCTGAGAAGCGTCGATTTGTCGATATAATCGTATGTCTGCGACGGATCTATCAGCCCAGTAATATCGTCTATCGCTATCTTTTCGGTATTGTTGTCATTGAACTTTGTCCTGAGGGATACCGCCAACTGGAATCTCGGGGAGAAATTGTATGTGTACGACGGAGAGACCGTTATTGAAACATTGTTCCTGCCGTCGCTCTTCGTCAGATTGAGGTTGGTATATCCTGAGCCGGTAAACGTGGAGTCCGCCTGGATTTCCCTACCATGGCCGGAGCTTAACGATGCATCCGCAGAGAGATACAGGCTGCCTTTCCTGCCTACCCGGTATTGCCAGTCCAAACGGTAATATCCCATAAAGCCGTTGTCTCTGTCATTCCTTGACGATGAATAGTCGGACAGAAGATTTTCCCCGGCAGTACTGTATCCGGTCGAAAGCACTGAGGATGAATTGCGGCTGAAGGATGTCGAACTGTTGAAATAGATATAGCTTTTCTTCAGTCTTGATGAAACGTCCAATCCTATGGTATGGATGGAATTGAAGCTGTTCGAGAAAGTGGAATCCACATATTGCCTGGCAAGACCGTCTTCTCCGGCGAAATAAAGTTTGTCTTCATAGTTCAGCAGCCGGCTTGTCCGGTCTTCATATACGTATGACGGTGATATCTGTACTTTTCCGATATTTATGGTCGTGGAAATATCCGCTGCCGTCTGATTGTTGATCCCGGGGGAGAGCCGCGTGGCATCGGTGATTTCATTTATCTTATTGGTACTGCGATCGATGTTGTTTGCGAATACGTTGCCCATGAGGCTCCATTTCTCGGAAAAATAATTGAGCGTGAGTCCTGCTCCGTAACGCTGCTGCCGCTCTCCGGTGAAATTCCTGTCCTCGTCCGCACCGTAGCTGGCAAGGGCATGGCCTATCATGTGTTCGGTCAGCTTGCTGAAAGTGTGGAAATTCAGGACCCAGTTCCTTTTGCCGTGTGCTGTGTTTCCTATCAGTTCGTCACCTTCGGAAACTTCCTGGTACACGTCTACGGATATTACATCGCTTGCTTCGAGATTCTCGAGGAGGTTGGCCGTTCCGCTGCCGTACAGTTTTGTCCCGTCGACGTATGCCTGGTTGACCTGTTCTCCGCGGAATTTCACCGAACCGTTGTCAACTTCCATTCCGGGCATTTTGGCGACAAGGTCTCCGGCCGTACCTCCTCTCAATACCTTGAACGCAGCGGCATTGAATTGAACGGTGTCGCCCCTGAAAACTATTTTCTTGACCCTTGCGTTGACTACTGCCTCGTCAATCGCATAGGATTCCCGGGAAAGCCAGAGTATCCCGTAATCCTGTACCGGTCCTGTCTTGTCCGTACTTATCCTGCCGATCCCATAGCCGAGCATTGCCGCCTCTACCGAAGACGGCTGTTTTTCAGGTTGGAAGTGATACTTGCCGTCGGTATCCGTAATGCAGTAGACCGTGTCTGATTGGGGGATTATGAGGGACACTACCGCACCGGCTACTGGAAGACTGTCCGTAGCATCAGCTACGACACCTTTTATGGACAAGTTTTCAGTCTGTTGTGCTGCCGCGGGGATAGCGGATACGGTCAGCAGGAATATGAATGCGGATAAAATTTCGGTCTGATATTTCATCGGGTTCGTTTTAATGGGAAAGGTGGCGAATACGTTTTATAATAGCATGAGCGTTTTTCCATTCATTTTTGCACGTTATTTCTTTTCCGTCGAATCTTTTGCCGGAAGCAGATCCTCAGGGATTTTTTCTAGAACCACATTTAATTCATATCGGTTCTTGACTGGGATTATTTGTCCAATGTAATTTTCCTTTGTTATATATAACGTATCATAATTTTCGCACAAAATGACAAGTTCTCCCATTTCATTAGTACTAAATCCTGTCATACTGTTTTTATCATATGATACCAATGCGCCGTCTATAGGATTGGTGTCAATGTCCGTAATATATAAAGACAATTGGATAGTCCGCCCCTTTACTACTTTATCCTTGTTTTCTTTTTTCTGCTCGACTGAATATCCGGACACGACGACTGCCAATCCGAGAACCGCGGCGAGGATTAATTTCAGTGGTTTCATGGTTATGATGTTTTTATTGACTGCGTAAAGTTAATAAACTTTCCCAAACCGCGGCAAGTCATTTTACTGTTTTTCAGATGAACGGAAACAGATCCCTCCGCTCGCTGCGCTCGGTCGGGATGACAATAACGTCCGGCATGCCAATAATGGCTGTAGTCAGGATGGTAAATGCGGCTATGTTCATGATGACAATAGCCTGACAAAAAATGAATGGAAAAAGCAGCAAATGCGTTTTACGATAGCATGAGCGTTTTTCCATTCATTTTTGTACGTTATTCCTTTTCCGTCGAATCTTTTGCCGGAAGCAGGTCCTCAGGAATTTTTTCCAAAACTATATCAATTTCATACCTGCCGTTTACAGGGATGATTTTTGTGATATATCCCTCTTTTTCAAATGCCAGAGTGTCTGTGCTATTGCAAAACAAAGAATAGGTTCCTGCCCCGAGAGTGGCACTTCCGTTAAATTCAGGCACATTAGGACAAGTAATTTTCACAAAGGAAATAGGTTTGTTATTAATATCTGTAACTATGCCCGTTACAGTGATCTGTCTGCTCCGTACTTTCTTTTCTTTTTTCTGTTCGACTGAATATCCGGACACGACGACTGCCAATCCGAGAACCGCGGCGAGGATTAATTTCAGTGGTTTCATGGTTATAATGTTTTTATTGACTGCGTAAAGTTAATAAACTTTCCCAAACCGCGACAAGTCATTTTACTGTTTTTCAGATGAACGGAAACAGATCCCTCCGCTCGCTGCGCTCGGTCGGGATGACAAAAACAACTGCGTTGGGATGACAATGATGGCTGTAGTCAGGATGGTAAATGCGGCTATGTTCATGATGACAATAGCCTGACAAAAAATGAATGGAAAAGGCAGCGAATGCGTTTCACAATAGCATGAGCGTTTTTCCATTCATTTTTTTTGCGTTAATCAGTGCTGATTCAACTTATTTTGCCTTTCTGCGGGCTGTGGAAATGAGGTTGATGACGTTTACAAGGATGTAGAAAACGAAAGTAAGGAGGATTATCATCGACCAGGTCAGCCCGAGCAATATGATGAGCCCTGTGCAGCAGCAGAATATGCCCACAAGAGCTATCCTCATTTTCTGTACGGGCGACGCCGCCTTGGTGCCCTTCTTGAATTTCATCGAAAACATCGGAATCCTGCTTGTCATCAGCAACGAAAGGACGAGAGTCCCCACGATTACGAATACGCTGCTCCCTGCCCATGCGTGCATGATACTGTCAGGCGTACAGGAAACATAATGCACGAAAGAACCGGCAATCATGGCAGACGCCGGAGTCGGAAGCCCGAGGAAATTCTCGGACTGTTCGTCGTCAATGTTGAATTTGGCCAATCTCAAGGCCGAAAAAACGGCAATCAGCAGGGGAATGCAGGATATCAGGGTATTTCCGGTCTCCTCCAATATCAGACAATGCAGCATGAGCGACGGCAGAAGCCCGAAACTGATGGCATCGGCAAGCGAGTCGAGCTCTTTCCCGAGAGGAGAATAGGCATGCAGGAGACGGGCTGCGAATCCGTCCATGAAATCGCAGGCAGCCGCACCGAGCATGAGATAGAACGCAATGTCCAACCTGCCCTGAAAAGAGAAAATCACACCCATGGCCCCGCAAAGGAGGTTCATGGATGTGATCGTATTCGGAATATGCTTTACAATACCCATAGAATCATTTCAATAACCGTCAGATTCCGAGTTTTGCCCTGATTTCTTCAGGTATTGCCTTTTTGTTCACTACGATATTCATCGTCTTGTATCTTACGAAGGCATCGGAAGCATACCATATACCGTCATAGTCCCCGGCATCGCCCCATGAATTCTTGACCATGAAGAATTTCGTACCGTATTCATCTTCAGCTATGCCGTAAATGTGCATTCCGTGGTCATCGGTGGTGGTTTTCCTGTCGTAGCCGTCCTGACGCAGCTCCTGAGTGACGGTCAGTTCCTTTACCGGACCGACGGTTTCCTTTGCTTTTTTGGACTCCTTCTTTCCGGTCCATTTTTCCTGGTCGGAACCTTCGGTCACTTCTGCTTCAGTATCGGGAACGACTGCCACACCGTCCCTTGAAAATCCCTTTTCGCTGACATCGGAAGCCCATGCGACAGTGTATCCGTTCCCAATGGCGTAATACATCACTTCCATAAGCTCGTCCAAAGGAAGATTGTAGGAAGAGTCCCATCTCCAGTTGTCGCAGACCTCGATTATGAACTGCGAATAGAAAGGATGATGGGTGAATGAAGTGAGGGAAACATAGTCGTCCGTATTGATTCCGAGATAGTCCCTGTAGGATTCCGGAGTATAGGTCACGCCTTCCACGGTAAATTCTTCAGGAATCTCGCCGAGGTATGCTTCAAGTATGCCGTCAACTCCGCCGAGCCACGCTGTGGTAAGGGTCTTGTTCGGATTCTTCACTATGCCTTCCACATATCCCTTGAGACCTTCGTCCATTTCGAAATGCTCCGGTTTTTCAGTACCGTAGTTCAGTCCAGGCATGGCTTCCTGAGGTACGATTCCGTAATCCTCAATCACATGAAGCACATCGCCGAAGGAGCTGCCTGCAGCGAAATTGAGATGACCGTCGAGTCTGACATATTTGACAGCCCTGTCGTGGTAGGATTTCGATACCACGTACATTTCCGAAAGGTCAATGTCTGAAATACCCTTGGCTTTCATTATTTCGGATTCTATGAATGAAAGGGCCGAAAAGCACCAGCAGGTACCGGAACGGTGCTGATCCTTCACCGATGTGACAGGATTCTCTTTCAATACCTTGAATGTACGGATGTCTTTGGTGTCCTCCTTGCTGTCGGATTTGTTTCCGGCAGAGAGTGTCATTGCCCCGAAAATCAGCAGGGACGTTACTGTCAGTCTGAAAAAGTTCATGATGCATTCAGTTAAAAAACGCACAAATTTAATCCAATTGGACAATATTAGCAAAAACATTTTCGTAAATTTGCCGGCTCATGACTTTTATGGAGAAAAAAGGCATCATATTGTATATACACGGAATGGGCGGAGGGGGAGACAGCCGCATTCCTTCCATTTTGAGCGGGCACATCGATGAATGTTCCGATGGACTGCGCCGTTACGAGGTGGTGGCCAGGACGTATTCCTTCGATCCGGATACGGCATGGAAACAGATATGTTCATGGGTGGAGGAACTCGGTCCGGAACTCGTGATAGGGGAATCCCTCGGTTCGCTGAACGCCATGAAAATAAGCGGTCTGCCGCATATTTTCGTATCGCCGTCCATAAACGCTCCCGTATATCTCGGATATTTCGCTTTCGTCGCTCTGATACCCGGAATAAAACAGCTTTTCGAACGGATTTACAGGCCTAAGCCGGGAGACAGGCAGCAGCCCGATTTCTCTTTCAAGGTTTTGAGGAAATACCGGACTCTGCGTCGTGAAGCCTTGCAGAACAGTCCGGAAAACGGAAGCAGGGACGGATTTTTCGCTTTTTTCGGGACGAAAGACCATTACAGGAAAAGCGGAATAGTCAGCATAAGGACTTACAGGAAATATTTCGGTGATACATTCCAAATATATGAAGGAACGCATTTTATGGAAGAAGAATTCATCCTCTCGATGCTCATCCCGAAAATCCGTGAAATTCTCGCCTCAGGCAAATAGACATCGGTTATGGAAATAGGATTCAGTCTGACAATAATAGCAGTGACGGAAGCCGTCGTCCTGATTCTGCTGTGCGCCGCAGCCGGGATCATGACCCTTTTCGGCGTGAAATTCAGGAAAGTTTTCCTGTGGGGACTCATCAGCCTTGCCGTACCGCCGTTGGCTATTCTGTACGGCCATGTCGTTGAAATCAACCGGGTTAAAGTCAGGAACGTTGAAATTGTTTCCGAAAGACTGCCGGAAGCATTTGACGGATACAGGATTGCACAGATCTCTGATCTGCACCTCCTTTCTTTCGAGGACAGACATGACAGGCTTGCGGAATTCATTGATAAGGTAAATTCCATGAGCCCCGACGTCATCGTTTTCAGCGGAGACCTCGTGACCTATTCTCCGGAAGAGACTGCGGGCTTTGAAGACATACTGTCGGCTCTGAATGCTCCGGACGGGGTTTATTCTGTCCTTGGAAACCACGATTACTGCATTTACAACGACGACATTCCCGAAGACATGAAAGCCGCGGCCGCAGCCGAGGTTGCACGAAGGCAGGAGAAATTCGGCTGGGACGTGCTCATGAATGAGAATGTGGAGATAGAAAGGACTTCCGAAACGGGGGATACATCCTCCATAGTGATTGCCGGGATAGAAAATACGTCCGCATCCCCTCATTTCCCTTCGCACGGGGATTTGGATGCTGCGATGGAAGGGGTTGACGGGCGGTTCTGCATTCTTGCGAGCCACGATCCGACGTATTGGAGGGAGGCATTGAAAAAATACCCCGACATAGATCTGACCTTGTCGGGGCATACTCATGCCATGCAGCTTTCCGTATTCGGCATTTCACCGAGCCGCCTGCTGTTCAGGGAATACAGAGGCCTTTATTCCGAAGGCGGAAACCGTCTGTATGTGAATATCGGACTCGGGGAAACGGCAATCCTGTCACGCATTGGGGCACCTCCCGAGATTACACTCATCGAATTGACCTGCGGCAGGCAATAAGTCCGATAATTCCGCAGACCCGGTTACAAAGAGGACCTTGCGGTGTCCATTGGCCGTACGGAATCCTGATTCCGGTGTTTTCAGATGGTCCTTCCAGGGTACTGCTTCAATCCTTCTTCAAGACATTTCAGGGCCTTTTCCATTTCCGGAATTTCGAGCACGTATGCGATACGGGCATGGTTCAGGCCTTTGCCAGGCGTCTTGTAGAACGAAGCCGCCGGCGTCACCATGGTGGTTTCGTTGTCAAGACGGAAGGTTTCGAGCATCCATCTTGCGAAATTTTCGGTATTGTCCACCGGAAGTTCGGCCACAGTATAGAAGGCGCCCATAGGCATAGGGGTAAACACGCCCGGAATCTGGTTCAGACGGTTTATCATGTAGTTCCTCCTCTTGATGTACTCTTCACGGACATCCCTGAAATATTCCTTCGGCGTGTCAAGGGCGCCGATTGCCGCATGCTGGCCGAGGACAGGAGGGCAGAGACGGGCCTGTGCGTATTTCATGGCGGCCGTCATAACGTCCTTGTTGTGCGAGACGATGCATCCGATACGGGCTCCGCAGAGATTGTATCGTTTTGACACTGAATCCACAAGAATCACGTTCTGTCCGAGATCCGGAATGTTCATCGCAGAGAAATGCGGCTCGTCCGTATAGCAGAATTCCCTGTAGACTTCGTCGGAAATGAGGAAAAGATCATGCCTGCGGGCCACATCTCCGAGAGCGAGCATGCTTTCCTTGGAATACAGAGTACCCGTAGGATTGCCCGGATTGCATATCAGGATGGCCTTGGTCCTGTCGGTGATGGCCTTTTCGAATTCTGATATGTCAGGGACCTGGAATCCCTTCCTTATGTCGGTAGGAATAGCCTTAAGGCTGATTCCGTTCATGTATGCGAATGTATTGTAATTGGTGTAGAACGGTTCGAGGACGATGACTTCGTCTCCTTCGTTGCAGGTGATTTCCAATGCCATGTTGACACCTTCGCTGCCTGCGACGGTCACGATGATTTCAGACACGTCGATGTCTATGCCGATACCTTTATAATATCTGTTGACAAGGCCTTCCCTCAATTCGATGAGTCCTGCGGAATTGCTGTAGGAGACGTTTCTCATTTTCAGGTTCCTGACAGCCTCCAATGCGCAGTCCGGAGAAGTGATGTCAGGCTGGCCTATGTTCAGATGATACACCTTCACGCCCTGTTTCTTCGCAGCGTCTGCCAAAGGTACGAGTTTCCTGATAGCCGAAGCCGGCATTTTCCGGGCTTTGAAAGAAATACTTGCCATAAACGTTAGATTTTTAGATTTGTTAATTTCGTAAACCGAGCAAATGTACAACTTTTTTAATCTTCGTGCAAGAGGAAATTATCTCGATATTTCTTGTAGGAAATGGATAGAATTATTTACCTTTGCGTGGATTTAATCAAAACGGGCAAAACAAATGGCGACTTTCAGGCAAAGAGCTTTGGATGAGGCTGCGACACATCATCCGGAAAGATTCTATGAAGAAAAGGGTCCGGTCTCGGGATATTTCGGCCGGAATGTTTTCAGTTTGGACAAGATGAGGGGTTATGTATCCCAGCAGGCCTACGAAGCGGTACTGTCGGCAGTGAAATTCGGAGAAAAGATAGACAGGGGAGTGGCGAACGAGATCGCATCAGGCATGAAAGCCTGGGCCACGGAGATGGGCGCTACCCACTATACCCATCTTTTCCAGCCTCTTACGGACTCTACGGCTGAAAAACACGAGGCGTTTATTTCCGTGAAGGACGGAAAACCTTTCGAAAGATTCAACGGAAGCGCCCTCGTGCAGCAGGAGCCTGACGCATCGAGTTTCCCGAACGGAGGATTGAGGAACACTTTCGAGGCACGCGGTTACTCGGCATGGGATCCATCCTCGCCGGTGTTCATCCTCGACGGTACCCTGTGCATTCCTTCGGTGTTCGTGGCCTATACTGGCGAAGCCTTGGATACCAAGGTTCCCAATCTGAAATCGCTGCAGGCACTGAATGATGCGGCCACAAGCGTTGCCTCCCTTTTCGACAGCAGCGTCAAGAGCGTACATGTCAATCTCGGCATCGAACAGGAATATTTCCTCGTGGACGAGTCCCTTTATAATGCAAGGCCGGACTTGGTGCTCTGCAACAGGACGGTCATAGGCCATACTTCGGCCAAGGACCAGCAGCTCGAAGACCATTATTTCGGAGCGATACCATCGAAGGTGAGCGCTTTCATGAAGGATTTCGAGACCGAGGCGTACAAACTCGGCATCCTCCTTCAGACGCGGCACAACGAGGTGGCCCCCAACCAGTTCGAATGCGCTCCGGTATTCTGCGATGCTGTTACGGCCATAGACCAGAACATGATGCTCATGATTCTAATGCAGAAAGTGGCCGAAAAACACCATCTCAAGGTCATATTCCACGAGAAACCTTTCGACGGGGTGAACGGCTCCGGCAAGCATTGCAACTGGTCGATAGTCACCGATACGGGAGTGAACCTGCTTTCTCCGGGCAAGACTCCGAACAAGAACCTGCAGTTCCTGTCGTTCTACGCATCCGTGATAAAGGCTGTCCACGACCACGACTACCTGCTGATGGCAAGCATAGCGACATTGAGCAATTCATACAGGCTCGGAGGCAACGAAGCCCCGCCTGCCGTCATGTCCGTCTTCTCCGGCTCTACACTATATAATATATTCAGTGCAATAGAGAACATGCAGGACCCGCAGGAGGAGAAAACGGATATGGAGTCCATCAAGATCGTCAGGTCCGTACCGGAAATATTCCCCGACAATACGGACAGGAACAGGACTTCGCCGTTTGCGTTTACCGGCAACAGGTTCGAATTCAGGGCAGTAGGCTCATCCGTCAATGTCGGTTCGGCGATATACGTACTCAATACCATTGTGGCTGAAAGCCTTGTGAACTTCAGGAAGCGCGTTGACGAACTCATGGCGTCGGGAGAGGAGCTTTCAAAGGCGGTTATGACAGTTATCAGGGAATTTTCCATTGCTGCGAAAAACGTGATGTTCGAAGGCAACGGCTACAGTCGGGAATGGGAAAAGGAAGCCGGGAAAAGAGGCTTGAGGGCCATCAGGAATGTTCCGGAGGCATACGAAGTGTTCAGGGAAAAGGCAACGGTGGACATGTTTTCCAACCTCGGGGTCCTCGCTCCTAACGAATTGGAGGCAAGATACGAGATACTCAACGAGACATACGTCAAGAAACTGCAGATAGAGGCCCGTGTAATCGGGGACATCTGTCTCAATCATGTCCTTCCGGCTGCGGTCAAGTATCAGAACATCCTCATAGAGAACGTAAAGGGCGTGAAGGAGATTTTCGGAAACGAATATTCCGAGCTCTGTGCATCCGAATTCGCCACGCTGAAAAAAATATCATCGTATATCAACAGGATATCCTTGGACGTCGAAGCCCTTGTAGAGGCCCGGAAGAAAGCCAATGCCATTCCTGACATCGCTCTCCGTGCGAAAATGTACTCCAAGGACGTGAAGGATATGATGGACAAGGTCAGAGACAGCGCCGACCATCTTGAAATGCTTATTGACGATGAAATGTGGCCGTTGCCGAAATACCGTGAACTGCTGTTTTTGTAACACAAGATGAACAGGAACCATATTTTTACGATACTGATATTGTCTGCACTTGTTGCTGTTTCCTGCGGGAGAAAGGCTGAAGAGCCTGATGCCCGGTCTTGCCCGTATGTGGTCCAGGTTCTGTCCGACACGTCATCGACGGGATACCAGGTCCTGTCCGCATACGACGATGCCGATGTGTCCGGTGTCATATCGGTAATCGGACCCCTTGCCGAAACCGCCGTGCTGACGGAGGCCCTTCTGCGTTCCGACAGATTCGACAATATCGACGGCAGAATGCGTCCTGACAGTCTTCCCGACTTTGCAGGAGAGACCATATCCGCTTTCTTTGATCTTGCGAATGCTCCATATTACGGGTATTTCAGATCCATGAACGAGGACTATGTCAGGGAAATTGCTGCAGAATCCGCAGTGGAGGCAGTCAACGGCCGCTGCTACGCCAACCCTTTCGACCATGAAGGCAAGACGGAGAAAAGGAAGGCCAAGGCGATAATGTTCTCCTCGTCACTGATGTCGGGATACGGATATGACGATGTCCGCATGCTTTTCGAGGAGTCAGGCAAGGAAATCTGCGTTATTGCACCCCTCCAGTCGGTTTTCGGAGATATTTTCAGCAGGCATGACGATGTCTCGGCGATAGGCGTATGGGCGGACATAGAAACCATAGCATCAGGTGTTTACGGACTTGTATCGGAAAAGGAGGCGGAAAAGTACGGCGCAGGAGAGAATTTCAGATGCGTGTGCCTTTCTCCTGAATTTACGGGAAATCCGGATGCGGATCTGAGAAAATATTTGGACATGTATGCCGCCTCGGGACATGACGAAAGGCTCGATGCCGTCATCATCGATGATTTCACGAAACATGCGTATGCCGATTCCCTTAATGCGGCGTTCTCAAGGCTTCTCCTGTCGGACAGTCCCGAATCGGACAGGTACAGGCTGTCGGTGTCCGGAAACTTCGGATTCATCAGTCCTGTGGAGACTATGGCGGCGGACTGCTACGAATATCTGCGTGAGAAAAACAGGTTTACACATGAAATAGCGTATCCGGCAGCCGAAGGCTACATGACGGTTCCGGTTTACAGTCCGGGCGTGCAGAACCTTGACGAAAACGGATTCTTCAAGGACGAATACAAGTACGACAGGGCTGCGGACTCCGGAAAGCGGACAGTCAAGACAATCCCGTTCAAGGAGAGATACCTTCCCGACGACGCTCCGCAAATCGACTCGATAGCACCCTTAACATACAAAAGACTTTTCCATGTATATAAGTAATATTTCACAGGACGAACTTCAGAAATTGGATTTTATCACCTTTCAGGGTAAAATCAAGGTAATAGACAGTTCAGGGCCGGATTTCGACAGAGCCGTGAAATATCTTCGTACACAGAAGGTCATAGGGTTCGATACTGAAACCAGACCGTGCTTTTCCGCATCCCAGCCGAGATACGGGGTCTCGCTGCTTCAGCTTTCAGGGGCGGAAAAGGCTTTTTTGTTCAGAATCAAGCTTCTCGGGATGCACAGGAGGTTGTGCAACATCCTCGCAGACGAGAAAATCATAAAGGTGGGAGCGGCAGTAAACGATGACATAAAGGGCCTTCAGAGATATGCCGGCTTCACGCCGAAATCTTTCGTAGACCTTCAGAAAATAGTCGGGGATTACGGGATAAGGGACAAAAGCGTGAAGAAAATGTCTGCCATTATCCTCGGTTACAAAATCTCCAAGACACAGCAGCTGTCCAACTGGGAAGCGGAAGTGCTTTCCGAATCCCAGGAAAAGTACGCCGCAACCGACGCATGGGTATGCAGGGAGATGTATCTGCGCCTGATGAAGTCGGAAAAAACAGTTCCCGTACAATCAGAATAATCCGTAAGACATGATCAAGGTCATATTGAAAAAGGGGAGGGAAGACTCCGTCCTGCGTTTCCATCCGTGGGTATTTTCCGGGGCCATTGCAGAAGTACAGGGACATCCCGATGAGGGGGATGTGGTCGCAGTGCATTCTTCCGACGGGAAATTCCTTGCTGCAGGACACTGGCAGATAGGTTCCATCGCTGTAAGGATTCTCAGTTTCAACGCCGACGCTCTCAGGCCGGACTTCTACGGGGAAATGCTGTCCCGCGCTTTCGCCATGCGCCGTTCTTTCGGCATAGAGACGGATTCGCCGGGAAGGGAGACGAACTGCTATCGTCTCGTTCACGGGGAGGGTGACAATCTTCCAGGACTTATCATAGATTATTATGACGGGGTATGCGTCATGCAGGCCCATTCCGTGGGAATGTTCCGCTCCCGCAGGAAAATTACCGAAGCGCTTGAAAACATATACGGCAATTCATTGAAGGCGGTTTATGACAAAAGTTCCGGGACCGCGCCGTTCAAGGCCGGGCTCGAACTTGTCGACTCGTACATGTACAGAAGACCGGATTTCAATGACGACGAACAGACAGTCATGGAAAACGGGCACAGATTTGCCGTAAACTGGACCTCCGGGCAGAAAACGGGCTTTTTCCTCGATCAGAGGGACAACCGCCGTTTGGTGGAAATGCACTCTTCAGGGAGGAATGTACTGAACCTGTTCTGCTATACCGGCGGTTTTTCGGTATATGCGCTTGCCGGCGGGGCCTCATACGTAGAATCCGTCGACAGTTCCGCCAAGGCCGTCGGAATGGCTGAAAGGAACGTTGCCATCAACGGTTTCCCTCAGGAAAGGCACAAAAGCGTCTGCACCGATGCCATTGCATATCTGAAAGATGTTCCGGAAGGGAAGTTTGACTTGATCATAGTGGACCCGCCGGCATTTGCAAAGCACAAGGGCGCTTTGAAGAACGCCCTCAGGGCCTATCAGAGGCTCAATGCATCGGCGATTTCCAAGGTGGCATCCGGAGGTCTCGTCTTCACGTACAGCTGCTCTCAGGTCGTGGACAGGGAGGCCTTTGCGTTGGCCGTATTTTCAGCAGCGGCCTCTACCGGACGAAGAGTGCGGATTCTCGACAGATTGGTACAGCCGGCCGACCACGCCGTGAACATCTACCACCCCGAAGGGGAGTATCTTAAAGGATTGTTGCTGTATGTGGAGTAGAAAATTTTGCAGATTCGGATTTTTTGATTAATTTTGCAATCTTCTTTGAAAAAGGTGCTATGGCCGAGTGGTTAGGCAATGGTCTGCAAAACCATGCACAGCAGTTCGATTCTGCTTGGCACCTCGACTTATTGGTTATTAGTTTTAGTGTTATTATGTGGTTAGTATGAGGGGTCCCCACGTGAGTGGCGATGACCTCTTTCGTTTTTTTATGACCTCAATGCAGTAAAGATATTATGGAAAGCAACGACAACAAGGAAAAATTCAGTTTCAACATCAAGCAGGACGTGGCTTCAGGCTCGTACTCGAATCTTACCATCATCACGCATTCGGCTGCGGAATTCATCTTCGACTTCGCTACAATGCTTCCCGGACTTGCAAAACCGGAGATTACGAACCGTATTCTGATGAACCCTGAAAACGCCAAGAAACTTCTTCTCGCCTTGCAGGACAATATCAGCAAATACGAGTCCCATTTCGGCCCTATCAAGTTTTCCGAAGGGCCTAAGATGACTTTCCCTCTCGGCGGTCTCGGGAACGGTGCTAAATCCTGACAACGGACAAGGCAATGGATGAGGTTTTCAAGAAGATAAGGGCTTTCGCCTTCGATGTGGACGGAGTGCTTACCGACGGTGGCATATTGGCCGATCTTGACGGTGAGCTGTTCAGGACCTTCGATTCGAAGGACGGGTTCGCCATCAGGATGGCATATATGAAGGGTTTTCCCGTGGCTATCATTACCGGAGGCCGTTCGGAAAGCATCCGCAAGAGGTTTCTGACCTGCGGGGTCAAATCCGAGGACGTGTATCTCGGGTCTCGGGACAAGATAGAGGATTTCGACGATTTCTGCTCACGTTACGGGCTTGCACCGGAAGATGTCATGTATTTCGGGGATGATCTTCCGGACATTCCGGTCATGGTCAAGTGCGGATGCGGTGTCAGCCCGTCAGATGCCGTACCGGATGTCAGGGAAATCGCAGACTTCGTTTCCCCTTTTCCCGGAGGCAGGGGATGCGTGCGCCATGCAGTGGAAAGCGTACTTAAGGCACAAGGAAAATGGGCCCTGGATGTCGGAGTCTACAAGGCAAAGTTCTGAACCGATGGATTCCGGCAACGTGCATATCATACTCGGAAGTGCTTCTCCAAGGAGGAAGGAACTTCTGTCGGCTCTCGGCCTTGATTTCGAAGTTGATACGGGAAACACCTACAGGGAGGATTTCTCGGGCATCGTGCATCCCGCAGACATCCCCTCCGTCATGTCGAAAGGAAAATCGCACGGCTTCCACCGGCCTCTTTCACGGAACGAACTTCTGATAACCGCCGATACCATTGTACTGTGCGGAAACAGGGCTCTCGGAAAACCTCACGACAGGGAAGAGGCTTTCGCCATGCTTACGGAACTTTCAGGCAGGACCCATGAAGTGATTACGGCCGTGACCCTCCGTTCAGTATCGCGTGAAACCACTTTCTCTGATACAGCAAAAGTGACGTTCCTCCCGCTTGAAAAGGAGGAAATCGATTATTATATCGACAATTACAGGCCGTTCGACAAAGCCGGGGCATACGGAATCCAGGAATGGATAGGCTATGTCGGCATAAGCGGAATCGAAGGTTCGTTCTATACGATTATGGGATTGCCGGTACACAAGGTATATTCCGAAATCAAATTATTTGTATCTTTGGGGAGTTTTTGACTTTACCAATCCGCCGAATGGCGTTAATTTTTACCCTTTTATGGAATTATCCGCAAAATACAATCCTTCCGAAACGGAAGACAAATGGTACGAATACTGGCTGAAAAACAAATTCTTTCATTCCGAACCGGATGAAAGGGAACCATATACGATAGTCATTCCGCCTCCCAATGTTACAGGTATCCTGCACATGGGACATGTACTGAACAATACGCTTAACGACGTTTTGGTGAGAAAGGCGAGGATGGACGGCAAGAATGCATGCTGGGTGCCGGGTACCGACCACGCTTCCATCGCTACAGAAAGCAAGGTGGTGGCCAAGCTGAAGGAGGAAGGCATAGACAAGGAGAGCCTTTCCCGCGAGAAGTTTCTCGAATATGCGTGGGAATGGAAGGAAAAGCACGGCGGCATTATCCTGAACCAGTTGCGAAAGCTCGGTGCATCATGCGACTGGGACAGGACGAAATTTACCATGGATCCGGATCTGAGCGAAGCCGTCACGAATACTTTTGTGTATTTCTATAAGAAGGGCTATATATACCGCGGCGTCAGGATGGTGAACTGGGATCCAGCCGGACATACCGCCGTCAGTGACGAAGAAGTGATACACAAGGATACCGTCAGCAAGCTCTACCATATAAGATACCATATCTCGGACGGAAACGGCAATGCGACTGACAAATACCTGACGGTCGCCACGACCAGGCCGGAAACGATAATGGCAGATGCGGCAATCTGTGTCAATCCGGCTGATGAAAGATACGGCTGGCTGAAAGGGAAGAAAGTCCTTATTCCGCTTATAAACAAGGAAATACCTGTTATAGAAGACAGTTACGTGGAGATGGATTTCGGTACCGGCTGTCTGAAGGTTACCCCTGCACATGACATCAATGACTATGAAATCGGCATAAGGCACAATCTGCCGGTAACCGACATCATCGACGACCACGGCCGTCTGAACGAGAAGGCGGTAATTCTCGTGGGCGAGGACAGGTTCGAGGCAAGGAAGAAGATCGAAAAAATGCTTGCCGATGCCGGCAATCTCGAAAAAACCGAAGAATACACGTCTCCAGTAGGATATTCGGAAAGGACCAACGCAGTCATAGAACCGAGACTTTCCATGCAGTGGTTCCTGAAGATGGACGCGCTCGCCAAGGATGCCTTGGAATCGGTGGAAAGCGGCAAGGTAAGGCTGATTCCTGACAAATACAGGAACACCTACAGGCATTGGATGGAAAACGTAAGGGACTGGTGCATATCCCGTCAGCTGTGGTGGGGACAGAGAATCCCGGCCTACTATCTTCCTGACGGAAGTTTCGTGGTGGAACCGACTCCTGAAGCGGCTCTTGAAGCGGCTCGGGCAAAGGATCCGAAATTGGAAATGTCCGACCTGAGACAGGATGAAGATGTCCTCGACACATGGTTCTCGTCCTGGCTGTGGCCGATTTCCGTATTCGACCCTGCAAAGCCGGGGCATCCGGAGCATGAGCCAAACAGGGACCTTGCATATTACTACCCTACGAACGACCTTGTGACCGGTCCGGACATCCTGTTTTTCTGGGTGGCGAGAATGATTATGGCCGGCAACGAATTCATGCATGAAATCCCGTTCCGCAACGTGTATCTTACAGGAATCGTGAGGGACAAGCTGGGGCGCAAGATGTCCAAGACTCTCGGCAATTCCCCGGACCCTCTCGACCTTATTGCAAAATACGGTGCGGACGCAGTCCGTATCGGCATGCTGCTGTGCAGTTCTGCAGGCAACGATATTCTTTATGACGAGGCTCAGGTAGAGCAGGGCAGGAATTTCTGCAACAAGATATGGAATGCCTACAGGCTGATGACAGGATGGACGGTGGACGGAACCCTTCCGCAGCCGGAGGCTTCTGCGACAGCGGTAAAATGGTTCCGTTCGAAACTGGACCTTGTGGCGGAAACCGTGGAGGAACATTTCTCCAAATTCAGGATTTCGGATGCGCTGATGGCCATTTACAAGCTTTTCTGGGACGATTTCTGCGCATGGTACCTTGAAATAGTGAAACCTGCATACGGTGCGGCAATGGATGCAGTGACATACAGGGAATCCATGGGATTTTTCGATGCCCTGCTCAGGATGATCCACCCGATAATGCCGTTCATTACTGAGGAATTGTGGCATGGAATGGCCGAAAGGAAGGACGGTGAGACGATAATGTTCGAGCCATATCCTGTTTCCGAAGGCTATGACAGGGATTTTATAGGAAAATTCGAGGATGCATGCGAAGCGGTGACTGCCATAAGGAGTATCCGCCAGCAGAAGAACATTTCTCCGAAAGAGGCCCTGACACTCAGGGTCAAGGATTTCCCTTCGGAGATGAATTCCGTGATATGCCGCCTTGCAAACGTGTCGATAGAGAAGACGGCATCGTTCGGAGATACGTCCGAGGGGGTTTCATTCCTCGTCAGGACATACGAAATGTTCGTTCCGCTTTCGGGACTTGTGGACGTCGCCGAGGAAACGGCCAAATTGGAAGCTGTGATAGCATATCAGGAAAAATTCCTTGAAAGCGTGAGAAAGAAACTTTCGAATGAAAGGTTCGTGAACAACGCACCGGCCAATGTCGTGGAAACCGAGAGAAAGAAGGAGGCCGATTCATTGGCCAAAATCGAGGCGGCCAAGGCTTCCCTTGCAGCATTGAAAGGAAAACAGTAAGGAGTATATCATGCAATCGGAACTCGAAATAGCGGTAAGATATTACGAAACGGACCAGATGGGAATAGTCCATCATTCGAACTATGTCAGATTTTTCGAATGCGGACGTTCGGACATGATGATGAAGTACGGACTTCCCATAGAGGAAATCGAAAGACAGGGCGTCATGCTGCCGGTAATATCGGTGGAGGCTCATTACAAGCTTCCTGCGAGGATGGGGGACACATTGAGAATCGTATCCTCGATAGACAGGGTCCCAATGGCCAAACTCGTGGTTAACAGCGACATCTATAATCAGAAAAATGAACTTCTCTGCACCGGAAAGGTCACTCTCGGATTCATCGATTCCGTAACAAGACATCCGGTAAGATGTCCTGCGGCCCTGAAGGAAATCATTGAAGAAAATTGTAACCAATAAATTATGGCTGTTTATCCTTTAATATTCGGTCTCGGAGGCTGGGAAATCCTGTTGATTGTCCTTGTCATCCTCCTGTTTGTCGGCGGCAGCAAGATTCCTGAACTTATGAAAGGTTTGGGAAAGGGCGTCAAGAGCTTCAAGGAAGGGATGAAGGACGGGGACAAGACAGATCCGAAGGAAGAGAAGAAAAATGATATCAATTAATTCTCTTACCGTTGCGTACGGGGGATTCACCCTCCTTGATGACATAAATTTCCACATCAGTGAAAATGACAGAATCGGTCTCGTGGGTAAGAACGGGGCCGGTAAATCCACTGTTCTGAAACTGATCTGCGGTCAGCAGAGTCCGACTTCGGGAAAGGTTTCTCTTTCTGCCGGTCTTCGGATAGGCTATCTTCCGCAGATAATGGAGCATCACAGGGGAAAGAGCGTCATAGACGAGGCCATGACTGCGTTTTCGGAAATTTTCGCTCTTGAGGATGAACTGGATTCTCTGATGAAGGAATTGGAAGTGAGGGAAGATTATGATTCGAAAGAGTATCAGTCGCTAATAGTCAGGATGAACGACGTGAACGACCGGCTTTCGTATTCGAGGGCCGAATCTCCGAGAGTACAGGCTGAAAGGACGCTTGCCGGGCTCGGTTTCAGACCGGAGGAAATGGAAAGGCCTACGGAGACGTTCAGCCAGGGCTGGAACATGAGAATCGAGCTTGCGAAAATCCTGCTTTCCAATCCGGACGTGCTCCTGCTTGACGAGCCGACGAACCATCTCGACATAGAATCCATAGAATGGCTTGAAGAATATCTCAGACAATACAAAGGTGCCATCGTGCTGATTTCGCACGACAGGAAATTCCTTGACAATGTCACCGACAGGACGGTGGAGATAATGCTCGGTCATATCCATGACTACAAGGTGCCTTACAGCAAATACTTGGAACTCAGGAAAGAACGCTTGGCGCAGCAGAGAGCGGCCTACGAAAACCAGCAGAGGATGATCGAGAAGACGGAGGACTTCATCGAAAGGTTCAGGTACAAGCCTACCAAGTCGAACCAGGTCCAGTCCCGCATCAAGCAGTTGGACAAATTGGAAAGAATAGAGGTTGATATTGAGGACAATTCGGCATTGACGGTGAAATTCCCTCCTGCGCCTCGCTCCGGAGACATTGTGTTCAAGGCTACGGGACTTTCTGCGGGCTATCCGGAGAAAACGGTTTTCACCGGTGCAGACATCGAGGTCCGCAGAGGTGAGAAAGTGGCTCTTGTGGGAAGAAACGGGGAAGGGAAGACAACGCTCATGAGAATCCTGACGCGGGAATTGGAACCGCTTGCAGGGGAGGCCGTCATCGGCCATAACGTGAATATCGGCTATTATGCCCAGAATCAGGAAGACATACTCGACAAGCAGGAAACTGTGTTCGGAACTCTTGACAGGATTGCCGTCGGGGATATCCGTACCAAATTGCGGGATATTCTCGGAGCCTTTCTTTTCAAGGGTGAAGACATCGACAAGAAGGTCGCCGTGCTGAGCGGCGGAGAACGGGCAAGGCTTGCCATGGCCAAGCTGATGCTGAAACCGTATAACCTCCTGGCTTTGGACGAGCCGACGAACCACATGGACATCCGCTCAAAGGATATTCTGAAGCAGGCATTGAAAAAATACGACGGCTCACTGATAATAGTGTCGCACGACAGGGATTTCTTGGACGGTCTCGTGGACAAGCTGTATGAATTCCGTGACGGAAAGGTCAAGGAACATCTCGGCGGTGTGGAAGATTTCCTGAGACGGCTTAAAATAGAGACTCTCAACGAATTGGAGAGGCACAAGCCTGTTCCGTCCGAACCTGCTGCACGTGAAACTGCGAAGTCGGACGAGTCGAAGGCGGAATATCAGAAGAACAAGTTCATTTCCAAGGAGGAACGAAAAATCAAGAACAGGATTTCCTTCCTTGAAAAATGCATCGGCGAGTTGGAAACAAGGATGAAAGCTATCGAAACGACCCTCGCCGCTCCGCGCCCGGATGATGACATCATGGACCTTACCCGCGAGTATCTCGAACTGAAACGTGACCTCGACGCCAAGACCGAAGAATGGGGAAAATTGATATAACTATTTTCATGGTTTTCCCGGCAGACGCAGGCGTCTCGTCATCCTGACCGAGCGAAGCGAGCGGAAGGATCTGCTGCATTAGCCCTTTTACTTGAAAGAAAGAGGAATGGAAAAACGCTCATGCTAACAAAAACGCATTCGCTGCCTTTTCCATTCCTCTTTTCTTTGTCCAAACGCTGGCACGTCCCGAACGCTTTTTGTCGCCTCGAGCGTCAGTCAAGAGGTCTGATGGCAGAAGCATATTGTATTTTTAATTGGAAATACCTATCTTTGTTACAACTTAAGTATAACATTAAAACTATTGATTATGAAAAAGTTTTTGGTATTTCTTGTTGCCTTTCTTTAGGCGTATTTTCAAATCTTGATGCCCAGGTTAAAAATGACTCATTTGAGCCGATGCCAGCCATTGCTTTAAGTGGGGATTATGGCTATCTGAAGACAGTTAATTTTTATGTCGGTGATGCAAAGACCGGTCTACCGATAGTAGGCGCCTCTGTACTTTTGAAAGGTACTACAAATGGTGCTATTACAGATTTGGACGGAAGAGCCAGATTAAAAAAGGTTCCGGATGGTTATGAAGTGGAGATAAGTTATGTTGGATATAAGTCTCAAACGATCAAGATGACAGGGTCAACCACATATATCGTTTCGCTTAGAGAAGATAGTGAGGTATTGGATGAAGTTGTAGTATTATGAGCCCAATAACGTTATTATTATGAGGAATATTTGGAAATTTCTTTTGGTAGCCTTATTCATGGTTGCTCCGGCATTTGTCCTGACTGCAAATAATGACGAAGAAGATTCAAGGTACAATTATATTTTTGATGCCGAAATCACAGTGACAGATGCAGTAAGCGACGTACCCTTACAGGGAGTCACGGTCAGATTGCTGACCATGCAGATGGAAAAGACAAGTGTCAGGGTAAAAACGGATGAAGCCGGAAAGATAAAACTTGAAAACCTTGTCGTAAATTATTACCTGTCTTTTTCAAAATCCGGCTACCGCACGAAAGTCGTCAAATTGGATGAAAACAAACCGGTCATTGATGTCACTCTGAATCCGAAAAAATAGCGTGACCGTGAAAACATGCCGAATTTGAAACTTGTTACCCGTATCATGTTGCCTGCCGTATTGTTTTTCGCAAGTGCGGTGGGTAATATCGTTGCTATGGGCAATGAAAAACCGGTATTTTCGGGAGAAGTGACGGATTCAGTTTCCAAAGAAACATTGGCCGGAGCGAATATTTCCGTAATCACTCCCAATGATACGGTATGGACGGTTTCCGATGAGAAAGGACTTTTTTCAATATTCGTCCCCAAAGCGGACAAATATTGGGTTTCAGCCTATTTCGTCGGTTATACTGCGTGGAAAAAGGAATACCGCCTTCCAACAGAAAATATAAAAATCCTTCTTTCCCCGTCCTCCGATAAAATTGACGAGGCCGTCCTCAAGGAAGAAGTTCCGGTAATGATTGAAAAGGGTGATACGGTCGTTTACAATCTCGCTCCGATACCCAAGATGCGGGGTGACATGGCCGGAGACGTGATAGCAAGGTTGCCGGGCATTGAAATTTCCGGAGACAGGATCCTTGCATTGGGCAGGGAGGTCTCACGTGTTCTGGTCAATAATACTTCCCTGTTCGGGAATGACAATACTGCTGCAATGAAAAACCTCGAAGCCAAAGAGGTAAGACAAGTGGAAGTATATGACCTTGTACGGTCTTCCGACATGGATGATAGCGAAAGAATCATGAATATCCTTACGGAACATCCTTTGGACAGGGTGATTGCCGGAGAAGTCCTTTTGTCTGGAGGGACAGACGGCGAGCAGCCTCTGAAAGAGCGATTGAAGTATGGCGCAGGTGCGGATTTCAATTATTTTTCCATTCAGAACATATTCCATGCCAGCGTGTCCGGCGACAATATGAACAGGGAATCCAACTCAATCAGGGATATTAACAAATCATTGGAATCATATACCGGATACGAGGAAAAGGAAACGGCAAAGGCCCATTATGAAGGACGATTTTCCGGAATAATGATAGATGCGGACTACGGATATTCACATAATTTCAACGAACAGGAATCGATAGACAATCTGACATACTTTCCGACAGACATGTTTCCGGAACGCATGCAGAACGATACGGTAAGAAATTCATCTTCCAGGCGTGTGCATGATGCCAAACTCCATGTAAACTGGTCCGGACCGATAAGCATATCGTCCTATACCGATTTCAGATACGAAGAAACGCACAGGGATGACTTCAGGTCATCGTTTTCCTCTATGGGCGAAGATATTCTCGGCCGTACCGGACTGCATACGCCTGAACATGAAAACTCGTACTCCGTCTCCGAAATGATTGCACTCGGATTGTTCGAATCAGACAAGACAATGGTGGATGCGCACTTCAATTTCGATATGAAAAACGACAATCTCAGCGGTTTTAGGATCGATGATATGGTTTTGACTTCGTCTCCTCTCAATCAGAAGACCGCCGGCAGACATAAGGAATTCGGAGCGGAAGGGGACATAATGTTGAACCAAAGGATAGCGAAAGGTCTGACGTTCGATTTCAAATACGGACTGAAATACGGCTCGGGAAACAAATACAGGCTGTCGGAATCCCTATTGAACGGGACTTTGGATTCCACCGACATGTACAATAACCGGTTTTATAATCTTTCACATGTGGTTTCCGCCGACTTGTCATACAGGAAAAAGAAAACATCATATACCATAGGTGTTTCCGGAAACTTCACCAATATGCTCAGGACCGAGTACTTTTTTGAAAACGACAATGTTGACAAATGGTTCAATTCCGTCTTGCCGCATGCATCCGTTGCTGTGTATTTCGATTCATGGAGCCAGCTTTTCCTGTCCTATTTGTCCAATGCGCAGTATCCGACTTTGGATATGCTTACCGACAGAGTAAATTCGATATTGCCGTTGAATATCATTGCGGGGAATCCTTTGATGGAACAGTGTACCGTCCATCAGATTTCCGGAACTTATCGTAAGACAAACGTAACTAAAGGTTCACATTTCGAAATAGGTCTCACGACGAAGTACATCCACAATTTCATAGGTCAGAGTTCGTGGTTTTATACGGAAGACACACCTGCGATGACAGCAGGTGGAGTCGATTATATGATACCGGCCGGAGCTACGGTAAGGTCATTTCAGAATATGGACGGCTCGTTGTCGGCAAAATTCGAGTCGAAATATTCCGCTCATTCAAGGAAATTGAAGTCAAAGTTGAACTTCCGTATTGCCGCAGACTATAATTCACTGCCGTATATGAATCAGGGAGAGAAGCATGTGACGGAATCAATAACCCCGCTGTTCAGGTTCGATTACCAAAGTAACTTTTCCAAAGTATTCAGAATGAATCTTTCATCTGCTACCTCTTACTACAATTCATGGGGAACAATGGATACTGAAAGACTGTCTGAAACAGTATTGCTGAGGACGACAGTATCGTTTCTGAAGAACGGGTATGCCGCATGCGATTATCAGGGAGCTTTCTCGTTCAATCTGCAAGGTCCGGGCTCTGATATTTATATCCATAATCTTAATTTCAAGGTCGGATGGTATCTGACGGATAACTGGAATGTCTGCATTGCCGTTTATGATGCTCTGAACAGGGACGATCTGGCTCGGGAAAGGACACTTGCCGACCATGTCGCCTATTCATGGTCGAACAGTTTCGGCAGATGCATATCGTTGAACATAAGCTACAGGTTCAATGTCACCAAGAAGGCCGACCTCTCCGACATCGATTTCGAGTGAGATGCACGTCATGATGGACGTACTTTTGCGGATAATCAAATATTTTCGTAATTTCGTCGCCGCCAATTAATTTAACGACATGGAAGAGAAAAAGATGCAATATCTGTTCGGTTTTCATCCGGTGATGGAGGCCGTCAGGGCCGGAAAGGTCTTCGACAAGGTTTTGTTGAGACAGGGAATGGACGGCCCGCAGTACAGGGAACTGATGCCGCTGTTGAAATCCGCAGGGATTCCGGTGCAGTTCGTACCGGTGGAAAAACTGAACCGTGCGGTACGGGGTGCCCATCAGGGCGTTGTAGCCTATATTTCACAGATAGATTACGTTGACTATGACGTATTGATCAACAACGCATTGGTTAGATCTTCATCTCCTCTTATCGTAATTCTCGACGGAGTGAGCGATGTGAGAAACCTCGGGGCAATCGCAAGGACGCTCGAGTGCGCTGGCGGGAACGGAATCATACTTCCTGCAAAGGGGGGAGCAGCCATCAACGCCGATGCCATCAAGGCTTCTGCCGGTGCACTGATGAGAATGGACGTGGCCAAGGTGCCGAATCTCAGACTTGCTGCCTATTATCTGAAACAGAGCGGCTTCAAATTGCTTGCAGCCACCGAAAAGGTAGAGAAGAGGATATATGATGCCGACATGACGGGCCCGTGTGCCATAATCATGGGTTCGGAAGGCAAAGGAATTTCATCTTCCATGCTTGAACTCTCCGACGAAAGGATTTCAATACCAATGTCCGGAGACATATCTTCGTTGAACGTATCCGTGGCTGCTGCGGTAGTCCTGTTCGAAGCAGTCCGTCAAAGGCTCGGATAATATGTTTGTCCTCGATTCGCATTGCGACACCCCGTCGCAGATTTTCAGGCTGACAGATATCCGGAAGAAAAACGAAAGAGGCCATGTGGATTTCCCGAGAATGAAGGAAGGGGGAGTGGACGGAGCCTTTTTCGCATTGTACGTACCCGCAGGGCTTTCTCCGGACGAATCCACGGCATACGCGTTGAAACTCCTGTCCTGCCTTGAGGATACCGTATCTGCGGCCAAGGATGCTGCGGCATTCGCATATTCGCCTGATGATGCCATGTGCAATCAGGAAAAGGGATTGCTGTCCGTTTTCATCGGATTGGAGAACGGAGCCGCCATACAAGAGTCGCTGTCACTGCTCCGCCAATTCTACCGTATGGGTGTAAGATACATTACGCTTTCACATTCTGCGGACAACGCCATCTGCGACTCATGCGCAGAAGGCAAAAGATGGGGCGGTCTCAGCCCGTTCGGAAAAGAAGTCGTAAAGGAAATGAACAGGCTCGGAATAATCATTGACGTGTCGCACATTTCCGATGCCTCGTTTTGGGATGTCCTTGAATGTTCGTCAATGCCTGTAGTCGCAAGCCATTCGTGTTGCAGGGCCCTCTGCAGCCATCCCCGCAATCTGAGCGACGACATGATAAGGGCTTTGGCTGCAAAAGGGGGAGTCATCCAGATAAATTTCTTCCCGCTCTTCCTTGATGAGGGCTTTTCGGAAATCCTGTCGGAATCCGGGCTCGAGGATGAAGGGGAAGAGATAGAAAAGGAATTTATCGCCGATCCTTCAGATGCCGGGAAGCGGCAAGCGTGGTATGAAGTTATAGACAGACTGCATGCCTTGCCGAGACCGTCATACAAGAGAATAGTCGACCATATCGACCATGCGGTGGCGGTCGCCGGAATCGATCATGTGGGTCTCGGTTCGGATTTCGACGGGATTGCGGTCACTCCTGCTGGGATGGACAGTATTTCCGACTTCGGGAAAATCTTCGACGAGATGAGAAGCCGCGGCTACAGCGAAAATGAGATAGCAAAAGTCGCCGGAGGTAACTTTTTGAGGGTATTTTCTCGTGTAACAAAAATGTTCTAAGTTAAAACTTTTTTGTTTCTAAGTGTTATTGTCAATTATTTACTTCTAATTCTATAAATTTTCGCAAAGTATCCAGTGCAGAGGCTGCAAAACGCTGGGTATTGCGAAGCCTGTCGTTTCTGAAATTGAATTTTACGGCTTCCGTCCGTTTTTCCGAGCTTACGCCCACCCATACGAGGCCGACCGGCTTGTCCTCGCTTCCGCCTCCGGGACCGGCTATGCCGGAAGTCGCTACGGAATAGTCGCTGCCGGTAAGTTTCCGCACGCCTTCGGCCATGGCCCTTACGCACTCTTCGCTTACGGCACCTGAACGCTTGAGAATTTCATCGGATACACCGAGCACGCCATGTTTCACGCTGTTTGCGTATGAGACTACCGAGCCGAGAAAATAATCGGAAGAGCCGGGCACGGAAGTTATCAGGGATGCAATCATTCCGCCGGTGCAGGACTCGGCTGTGCTCAGTGTCTTACCGCATTTTTTCAGAAGCTTTCCGACCACTGTTTCCAATCTTTCTCCCTCTTCTGAATATATGCTGTCTCCGAGTATCTTCCTCAAGCCTGCGAGTTCCCGTTCGCATCTTGCTTCCTGAATCAGGCGTTCTCCGCCGAAGACGGACAGCCTGAGAGCGACACCTTTGAGCGGGTCTGGCAGATAGGCGAGATGAATGTCGTCAGGCAGGGCTCCTTCCCACTTTTCAAGCATGTCAGACAAGGCGGATTCGGCTATCCCGTAGGTCATGACCGTCTTGTGATATATATCTTCCGTATGATAATGCAGCCTTATGTCGCTGATTACGTCATCCATTGCCCCCATGGCTTCGAAAGGGACGCCGGGAAGCGAATAAAGCGAGACTTTCCTGCCCTGTCTTTCGGTGTGCAGGATCATTACCGGAGCTGTCCCGAGCCTGTTGACGATGACTTCACAATTGTCAGGAACGAGCGCCTGCGCCCTGTTCGTATCGAGAGTATCAAGTCCGCGGGAGGCGAGAATTTCATGGATGACTTCCGCCTGGGCGGTATTTTCGACATACCGCGTGCTGCGGGACAGTTCGAACAGGACCTTTTTGGTGACGTCGTCCTTTGTCGGGCCCAGGCCTCCGGTCACTATCACGATATCGCTTTCGTTTAACTCGGCGTCGAGATTTTTCCGGATTTCATCCTTGTCGTCGGCGAAAGAGAGCATTTTTCTTACCTTAATGCCGTTTTTCTCCAATTCCGTCGCTATTCCTGCCGAATTGGTATCCACTATCTGACCTATCAGGATTTCATCCCCGATAGTGCAAATGCTTGCTCCGATCATTTTTTCTGGCGTTTTTGAAGATAACTGTTGATTTTCCTGACAATTGCAGGGCCTTCGTATATGAATCCGGTATAAATTTCCACAAGGGATGCTCCGGCGTCCAGCATTTCAGCCGCCTGCGGGCCCGACATGATGCCACCGACACCGATGATCGGCAGCCTGCCGCGGGTCTTGTCATGAATATACCTTACCAATGCGAGGTTTTTCTCGTATAAAGGGGCTCCGGACAGGCCTCCGTTGCCGATTTCCTCTATTTCTTCGGCACTCAGGCTCTTCAGTCCGTCTCGGCTTCTCGTCGTGTTTCCCGCCACTATGCCGTCTATGCCAGACATCATGGCGTAATCGATGATTTCATCCAGTTGCTGATGCGGGACATCAGGGGATACCTTTATGAGAATAGGCCTGTATTCGTCGAAATACATCCGCAGGTTCAGGAGCTTGTCAACTATGTCGGCAAGAAAAGACACGTCCTGAAGGGCGGAAAGTCCGACGACATTCGGGCAGGATATGTTCAGGACGAACATGTCCACGAAATCGTAAAGGAGTGCGAATGCTGATTCGTAATCCTTTGCCGCATCGTCGTTTATGCTTGACGTATTCTTGGAAATATTACCGGCGACGATGACTTTCGGCCTGTCTTTTTTCAGATGTTCAACAGCGTTTCTGACACCCTTGTTGTTGATACCCATACGGTTTATGATGGCCTTGTCCTTTACGACGCGGAAGAGTCTCGGCTTGGGGTTTCCGGGCTGCGGCTCGGGAGTCAGGGAGCCGATTTCAATGAAACCGAAGCCGAAATCGGCCAATTCGTTGTAATGTTCTCCGTTCTTGTCAAGCCCCCCGGCCAATCCGACCGGATTCCTGAATCTGATGCCGAAAACTTCCCGTTCCAATGACGGCGTCTTTCTCGTGTATATCAGACGCAGTATCCATTTGGCAAAAGGAATGCAGCGAAGCCATGACAGGCATGTGAAAATAATGTTGTGTGCGGTTTCAGCATTGAAACAGAAGAGAATAGGGCGTATAATACGTTTGTACATCGTCTGAAGTTTGAATCAGACCACAAACATACGCAAAAACATCGGAAATTCGATTATTCCGTGGGAAATTCCTGAAAGGTGCCGTCATCGAAAAATATCATGACCTTCACGGCTTTTCTCTGCTTAGGAGGCTCTTTTTCGATATAGCATATCTGTGGCTGGGCCGGAGCCTGGTTCTGAGTCTCCGGTACGGGTGCATCCGCAGGAATACGGGGGTCATTTTCCGTAGTAACTGCAAGCCGGCTGAAGAGAGTGTTTTCATCGGACGGAACGGGGATGATGTCTGACTTGTACATTTTCCCTTTCCCGGAAATCAGCCATTCGATGTTGAGATTGGGGTAGTGTCGCAGGATTCCTGCAATGAAATCATATCCCGGCTTGTTTCTTCCGGCAATGATATGCGATACGCTTGCCCTTGCGACCTTGATAGTATCCGCAAATTCAGCCTGCGTGATGTTTTCGGCCGATAAAAACTGCTGTAATCTCTCATTCATAATTGTAGCGATAAGATTTACAAATGTAATGAAAAATTTATTAAGAAATGTAAATCGTTGTCGAGTACATTTGTAAACAGGCGGACGAAGTGTATTGTAATCAATTGATGTGAAACTTTATATAATCCATATAAAATACTCATTATTTGTTATATACATTATATAAAACAATGATTTTAAGTATTAGGCAGTCAAAAACGGGCGACCTTTCGTAATTAATTGTACTATTTATTAATATAATATATTATAATATTCTGATTTATTGGTATTTAACTACTAATTTCTATAAATGTCGAAATTCGGACATTTTACATTTGGAAAATAATGGAAAAATTCAGAATGTTCACAGATCTCATTACATGAAATTCAATTTTCTATCCTATCGGTGTTTTGTTGTAATTTGTATTTGTAAACAGCGACACGGAAACACTCATATCGGATATTTTTTCTGTTTTCCTGGCAATTGTGTATTTTCGCAGAATAATTGCCTTAAACAGGATAATATGGTACCAGAAATAAGAATCGAGGATTTTGACTACCCCCTCCCCGGGGAAAGAATTGCAAAATATCCGCTTCCCGAACGCGATTCATCGAAACTCCTCGTCTATAGGGATGGAAATATCGTAGAACATGTCTTCAGGGAAATTCCGGAACTCCTCCCCAAGGACTCCATAATGGTCTTCAACGACACCAAGGTAGTGCCGGCAAGGCTGCATTTCCAACGGGAAACCGGAGCCCATATCGAGATTTTCTGCCTTGAACCGGTCGCGCCTGCCGAATACAGCCTTATTTTCTCCGAAACGGAAAAATGCAGGTGGAAATGTATCGTAGGCAATGCAAAAAAGTGGAAATCAGATGTTCTCACCCTGTCCAACCCGGAATCCGACCCTGATGTGGCGGCTTTGGGGCTCAAGGCAAAGTCCGTGGAACGTAACGGAGAGACCTCCATCGTCGAATTTTCATGGAACGGCGGCATACCGTTCTCGAAAGTGCTCGAAACATGCGGAACAATCCCGATTCCTCCGTATCTCAACAGGGATTCGGAAGCGATAGATTCCCAGAGATACCAGACCCTGTATGCCAGATTCAGAGGTTCGGTCGCCGCACCTACCGCCGGCCTGCATTTTACGGAAAGGGTCCTGAATGCAATAAAGGAAAAAGGCATTGATATGGAGACTGTCTGTCTGCATGTCGGGGCCGGGACCTTCCTTCCCGTCAAATCAGAAACGATTTCTGGGCATACGATGCACAGGGAACCGTTTGTCGTCAGGAAGAAATTCATAGAAGACATGGCCGGAACGGACAGGACGGTAATAGCCGTTGGTACGACTTCCGTAAGGACGCTTGAATCCCTGTACTTTGCCGGCGTGCAATGCATCAGGAAAGGCGCACCCGAGGAAATAAGCCAGTGGCTGCCTTATGAAACCGATTACGGACTGTCAAGACAGGAGGCCTTTTCAGCACTCAGCCAATATATGGAAAGAAACGGTATAGAGGAGTTGAAACTCGGTACAAGGATAATAATAGTGCCTGGCTACGAATTTCACGTGACGGATGCACTCGTGACGAATTTCCATCAGCCGCAAAGCACTCTGCTTCTGCTGATTTCGGCATTCGTGGACGGAGACTGGAAACGCATATACGATTTCGCCCTCGGACACGGTTTCAGATTTTTGAGCTACGGAGACAGCTCTCTGCTGTTTCGTCGTGGAAATCACACCGTTCGTCGTTGATTTTTTCCTTTCCTGTAAAATTATCCATATACTTGTCCTGAAAATTTCACCAATGAAAATCCATACAGTATCATGAAACTTATAACCGAAATCGAATATTTTACCCGCTGGGGTGAGGAAATCCTTCTGAGGATCAATGACAGACTGATACATTCTGAATATAGGTCGGACGGCATCTGGACGTCGGAAGTGGACGGGCTGAAGCCGGGCCAGACGGTAGAATACCGTTATGAAGTCCATTCGGGAGGCCTGTGCAGGCGTAGCGAATGGGCGTCCCATACAGTTACCATGCCTGCAGGGCGTTCCTCGAAGGCAATAACGGTGAGGGATGGCTGGCACGATGTACCCGCCGGTCTTCCACTGCGTTCGGCGCCTTTTGCAAAAGGTGTCTTCAGCATGGTTCCGGGCAGACAATGGAAGGCTGCCGGAGTAGCCGTACCGGTTTTTTCCCTGCGGTCGGAAAGCGGATTCGGCATAGGGGAATTCAAGGACCTCGACCTGCTTGTGGACTGGGCGGCGGCTACCGGACAGAAGATAATCCAGCTGCTGCCGATCTACGATACGACGATGACATGGACATGGGAGGACTCTTACCCGTACAATGCAAATTCCATATTCGCCCTGCATCCGCAGTTCATCCATCTTCCGGACGCCGGAGTCGAGGAAGACGGGGAATATCTGAGGCTCAGGTCCGAGCTGAATGCACTTGACAAGGTGGACTATGAAAAAGTCAATATCGAAAAGCACAGACTTTTGAGGAAAGCCTTCGCAAAGACAGGAAAAAACGTTGCCAGACGCAAGTCTTACAAGGATTTCGTCGAGAAGAACGCTTTCTGGCTTATTCCTTATTCGGTATATTGTTCGCTGCGCGACGAATTCGGTACGGCGGAGTTCGGGAAGTGGGGCGACTATTCTGTCTACAGTCCTGAAAAGGCGTCGGAATACAGAAACAGCCACAAGTCAGAAACAGACTACTGGTGTTTCGTACAGTATCATCTTCATCTGCAGCTCTGTGCGGCAAGGGACTATGCACATTCGAAGGGAGTCATATTCAAAGGGGACCTGCCTATCGGAGTGAGCAGGACGAGTGTGGATGCATGGACGGACAGCAAGCTGTTCCGAATGGACTCGCAGGCAGGGGCACCGCCTGACGGCTTTTCCGCCGAAGGCCAGAAATGGGGTCTGCCTACCTATAACTGGGATGAAATGGCCAAGGACGGTTATCTGTGGTGGAGACAACGCCTCGGCAAGATGTCAGAGTATTTCGACGCATTGAGGATAGACCATATTCTCGGCTTTTTCAGGATCTGGGAAATTCCTCTTTCGGCGAAGACAGGACTTATGGGGCATTTCAACCCGGCTCTGCCTTATTCTTCCGACGAATTGAGGAACATGGGATTCGACATGTCTTGCGGGAGATACTCTTCGTCCGATGAGAACGAGGAAGACGTGCTTTTCATCGAGGATCCGCACCGGAAGGGTTTCTGGCATCCTCGTATCGCAGCCCAATATACACGTTCGTATTCGATGCTTGATGATTGGCACCGCAACGTGTACAACCGTCTCTACGACGATTTCTTCTATCATCGCCACAACGCTTTCTGGAAAGAGTCGGCAATGCGCAGACTTTCATCCCTTCTGTCTTCCACGGGGATATTGGTATGCGGGGAGGATCTCGGCATGATACCGGCCTGCGTTTCGGAGGTGATGGACGAGTATCAGATTCTTTCGTTGGAAATCCAGAGGATGTCGAAAAATCCGCAGGTGAGATTCGCCGATCCCCACACTTATCCTTATTATTCCGTATGTATGGTGTCCACTCACGACATGAATCCGCTCAGGGCATGGTGGGAGGAAGACAGGTCTGTCACACAGGCTTTCTGGAACGAATACATGCACAGGGGTGGCCAGGCTCCTGAAGTCTGCGAACCTTGGATTTGCAGGGAAATAATCGGTACCCATCTTCATTCTTCCTCGATGCTCACCATTCTCCTGCTGCAGGACTGGATGTCCATCGATCCAGAGCTGCGTCTGCAGAGTCCTGAGGATGAAAGGATAAATGTTCCGGCCATTCCGAGATATTACTGGAGATACAGGATGCCTGTCACTCTCGAAACCCTTCTTGCAAAGGCTGATTTCAATGCTTTGATGAAAGACATGATAAGCGGGTCGGGACGCTGATTACGCCCCTTCCAACCAGCTTATGAAATCCTCCGTTTTCGAACGGCTCACCATCATCGTGAACGGAGGTTCCGGTTCGGCGGATATCATGTACCGTCCTCCGATTTTCACGATGCTTGAGATAGCAGGCATGGAGATGATGCAGTTTCGTGAGATTCTGAAGAACCTCCTGTCATCAAGCTGCTCCATGGCTATGTCCAAAGAAAAGTCGATGACGAACTTGCGGGCGTCCGAAGTCACCATGTACGTACATTTGTCTTCGGCATACAGGTAGGCTATGTCCTCTGCCTTTACGGGCAGGAGCATGTCATTCAGTTTTATGAGAAACCTCTCACGCTTGCCCTTGACCGCATCCTTCGCCGGTCCGGCCTCTGTCCCGTCATGAACGCTTACGGTATTGGAAGAGCGTGACATGGCCCTCTCCACAGCCCGTTTCAGGTCTTCCGGGGAGACGGGTTTCATAAGATAGTCGGTACTGTCTACCTCGAAGGCCTTGACTGCATAATTGTCGTATGCCGTGGTCATGATGACCTGTGCATTTACCTTTGTCCTGCGGAAAATCTCAAAACTGTTGCCGTCGGACAACTCGACGTCCATGAATATGAGGTCAGCCTTGTGATCAGGGTTGTCAAGCCATTCGACGGTGTCTGCTACCGAGCCGGTTTCGCCGACTATTGTCATTTCGGGATACAACCGTTTGAGAGTGGCTGCAAGGGCCCTTCTTGCCATCAATTCGTCTTCTACTATCAGAACATTCATAAATCTGTACTATTCAAGTTCTACGCATGTTTTTTTTACAGGGATATTCTCATATCAGCGGGATTGAAACCTTGAACTCCCTGCCGTCGTCGGTTACGGCAATACCCCTGTTGCAAAGATTCATATATTGTTTGTGCATGTAGTTCAGTCCTACCTTGGTCGATTCCGGCTGCGACAGTTTCGGAAGCAGATTGTTGGTCACAGTCAGAAAATCATCTCCGGCGGAAACCCTGATTTCCAGCCGGCTGTCGCCTCCGACCCTGTTGTGCTTTATGGCATTTTCTATCAGCATCTGGACACTGCACGGTATCACATGTCTGTTTTCCACGGTTTCCGGAATATCGACGGTCACTTCGAAGCCGTCGGCGAACCTTTCCTTCATCAGATCGACGTACATGTCCACGAAATTCATTTCATTTTTCAGAGGGACCGTTTTCGCATCGCTTGCAAGGAGATACCTGTATATGCCGGCGAGCTTGTGTATGAATATGCTGGCCCTTTCGTTTTTCCCTTCCGCCACGAGGCAGTCGAGGATATTGAGGGAATTGAAAAGGAAATGAGGATTGACCTGCTGCTTGAGTTTTTCGTACTGGAAACGTGCATAGACGGCCTTTTTCTTTTCCGCATACATGGCGGCACGCGTTGCAAAAGCATAATCCACCATATATACTATGGAATAGAAAATAAGGAAAAACGCTAAGGAGACGAAGAAAAACTGTGAAAATTTCCTCACCGTCAATCCATATCCGGCCTCACCGGTATTTATTCCGGCAATCAGTGCGGCAAGCGCCGAGAGCACCACGGCAGCAACTGCAATCAATACCGTTTTCACCGTCTGAGGCATGTCCCCGCATTTGAGCCTCATCTGCCTTACGAGAATTATGATGAGTCCGAGCATTATCAGGAGTATGCCGTACTTCGAAAACAGGACGGTGACGATACGGAGAAGGCTTCCGTCCGAGAAATTGTCCGAAGAGAACAGGAAAGTCAGCAGGATTCTGAACAGTATGATGATTATGATGGCCCCGGCAAGCCATATAACGTGTTTGTTGGAAATCTTGTCGGGGGGGGTGGATTTGAAGGTTCTTGACGCCGAATTCCTTTTAAGGAGGTTCAGGAAACTGTATGTGCCCCATCCGATGATTTCCGTCGTGACGAAGGTTGAGATGGCATGGACGGCGAGTTCTTCACCGATAAAGCATGAAATGAGCTTGGCACCGTAGACTCCGAATATGTAGCCGGCGAAATTTGTGACTATCACGGTAGCGACTATCAGCTCCACTTTTGCGAACATCCGCACGCATATCAGCACCACCATGATGATGCTGAGCAATGTGAGCCAGATTTCGTCCATTATACCGAAACTGCGGCACATAAGTGCCACAGCCACATGCAGAAATGCGAAAAGATGGATTATGACGTCTACTCTATGTGTTTTCATATATCAGGTCGGACAACATTCAAAGTTAGGACTTTTTGGCGAACCGTACAATACCGGATTGCTGTTCGTCGTGAAAATTTTGCCGTTCGTCCTGCCATTCCGGCCGGTCGTCTCATATCAGTTTTTTCAGGGCCGGAGCGTGAATATATTTGTACAACCACTAAAGCACACTGAAATGAACAAACCCAAATTGTCTTTTTGGCAGATATGGAATCTGAGCTTCGGATTCCTTGGAGTACAGATAGGGTATTCGCTCCAGAATTCAAACACTTCATCGATATTCCAGTCATTGGGCGCTGACGTAAGCCATCTCAGCTATTTCTGGCTTGCAGCACCGCTTGCGGGAATGATAATCCAGCCCATAATCGGCATGTTCTCCGACGGCACATGGACGAGATTCGGCCGGCGTATACCTTATATATTGGTAGGAGCGGTCATTTCGACAATAGCGCTTCTGCTCATGCCGAACTGTCCGGTACTTCTCGCATTCGCACCTCTTGCCATGGGAGCCTTCATCCTCCTTTTCATGGACCTGTCGTTCAATGTGACAATGCAGCCTTTCAGGGCTCTCGTCGCAGACATGCTTGATGATTCACAGAAGACGCAAGGCTATGTGGTACAGACTTTTCTGATTAACCTCGGTGCCGTGGTGGGGGCATTTCTTCCTCTTGTCATGACATGGTTCGGAGTTTCCGACGAAGCCGTCCCAGGGCAGGTCTCGAAACACATAGCCTATTCTTATTATGCCGGAGGCGTGATACTTCTGCTGACCGTCCTTGTGACAGCCTTCAAGACGAAGGAATATCCTCCGAAAGAATTTGCCGAGTACAACGGACTTCCTTACGACGAGGCCGGCAATTCCGGGAAAACGGAAAGCGGAGAACGCAAGGAGAGGCAGGGTTTCATTTCCCTGATCCGCAACATGCCGAAAGTAATGCTCCAGCTCGGGGTGACGCAGTTCTTTTCGTGGGCGGCGCTTTTCCTGATGTGGACATATCTCAAGCCGGCGATTACGGGTACGGTTACCGATTCCGCCGGAATGATTCTTTCTGAAGGGGCCACGCAGACATGGGTCGGTGTCCTGAACGGAATATATCCGATACCTGCCTGCATCGTATCGATTTTCATGAGCAGGATTGCCTCCAGATACGGGAACAAGCTCACATACGCCCTATGTCTCCTTTTCGGCGCCTTGGGGTTCGTCTCCCTTTCCTTCATACACAACCAGTACCTGATGATGCTTCCTATGGTATGCATCGGCATAGCGTGGGCGGGAATTCTGGCCATGCCGTATTCCATCCTTTCTCGTGACGTGGATGCAAGGAACATGGGAGCCTACATGGGAATTTTCAACTTCACGATCACTATCCCGCAGATCGTTATCGGACTTACCGGAGGACTGATAGTCAAATGGCTATTCGGCAACGAAGCGATATGGATGCTCGGTCTCGCCGGAATCTTCATGCTCCTTGCGGCAATATCGGTGGCTTTCGTCGGCAGGGGCAAAACGGAATAGAGCAGTACTAAAACCACTATAATCAATTAACATCAACAAATCCTATGAACAGGTTTTTATCTTTACTTGCAGGGATGATGCTTTTCTGCATCTTCTCTCCGCTTGTATCCGCCCAGGGCGGATATGAGGTAAAAGGCGTCGTTGCGGACGAGGTCGGACCTATCGTCGCAGCGACCGTTATGGAACAGGGCACTACGAACGGGACCTCCACAGGTCTCGACGGAGAGTTCACGCTCTCGGTTTCAGGTCCCGATGCCATAGTGGAAATAAGCTGTATCGGTTATGGTTCGGTAACTTATGCGGCTAACTCCGTTCCAGAGAGGATAATCCTCGAAGAAGACGCACTGTTCCTCGATGATGCCGTGGTCATCGGTTACGGTTCATTGAGCAAAAAAGAACTTTCCAGTTCTATCGTCCAGGTCGATTCAGACCAGTTCTTCAAAGGAGCGATGAACAATCCAATGGAAATGCTTTCCGGCAAAGTTGCAGGTCTTAATGTCAATACGACGGCTGCAGCCAATCCTAACGGTTCTTCCAATCTTCAGATTCGTGGTGCGACCTCGATTTCTGCATCCAACAGCCCTCTTATAGTGATCGACGGGGTTGTAGGAGGCGACATCCGCAATATCGCAGCGCAGGACATAGCTTCCATGACAGTGCTGAAAGATGCCGCTTCCGCAGCGATTTACGGTACGAGAGGAGCGAACGGAGTGATCCTCATCACTACCCGCAAGGGCTCAGGAGGAGAGGCTGGAACCGCACGGGTGACATATGACAGTTATTTCGCCGTCAATGTGGCCAAACCTCATGCCGAGGTTCTTACCGCAGACGAATTCAGACGTTCCCGCAGGGGCAACGACTATGGTTACAGTACGGACTGGTACTCTCTCATCATGAGGGATTTCTCGTATGACAACAACCAGTACCTCGCTATCGACGGCAGCACGAAGAACGGTTCATACAATGCTTCGATCAACTACAAGAACGCCACAGGTCTGGACATGAACAGCGAAAGGGAAGAATTCGGCGGCCGTATAGCAGTTGAACAAAGGGCTTTGGACAACAGACTCCAGTTCAACTTTTCCCTCAATGCCCGCAGGGTAAATGAGACATACGGTGAAGACGGACTTTTCGACACGGCCCTCAACATGAACCCTACCATGCCGGTGTACAACGAGGACGGCACATATTACCAGCCGCTGTCTCCTACCAACGCCAAAAATCCCGTGGCCGAGCTCTCGCTTAATAACAACAACGGCCAGCGCATGTATACCCTCGGTACGGCGGAGATCAAATGGAACATCTGGAGCAACGATGTGCACAATATCAGCACTTCCGCAAGTTACTCCCTCCATTACAACGACTACAAGACCAACTATTACACTCCGTCCAACGCAGCGGAATCATTCTGGAGCGGGTACGACGGACGTGCGGAGATCAGGTATCAGAAATGGTACACCAACAGAGTGGAATGGCTGTTCAATTATTCCATGTATCTGGATAACCACAGCCTCCAGTTTGTCGGCGGTTATTCCTATGAAGATTCCGTATGGGAACAGGTCTGCGCAGGCAACAATGACTTTGCATACGACAGTCTGCTGTGGCATTCCATCGGCAGCGGTTCCTACCTTGAAGAGGGGCTTGCCACAATGTATTCCGGCAAATCGTTGTCGAAACTCGTCGGTGTGTTCGGCCGTGTGAACTACAACTGGAAAGATCTCATCATGGCTTCCGCATCGATCCGTTACGAGGGTTCGACCAAATTCGGTGCAAACCACAAGTACGGAGCATTCCCGTCCGCATCCGTTGCATGGGAAATGGCGAACATGCCTTTCCTCAGAGATCACAGGACAACGGTACAAAGCCTCAAGCCCCGCGTTTCCTACGGTGTCACGGGACGTTCCGATTTCGATGCCTATCAGTCCCTTGCCACATACAGTGCCAACGGCAACAATTACTTCTTCAACGGAGAATGGGTGACTGGTTATCAGCCGTCTGTAAATGCCAATCCTAACCTCGGCTGGGAGAAACTGGTCAGTGTGAACGTCGGTCTCGACTTCGTATTGTTCAACAGCAGGTTGAGAGGATCCATAGACTGGTTTGACAGAAGTTCTCAGGACCTTCTCTACAACTACAACGCGCCTCAGCCTCCGTTCGTCTACTCCACCATCCTTGTGAACGTTGGTACGACTCACAACACCGGTGTGGAAGTTTCGATCGAAGGAGACGTGTTCAAAGGCACCAAGGTGGAATGGACGACAGGTATCAACTATTCTTACGGCATTACCAAGTTGTCTACGCTTTCCAATGACATTTACAAGGCATCCTATATAGATTTGTACCAGAAGCCTGGCGTCGGCACCACTGAATATTTCTTCCGCATACAGGAAGGTAGCAAGGTCGGACAATTCTACGGTTACGAATATGCCGGAGTGGATGAGAACGGCGACATGCTCATATACGACAACGATGGCAACAAGGTATCCCAGGCAGTGGCCGACCCGTCTTTCAAAAGATACATCGGCAACGGTACTCCGTCGCATTTCCTTTCGTGGACCAATACGATAAGGTGGAAGAACTGGGATCTGAATCTTTTCTTCCGCGGTGCATTCGGCTTTGAAATCTTCAACATGCGTAAATACGGCATGGGGCTCCAGGGCTGCGGTACCGACAACGTACTCAGAACCGCCTATACGAAGGATGCCTACATTACGACAGGCGGAGGTGTGATTTCATCGTACTTCCTCGAGCCGGGTGATTATTTCAAACTGGAAAACATGACTCTCGGATACAATTTCCGGCCTAAGAACAGCAAACTCATCAACAATCTCAGGGTTTATCTTTCCGCAAAGAATGTGTTTACCTTGACCAAGTACAGCGGCAACGATCCGTCGATCGTAAGCGTGACGGGTCTGGAGCCGGGAGTGGACGTGTCAAGCGCCTATCCTACGGCCACACAGCTGTCTCTCGGCGTGACTTTAAGTTTTAACTAATAAAGGGACATACTATGAATATCATGAAAAACAAAATATTTGACATCCTTGTCCTGACTCTGTTCTGCTTCGGTCTGCACGGCTGCTTCAACCTCGAAGAAGAAGTTTTCGACCGTGTGAACAACGACATATATTATCAGGACGAGTCCAGCATCCAAGGAGCGGTCGCTTCGATATACAATACCGCAGCGAGAAGTTATGCGGAATACTTCTGGTATCTGCAGGAATTTTCAGCCGATCAGATCGCATGGCGAAGCTGGAACGGAGGATTGTGGGGCTATGACGATGCCGCAAAATATGTGATTTCCACACACAACTGGAACTCCGAATCCGTGATCATACGCCAGGCATGGGAGAACGCATGGACTACGATAGGGCTTTGCAACACTGTCATCGAAGACCTCAACAAACTCGAGCCTGCCGACCTGAGAATGACACAGGAAGGCGTGAATTCCTATATTTCGGAGGTACGTACCCTCAGGGCATGGGCATATTACAATATTTTCGAGATTTGGGGCGGAGCCCTTCCTCTGAACACTTCCACAAGCGGGGACATTCCTCCTACTGCCGACCCTGATTTCAATACGAGCTGTCAGAAGATATATGATTTCATATCTACCGAGCTCGATGAAAGCTGGGCCAATCTGCCTCAGAATGAGGTGAACAGGATGAACCAGGCCGCCAACCGCATGATCAAGGCGAGACTTCTCCTGAACAGCGGCGTATTCACGGGAACTGACAGATTCACGGAGTGCGAGACGCTCTGTGACGAGATTTTAGGCGGAACATACGGCACATACAGTCTTGCCGATGATTACAGGGACATTTATTCTATTGACAATACAAGCTGCCCTGAAGTCATCATGGCCTTTGCCTGCGAATTGGGTCAACTTAACCTCGGCTGGATGAGGGTGACTATGCTGCCTTACAATTTTTGGGATTATTGCGGCGGTACATACGATCAGGATCCATGGAACTGCTGCTGCCTCGCGCCGTCATACGACAATTCCGGTACGGTGAATACCGACGGAGGTTCGACAGGTGCGGTATGCTTCCTTGACGCCCCTTACAACGACAAGCTCGGGGCAGTATATGAAAGGTTCGACGACAGGGATATAAGGAAACAGAATTTCACCGTGGATGCTTCCAACGAATACCACGGACAATTCCTGATCGGAGCCATCAGGGCGAATTTCGGTACGGGAGATCCTCTCGAAGCCGACGCCGACCGTCAGGGCCGTCCTTTGGTCTACGTTGACCAGGTGGGAACATTCATGAACATGGGACTTCCGCTTGCACCGGTGATGTCTCCACGCTGGGGAGAGACCAATTCCGGAGTCCGTTTCCTGAAATATCCTATTTATCCGACTTCTTCCGGAATCGATTTCCAGAACATAGACGAGGTTGAATTCAGACTTGCTGAAGTGGTGTATATGAAAGCCGAATGCCGTCTCAGGGCAGGCGATACCGAAGGTGCCAAGGATCTTGTCAACTCTGTAAGGGAACGCTATTTTTCGGCGGACGACTGGGCTGATGCCAAGGACGATTTCGGTCCTGCATACACTACGATAGACGAATACTGGATGCTGAACGAATGGGGTAAGGAATTCCTCGGGGAAGGACGCCGCCGTCGTACGGATCTGAGGAGATTCGATAAGTTCACACAGGGGCAGTGGTGGTTCTTCGGACGTACTGAGGACAATGCTTTCCCTCTTCCTGCCACGCGTGACAGGAAATATGAATGGTTCCCTCTACCGGAGTCAGCATTGATGGTCAATACTGGTCTTATACAGAATCCTAATTATTAATAAGATACCGATATGAAAAAAATATTGTATTTTCTGACAATGCTGCCGGTGCTTGCTTTTTTAGGGGCCTGCACCGAAAAGGAAGAAATAGTTTTCGACCACGAGCAGCCGGCATTCGACATCAGGGACAATGCAATCCTGATCGAGGCCATAATGCCACAGGGTACGGTCGCAGAAGATATTATCTACATAGCAGGTGCATTCAACGGTGGTGATGCTGCCGTGGGAAACCCTCAGTGGCAGATGGAGCATTCCACGATCATTCCTGAGAAATGGGGTATATATCTCGACCCGTCCACCTTTGTTGAAGGGACATCCCTTGCCGACGGATTCTGGTTCGTATCTGAAGAGGACGGAGCTGAAAAGAATGTATTCGGCGAACCTGCCCTCCATACCCTCGATGCCGGAGTCGGGACACGCAACAACGTCTATGTCGACCGTTGGGCATCATTCTTTGAAGTACCTACGGAAGAACCTGTCTACAGGATATGGATACAGGACAATTCCGGTTGGGACGAGATGGCGCTCTATGCATGGGGTGACGGAGTAGCTGAAGCGTTCGGGGCATGGCCAGGAGCTCTTCCAGCAGGTACGATGACAATAGGAGATGCTGTATGGCATTATTGGGATGTGCCGGAGGAATTCATCGGACTCACATATCATCTGATAGCCAATAACAACAATAATGGTACGCAGGTGGACGACGTGGGAGGAAGCGGCATTGCACTTGACGGGGAATATTTCTTCGCAGTCAACTCCGACAACACATGGACGGATGCTTCCGATCCGACAGACAGGGGAATGTTCTCGATATATGTCAAGGACGCTACCTCATGGGGCACGGCGATGAACCTGTACGGATGGGCTGACGGACTGGCCGATACCGATATTTTCGGAGGCTGGCCTGGAGCTGAACCTGCCGGAATCCTTTCGATCGGCGATGATCTGTACTATATCTTCGACCTGGAGGAATCTCATGAAGGGGCCACAATCAATCTCATCGTCAACAACAACGGTGTAAATGCACAGCTTCCTGATTACGCATATACCGTGGACGGGGACTGCTGGCTGAACGCCGCCGACGATGCGGCCACGGAGATAGAGCCTGTGTTATGAGACGTGGTCAAATATGAAATCTGTAAGAAAACTTGTTTATTCAACCATAGTGCCGTTGCTCTTTACCGGGTGCAACGGCACATGTATCGTATCGGACAGTCTGTCCTGCAAATGGATGTCTTCCCGTAAGACTGTACTTTCAGCCGATGTGCAGGACTCAGTATTCCGGTCTCCGGATGGGGGAGTGATTGTTGCCAGAAGCGGTCCGGACGGAGATTGTCTGGTGTTTTCGGTTCCAGCGAAAGGTCTTGAAGCCGGTTCTGCCGTCGAATTCGACCTGACACTGTCTTGCAACCCGGAATCCCTGATCACTCTCGAGTATCATGACGGGAATGGCTGGACAAGATTCGGAGGCTTCAGATGTGGAAAAGAATATGTGACTTCCCTGCATACGTTCCGGCTGGATAAGGATATTGCAGAAGACAGCCTGAGGATAAGATGCAACGCCGGACTTGACGTTGACTTCATCTTTCCCGAAACGGGATATGTGGCGGCGAATGTCTCTGATTTGGGGACAAGCGTTCCGCAGGACACACTGAAAATGTTCGTGCTCGGTAATTCGTTTACCTATTTTTACGGATCTACTCCGATGCTCAAGAAACTGGCATGGAAAGAGGGGCATTTTCTCGATATTTCCGCCAATCTTAAGGGAGGTCAGACATTAGGTGACCATCTTTCGCTCGAACTGTCACGGAAAGCGATTGCGGAAGGGGATTACGACGTCGCAATCATCCAGGATCAGAGCCAGAATCCGGCCAGATATGCCGAAACTCCCGACTTGTACAGACAGGTCCAAGAAGATTGCATTGCACTTGCAGGACAAATCCGCAGTCGTTCATCGGACTGCAGGATAATTATAGACAGGACGTGGGCCTATCCGGGTCTTGACTGCGGCGGTTTCGGAGACTATGATACTTTTGACAGACTGCTCGCAAAAGGGACAGAACTCATGGCCGAAGCGGCATGTGCGGACATAGCTCCTGTCGGAGAGGCGTTTTCACTGTGCAGGACCATGTATCCGGAAATCGGACTTTATTTTCCGGACGAAAAGCATCCTTCCGCCGAGGGAGCGTATCTAAAGGCCTGCGTGGAATATCTGCTCCTTTTCGGAAAGAGATTCAGCCCGGATGCCCCGGATTGCGGAATACCATGTGCCATTGCATTGCGTTCAGTAGCCGAAGCGGCGGTATTTGGAAAGAACATTAATGATCGGACGATATGAAATTTAATGGATTGTTATCATTTGCGCTGCTGGTCGCTCTGTTTTCGTGTGAAACGTCGGGCAACGGCATTAAAGAAGAAAAACCGGGGCCTGATATTTCCGGCAATGGTAACGTTGAAGTGATATATGAAGCCAACCCAAAGGTTTTTGCAGAATATGGTGCATTCGATGCCATTTCCGACCGTCTCGATGAAATACAAGCTCTCGGGACAACGATACTCTGGCTGATGCCCATATACGAACCGGGAGAACTCAATTCCATAGGTTCGCCGTACTGCGTGAAAGACTACAAGGCAGTAAATCCGGATTTCGGGACTATGGAAGACCTGAAAGCCCTTATAGACAAGGCTCACGGCTTGGGAATGAAGGTCATTCTCGACTGGGTGGCCAACCATACTTCATGGGACAATGCCTGGATTACCGAGCATAAAGACTGGTACACCCAGGATGCCGCAGGGAATATCGTATCTCCTTCGGGCTGGAATGACGTGGCTGATCTGAACTATGACAACGCGGCACTCCGCTCCGCCATGACAGATGCCATGACCTATTGGGTCACGGAGGTCGGTGCCGACGGATTCAGATGCGATTTCGCAGAGGGCGTGCCTTTCGACTTCTGGTCATCGGCGATTGCCGGACTTCGCGGACTGAACCCAGGTCTGATAATGCTTGCAGAGGGAGGTTCGGAGGGTTCCGGACTTTTCGACTGCGGTTTCGATATGGTATATGGCTGGAGTTTCGCCGACAAGCTCGGTGAAGTGTTCTCCGGTGTTTCCCCATGTTCTGAGCTCTACACCGTCAACGAGGAAGAATTCGCCGTGACCCCTGCCGGGAAACAGAGAATGCGTTATTCGACCAATCATGACAGGACACAGGAAACGGCAACGGCACCGGTGACGCTTTACAAGACAAAGGACGGGGCTATGGCTGCTTTTGTCGCCGCCGCATTCATGGGCGGGATTCCCATGATATACAGTTCGCAGGAAACAGGTTATCTGGACAGTTTTTCCATATTCGGCTACAATGTCATGGATTGGGATTCGGATCCCGACGCCTTTCAAGAATACGTCGATATCATGAAGATATACAAGGAATCAGCTGATATGAGGGGCGTGTCCCCGAAATGTTTCGATATAGGAAACGTATTGGCGTTCAGTTATATTACATCCGCCGACACGGGGCTTTTCGTCGTGATTAACCCTGTCGGGGCTGATGCGACCGTCAAGACACCTATGGAAATGTCGGGAAGAAATGTCAGGAATATGATGTCGGGGGAGGATTCGGTATTGGAATCCGTCATCGGACTCGAACCTTATGAATATCTTATTTATAAAATATTATGATTGGAATATTTAGGAAAATCTTTTGTGTAGCGGCTTCCGCCATGTTTTTGTCGTGTACGTTATCCTGCACGGCAGACAAGGAATTTACATTGCCTGCTACTGAAGATGTAGCGATGTATCAGATCAATCCGAGGGTATTCGCCCCGGAAAATTCGTTCAATGCTATATCGGAGCGACTCGATTCTATCGGCGATCTCGGAGTCAATGTGCTTTGGTTCATGCCGATTTACGAGATAGGAAAGGAAAATTCCGTCAATTCGCCGTATTGTATCAGGGATTACAAAGCTCTGAACCCGGAATTCGGTACGATCGATGATTTCAAGGAGCTTGTACGCCTCAGTCATGAAAATGGAATGGCTGTCATAGTCGACTGGGTCGCAAACCACACGTCATGGGACAATGCTTGGATCACGGAACACAAGGACTGGTATACCCATGATGAGTCCGGCAATATAATATCGCCTGCGAATACGGGCTGGCTCGATGTGGCCGATCTCGATTTCGACAACGATGAGATGCGCCTTGCCATGATAGATGCCATGAAATACTGGGTGACGGAGGTCGGAGTGGACGGATTCCGTTGCGATGCAGCCGATTTCGTACCATACGACTTCTGGAAACAGGCCTTGGATTCACTCAGGGCTATCCCTGACAAAGATCTGCTGATGCTTGCGGAGGGCAAGCGCAAGGATCATTTCGAGGCAGGTTTCGACATGAATTACGCGTGGGATTTCATGACAGGCATGAGGAATGTCTTCATCAGGGATTCGAGTGCGCTCTCGCTATACCGTATAGACAAAGAGGAATATGAATCCTTGCCTGGCGGAAAGGTGAAACTCAGGTTCACTACCAACCACGACGAGGCTAGTAAAATGGCTCCCGTGGCGGAATACGGCAATGAACGCGGCTCGATGTCGGCATTCGTGATCGCCATATATCTCCACGGTGGGGCCCTGATATACGGTTCGCAGGAGGTTGGCTATCCTCATCCTATCGATTTCTTCAAGTATGTACCTGTAGACTGGAACTCCAACCCGGATCTGAGGGATGAATACAAGAGGATCATATCGATTTACAATGAATATCCTGCCGTCAGAGCGGGGAAGATGAGCGGGTACGGCAATGACGATGCGATGGTATTCGTGAAAGAGGACGCTTCGGCAAAGATCCTCGTGGCGGCAAATGTCAGAAACGGAAACGTTTCAGTCTCAGTGCCCGAAGAGTGGCAGGGTCATGAATGTACCGACCTTATGAGAAGTACGGCTGTTATTCCAGAGGAAAGCCTCGAACTGATGCCATACGAGTATCTGATCCTGAAATTTTGAAATTGCCGACAGGACAGAAATAAGAATCATTAAATCACGGAAAATTATGATAAGGAATTTTATTATGGCATTTTCTGCCGCTACGGAAGGTGTATTGGACGGAGGCAACAATATCAAGGCCCCTGCCGGCAATTACAGACTCTATGTCAACATGAACGATTCCGGCAACATGACTTGGGAACTCAACGCTGAAGACTTCGGAAAATGAAAAAATCAGGTATATCAATTCTGGTGACGATAGCGGTAACAGGTATCGTCGCCTGTTTCCTGCTCACGGGCTGCAGCGGAGAAAAGAGCACCGCTCCAATCCATCCGGACTGGTCGTACAATGCCGTCATTTATGAAATGAACGTGCGCCAATACACTCCGGAAGGTACATTCGAGGCGGCCGGCAAACAGTTGCCGAGACTTCAGGAACTCGGAGTGGACGTCATCTGGCTGATGCCAATATATCCTATCGGCGTGGAGCAGAGGAAAGGGACTCTCGGTTCCTACTATGCGATTTCGGATTACTGCGCCGTGAATCCGGAATTCGGGACGATGGAGGATTTCGAAAACTTCCTCGAAGCGGCCCACAATGCCGGTTTCAAGGTGATATTGGACTGGGTGGCAAACCACACCTCTCCCGATGCAGTCTGGGAATCACAGAAACCTGCTGACTGGTATGTCAGGGATTCCCTTGGCAATACCGTGACACAGTATGACTGGACGGACATAGCCGAACTGAATTACGACAATCAGGACATGCGGGAGGAAATGCGCAACTCAATGCGTTTCTGGCTTGACAAGGGTGTGGACGGATTCCGTTGCGACATGGCATGCGAAGTCCCGATTGACTTCTGGAGAGAGACATTGCCTGAGCTGAGAAAGGAATATCCCGGCACATATTATCTCGCCGAAGGGGAAAATCCCGAATTGCATACTGATGCCTTCGACGCATCATACGCTTGGGAACTGCATCATCTGCTCAATGACATCGCACAGGGAGAAAAGGGAATCCCGGAACTCCTCGCATATATCGAAAAGGATGCAGAGGCAACTCCTGCCGATGCTTTCAGGCTTATGTTCACGTCCAATCATGACGAAAATTCATGGGCAGGGACGGAATTCGAACGGATGGGAGATGCGGCGGAAGCCATGGCTGTCCTGACATTCACCCTGCCGAAAGGCCAGCCTCTCGTGTACACCGGACAGGAGATGGGATGGAACCACCGTTTCGAATTTTTCGAAAAGGACCCGATTCCGGCTTGGGAAGAAAACGGTCACACGGAATTTTACAGGGAACTCATAGATATCCGTCATGAAAACCCTGCTCTTGCTGCAGGAGAAAAAGGCGGGGCTTTCGAAGTCGTTTCCACGGAGGACAGCACCTTGGTTTTCACGAGGACTCTGCCGGACAACAGGGTCACCGTATCGGTGCAGATGTGCGAGCCGTGGGAATGGAACATCGAGGTAGAATGAAATTCATAAATTAACGTTATATTTACGCAGAAAATGATTAAGAGAATAATACCGATGGCGATTGCTGTGGCAGGAATGGTATCGTGCGGAGGCGGAACGGACTTTGATCCGGCCTCCGTTTCCGATGCAGGCTCACGTATAGAGAGGGTGGAGCCGCTTTCATGGTGGACGGAGATGAAAACCCCGTTGCAGCTTCTCGTGAAAGGAGAGGACATATCATCATGGGACGTATCTATTGAAGGCGGGAAAGGCGTGGAAGTCTCCGCAGTCCACAAGGCCGACAGTCCGGACTATCTTTTCGTGGACGTGAAGATTTCCGGAAATGCCGGACCGGGCACATATTATATCGTCTTCAGAAACGGCTCGGAAACATTCAAATACCCTTACGAAATCGCTGCAAGGCAGGAAGGCTCTGCCGCACGCAAGAGCTTCACGACGGCGGACATGATATATCTCATAATGCCTGACCGCTTCGCCAACGGCGACCCTTCCAACGATGCCACGGACGATACCGCTGAAAAGCCTGACCGCAAAGAATTTTTCGGACGCCACGGCGGTGACATTCAGGGTATAATCGACCATCTCGACTATATCGCCGGACTCGGGGCCACTGCCATCTGGAACACTCCGTTGCTTTTGGACAATGAGTCGGAGGGGTCGTATCACGGATATGCATGCGCCGACTATTATCACGTCGACCCGCGTTTCGGCTCGAACGGACTGTACCGGGAATTTGTGGAAAAGGCCCATGAAAAGGGTCTTAAAGTCATAATGGACATTGTTACCAACCATTGCGGAACGGCGCACTGGTGGATGCAGGATCTTCCGTTCAAGGACTGGATCCATGTCTTCCCGGAATATACCGGCACCAATGTATGCTTCTCCACCAACATGGACCCGAACGCTTCCCGATATGATCTGAACCTTCAGGAAAGCGGCTGGTTCGTACCGTCAATGCCGGACATGAATCTGAACAATCCATACGTCCTGAATTATTTCAAGCAGTGGGCAGTGTGGTGGATAGAATATTCTGGGCTTGACGGCTTCAGGGTGGATACCTATCCGTACAATGAAAAAGAACCGATGAGCGAATGGTGTGCCGCAATCCTGAACGAATATCCCGACTTCAACATAGTAGGGGAATGCTGGACATCATCCATCCCGCAGCTTGCCTACTGGCAGGGCGGCAATGCCAACAAGGACGGTTTCGATTCCCATCTGCCGTCAATCATGGATTTCCCTCTGCAGGAAGCCATCTGGAAAGGCGTGCCTACTGATTCGCAGGCATGGGGAGAGGGGATGACCAAGGTGTACGACTGCCTTTCCCACGATTTCGTATATCACGACCTGTCCAAGATGATGATATTCCCGGGCAACCATGATACAGACCGTATCGGCGACGTCCTGAAGCACAATGCCGACAGGCACAGGATAGTGATGGCAATGATGGCCACGATGAGAGGCATTCCGCAGATATTCTACGGAGATGAAATGATGTTCGTGTCAAAGGACCGTTCACAGGGACATGGAGGCCTGAGGGTGGATTTTCCTGGAGGCTGGCATGGCGATGAAGTCAACCTGTTCACCGAGGAGGGTCGCGCTTCGGCTGCAGTGAATACGGACGGAAAGCCTGTTGCCAAAGGATTTGCCGCCGACATGCACGACTACACGCAGAAGCTTTTCCAATGGAGAAAGGACAAGAAAGTGATCCATGACGGAAAGACAATGCACTTCCTTACCCGTGACAATACCTACGCCTATTTCCGCTATGACGATACGGATGCCGTATTCGTGTATATAAACAATTCACGCGGAAAAAAGAATATCCCGTGGTCGCATTATGCCGAAATAGCCGAAGGGCTTCATGACGGCCGCAATGTGATTACCGGAGAAAGCGTGCAGGTGTCGGGTTCCACGGTAGTTGGGCCGAGACAGGTTCTTGTGGTGGAATATAAACGATAATTGTCATAAAAATTATAAATACACGTTTATGAAGAAAATACAGACTCTTATCACATTGTTCGCTACTGCGACCGCACTTTCTGCACAGGATGTCGCTCCGGCCGATGTAAGGACACTTTCATCGCCTGACGGAAACCTGTCGTTGAAATTTACCCTTACGGAAGAGGGACAACCGTGCTATTGGTTGGACTACAAGGATATCAGCGCAGTGCTTCCGAGTACTCTCGGTTTCGAGTTCAGGGGCAAGGCCGCAGATCCCAAATTCGGCTACGGCGAGACGCTGACCGTCCTTCCTTACAGGGTGCCGGACAATTTCTACTCCGGATTCGAAGTGGAAAAATCGGAAAACTCGACTTTCGACGAGACATGGAAACCCGTATGGGGTGAAGAATCCGAAATCAGGAACCATTACAATGAAATGGCTGTTACCCTTCGTCAGAAATCTTCTGACAGGGTCATGGTCCTGCGTTTCAGGCTTTATGACGACGGTCTCGGATTCAGATACGAATTTCCGGAGCAGGAAAACATGACCTATTTCGTAATCAAGGAAGAACTCACGCAGTTTGCCATGGCAGGTGACCATACGGCTTTCTGGATTCCGGGAGACTACGATACGCAGGAGTACGACTATGTGGAATCCCGTCTGTCTGAAATCAGGGGACTGATGCCGACTGCCATTACGGGGAACTCGTCACAGACTCCTTTTTCGATGACAGGGGTACAGACATCGCTGCAGATGAAGACCGATGAGGGACTGTACATCAATATCCACGAAGCTGCCTTGGTGGACTATTCCTGCATGCATCTTGATCTCGATGACGAGAACATGGTCTTCACCTCGCACCTTACTCCTGACGCACAGGGCTGGAAAGGCTACATGCAGGCTCCGTGCAAGACTCCGTGGAGAACGGTGATGGTAATGGACGATGCCCGCAAGGTCTTGGCTTCAAGGCTTATACTGAATCTCAACGAGCCTTGTGCTTACGGTGACGTTTCGTGGATCAAGCCGGTGAAATACATGGGTGTATGGTGGGAAATGATCACCGGCAAGAGTACATGGGCATATACCGACCTGCCTTCGGTCAAATTGGAGGATGTCGGCTACAGCGTATGCGTTCCGAACGGACGTCATGCAGCAAACAACGAGAATGTGCGCAGGTATATTGATTTCGCGTCGGAACACGGTTTTGACCAGTTGCTTGTGGAAGGTTGGAATATCGGCTGGGAAGACTGGGCAGGGAAGTCCAAGGACTATGTCTTCGATTTCGTGACGCCATATCCGGATTTCGACATCGCAGCATTGAACGAGTATGCGCAGTCGAAAGGGATGAAACTCATGATGCACCATGAAACTTCAAGTTCCGTCCGCAATTACGAGCGTCATATCGATGCTGCCTACGATCTTATGGACAAATACGGATACAATTCGGTCAAGAGCGGATATGTCGGGGACATCCTTCCTCGCGGCGAACATCATTACGGACAATGGATGAACAACCATTACCTGTATGCCGTAAAGAAGGCCGCCGAGCACAAGATCATGGTCAATGCACATGAAGCTGTCCGTCCTACAGGTCTTTGCAGGACCTATCCGAATCTTATCGGCAACGAATCGGCCCGAGGTACCGAGTACCAGGCATTCGGAGGTACGAAGCCTCATCATGTGACAATCCTTCCGTTTACGCGGCTTCAGGGTGGTCCGATGGATTATACGCCAGGCATTTTCATGATGGATGTGGAGAAACTCAATCCTGACAACAAGTCCCATGTCAATGCCACCATCGCCAACCAGCTGGCCCTGTATGTGACGATGTATTCTCCTCTGCAGATGGCTGCAGACCTTCCGGAGCATTATGAGGCTCATTTGGACGCATTCAGGTTCATCGAGGATGTGGCTGTGGACTGGTCGGAGAGTCATTATCTTCTTGCAGAGCCGGGGGACTATATAGTCATTGCCCGCAAGGCCAAGAATCCTTCCGAGGGCAAGCCTCAGTGGTTCATCGGCGGAGTGACTGATGAGAATGCCCGTACCGTGGAGTTTTCGCTCGATTTCCTCGAACCGGGCAGGAAATACGAAGCCACAATCTATGCTGATGCCAAGGATGCGGATTACAGGACCAATCCGACGGCTTACGAAATTTCGGACAGGAAAGTCACTTCCAAGACGAAACTCAAACTTGCAATGGCTCCGGGCGGCGGCTTCGCCGTTTCCATCAGAGAAATCGACTGATACTGCGCTTGACCGCCTGTCATCCTGACCGAGCGAAGCGAGTGGAAGGATCTGTCGTGTCGGTTCCATTGTCACAAAAAGAGGAATGGAAAAACGCTCATGCTAACAAAAACGCATTCGCTGCCTTTTCCATTCCTCTTTTCTTTATCCAAACGCTGGCATCATGGATGCTCTTCTGTCGTCCTGAGCGCAGCCGAAGGACCTGTATCCTTCATGTCACCTCGAGCGGCAGCCGAGAGGTCTGCTGACAGAGGCAGATTCCTCGACTCCGGTCCTTCGGACCTCCGCTCGGAATGACAACACACCCCTCACAATAACACGAAAAATCTCAGAAAAAGCAAAAACCGTCGGAAAGAGAAATTCTTTTCCCGGTTTTTCTTTTTTTGAATGTCCATCGTTTGCTTTA
>CALURT010000012.1 GCA_944323245.1 uncultured Bacteroidales bacterium
CCGGCATCAGGATATTTTTTCTGATACTCTTCTGTCAGATCCTTATAAAGCCAGAGTCGGAAAGAATGCGGTATCGGATAGTCAGCCTTTAAACTCGCCGAGGGAGCGAAAAATATGTCAAACTGCATCAGGCTGTTGTCGTCATCTCCCAACTCCATAAATTCGAGCCGGCCGTAACCTCTTATGCTGCCGGGATCATCCGGAGGGAATATCCTGTATATCTCCGGCATTTCATCGGCACTCATTGATACGCGCTTCAGCTGTCCCCATTTTCCAACATTGCCATCCCTATCAAGAAGAAACCATTTGTCCAGGCCGGCAATACAGCATCTGCCACCGTTGAAGGAGAATGCCGGGTCACTTTCTATGTCATCCTCTACTGCCGCCGGATCCTCTGCTTCCACTTTATATGCAAAATCATCCAAATCAGCACAATGCTGTTCAAAAAAACACTCCGGAATGAAGTTGTCCGGAACATTCTCCGACGCCTTCGCCTCCTTAGAGATTTCTTCCAGAAGGGCATATTCCGTCCATGCCGGCTCGCCCATACTGTAATCCAAATAATCCGTAACCTGTCTGCCGCCTTCCGGTTCGCCGTTGATATTGCAGTTTACTATAATTGCAGTTGTCAGACTTACTGAAATCGTCCTTATAATACTTCGCAGTCTCATATTGTCTGCCTTTACCGATTACATATTACCCGCAATTATACGAATTTTTCTTCGGGGGGGGGCAAATTTTTCCGGATTTTCACCGGAATTTTTGTCATTCTCCATAATTTAACGTGAGTTCGATGAAATTCAATTTATTGAAAATCATCGAACTACCTTTGAGGAGCAGGACGGGTGTCCTGCGATGTCGTGAGCGGTTTACGAGAATGTCCGGTGGACATTCGAGAGTGAACAGCCGGCGAGGGGGCGAATGGGGGTGGTGCCCCTTGAAAAGTCGAGAGCGGTTTATGAGAATGTCCGGTGGACATTCGAAAGCGAGCAGGGTCGCCACAGCGACTGGGGATTAAAACAAATGGATTTCGAAGAAATCCTTAACGACTGTTCGACGAATTTCCTGGTGCTGAACAATATAAATTCGTCGAACTGACGTTAATTTATGTAATTTCGGAATTCAATTCCATTTTTGCATAAACCGCTCCCGGCTTGCCAAGGGGCTGCCGCAATAGCGACTGAGGTTCAAGGCAAGGAGAGTCGCTCTCTAACGATTTCCCTTGTCCTGCTCCGACCAGTGCGTGACGGTCTTGAGGTGCGACAGGTAATAGGATTCCTCTTCCGTAGGATGAGCGCTGTCCGCATACCACGGGAGATGACGGACACAATACGGAGGAGCTGTCCTGAAATAACATTTCTTGAAATCACGGAGGGCGATGAAATGCCCCTTGAAATACGGTTTGTACACGGCGAAAGTCGTATCTATCGGAGCCCTGTACACGTCCGGAGCCACCTTCCGTTTCCAGAACTGGCTCTCCCATCCGATCACCTTTTCCTTATGCTCATAGCAATCGGGAATATCGTCGATTTTCAGGGAAAACCCGGCTTTCAACGCTGTGGGATGTTTTTTCAGCAGCCTGATGAACTTCTCCATGAAATCGTCCGGACAATCCTCGAAAATCTCAAGGTCCGAATCAGTATATGCGAAGTACGAATCGGTGAACATTCTGTACAGGCCAGTTTCCCACACGGCAAGATGACCGACATTGCGATGCAGCATGTAGACCGGATAAGGACACGAGGCATAATACTCGAGAAGCGGAGGATATGACGACGCGTTGTCGATGATATGGATATTGCGGTATCCCCTTGACTCAAGCCCGGCTATAAGACGCTTCAGCGAATCAAGCCTGTTGAAATTGTTTATCACTATGGGCACATCCTTGAAAGGCAACCTGCGGACTCCGCAGAAAAAAGCCCGCAAGCCCGGCACCAACCATGCCCTCAACCTGTCATACCTGTTGTAAAGAAAGCGTTTCATCGTAAAAGTTCCCTCCATTTTCCGCAGATGACCTGCAATTCGTTCCCGCAAGATTTCAAATATGCTTCACGGGACAATGCCCTCAACCTTTTTTCGTCGGACAAAAGCCCGTCTATGGATTCAGCCAACGCCTGAACACTCCTCTGCGGGACAATCACGCCGCATCTGCCGTCATCCACTATGGAATCCACACCTGAACTTATCGGGAACACCACAGGTACTGCCCCGTAACGCTGCGCCTCGATAAGAACCATCGGATAGCCCTCGTACTTGGAAACGAGGACTATGATTTTCGCCTTTGAATAATAGCGTTCCGGATCCGTAACATAACCTGTAAATTCTACATTCCCAATATTTTTCTTCTTCGCATAAGCAGAAAGCGACGGTAGCAGAGGTCCGTCTCCTATCATGGTCAGACGCCCTCTTTTACAGAGTTTCCAGGCATCGAGGATCACGGCAGGATTCTTTTCATAGGACATGCGCCCGACAAAGAGCACGGAATCGTCCTTCCCGTCAAAATCAGGTGCGGGAAGATCCGAGTACATGGCTGACAGAGGATTCGGTATCGCTACAATCTTTCCCTTGGAATTGTCCGTTCCATAAAGGCTGCAGAATTCACCGATGTATTTTTCACAGAGGAGCACCACCTTGTCCCCTTCTTCCAAGGCCTTGATACAGCCTTCCCTGTACCTGCGGACATACCTGTTGTACCCCCGGTTCATTCCGAGAAAATACAAGAGTTTCCGTTCCGCCTTTTTCAATGGTCCGGCCTTCCGGATATGGTCCTGGCACCAGTAATCATTGACCTCATACCCAGGCATCCCGTGCAGGACCGATATTATCTTCACGCTCCTGTCCCTTTCCTTATTGAATACAATTCCTGTAAAAAACGGATATATCCCCTGGTTTATCACATGGGTAATATGACGGGAGGCAATTATCCCGTTGTATCGGGCTATGTTGTCCTCCTCGACACGGTTTTCGAAATAGAATGCCTCAGTGACGCCGGCCGGCAACGCAAAACCCTTGGATGCGCTGTACGCAAGAATGAATATTTCATTGTCCCGGCTCAAATCACCTATAATGTTCTCCGTCACGCTTTCCACGCCTCCGAGTCCGGGAAAAACATTCATTACAAACAGTATCCTTGCCATCTCCGACGATTTTCAAATGAATTGCGAATTTATGAATTTTTTACGTCCCGCCCGCAATTTCGGCGGCATATTTTGAAAATTTCCCCGCAGTTTCATATCTTCGCAGATATTTTTGACCCTTTGTGAAAGAATTCTCCATATGAAAGAATTTATACAGGTAATGAGGCGGTTCGTATCGCCGTACAAAAGATATTTGGTGGGAGCGGTGTTCCTGAACGTTTTTTCAGCAATATTCAACATATTCTCGTTCACGCTGATAATCCCGATCCTTCAGATACTGTTCAAGATGGACACCACCGTCTACACCTTCATCCCGTGGGACAGCACGGACGCTTCCATGAAAGACATTTTCATGAACAACGTCTACTACTATATAACCTTGATGATCGACAAGTTCGGAGGCTCCATAACACTTCTGTTTCTCGGCCTGTTCCTCGGCCTGATGACTGCCTTGAAGACATCATGCTATTTCGGCTCGTCCGCTGTCATGATACCGTTGAGGACAGGCATTGTAAGGGACATCAGGGTGACCGTCTACAATAAAATGATGAGCCTGCCGCTCGGTTTCTTTTCACAGGAACGCAAGGGTGACATCATAGCGAGGATGAGCGGGGATGTCGGAGAAGTGGAAAATTCCATCACGAGCTCCCTTGACATGCTCATCAAGAATCCTATTCTCATACTTTTCTATTTCACGACCCTCGTGGTGACGAGCTGGCAGCTGACTCTGTTTACCATAGCCGTGGTGCCGCTGATGGCATGGGGAATGAGCGCCATAGGCAAGAAACTGAAAAGGGAATCCCTTGAAGCACAAGCCAAATGGAGTGACACCATGTCCCAGTTGGACGAGACTCTCGGAGGACTGAGAATCATCAAGGCATTCATAGCCGAAGACAGGATGAAGGACAGGTTCAGGTCCACGAGCGACGAATTGAGGAAAGCATCCGGAAAAGTCGCCACAAGACAGGCCCTCGCCCATCCCGTGAGCGAATTTCTCGGCACCATCATGATAATGTTCGTGCTCTGGTTCGGAGGTACGCTGATCCTGAGCGAGGCCTCCCCTATCGATGCTCCGACCTTCATATTCTACATGGTCATCCTGTACAGCGTGCTCAACCCGCTGAAAGAGTTCGCAAAGGCAGGATACAACATTCCGAAAGGACTTGCCTCCATGGAAAGGGTGGACAAGATCCTCAAGGCCGAGAACAACATCAAGGAAAAACCCGACGCCGAAACCATAAAGTCCTTCGATGACAAAATCGAATTCAGACACGTATGCTTCTCCTACGAAGCCGGGAAGGAAATCCTGACCGACATCAACATCACTGTACCGAAAGGAAAGACAGTGGCCCTCGTCGGACAGTCAGGCTCGGGAAAATCAACCCTCGTGGACCTCGTACCGCGCTACCATGACGTGACATCCGGAGAAGTACTCATCGACGGGAAGAACATAAAGGACCTTAAAATCAAAAGCCTGCGTGCCCTCATAGGGAACGTCAACCAGGAAGCTATCCTGTTCAACGACACCATATTCAACAATATCGCCTTCGGTGTGGAAAACGCCACCATGGAGCAGGTTGTGGCTGCCGCAAAAATCGCCAACGCCCATGATTTCATCATGGAAAAGGAGGACGGCTACAATACCAATATCGGAGACCGTGGAGGCAAACTTTCAGGCGGACAGAGGCAGAGGATAAGCATTGCAAGGGCCATCCTGAAAAACCCTCCTATCCTCATCCTTGACGAAGCCACGTCAGCCCTTGATACCGAATCCGAAAGATTAGTGCAGGAAGCCCTTGACCGCCTTACCACTTCGAGGACCACGATTGCCATCGCCCACAGGCTTTCCACCATCAAGAATGCGGACGAAATCTGCGTGATGCACGAAGGAAAAATCGTGGAGAGAGGGACGCATGAAAGCCTGATAAGACTCAACGGTTACTATAAACGCCTGAACGACATGCAGGCCCTGTAAAACAGCCATGAACGGACACAGAATAATAAATCTCAGGAAAATAGCAGACAAACGGGGCAATCTCTCCTTCATAGAGGAGAATTCGGAGGAAATGCCTTTCGACATCAGGCGTGTCTACTGGATCTACGATGTCCCCGGAGGAGAAAAAAGAGGGGGACACGCCTTTAAGGAAAACGAGGAGCTGATAGTATCCCTTTCCGGAAGTTTCGACGTCATCCTCGACGACGGCAGGGAAAAATACAGATACTCGTTGAGCCGCTCGTATTACGGACTCTATGTTCCCAAGGGACTTTGGCGGGAAATGGACAATTTTTCCACGAATTCCGTCTGCATGATCCTGTCTTCCGTCGATTATGACCCTTCAGATTATATCAGAGACTATGAAGAATTCCTACAATATATCGGGAACCGACAGCACTGTCTATGACTGTTCTCTCATAGAAATGCCCAAGCATCATCATGAAAGGGGCAATCTCACCGTCGTGAACACGGAGCAGACTGTCCCGTTCGATGTCAAGAGGGTGTATTACCTTTACGACATTCCGGGAGGTGAAAGCCGCGGAGGCCATGCCCACAAGGCTCTGTGGCAACTCATCGTGGCTGTCAGCGGAAGTTTTTCGGTAACATTGGACGACGGCCACATCAAGCGGACATTCCTCCTCAACCGGCCATATCTCGGCCTGCTCGTAAGGCCCGGGATATGGAGGACCCTCGACGATTTCTCGTCAGGTTCCGTCTGCCTTGTCCTCGCCTCAGAGCATTATGACGAGGACGACTATATCAGGGATTACAATGATTTTTCAAGGTTCAAGAATGAAACGTCTGCATCAACTCTCTGACATACAGAGCGAAAACATAGGTGACGGGACATCCGTCTGGCAGTTCTGCGTGATCCTCCCGGGTGCAAGAATCGGCAGGAACTGCAACATCTGTGCGAACGTGTTGATAGAGAACGACGTAGAGATAGGAGACAACGTCACCGTCAAGTCCGGGGTGCAGATATGGGACGGTGTGCGCATAGAAGACAATGTGTTCATAGGCCCGAACGTGACATTTACGAACGACATCGCACCCCGTTCGAAACGTTATCCCGAAAAATTCTGCACGACGACGGTAAGGAAAGGAGCGTCGATAGGAGCCAATTCCACGATAGTGGCAGGGCACGAAATAGGAGAATACGCCATGGTCGGGGCAGGCAGCGTCGTCACGGATGACATTCCTGCGAACACGCTCTGGTACGGCAATCCTGCACGAATGCACGGCTACGTCACCGACGAGGGCGTTATCCTCGACATGGACAGGAAAGACAAGGAAGGAAAAACACACGAGATATGATAAAATTTCTTGACATTCAGAAAATCACGGCGAAATACCACGACGAAATCCATCAGGCCGTAGACGAGGTCGTGGATTCAGGCTGGTATCTTCAGGGAGAAGCCAACGCAAGGTTTGAAAAGGATTTTGCGGAATATATCGGCACGGACTGTTGCGTAGGATGCGCGAACGGGCTTGATGCCCTTATCTGGATATTCCGGGCCTACATCGAAGCCGGGATAATGTCTCCGGGAGACGAAGTGATTGTCCCTGCGAACACATATATTGCCTCGATTCTCGCCATTTCGGAAAACGGGTTGAAACCTGTGCTCGTAGAGCCGGACATCCGCACCTGCCAGATAGACGACAGGCTGATAGAGGCGGCCGTCACCGAAAGGACAAAGGCCATCCTCATCGTACACCTGTACGGACAATGCGCCTATACGGAAAAGATTGGGGAAATATGCCGCAAATACGGTCTCAAACTCGTGGAAGACAATGCCCAGGCGCACGGATGCCTGTTCAACGGGAAAAGGACAGGCTCGCTCGGGGATGCAGCCGGACACAGCTTCTATCCTGGAAAGAACCTCGGGGCATTCGGAGATGCAGGAGCCGTGACTACTGACGATAAGGAAATCGCCGGCATCATCAGGGCCGTGGCCAATTACGGTTCCACGAAAAAATACATTTTCAAATACAAGGGCCGCAACAGCCGTCTTGACGAGACCAACGCAGCCGTGTTGGACGTGAAACTCCGCCATTTGGACGAGGACAACGCAAGGAGAAAAGCCGTTGCCCGCCGATACATTGACGGCATCACAAATCCGCTTGTGTCCGTACCCCATGTCAAGGACTTCGACTCGAACGTGTTCCATATCTTCCCAGTCATGTGTCCGCGCCGCAACGAGCTGCAGGAATATCTGGCAGACAACGGGGTGCAGACTATAATCCACTACCCCGTACCGCCGCACAAACAGGAATGCTACAGGGAGTGGAACAGTCTTTCATTCCCTGTGACGGAAAAAATCCACAACGAGGAACTCAGCCTGCCGATAAGTCCGGTAATCACCGATGAAGAAGTCCGCGAAGTAATCAGGCTTGTCAACTCATTCAAATGAGAATCAGTATCTTCAAATGAAAATCAGCATCATCGTCCCGTTCTACAACGCTGCGGCATTTATGAGGCCGTGCATCGGTTCCATCCTTTCGCAGACCTTTTCCGGGTTTGAACTGGTATGCGTGGATGACTGCTCCACAGACGGCACATACGGCATTCTTGAAGAGTACGCCGCTTCCGACAGCCGCGTGAAGGTGTTCAGGACAGAGAAAAACAGCGGCTCGGCACGCAAGCCTGTCGACATCGGAATCAACGCTGCCAAAGGAGATTTCTGCTGCATAGTCGGACACGACGACGCATTGGAGGAAACATATTTGGAAAAGACGGTGAAACGCCAAAAGGAAACAGGGGCGGACATCGTGATGGGCAGGATGGTATTTTTCGATGAAAACGGGAGGCAGGGCTCAATTCCCGACGACAGTTTCGACTTTTCCCGAATCCTTTCGGGACGACAGGCGGTGATGCTTACGGTCGGCGGCTGGAAAATCGGGGCCAACGGGGCCGTCATCGAAAGAAACCTGCTGAAAGCCCAGCGTCTCGGGTCCAAAATAGATCCTGCACTTATGAATGCGGATGAATACGACACGCGTGAACTGCTCATAAACGCCGGAAAAACCGCTTTTTGTGATGCAACATACCTTTACCGGCAGCATCCCGGGTCCGTGACCAAACAGACTGCAAGAAAATTCGAATGCCTCGAAACCGACCGGTACCTCACCGGACTCTTTCTTGACAGATTCGGCGAAGACTCGGATGAATACAGGACAATGCTGAACGAATACGTCCGTTCGATAATCGGATATGCGAAACTGTACAAAAAGGCCGGGATGCAGGCTCAGTCAGACAAAGCCAAGGCACTCAAGATTATCCGGGACAATTACATCTCGGCCGGCTTCCGCAAGGCAAGGAAATCAGACCTGAAACTGCGCAGGAAACTGAAATTCCTCCTTCCCTTCCCTCTTTTCATGAAATCGGTATGAAAATCTCGATCATAGTCCTGACGTACAACTCGGAAAACTACGTCCTCGGCACCTTGGAAAGCGCATACCGCCAGGATTTCGACGGGGACATCGAGCTCATTGTCTCCGACGACGCATCATCGGACGGCACGGTACGTCTCTGTGAAGAATGGATGAAGAAGCACAAAGACAGGTTCACTGACACAATCCTCATGACATCTCCCGAAAATACAGGTGTCACGGCGAACATAGACAGAGCATGCAGGAGGGCGTCCGGAGAATGGCTCAAGGTCATAGCAGGAGACGACATCCTCATGGACGACTGCATCACGAAACTCCTCCGCACGGCCCGCGGATACGGAGACAAATGCTGTTTCATATCCGCCTATGCCCTTGTCTTTTCAGAAGACAGGGAGCTGGAACATCCCGAAAGCCTTGCTGTCATGGCCCCGGTTGCCGACAGGGATAGCATTGACATTGATTACATTTTCCGCGACCCTCTTTTCTGGCTGCCTGCACCCACTTTCATGTACAGGAAAAGCCTGCTCGAACACATAGGATACTTCCCGTCCCTGTTCAGGAATCTCGAAGATGCACCGTTTCTGGCAAAAGTGCTTGCCGAAGGCTATACTATCCACATCGCACATACGCCGGCCGTATATTATCGCGTCCATGACAAATCCCTCACCCGCAGCGAGTTGAACACCATGGACGTATGCAACCTCTACCTTGAGATATTCCGCAAGGTCATCAGGCCTGTCCTCGGACCGGTACGGAAATGGGACGCTTTTTTCGCCTACCTGCCGTTGCGCATCAACGTCAGGAACAAAGGCAAATTCACCAAGGCGGAGAAAAAAGCCCGCAAATACGGAAAATATTTCATGTTTTCACATTTTTTCCGTACCTTTACAAAGATTCACTGAATCAGAAAATGAATCTGAAAACATGTATTAAGACACTGAACATGAAAATAATCGATGTACCTTACGTACCCGGAGCGGAAAATCCGGATTCCTTCGATGAATTGGATGCGCTCATGGAGGCAAAGGCCGCCAAGGCATCAATAGATACCGTATGCTGGCCGGACGAGTTCCCGTATGCACCTGAAGCCGCTGTCGCAATAGCGAGGACAGACACACATCTTGTCATTCTGTATTCCGTGAAAGGCCTCGACCTGAGGGCGCAGGCTCTTGAAGACAACGGACCTGTCTGGGAAGACAGCTGCTGCGAATTTTTTGTGGCCGACCCATGCGACGGAACCTATTACAATTTCGAAATGAACTGCATAGGCACACTGCTCGCAGCCAAAAGGAAAAGCCGGTCAGATTGCACGCATTTCGGGAAGGAAACGCTCGAAAGGATAAAAAGATTTTCGACACTCGAAAAAAAGGCCTTCGACGAAAGCGGCAGGGAATTTTCATGGAAGACCGCCCTCTGCATTCCGTTCGACATCATAGGAATGGAAAAAGACAGATTACCGGAAACCCTGAAGGCCAATTTCTACAAATGCGGAGACAAGACCGCACATCCGCATTTCCTGAGCTGGAATCCTGTGGAAACGGAACACCCTGATTTCCACAGGCCTGAATTTTTCGGGGAATTGAAATTACGTTAAATCTGAAGTTACATTAAACTACATAATTATGAATTATACAGAAGAACAGATGATGGAAATCGCCCGCAAGTTCGACGTGGGAGGCAGCATCAGCGAAATCAAGCCCCTCGGTCCCGGGTTCATCAATGACACGTTCGTCATAAAGACAGGCGGAGAACATCCGGTGAGATATATTCTCCAAAGGAAAAACCATATCGTATTCCCTGACGTGCCGGGAATGATGAACAATATCGAAATGGTGACGGAACACCTGAAGAAAAAGGTGGTTGCGGAAGGCGGAGACCCTATGAGAGAGGTGCTTACCGTGACCAAAAGGCGTCCGGACTCCATGTCTGACGAAGAAAGGAAGGCGTTTGCAGGCGACCTGTATTATAAGGACGAAAACGGCAACTACTGGGCTGTATGCGTATTCATCGAAGGTTCGGTAACATACGAGAAGGCCGACACTCCTGCTCTTGCATACAAGGGCGGACAGGGAATAGGAAAATTCCAGGCATACCTGTCGGATTTCACCACTCCTCTCGCCGAAACCATCAAGGGATTCCACAATATCAGATGGAGATTCGAACAGTGGGATGAAGCCATCGCCCGCGATGCTGCAGGACGTGTAAAGGACCTTTCCGAAGAAATCGGATGGGTAAACAGCCGCAGACAGGAAATGCTCGGCTTCTGGACCAAGGTGGAAGACGGGACAATCCCTACAAGGGTGACACACAACGATACCAAGATAAGCAACATCCTTTTCGACAAGGAAGGCGAAGTGCTCTGTGTCATCGACCTTGACACCTGCATGAGCAGTACCTCGCTGAATGATTTCGGTGATGCCATAAGGTCATACGCCAACACTGGCGCCGAAGATGAAAAGGACCTCGGCAAGGTAGCCCTGTCTTTGGAAATGTTCGAGGCATATACCAAAGGCTACCTCTCATACCGTAAGGGAAATCTCACGGACAGTGAAGTGGAATGGCTTGCATTCTCTGCAAAATACATCACATACGAGCAGCTGCTCCGTTTCCTGATGGACTATATTGACGGAGACAAATATTACAAGATAGCCTATCCGGAGCACAATTTAGTCAGGACACACGCCCAGAACAAACTGCTCTGCAGCATGGAAGAACAGTATGCCGAAATGAAGGCTGTCGTAGACAGATATGCCAAATAGGAAATCAGTCATATCGCGTATTCTGCTTGCAGTCTACCTTTTGGGGCTCTTTGTATGCTGCTTCTGGAATTTCAGAAGCAGCATTGATTTGAGTCAGGACTGGTGGCTGCCCGTCCCGTTCGACAAGACGGTGCACTTTTTCCTTTTCCTGCCGTTTCCGTTCATCTGTTATCTGGCGTTTCCCCGGTTCAGCGGCAGCAGAAAAGGGAAATACCTGTTTGTTCTGGCTGCGTTTCTTGTCGGTACCATGCTCGGGGCAGGCATCGAGATACTGCAGGAACTGTCCGGATACAGAAGCGGCGATCCCATGGACCTGCTTGCAGACTGTACAGGACTGGCCTTGGCATCCGCAATCATCCTGATACTTGACCTATGCCCAAGAAAAAATTTACGATGAAATCCGTCACGATACTCCTCATAGCCGTTTCATTATCGGTTGCGGCAAGCGGCAAAAGCAAAATCACCGAGGACTTTATACCGGTCTGCGACTCCCTTGACAGGCTGATTACGGAAAAGACATCCGTCGAAAGCGAACTCACCCTGAAAGCGGTGATGAAACGCGGGAATCTTCTTGACTTTTACTTCGATCTGAGCCTCAGCGACATTCCATGGAGATACGGAGACACCGAATGGTTCTCGTCGAAGCTGCGTGAACTCATGCCGCAGCAATACCGGAACTACGGCATAGGAAGAATATACAGTGCCGGAATCAGGATGACAGAACTCCCTGTAGGCGGTCTCGGCTCCGACGGCAGACCTGATACACAGACATACAGAATAAGGAAAATACCGTCGGCCTCCCACCCTTTGGTAGAAAGGATGGACGGAATGTCTTTCGACAAGGGTCTTGACGGAAGGCATATTGCCGTATGGCCGAGCCACGGCCTGTATTTCGACAGGAATTCGGGCAGATGGCAATGGCAGCGGCCGGTCCTGTTCCAGACAGTGGAGGACCTGCTGTCAGCAGGTTTCGTAATACCGTACCTCGTCCCTATGCTCGAAAATGCAGGAGCCTACGTAATGCTTGCAAGGGAAAGGGATTTCAACAGGACAGAAATCATCGTGGACAACGACAAGAGCCCGGAATCGGAATACAGAGGGACCGGAACCTACTCGGAAACAGGCGAATGGAAAGAAGAAAAACCGGGTTTTGCGGATGTAAAGGCCGTCTACACCGGTACGGAAAATCCTTTCTCCTTGGGTTCCGCCCGCAGCTCGGCCTGCATTTCCAAGGAAACGGAACGCAGCAGGGCTTCCAAGGCAATATGGACTCCCGACATCCCCGAAAGCGGCGAATATGCCGTCTACATATCATACACAAGCCTGCCAAACAGCACCGAATCGGCCCATTACACCGTAGAACACAAAGGCGGGAACTCGGAATTCATCGTAAACCAGAAACTCGGAGGCGGGACATGGATCTATCTCGGGACATTCGAATTTGACGAAGGCAGAGAGGGCCGTGTAATCCTTGACAATCTCACTCCGGCAGGGAGAAGACACGTTTCCGGAAGCCGTGTCAGCGCCGATGCCGTGAAAATAGGAGGCGGCATGGGAAACATTGCGAGAAAAGTCGGGAAAGACAGCTGCGCGGTATTTGAAACATCAATGATGCCGAGATACACTGAAGGCGCAAGATACTGGCTTCAGTGGGCTGGAGCAGATTCCACCATATACAGCCAGCATGACGGTGAAAACGATTATACCGACGACCTGTTTTCACGCGGCGACTGGATGAACAGCCTGAGTCTCGGCTCTGCCGTAAATCCCGGAAAGGACGGCGGGAAGATTCCTTTCGACCTCGTATTCGCCCTCCATACCGATGCCGGAATGACTCCCAACGATTCCACCATAGGCACCCTCGCCATATACACCCTGAAATCGGAGGGAAAACGGAAACTCCCCTCCGGCGAAGACAGACACACGAACCGGGAATACGCCAATCTTATACAGAGCCAGATCGTGAACGACCTGAGGGCGGAATTCGATCCTGAATGGAACAGAAGGTGGATATGGAACCGCGGATACCGGGAATCCCGCACGCCGGCCTCACCGTCTATGCTCTGCGAACTCCTCTCCCACCAGAACTTTGCCGACATGAGATACGGACAGGATCCGGCATTCAGATTCTGCGCTTCCCGTGCCGTCTATAAAGGCATATTGAAATACCTGAGCAACCGGTACGGATGCGAATACGCAGTCCAGCCTTTGCCCGTAAAGGCATTTTCCGTAAATCTCAGCGGCGGGAATGCTGTCCTCGAATGGGAAGAACGCCCTGACACTCTGGAACCTACGGCAAACGCAACCGGCTTCCTGATACAGACGAGAATTGATGACGGAGGTTTCGACAACGGAATGATATTCGAAGGACCGGCCATGGAAAACGGTAGATACAGGACTGAAATACCGTTGGAGCCAGGACATGTCTACAGTTTCAGGATTACGGCATTCAATTCCGGAGGAAAAAGTTTCCCGTCCGAAATCCTGTGCGCCGGGATTCCTTCCGGACATGAACCGGTTGCGGACGGACGGCAAGCAGCGGACAGCTGTGTCCTCATCATCAACAATTTCGACAGGGTATCGGCTCCTGCATGGCTCGACTCGCCGGACTACGCCGGCTTCGACAACAAGACAGACGGAGGCGTTCCGTACATGAAGGACATTTCATACACGGGTGAAATGTACTTGTTCAACCGGCACATGGAATGGAGGAGCAACGACTGCCCCGGCTTCGGCGCATCATATAATGACATGGCAGGAAACGTCATTGCAGGCAACACGTTCGACTATCCGTACATACACGGAAAAGCAGTCATGGACTGCGGCTATCCTTTCTGTTCTTCAAGTTCCGAGGCATTCGTAAAGGACACGGCATTGGCGAAAGGCAAATGGTGTGTCGACCTGATATGCGGGAAACAGGTGAGGACAATATCCGGACACGGGGCCTATCCGGAAAAATATGCAGTCTTCCCTTCCGGAATGAGACGGGCATTGAGGGATTTCGCAACAGGAGGCGGCTCCATCATAGTTTCCGGAGCAAACATAGGCACGGACGTATGGAGCGGCATATATCCGATAGTGCGGGACAGTACGGAAAGGGCGGACGAAATGGAGTTTGCCGAAAAGATTCTCGGTTACAGATGGATTACCGGACATGCCGGCAGGACAGGCACTGTAAACGCCGTCTACAACGGCAGGAATTTTCTGTCGGGAATGACGGACACCCTTTCTTACAACAATTCTTTCGACAGCAGGATGTACAGGGTGGAAAACCCGGACGGCATAGAACCGGCGGCCCCGGACGCCGGGACATTCGCAAGATATTCGGATACGAGGATTTCGGCCGGAATATATTATGACGGAGGGGGCTACGGCACCGTCTGCCTCGGTTTCCCGATTGAAGTCATCAGGAATGAAAAGGACATCCGCTCGATTTTCACGGCGGCATTCGGCTTTTTCCGCAGCCTGGACCAGAAAACGGATGAAAATGAAACCGATTGAATCCATACTGCTCTCCCTTGCGGCAGTTTTTGTTCCTATCTGTGCGGCTGATGCACAGGAACTTCCCGACAATCATTCTCCTGAAATCAGAATATGTGTCGGATGGCCCGGACTTATCGACGACAGTGCGATGGGACAGAGAGTCACCATAGCGTTGGCGGGAGACGTAATGACAGGCACGACCTACCCCGAGCCGAGACTCCCGGCCGATGGCGGAAGATACCTTTTCAAAGATGTTAGCGGCATTCTGAAAAAGGCCGATATGGCAGCCGCCAATCTTGAAGGCGCCGTTTGCGAAGGCGGGACATCCACCAAACGCGTGGTCGCAGGCAGAAGCTATGCTTTCAGAATGCCTCCGGAACACGTTGCCCTGCTCAAGGAAGCAGGTTTCGGATTCCTGAGCCTTGCCAACAATCATTCGAACGACTTCGGAAGCTACGGTTCGGCTTCCACTATGCATCTTCTTGACAGTATCGGCATAGGGTACGCCGGTCTGCCGCGATGTGAAAGCCATGTCAGGGAATCCGGCGGCGTCAGATACGGATTCTGCGCATTCGGACACAACGCCCACACCCTGAAGATTCAGGACACCGCTACTGTAAAACGCATAGTATCATCGCTTGCCGCTTCCTGTGACATAGTGATAGTGTCATTCCACGGAGGGGCCGAGGGCGCCGACCATGCACATCTGCCCTACGGCACGGAAACCTACCTTGGAGAAGACAGGGGCGACCTCAGGGCATTCGCCCGCCTGTGCATAGACAACGGTGCGGACATAGTATTCGGACACGGGCCGCATGTGACCCGTGCAGTCGAACTGTACAAAGACCGGTTAATAGCGTACAGCCTCGGCAACTTCTGCACTCCGTTCGGAATCAATCTCGACGGCATCAACGGACACGCTCCCGTATTGGAAATCAAGACGGACACCTCCGGACGCTTCCTGTGCGGAAAGATACATTCCTTCATACAGCCGTACGGTACAGGCCCGAGGGCGGACAGCACCGGCATCGCAGTCCGTCAAATCCGCATGCTTACGGAAGAAGACATAAAAGGTTCACCGCTCATCATCTCAGGAAACGGAGAGATGGCGGCGAACCGGCACTAACCACAAATCGGATTTTCCGGGATCCGAATCTGACCCGTACTATTTCTGCGCCTCGGCATAACCGAATGAATTCGCTTTTGCTCTCGGCTTGCAGTTTAGTTTATACTCCGTCTACAATAAACGCTGCGCCTCGGCATAACCGAATGAATTCGCTTCTGCCCTCGGCTTGCAGTTTATTTTATACTTCGTCTACAATAAAAACGCTGCGCCTCGGCATAACCGAATGAATTCGCTTCTGCCCTCGGCTTGCAGTTTATTTTATACTCCGTCTACAATAAACGCTGCGCCTCGGCATAACCGAATGAATTCGCTTTTGCTCTCGGCTTGCAGTTTATTTTCCAAAAACAAATTTACATAAAAATATTTTTATTCAAAACATCAGTACAACATTTAGTTTTATTTTTTAATTTTACGCCCGAAAACAGGCTTATTTTTCGAAAATACAGGAATGAAAATTTCACATAATAAACATTAAAAATATGAAGAATAACAAAATCTGGTTAGTCTATGCCCTTGTCACTGTGGTGACATGGGGTATCTGGGGTGCATTTTCCGAAATTCCTGAAAAAAACGGATTCCCGTCCACTCTTACCTATGTGGTGTGGTCGTTGAGCATGATTCCATGTGCGCTTGTCGCATTATACAACATCAAATTCAAACTTGACGTCAGGCCAAGGTCCGCACTGCTCGGACTCGGTGTCGGACTTCTCGGAGCTGCCGGACAGCTCATCCTTTTCGAAGCGCTCAAACAGGGTCCGGCATACATCGTTTTCCCGATAATTTCGATAGCCCCTATACTGACCGTCCTTCTTTCTGCGGTATTCCTGAAGGAAAGGGTGAAAAAGGCCAGCATATTCGGAATCGTACTTGCATTCGTATCCATTATATGCTTCTCGCTGTCAGACAATGACGGTTCTACCGGTGAGGGCTACCTGTGGTTGGTGCTTGCCCTTCTCGTATTCGCATGCTGGGGCATACAGGCCTTCATAATGAAAGTGGCCAACAACTACACTCCGGATGCGGAAAGCATTTTCGTCTACATGGCAATCGCCGCAGTGGCGCTTTCACCTGTCGCCCTGCTGATGACAGACTTCTCGCAGCCGATAAACATGTCGTTCAACGGTCCGTACCTTTCATTCCTGATCCAGATCCTGAACGCCATCGGCGCCCTGACCCTCGTCTATGCCATGAGATACGGCAAGGCGATGGTGGTATCCCCTCTTTCCGATGCCCTTTCGCCGATGATGACCGTCGCCATATCACTCATCATATACGCACATGTGCCTACCATTGAGCAGACAATAGGTATATTGGCCGCCATCTCATGCGTATTCATCCTGAGCAGGGAATAAAAACAAATAAAAGAGTCAGGCCGGGGACAGAACAAATTTTGCTCTGCTCCCGGCTTTTATATATCTTTGCACTTCGGACAAACAGAATATTGAAAAGATACAGGATATGAAAAATTTTGTAGAAGAACTCAGATGGAGGGGCATGATTCAGGATATCATGCCCGGTACGGAAGAAAAACTGATGGAAGGGCCTACCGCAGCATACGTGGGAATCGATCCGACGGCAGATTCGCTTCATATCGGACACCTTGTCAGCGTCATGATTCTCAAGCATTTCCAGAATTGCGGACACAAACCTTTCGCCCTTGTCGGAGGCGCTACCGGCATGATCGGCGACCCTTCGATGAAATCGCAGGAAAGAAATCTTTTGGATGAAGAGACCCTTGCGCATAATGTCTCCTGCATCAAGGCGCAGCTGTCGAAATTCCTCGATTTCAGTTCAGATGCACCGAACAGGGCCGAACTCGTGAACAACTACGACTGGATGAAGGGGTATTCATTCCTCGACTTCGCCCGTGACATCGGCAAGCATATCACCGTCAACTACATGATGGCCAAGGATTCGGTAAAGAAAAGGCTTTCTTCGGAGTCGCGTGAAGGCATGTCCTTTACTGAATTTACCTACCAGCTGCTTCAGGGATATGATTTCCTCTACCTGTACCAGCACAGGGGATGCACTCTCCAGATGGGCGGAAGCGACCAGTGGGGCAACATTACGACAGGTACGGAACTTATCAGAAGGGTTCTCGGAGCCGAGGCGTTCGCCCTCACATGCCCTCTTATCAAAAAGGCCGACGGAGGCAAGTTCGGCAAGACCGAAAAAGGAAACATCTGGCTCGACCCGGAAAGGACTTCACCATACCAGTTCTACCAGTTCTGGCTCAATGTATCCGACGAAGACGCAGCCAAATACATAAAGATTTTCACAATGCTCGGCAAAGAGGAAATAGAAGCGGCGATAGCAGAGCATGCCGAAGCTCCTCATCTGAGAAAACTGCAGAAACTCCTCGCCAAGGAAATCACGGTGATGGTTCACGGCAGGGAGGAGTATGAAAAGGCAGTATCCGCTTCCGAGATGCTCTTCGGGAATGCCACATCCGAAGCCCTCAAATCCTTGGATGAAAAGACATTCCTTCAGGTATTCGAAGGTGTTGCCACCTTTGAGGTTCCAGCCTCCACACTTCCGGCCGGCATCATTGACCTTCTTTCTGTCGCAACAGGAATCTTCCCGTCAAAAGGAGAATGCCGCAAGATGATACAGTCGGGAGGCGTAAGCATAAACAAGGACAAGGTCACCGACATAAATGCCGTCATCACGGATGAGCATGTCATCGACGGCAAATACATACTTGCCCAGAAAGGAAAGAAAAACTATTTCATCATCAAGGTGATAAAATAGCAAGGCAGTTCAAAAAAAGGAATTTCAAGGCTTGCACAAAACAAAATGGAAGGAGAATCAACACGCCAGCAGAAAGTCTCGAAAGAGATCCTGAGGAAGATGGCCGAAATCATAAGGAGCAAGGGAATGGCGGCTTTCGACGGTGCCATGGTCACGGTAAGCGGAGTCAAAATCAGCCCTGACCTGTCCGTGGCAAGGATATACGTAAGCATATTCCCGTCCGAAAAAGCCGACAAGGTCCTCAATATCCTCAAGGACAACACCAAGGCACTCAGAGGAGAACTCGGCCACGCCATGTCCAAACAGCTGAGGATAGTACCGGAAATCAGCTTTTTCCTCGACAGTTCATTGGATTACGTGGCCCACATAGAGGAATTGCTGAACAGATAAGGCCATGAATCTCCCGCTGTTCATAGCCGGAAGGTATCTGATAGCCAGGAAATCGCACAATGTGATCAACATCATATCGGCTATCAGTGCCGTCGGCATGGCTGTCGGGACGGCTGCGCTCGTAATCATCCTCTCCGTCTACAACGGTTTCGACTCCATCGTGACTTCAATGCTCGGCAATATCGAGCCGGATCTTGAGATCACGTCGGAAAAGGGCAAGGCATTCATTGCCGAAGGTGAGGTGTACGACTGGATTTACGATCAGCCGGCCGTCAGGAACATGTCCTGCGTCATCACAGAAAACGTATTCATAGACTATGAAGGGCGACAGAGCATAGTCAAGGCAAAAGGAGTCGACTTCGTATATGAAGAGGAATCCCCCATAAGGGACCACCTCAGGAGCGGTGAATTCAGATTGCACAAGGGTGACATCCCTATGGCTGTGGCAGGCAGCGGCCTTGCCTACAGATTGGGGATAAATCCGAGATTCGTTTCCGGAATCGACATTTACTATCCGTCCCGGACAAGGAATTTTTCAGTCTCGAACCCGGCATCTTCCTTAGATAAGATAACCGTCTACCCTTCCGGGATTTTCAGCATAAACAACGACATTGACAACGAATACCTCATCCTCCCCATCGAAAAGATGCAGGAACTGCTCGAATATGAAAACGGGGAAGTTTCCGCCGTGGAGATAAGGCTTGAGGACGGTACGTCCGAAAAGGAACTCCAGCATCTCCGGAAAGAGATTTCCGCACGGCTCGGAGACGGATTCAAGGTAAACGACAGGTACATGCAGAACGAAACGCTGTACAGGATGATGAAATACGAAAAACTTTCCATCTTCATGATTCTGGCCTTTGTCATCGTCATCATATCCTTCAATATTTTCGGTTCGCTGTCGATGCTGATCATCGAAAAAAAGCCCGACATAGCCACATTGCGCAGCCTCGGGGCTGAAAACAGTCTCATAAAGAGGATATTCGTCCTTGAAGGCTGGATGATTTCCCTCTCGGGGCTTGCCGCAGGCCTTGTCATCGGCATCGGCTTCGTCCTTGTCCAGCAGTTTTCGGGACTTATAAAAATGCCGGGAAACTTCGTGGTACAGGCTTATCCCGTAATCCTCTCGGTTCCCGACATCCTTGTGACCGCAGCATGCGTAGCCGCAATAGGCTATGTCATGGCAATACTTCCGGTCCGTCTTAATCGTCTATTTCGATAAGGTTGAAATTCTTGTCGAAGGTCAGTTCCAGTCCGTTTGTCAAGTCCACCTCATAGCCGTAGCGTCCTTTTTCTATCCTTACGAATTTCACGTCCGGCCATTGTTTGGCAACGTATGCCTTGATCTGGTCAGGTACGAATTTCTCGTCCAGCATGGTGTATTTGCAGTCGATTTCCTTCCACTCACCTTTGCTGTCGAACTCTATTTTTGTACCTTGCGAAAATACCACTTCGTAAGTCACCTCGAAAATATCGGTTTCCTCCTTGGCATACGAAACTTTCTGATCCGCGAAGTTCGTCGTGATGAAAGTCTTGGCCTTTTCTGGAAGCTGGTCGAAAGTGATGACCCTGTCATTGTCGGCATTCATAATACCCGTGAAAGCAAGCGCACCTGCGATAATTGCAAAAATTCTTTTCATAATAAATCAGATTTTAAATGTTTTTCAATTGTTCAACGGTGCAAAGTTGGGGCGGGAAAATGAAAAGAAACTGAAATGATGGAAAAAATGTGCCTTCCTTCGGAAAATTCGTATTCTGCCTTCAGACCGTAGCTTCTGCAGATCGAATCCACTATTGCAAGTCCAAGACCGGTAGAACCTTCCGCTCCGGACTGCCCCTGATAAAACCGCGTGAAAATCTTCTCCCTGTCCAAAGGAGCGTTTCCCGGATTGGACACGGAAAAACCTGAAACCGACATCTCGAAGCGGATTTCCGAACCGGACGGACTGTGCACGAAGGCATTCTTGAAAAGATTGCTCGCAAGGACACCTGCAAGCTGCTCGTTCATGGTGAATACGAACGGACTGCCCACGGATTTCAGGACTCTGATATTCCTGTGCCGGTACACGTCTTCGAGCATGGAGATACTCCTGTCCGCCAAAACGGAGAAATCCATTTCCTTCACGTCGGGGAACTGGCCGTTTTCTATACGGGTAAGCATGAGCAGGGTCCTGTTCAGTTTCACGAGATGATTCAGGGAATGCAGGACCTTTACGAGCTCCCTCCCCTGCTCTTCGGTCAATGTTTCCGAATCGAGCAGCATTTCTATTCTGTGGATACACGATGCAAGCGGGGTCTGCAGTTCATGGGAAGCATTCCCGATAAAGCGTTTCTGTTCGAGGAACTGATTGTCAAGCCTTTCCGCCGCTTTCCTGATCACGTCCGACAGTTTTCTGTATTCCTCGATACCGGAATCGGAAGGAAGGGGCTCCCTCGGCTTTCCTGGGGAAAAGTCTTCCAGCCATTTCAGCAATGCCTTGAACGGACGCATGTTGTATTCCACCACCCAGAGCGAAAGTCCAATGATGAGAATCATCAGGCAGATATAGAGGACCGCCATCCAGCGGAAAATGGAGCGTTTCAGATCGTTCTTCTCGAATGTCGGGACCGCCACGACGAGTTCCCGATAACCGTCGTCGTCCTTGAAAATCCTGTAAATGACACGGGCGGATTCGTATTCGGACATTGCGGTGATGAACTTTTCCTCATCCCGGAACCGCATCCATTTTATATGGGCAGCATAGTCTTCCGATACCTCTCTAATATAATAGGCATTGTTGGTACCGTTGTCTTCCGATGGCATCGCCACACCGGCAAGCGAGCGCCTGATAAGGTCGCTCGAATATTCCACGAGAGAGTCGTCGGTCTCGTCGTTGATTTCGTCCACCATGGCGAAATAGAAGAGCACGGCCCATACCGCCACCGAAACCGAGAGAGCGGCAGTCAATGCAACTGCTATCCTGTAAATAAGTTTCACGGAAAAATACTTTTGTCAGACTTTCAGTTTGTATCCGAACCCGTAAACGGCCTTCAATTCAATGTCCGCCCCGCTTTCCTGCAGTTTCTTCCTCAGGTTCTTGACCTGGGCGTACAGAAACTGGAAATTGTCCGTCTGGTCGATATGGTCTCCCCATACCGCTTCGGCAAGTACTTCCTTGTCCACGAGATGTCCCGGTCTCTGCATGAAATAGGCAAGGATGTCGAACTCCTTTTTCAGCAGAGGCAGATCCTTTCCGTCAACGGTGACCTTGTTCGTGTCAGGGTCGAGGACCACGTTGCCTGCCCTGTATGTAAAATCACCGTCATTGCGGCTCCGTCTGTAGACGCTCCTTATCCTGGCCGAAAGTTCAGCGAGATGGAAAGGCTTCGGCAGATAGTCGTCCGCTCCCAATTCAAGGCCTTTGACCTTGTCGTCCAACGAGTCCTTGGCCGAAATGATGATGACGTTGGTCTTCCTGCAGTTTTCCCTTATGTAGCCGAGGATGTCGAGTCCGCTGCCGCCCGGGAGCATTATGTCGACAAGGGCGCAGTCATAGGCATATACGCCGAGTCTGTCGATGGCCGACGGATAATCCGAAGCGGTCTCGACGACATGCCCGTCCTTCTTCAACGCTGCAGTCATCGACTCCAACAGCGACGGATCGTCTTCAATTATCAGAATTTTCATAATATAACGTCGGTGCGACGAATTGTTCATAATATAATGAACTTCAAATATAACGAATAAGCGGAATTTCCGTACCGGAAAAATAGAAAATTTCACGACAAAACATTATCTTTGGCAGTCAAAGCCGATAATCGTCTCATGGAAAAAAGAATATTTCTGATCGACGGGCACGCCCTGATTTTCAAAATGTACTATGCATTCCTGCGCCGCCCGATGATTAATTCGAAAGGAGAGGACATGTCCATTCTGTTCGGATTCACCAAATACATACTCGAACTCATCGAAAAGGAGAAACCCACCCATATCATAGTGGCCTTCGATCCTCCGGGAGGCACGTTCAGGAATAAAATATATCCTGAATACAAGGCCACAAGGGCTGAAACCCCGCAGCTCGTCATAGACGCTCTCGAACCGCTTACGGAATTGTGCGGGGCATTGCACATACCCGTGGAAACGGTTCCCGGCTACGAAGCTGACGACGTCATCGGCACATTGTCGAAAAAATTCGAAGCCTGCGGCTTTACCGTCTACATGGTCACTCCAGACAAGGACTACGGCCAGTTGATTTCGGACAATATCATCCAGTACAAACCGGGAAAAGGCGGAGGCGAACGTGAAATCATCGACCGGAAGGCCATATGCGAAAAATACGGGATTTCCTCCCCGGCTCAGGTGATAGACATGCTGACCATCTGCGGTGACACTTCCGACAATGTTCCGGGTGTCAGGGGCGTTGGAGAGGTCGGAGCAGGAAAACTCATCGCCAGATACGGCTCCGTAGACAATATTTATGCACACATCGGCGAACTGAGCGAGCGCCAGCAGGCTGCATTCAGGGAAGCGGAAGGGCACATTGCACTCAGCAGGACCCTCGTGACCATCAGGACCGACGTTCCGACGGATGTGGCTCCGGACGATGCCCTGATTACAGGGGAATACGACCCGACCATAATAGGACTTTTCGACAGATACGAGTTCAATTCCCTTTCCCGATATATCTCTCATATTGAAAAGAACAAGGAAACGAGTCGGGAGAATGAAAAGTCCGGGCTTTCCTTCAACATACTGACAGCGCCGGAGCTGTCCCGCAAGGCAAAGGAAACCGGCAAATGCGGCATTGCCACAGAATACGGCGGAGACGGCATATCGTCTTCTGTCGTGAAAATCACCGTTTCCGCATCAGACGGAAAGGGAAATTACGTTTCCGAAGGCAACTGCGGCGATTTCAAGGACATATTGGAAAATTCCGGCATCGTCAAGTGCGGATACGACCTGAAACGGCTGATCAATGCGCTCGCCGTAGACGGCATTACATTGCAGGGACTGCTGCAGGACATCGAACTCATGCATTATCTCGTCAATCCGGAAAAAAGCCACAAGGTAGAACTCCTCGCCAAGAGCTATCTCGGGGTCGGAATCGAGGACGAAACCGTGAAGCCCGTGCAGAAATCCCTTTTCGACGACTTCGGAGAAGATGTACCGCATACAGGAAAACGTTTTTCAGAAGCCGTAGCGATATGCCTGCTTTCGGACAGAATCGCCGAAGATCTGAAAAAATCAGAAGCCGAGAAGCTGTATCTTGAGATAGAAGAACCTCTTGTGCGGGTTCTCGCCTCAATGGAGCGCACTGGAGTGAAAATCGACATGTCCCGCCTGAAGAAATACGAAGAATCCCTGAAAACGGAATTGGAGGAAAGGCAGCAGAGAATCCGTGAAATGGCAGGCGCCCCTGACCTCAACATTTCCTCTCCGAAACAGATAGGAATCCTCCTGTTCGAAAAGCTGAAATTGGATCCGAAAGCGAAGAAAACCGGAAGCAAGTCCTTCTATTCCACGGATGAAGAGACATTGGCTGCATTGAAGGACAAGCATCCGATCATATCGGAAATCCTTGAATTCAGAGCCGTAAAAAAACTTCTGTCGACTTATATCGAACCGTTCCCGAGTTATGTCAACCCTCGCACCGGCAGAGTACATACGACTTTCAACCAGGCGCTTACGGCTACAGGCAGACTCAGTTCCTCGAAACCGAACCTTCAGAACATCCCCATCCGCACGGAGCGTGGAAAGGAAATCAGAAACGCCTTCATACCCGGTTCGGAAGACGGGGTCATACTTTCCGCCGACTATTCCCAGATCGAATTGAGGATAATGGCACACCTGAGCGGCGACGCACACCTTACCGAAGCATTCCGGGCCGGCCTTGACGTACATGCAATCACGGCTTCGAAAATCTTCGGGACAGCACTCGAAGACGTTACCCCTCAACAGCGGAGAATTGCAAAAACCGCCAACTTCGGCATCATGTACGGCATTTCCGCATTCGGACTTGCCCAAAGACTCGGAATCCCGAGAGGCGAGGCAAAAAAAATCATTGACGATTATTTTGCCAACTTCCCTGCCATATCCTCCTATATCGGCAATACCGTCGAAAACGCACGCAGGCTCGGATACGTGGAAACCCTGTTCGGAAGGCGAAGGTATCTTCCGGACATCAATTCCCGGAACGCAAATGTCAAGGCCCTTGCCGAAAGGAATGCCGTCAATGCGCCCATACAGGGGACTTCAGCCGATATTATCAAATTGGCAATGGTGGAAGTCGGAAAGGAAATCTCTGACAGGCACCTGAAAAGCAGGATGGTCCTCCAGATTCACGACGAACTCGTTTTCGACGTGACGGGAGATGAAATCGGAGTCATGCAAAAAATAGTTACGGAAAAAATGGAAAATGTCATATCTTTGTCCGTACCTTTGACAGTTGAATGCAATTATGGAAAAACCTGGCTTGAAGCTCACTGATCTTCCCGACACGGACCTTATCCGCCTTGCTCTCGAACAGAACCAGGCGGCATACATCGTACTTTACACCCGTTACAACGCCGGTGTCCGTGCGCATATTTCCAAATACGTGTCACAGACAGAGGACGCAGAAGACATCACTTTGGAAAGTTTCCAAAAGGCATTCAGCCAGATTGCCACCTATAATCCGGAATACCGGTTCTCTACATGGCTGTTCCGCATCGCACGCAATACGGCCTTGGACCACTTAGGGAAAAAGGACAGGGAGAAAAACAACATGCCCACCACGTCGATAAACGAAAAGTCATCCGAAGTAGACGATATTCCCGCCACCATGCACAATCCCGAAGAGGATATCATCAAACAGCAGGAATATGCCAAATGGATAGCCAACATCGACAAGCTGAAAGACGATTACAGGGGGATAGCAAAAATGCATCTCATCGACAATTTAGGATACAAGGAAATTTCCGAGGAACTCGGGCTGCCAATCAATACGGTCAAGACCCGTATCCGCAGGGCCAAGGAAAAACTGTTGAAAATGATGGAAATATCCGACGAACTGCAGTAATTGCGGGATCAAATGTCACGGTATGTCCAATAAGACTGACGTCATGAAATTCGAAGAATTCATAAAAATTGCCGGAGAATCGTTTCCTGAAGCGCTGACTTCCGCCGCTGAGGAAAGGTTCAGGGCCATGGGTCCCCTCTACGAGGAATGGAATGCGAAAATCAATGTCATTTCCCGCAAGGACATGGATATGCTGTACCTGCATCACGTGCTCCACTCCCTTGCGATAGCGGAATTCCTGAAAAGAAGGTTTCCGGCAATCTACCTCAGGATGTGCGGGTCTCCGGAAGGTGAGGCAGCGGCTGAATCCGGCCGCCGTATGAAAATTCTGGACCTCGGCACGGGCGGCGGTTTTCCGGGAATACCTTTGGCCGTTCTTTTCCCGAACTGCGATTTCACCCTGTGCGACTCCATCGGCAAGAAAATCAAAGTGGTTTCCGGAATTTCGGAGGCTCTCGCCTTGGAAAATGTCCGGCCTGTCAATGCAAGGGCCGAGACCCTCGAAGGGACTTTCGACTTTGTGGTATCAAGGGCTGTGACCTCCTTGGATAACTTTCTCCCTTGGGTCAAGGGGAAATACGGGAAAGGGATTCTCTACCTGAAAGGAGGGGATGTCATGGAGGAAATCTCGGATGCCTGCAGGAAATTCCGGATGCAGCCGTCGTCGTTCACCGTGTACGGCATCAGGGACTGGCTGCAGGACCCGTATTTCGACGGGAAAGTCGTGATTTTCATAAAAGACAGAAGTTTTTCGGAAAATAATTTGTAATTAATCCGAAATATGTTACCTTTGCACTCCCTTTTACGGAAAATATAAAAACTCAAAATAATGAAAAGAACATTCCAACCTTCACAGCGTAAACGTCGCAACAAACACGGTTTCCGTGAGCGCATGTCTACTCCTAACGGACGTCGTGTTCTCGCAGCACGCCGTCGTCACGGACGTAAGAAACTCACTGTTTCTTCCGAGGACAGGTTCTGACATCCGCCCCTCCCCGGGAAGGATTCCTTCATTATTCAGGGGACAGACAACGAAAAAAGGTATTCCGGATCGGGATACCTTTTTCCGTTATATATTGTTCTTCGTATATTGTAATGATCACACAATCAGGAGGACGGCGAAGGCGAAGAGGAGGATTGCCTGAAAGGCGATATTACCGCTTGAACTGTAGGCAAGGGTGATCTCGGTGGCGTCCGATGCGGTAGGCAAAGGTATCTCATCCTTGTCAGGATAGTTGCGGTAGGCCCATTTCCTTATAAGATAACCCGAATTGAAATAAGTCAGCCCCCCGTTGGAACGGTTCATGGACACGACGGCTTTATAGTCAGAGAAATACGCACTTTCCGTCAGAAAAGCAGCAACATCCCTGTCCCCGATTTCATCCATTTGGCCATAGAAATTGTCCGGAGTGGAAGCCACCAAAAGGAAACTCCTGTATCCCTTGTCTGAAGCATTGTGCAGCATTTCCGCAATTTTCGTCCATTTCCGCTCCGACACCTGCTTCGATTTGTAGACACTTACGACAAGTACAGGTCCTCCGGCCAAAAGTTCGTCCCTTGACACACCCGTATCATCCATGACAGGCAGTGACACTATCATATCGTATGCCGACGACGCCAATGGAGAATCGGATTTGACGGTTTCGGTCCTTACGAACGTCCATGTGGAATCCGGAAGATCGTCCAAAGTGAAACTTTTCTCCCTTCCGTTTTTCTCATATATGAATTCCGCCTGATAGGTCTCCTCGTCATAGCCGCCCGAAATACGGTTTTCCGCAGCATTCAACATCACGCCGGGCTTGAATTCCGTATAATCCTTGAGGGGAATATACACGAGAGAGCAGATTGAAAAGGCTATGACAGCTGCCGAGACAATACCGAAAGAGACGTATTTCCTTTTCTTGGGCTTTCCCAATGCGCTGAACGGGAAAAAGGAGGCTGCCGCAAGGGCACAGAGGACTATGTTTTTCAGGAATGTCTGCCAATGCGTCAGATGCAGGACTTCCCCGAAACATCCGCAATCCATGACTGGATTGAAAATCAGCAATATCAGCGTCAGCAAAGTGAAAAAGCCGAGAAAAGACATCGTGATTATGGCTATGACCTTTCTCCACAGGCCTGTTATCAGCGCAGCACCGAGCAATGTCTCCACAAGGGCCATGAAATAAGCCACCGCCTTGGCGGAAAAATCCATGAAGCCGATATGGAAGAAATCATAATACTCGCTCATCACCAATCCCGCTCCTACCGGATCGAGGAGCTTGAACATTCCCGAAACGAAAAATACGATTCCTACTATGTAGCCGCAGAAACGCTTGCCTCTTTCCAATACCCTGTTCATGTCATTTCAGATATTTGTCCACCACTGCCCTGATTTTCCCGAATATGTCGTCGGGCGGAAGCATTTCCCCGTGCGGGTCCGAACAGTCGATTCTTATGAAATCCGGATCCTTTCCGCACTGGGTCAGATACATAGAGCGTACACGTTTCTGAAACCCGATATCAGATTCGTGAATATCCTTTCCTCCGTCGAGATAAGCCCTGTCATCCCCTTTCCTCTGCGCCCCGAGTTTCTTCTCCACAAAGCCGACGGGCACGTCAAGGAAAATATTCAAATCAGGCACCGGAAGACCGAATACACCGTATTCCGTATCGAAAATCCATTGCCTCAGGGCCTCCCTTTCCTCCTCATCTTCGAGTTTTGCACACTGATACGCGATATTCGAATATACATACCTGTCCAAGAGCACATTGCCTCCTCCCTCAAGGACTTCCCATATATGAGGGGCGGCACCATGCCTGTCCTCTGCGAAAAGCAGGGCCACCAACTGCGGATGTACTGCATCGTTGCTGCCGAAATCCCCTTTCAGGAACCGGCTTATCAGCCCGCCGTAAACAGGAGCGTCGTATCTCGGGAAATGCACATATTCCAATTTTCCCGTCCTTTCTTCAAGATATTTCTTCAATTGTCTGACCTGAGTGGACTTCCCCGCCCCGTCAAGTCCTTCCAAAACTATAAGCATACTCATTCTGCAAAGATACACAATAATCATAAAATCCGGTACAATGCCACTGTCCGGACCGCTTCCGCCACATCGTGTACCCGCAATATGTCCACTCCTCTCTGCAACGCAGCAAAATGCAATACCTGCGTAGCCGGGAGCGACTCTTCCGGAGTAATGCCGAATTTCCTGTAAATCATGCTTTTTCTCGACACACCGACCAATATCCTTTTCCCGAACCTGCCGAAACGCCCCATTTCCGACAGAAGTTCATAATTCTGCTCCACTGTCTTGGCGAAACCGAACCCGGGATCAAGAATCCAGTCCCTTATTCCTGCCCTTTCCGCCTTTTCCGCAAAGCCGTCAAAATATCCGCAAACCTCATCCGTCACATCGGCGTAATCGCAAAGCGACTGCATGGTCCTCGGATTGCCCCTCTTGTGCATCGCCACATAACCAAGACCGGCATCCCCGACCGTTCCGAGCATCCGGGAATCATCCTCTCCGGCAGATATGTCGTTGACGATGAAATATGGAAAGATTCCGAGCGCATTCCTGACTATGGACGCCCTGTAGGTGTCTATGGAAAACGTCACCTGCGGAAACGATACCTTCATTTCCTCAAGAAGCGGACGAAGCCGTGCCCATTCCTCGTTTTCAGGTATTTCCGGCGCTCCCGGCCTCGTGGAGCACGCCCCTATGTCTATGATGTCAGCCCCTTCTTCGAGCATCCTGCCGATTTTGCCGAGAGCCTTCCCGACATCCGTTCTTCCGTCTTCTCCGAGACATCTGCTTTCAGGAAAATATGAATCGCCTGTAAGATTGACGATTCCCATTACCGATATGTTCCTGTCCTTGCCTTCCATTGATGATTGTACCTTTTTTGATTTTGTCGTTTTGCCGCGAGGCTGCACGAATATAGGATTTTTTTATGTAAGTTTGCAGGAATTTCAAAATTACGGTCGAATCATGGACAATCATTCACTCTTGGCAGTGTCTCCGATAGACGGACGATATGCAGGACAGACGGAACCTTTGCAGGTTTATTTCAGCGAATTTGCACTTATACGTTATCGGGTGCGGGTGGAAATCGAATATTTCATCGCCCTGTGCAACATCCCGTTGCCGCAGTTGGAGGATTTCGACAAGGGCCGGTTCGAAGCTCTCAGGGACATTTACCGGAATATGACTCCGGAAGATGCTGCGAAAGTGAAGTCCATAGAAAAAATCACCAACCACGACGTAAAGGCCGTCGAATACTTCATCAAGGACAGGTTCAAGGAAATGGGAATCCTGAAATGGGGCGAATTCGTGCATTTCGGGCTCACGTCCCAGGATATAAACAACACTTCCGTACCGTTGTCGCTGAAGGAAGCGGTCACGGACGTGTATATCCCGTTGCTCGATGAAGTCCTCGGGACAATAAGGAATATGGCCGGAGAATGGAAGGATATCCCGATGCTTGCCAAGACGCACGGCCAGCCTGCCTCCCCCACACGGGTCGGCAAGGAATTCAAGGTATTTCAGGTCAGGTTGGAAGAACAATTGAGGCAATTCTCCCAGCTAACATATCCTGCCAAGTTCGGCGGTGCGACAGGCAACATGAATGCCCACAAGGTGGCATTCCCGGACATTGACTGGATCGGTTTCGGTGACAGGTTCGTGGCTTCCCTCGGACTGAAACGCTCTTTCCCGACTACGCAGATAGAGCATTATGACAATCTTGCAGCCATCTTCGACTGCATGAGGCGCATAAACACGATACTCATCGACATGTGCCGCGACATCTGGACCTATATCTCGATGGAATATTTCAGACAGCGGGTAAACAAGAATGAAGTGGGTTCGTCCGCCATGCCGCACAAGGTGAATCCTATCGACTTCGAGAATGCTGAAGGGAATCTCGGTATGGCAGACGCCGTCCTGACGCACCTGTCCATGAAACTTCCGGTTTCAAGACTCCAGAGGGATCTGACGGACTCCACCGTGCTGAGAAATATAGGAGTACCTGTGGCGCACACTGTCATCGCACTCAACTCCCTGAAAAAGGGACTCGGAAAACTGATTCTGAACGAGGAGGCGATTCATGCCGATCTTGAAAGGAACTGGGCGGTGGTAGCAGAAGCAATACAGACCATTCTCCGCAGGGAAAACTACCCTAATCCGTACGAGACGCTCAAGGCCCTGACAAGGACAGGGGCAGGCATCAACCGCGAGACCATATCGGACTTCATCGACGGTCTCGACATCAGCGACGCCGTCAAGGAAGAACTCCGGGCCATTTCCCCTACGACCTACACCGGTTTCTGATTGCAACAGGGCGTCCGGAAACACCGACGCCTCAAGATACCTCTAATCTTCTAATCTTCGAGGATATAGACATCTTCGCCGGGAGCGGCAAGATGGAATTCCTCGCGGGCGTATTTTTCCAATGTGTCCCTGTCGGATTCCAGGAATCGGATCCTGTCTTCGAGCATCCTTTTCTGCTCCCTGTATGACTCGATCAGTTTCTCCTGCTTCGAAATCTCGATTTCGGTCCTGACCCAGTTTATGAGATTATTGCCGGGTTTCAGCAGCATGAAAAGGAAAAACACCGCCGTTATGATTATCGCATAGCGTGTGAACTTCCCGTGCTTGCCGCTGAATATTTCCTTCAATTTTTTCAATTTTCGGATATTTTATAGTTTTCTCGGCAAAAATAACTAAATTTGATAATTATTTGAACAATACAAAATACTAATTGCTAATATTAATATCATGAAACCTACTTTACTTGTTCTCGCCGCCGGCATGGGCAGCAGATACGGCGGACTGAAGCAGATGGACGGCCTCGGTCCCAACGGAGAAACGATTATCGATTATTCAATCTACGATGCTGTCAGGGCCGGATTCGGAAAAGTCGTCTACGTGGTCAGAGAGTATTTCAAGGATGAGTTCGAAAAACTCGTTCACGAAAAATACAGCCATGTCACATGCCCGGACGGACAGCCTATCGAATTTGCATTCGTCACACAGGAACTCGACAAGATTCCGGAAGGCTATACATACAATCCTGAAAGGGAAAAACCATGGGGAACCGCTCACGCCGTACTCATGGCCAAAGACATCATAAAGGAACCTTTCGCCATCATAAACGGTGACGACTACTACGGCAGCGATTCGTTCAGGGTAATGGCCGACTGGCTCAGAGCCCATGAACATACGACCGGACAATACTGCCTTGTAGGCTTCGAATGTGAAAACACCCTTTCGGAATCAGGCGGAGTATCAAGGGGAATATGCGCTGCCGACGCCACACATCACCTGACACACGTCGAGGAGCACCACAAGGTCGCAAGGGAAGCCGACGGCAAGATTTACGCCGAAAATTCCAAGGGCGAAAGGGTTGAAATTCCGGAACATACCCTCGTTTCCATGAACATGTGGGGCTTCACTCCGGACTATTTCGATGCCAGCATCGATACATTCAAGTCCTTCCTGAAAGAAAACTACAATGAATTGAAAGCCGAATTCTACATCCCGTATGTAATAGACTGCATGCTCAAGGCCGGTACGGCAAGCGTTGAGCTTCTTTCCACCACATCACACTGGTTCGGAGTCACTTACAAGACCGACAGGCCTGGAGTAGTGGCAAAATTCAAGGAATTTGCCGACAAGGGCATATATCCGACACCACTCTACTAACAGTCGGGATATTATGGGAAAATTCTCTGACGGTCGGAAGCCCGCAAGGTCTTTCGACCTCTTTTCGACATACGACTATTATGTTCCCGGCATAAAGGGAGTGCTGATGCTGCTCCTGATGTTCGTCATAGGCGTCATCCTTGCCAACATCGTCGCCGCCGTCCTGCTCATAGCGGGTAAAGAGACTGTCGCAGACTATACGGAAGTGATTTCCTATCCGATAATGTTCATCCCTGCGATGATATATGCCGCGAACAAGAGCCGGTTCAATTCCCTTTTCGAGCAACCTGTCAGGATGGATGACAACAATACGGGAAAACTCGGATGGGGACTTCTCGTACCCATGGTCATAGTGGCGACCATCGCTACCAACTTCATGACGGACCCGCTGCAGAAACTGCTTCCTCCGACTCCGGAATGGTTTGAAAAGATGATGATGGACATGCTGCTCGGCACACCTCTCTGGGTGACCCTCCTTTCCGTCTCCGTCTTTGCGCCGGTTTTCGAGGAATGGCTGTGCAGGGGCATGATTCTCAGAGGCCTGCTCAAGCATGTCAGACCAGTATGGGCCATGGTGATTTCGTCCCTGATATTCGCCGTCATCCACATGAATCCGTGGCAGGCCCTGCCTGCATTCATCCTCGGTATGCTCTTCGCATACGTGTATTACAGGACAGGTTCATTGAAGCTCACCATGCTGATGCACTGTGCCAACAACACTTTCGCAGCCCTGCTCAGTCAGAATGAAAGGTTGGTGGAAATAGAATCATGGACGGAAGTGATGCCGTTGCCGATGTATGCAGCACTCGTGGCAGTATGCATCCTCATCGTGGCGGCATTCATCTTCATACTTTCCAGAAAGGTTCCTCTTCAAGAGCCGCAAGAGACTGAGGTTTCCCCACATCAATGATTTTCAGGTCGTCCTGCACGAATCCGCAGACCGGATACCTGTCGGCGACCTTCAGATAGAAATCCATTACCGGAAATTTCTCTCCGAAGCCCTCGGCCCCGAAAAGACCGAGGGCTTTGTGTGCCAGTACATGTATCCCGGCAAAGGCATACTTCTTACATGACGCAGGATCGAGGTCCGGATACGGACTGCGGACTTCTCCCGTAGCCGTATTCGTCCATCCGGCAAGCCTCATGTCATCGTCGAAAAGCAGGTATCTCGATGTCTCCCTACGGCTTACGGCAAGCATTGCCAATGCCCCGTCAGGGAAAGCGTCGTAAAAGGCCCGCAAATCGAGATTGGAAACTATATCCACATTGTGTACAAGGAAGTTTCCGTCTCCGAGCAACGGTCCGGCATGTCTTATCCCTCCTCCTGTATCTCTGAGCAAGTCCCTCTCGTCCGAAATGCTTATCCTGACCTTGTCCGGCCAACCGGAAGTCCTCAGATATTCTTCTATCATATCGGCGAAATGATGGATATTGATCACGATGTCGTCGAAGCCCGCACCGGCCAGCCTTGTCAGGACATGGTGCAGCAAAGGTTCTCCATGCACGGGAACGAGAGCCTTTGGCATATTGTCCGTAAGCGGCCTGAGCCTTGTACCAAGACCGGCCGCGAAAATCATTGCTTTCCGCATGACTGTTCACGATGATTCAGTGAAACCCTGACTCCCCTACGGCCTGACAGATGATCGGCAAGGGCCTCTGCACAATAAACGGAACGGTGCTGTCCGCCTGTACAGCCGAAATTCACCGAAAGATGGGTAAATCCCCGTTTCAGGAACTTTTCTATGTGGGCATCCACCAAGGCATATACGTTTTCCATAAACGGGAACACTTCCCCGTTCTGTTCAAGAAAAGCCTTGACCTGCGGGTCAGCTCCTGTCAGAGTCCTGTATTGTTCGTATTTTCCGGGATTGTGTATGGCCCGGCAGTCGAAGACATAGCCTCCTCCGTTGCCGGAGCTGTCCGCCGGAATACCTTTCCTGTATGAAAAACTGGTGATTTCAACCTCCAAAACGTTGTCCGCCGGGCCGTCGCTTCCATGCCCTGCGACCGGCTTGTCGTCCGACGGCATTACAAAACCCGGCAGGGCAACCATCTGCGACAGCACCTCAAGCAGATACGGACATTTCTCCGCCATATCCGTCTGCAACAGGCCTCCGTCGAAAACCTCCGTCGTTCCGGGAAGCAGTTCGGACAGATTCCTTATGGCATAAGGGATACTGTCTATGAAATGACGCTTCCTTTCCATATATCCTCTGAACCCGTATGCCCCGAGCACCTGCAATGTCCGGAACAGCAGGTAAATTCTGAGATTCCCCATGAACTCCTTCACGTCAAGGTCGCCGTAGCGCCTCATGGATGCAATGTATTCGGAAACAAGCATCTTTCTCATACTGTCCGGGAATGCGGACCTTGCCTGCCATACGAAAGAAGCGAGATCATAGTACACAGGGCCCTTTCTACCGTCCTGGAAATCTATGAAATACGGTACATCGCCTTTCATCAGTATATTGCGAGACTGGAAATCCCGGTACATGAAAGCATCTCCCGGGCAGGAAAGCAGCATTTCCGCGTACTTGCCGAAATCTTCCTCCAAAAGGACCTCGTTGAAATCGATACCCGTATTTTTCAGGAAACAGTATTTGAAATAATGCAGGTCGAACATCACCGACATGGAATCAAAGGACTCCTTGGGATAGCATTTCCTGAAATCGAGGCCGTCAGCCCCTTCTATCTGAATGACCGGAAGCTGCCGCACGGTATCCGCTATCAGGGCTGTTTCCGTCTTGGAATACCGCCCTGACATCCTGCCGGCGGAAATTCTGTTGAAAAGGGTTTCATCTCCCAAATCCTCCTGCAGATAGAACATGTCATCCCCGCTCACGGCATAAACTTCGGGAACATGTATGCCTTTGGAAGCAAAGTGACGTGCGATTTCACAAAATGTCCTGTTTTCATGGGGATCGATGCCCGAAACTCCGATCATGGACGTTCCGCCGCCGGAGATACGGTAATATTTTCTGTGGCTGCCGGATGAAGACAACAGGGAAATACCGTCGGGAGCTTGCCCGGTATATGATTCATACAATTTCACGAGTTGCACCGAAGTGCCGGATTTTTCCATTGAAAGTGCCATTCGGTCTGACATTAAAAGTGCTAAGATACTAAATTATTTGCCATTTCAAAAATTTATCCATATCTTTGCGGGCTTGATATGAAGAGCCTATTGTCAAAAATATGGTTTCCGACATTGCTGACATGTTTTGCAGCAGTCACTTCATTCGGTATCGATGCCAAACGCAGCGTTGCGTTTGATGCATTCTTTTCTACTCCGGATACTACCGCAGCGACGGACTCTCCTGCTGCGGAAAAAAATCCCGTTGCGACAGCGGATTCACTTCCTGCGCCGGATACTCTGACGGCAGCGGATTCATTGCAGAAAGTTGATTCATTGTCCGCAGCGGACACCATAATTGTTCCGGATTCGCTGAGATACACCGATTCCCTCAAGTTCAAATATTACATTGCACTGAAGGATTCCCTGACAAGGATGAATCTCAGGGATTCGCTCATGAATGCCGGCGATACGCTCGAACTGCACAGATTCGATTCCCTCTATGTCAAGGACTCGGCCGAGACGGCATACCTCGATTCCATCGCACGGTTCAACTCAATGACGAGAAAGGAGAAGAAAAAATATCTGGCCGAGCTGAAAACGGCGCAGAAAATGATCGAAGTGGACAGCATTCTCCGCCGGAAAGACAGCCTGCGGGCGATAAAGGACAGCATTATCCAGAACACTCCGAGGATTCTCGAGACCTATGCCCTCCCGGATTCCATGAAGTACAAACGTCTTATAACATGGACGCATGAAAGATACTTCAACAGCATGGAGCTCCAGCCGATTGATACCTCCTACAACCATTATTTCTACGACTATCCTTTCATGAGGAATGACGTCAACGCCACTTATCTCGGCGTAGTAGGCTCTCCTGTAGAGACTTACGATTTCTTCAAACGGGAATCCGCCGAAAACGTGCCGTTCTACACGCCATACCTTATATATAATTACACCCCCGAGTCGCTGCCGATGTACAACACCAAGACACCGTACACCGAACTCGCCTACTGGGGAACCCTTTTCGGCAATACGGAAAAGGAAGAGACCAACGTCAGGGTAATGACTACCCAGAACATTCTTCCTGAACTGAACCTCACCCTCGAATACGACAGATTCGGAGGGAACGGAATACTCAGAAACGAAGATACCGACAACCGTACATTCGTCGCCGCCACCAACTATATCGGCAAACGCTATACGATGCACGCCGGATATATCTACAACAAAATCGAGAAAAGCGAAAACGGAGGTATAATCGACAATTTCTGGATAAGGGATACCACCGTAGACTCCCGTGAAATAGAGGTGAGACTCAGCGACGCAAGCACGAAAATAAAGAAAAACACCGTATTCCTCGACCAGTCGTACAGGATACCGTTTTCCTTCCTCCACGATTTGGGCAAAGGCAAACGAAAGGCCCGCAAGGCCGAAGAAGCCTACAGGGACAGCCTCATGGCAAGCGGAGACAGCATTGCGATAGCGGACTATCTTGCCATGGAAATGGAAAAGGCTGCCGCCGAAGAAGCTGCGAAAGACACCATCGACAACGACGTCACCACGGCGTTCATCGGCCATTCGTCCGAATATTCAGCCTATACGAAAACTTATCAGGACAATATTCCGATGACGAACACCGCCGGACGGGAACTGTACGACAACAATTTCTTCCTCAACCCTACCTCGTCCTACGATTCCCTGAGGGTAATGAAATTGGACAACAGGATATTCCTGAGACTCCAGCCATGGTCGAGCGACGGAATTGTTTCCAAATTGGACGTTGGAATAGGAGACAAGCTTCTGAATTACTACGACTTCGACAGGACGAGCTACCTCAGGCCGTCCGGAAACGTGGTAAGAAATTCGCTGTATCTGTATGCAGGCGCACAGGGGCAGTTGAAGAAATACATAAAATGGGATGCGACAGGAAGATACACTTTCCTCGGCAGTGAAATCAACGACTTTTTCATAAATGCCAACCTGTCGGTCAATTTCTTCCCGTTCAGAAGATACAGGAACAGTCCCCTCAATCTGAACGTGCATTTCGAAACGAGTCTGAAGGAACCGGACTACTACGAACAGCACATGCACACGAACCACTACTGGTGGGACAACGATTTCGGTAAAATATCCACGACCAAGATCGAGGCCAGCCTCAACATTCCTGCATGGGACCTCAGTGCAGGATTCGGTTACGCCTTGCTTGGCAACAACATATACTACGACTACCACGGAACGATAAGACAAAACGAAGTACCAATGAGCGTCATGACAGCTTCTGTCATGAAGAATTTCAGGCTATGGAGATTCCACTTCGACCATCAGGCATTGTTCCAGCTGTCTTCCAACGAAGAAGTGCTGCCTTTGCCTATGCTTGCATTGAATCTGAGATACTATTTCCAGTTCAATGTGGTCAGGAATGTCATGCAGATGCAGTTGGGAGCGAACGCCACCTACACTACCAAATGGCACGCCCCTGCATACAGCCCTGCTCTTGGTCTGTTCCACAATCAGAACGAGGAACTTTACGGCAACTGTCCTTATATAGACGTGTTCGTAAACATACAATGGAAAAGGGCTTGCATCTTCATCAAGGCCATCAATCTGGGTATGGGCTGGCCGAACAGGTCCGCTGACTATTTCAGCGCCCATCACTACATCAGACCGCCGCAGACATTCAAAGTAGGAATTTTCTGGCCGTTCTATGTACAACCCAACAGAAATGCCTCACTCAGAAGCGGCATTTCGTCCGGAGACAACATGAGTTCCGGACAAAACGGAGGACAAAGAAGATGATAAAAAGCAAAGTGCGCTCATTGTTCAGATATGTCATTGCATTCGCATTGATTTTCGGAACGGTGACGCTAAATGAAAATTCAAAGGCCGTGGATACGGCCGGTCCCGACGAGACATTCGAAGGGAAATCCGTCAGATGCGTTATAGACATCGACAGGTCAAAGCCTGCCGGTGCCGGATACAAGACGGGATTCAGCTACGCCCTGTTGTCGGAATTTTCCGAAGCTGTAGATGCCAAGGACATTGCGATATACACCGCAGGAAAGGATTACGACTGGGCGGATTCTCTCAAGTCAGGCAAGGTGGACATAGTGGTGATTTCAGAGTCGGAAGAAATCGATGACGAGGAAATCATACTCTCCCGCAGGCTTGACAACACCGTATGGGCGGTTAACAGGAAAGACCTTGTAAAGGTAAAGGAACTGAACAACTGGATAGCCCGGTTTTCGAAATCCGAAGAATACGAAAGGCTCTGGAAGAAGTACAACAATACAGGAGCCGATCCGTTCTATGCTCTTGCAAAAGGCCGCACAGTCACGTGCCTGAGCCCGTACGATAAACTGATCAAGGAATATGCGGGCAAAATCGACTGGGACTGGAGGATGCTTGCAGCCCTCATCTATCAGGAATCCAAATTCTCGATAGACACCCGCTCGCACAGGGGCGCTACAGGACTGATGCAGGTAATGCCGGCAACGGCCAAGGCCTACGGTATCGAAGACCTCCTCAATCCCGAGGAAAACATCAAGGCCGGCACGATGCACATCAGACGGTTGGAGAACATGTACAGGAATGCCGGAATGACAGAGGAAGAAAAAATCAAGTTCGTCCTTGCCTCGTACAATGCAGGTGAAGGCAGGATCGCCGACTGCAGGAATTTCGCAGCCTCAAGGAATCTTGACAATACCAAATGGGAGGATATTCTTCAGGTCATACCGGAAATGCGCAAAAGTTCGATATTGGAAGTGGAATGTGTGAAATTCGGCAGGTTCAACGGGACCGAAACCATCAACTACGTGGACAATATCATGCGGATATACTCCGCATTCTGTGAAATCTGCCCTGCCTGATAGAAAATCAAGACTTTGAATGTGCCCCGCCACGGCAATCAGTTCATCCTGACTGTTTTGGCGGGGTCTATTTTTGCTATGAACATCGAAGGAAGCAGCAACAGGAGCATTATCGCCGCATAGGCGGCAATGTCGGCTGCAAGGACCTTGAGATAATCGATGCTTACGGGGACTTCCGACACGAAATAATTGGCAGGATCAAGGGTGAGGATACCTGTGGAGGACTGGATGATGCAGAAAAGAAAGGCAAGGGCATTCCCAATGAACATCCCTTTCAGGACATGGGAGGAGGAAACACGCAGGAAAACCTCCGCTATCGACCTGTCCGTCATTCCGAGTGCCTTGAGAGTCCCAATCAGTGATATGTTTTCGAAAAGCAGGATCAGCAGTCCGGAAATCATATTGAAGCCGGCTACGAGGGTCATGAGGACCAATATGAAAAATACGTTGAAATCAAGCAGATTGAGCCAGTCAAACAACTGAGGATAATCCGAAACCGACGACGTACAGACTACTGACGCCTCGTCTTCCCCCGCATAGGCTGCTGTAAGCGCTCCGATATCCGACGTAGCCTCCCTGATGCCGTCTTCAGTCCTGCAGCCGTCTGCCAACAGGATTTCGAATGCCGACACCTGTTCCTGGCTCCATCCGTTAAGGCGCTGGATATCGGACATCCGGGCATAGACCACCAACATGTCGTCCGAATCGAGCATGCTTTCATAGACGGAAACTACCCTGAACTTGCGCACCCGTACCTTTTCCCCGACAAAATAGGAAAGAAGTTCGTCACCTTCACCCGTACCGAGAATATCAGAAAGTCCAGACGGGACCGAGACGGCAAGTGAAGGCAGTGAATCGGAAGGCTGCTGTCCGGGAAGATCACCCGGAATTCCCTTGAAAAGAACGCCCTGTATCCTGTCCCCGTTTTTGACTATTCCGGCACGGTATGTTACAGGAATTACGGATTTCACACACTTTTCCGCTTCCACCTTGGGAAGATAGGTAGGATTCCTTTCTATCGGACTGCTGCCGGTCATGTATCCGAGATCTGCGGGAGCTATCATCACATCTCCCGACACGGACGAAATTCCGTCCCTTACCGCATCGCGGAAACCGGTGGAAACGGCCACAGCCACTATCATTACGAAAAAACTGACAGCTATGCAGAACATCGCTATTCTGCCCCTGAATTTCAGTTTTCCGGCAATGAAGCGCTCGGCCTTCATAAAAATCGGGACCTGTCGTTACCAGATTACCACACGTTCCTCTTCCGGACGGTACATCCCGTCACCTTCGCCGATACCGAAGGCATCGAAAAATGTCTGAAGATTGCGCAGGGTCACGTTCACCCTGTTTTCTCCAAGGGAATGAACGTCCAATTTCGTAAGGCGGGCCTTTTCTTCATCCGTAATATTCATGGCCCATATGGTAGCATACGAAATATAGAACCTCTGCTCTGCCGTGAACCCGTCTATCGGCTCAGGATGCACTCCTCCGAATGAATTCTGCAATGCCGTGTAGGCGACTCTCAGACCGCCCTGATCGGCAATGTTCTCGCCAAGACACAGGGCTCCGTTGGCTTTCAGCCCCGGCAGCACATCCACTGAATCGAACTGCGCTACAAGAATATCCGTCTTGGCCTTGAATGCTGCGGCATCGGCCTCCGTCCACCAGTCGGTCATGTTTCCGTCCTTGTCGAAATGCCGGCCCTGATCGTCAAACCCGTGGGTCATCTCGTGACTTATCACGACGCCGATGGCTCCGTAGTTCACCGCATCATCCGCATCCGGATTGAAAAAAGGCGGCTGGAGAATCGCTGCAGGGAAACATATATCGTTGGTCGTCGGATTGTAATAGGCGTTGACCGTCTGAGGACTCATGAGCCACTCTGTCCTGTCGACAGGTTTGCCTGCCCTCGAATAATTGTCGGCCATCATCCATCTCGATGCATTGCGCACATTGTCGCAATATGAAAGTGTCGGATTTATGATAAGCGTGGAATAATCCTTCCACTTGTCAGGATAGCCGATTTTCGGAGTAAAAGCCTCCAATTTCGCTATCGCCACTTCCTTGGTGCTGTCGCTCATCCATTCGAGAGAATCGATATGCTCCTTCAGTGCAGTCCTTATGTTCTCGACCATCCCGCTGACCATCGCCTTCTGCTCTTCAGGGAAATATTTTTCCACATAAAGACGGCCCACGGCCTCCGGTACGACGGCATCTGCTACTGCCAATGCCCTTTTCCACCTCGGTTTCTGAGCCTCGACTCCGGCCATCTGCTTCTGGAAAAAGTCGAACCATGCGGCATAGAAATCATCACTCAGATACTGGCATGCCCCGGAAATGTACTGCGTGACGAGATAATTTTTCAGGACTTTGATATCCATGGTATTGAAAAGGGTGTCAAGGGCCGAAAAATATGACGGCTGGCTGACTATCACCTTCTCCTGCTCATCCATACCGACAGACCTGAACCACGAACCGAAATCTATGTTCGGATAGGTTTCCTTCAACTGCGCCGTGGTCATCGGATTATATGATTTCAGGACATCGCGCAGCTCCACGCTCGACCACGAAGCTTCTGCAATGGCATTCTCCACGGTCATGGCGTCTTCTGCAGCCTTTCCGGCATCTTCCACGCCTGCAAGTCCCAATATCTTTTCAAGATACGATGCATATCCCGCTTTCAGCAGGGAATCCTCAGGATTCAGATAATAATCCCTGTCGGACATTCCGAGACCGGACTGGGAGAAATAAAGTACATTGACATCACTGTCGGCCATGTCCGACATTACGTCCGCCGAGAAGAACGGAAAATCCGCACAGGAATGCATCCCGGCAATCACCTCCATCATGGAACGACGGTCCGTTATCCCGTTTATCTGGGCCAGGCCCTTGGCCAAAGGAGCAGCTCCCTCTCTGTTCAGCCTTGCAGAATCGAGTCCCATCTTATACAGGTCGGATATTTTCTGTCCGTCGCTTCCCGGAACGGGAGCTGATGCGGAAACTTCATTGAAAAGTTCCGAAAGCCGCTTCTCATTATTGTCGGCAAGGACATTGAAAACCCCGTAGCGGGCATATTCAGGTTTCAGCGGATTCTTTTTCATCCACCCTCCGGTGGCATAACGGTAGAAATCCTCGGAAGGGAGGACTTCGGTATCAAGATTGGTCAGATCTATGGCAGGAGTCTTTGTCTCCTCCGTCTTACATGCTGACATTGCCATTACGGTCACTGCCATTATACAAGCTGCTTTATTCATTCGTTTCAATTTTTCTCTTGTACATATCCTGCAAAGATAAATATAATCCGACATAAACTGCTCTTTTTGAGAAAATAATTATATTTTGACCCTTGGTCACATATACTGTTGCGCCTCGGCCATATTGCAACCTTGGTTGCTTCTGCGTATATTTGGGCACTGAATTTCAAACTGAACGGGGATGGGTATCGGAAAAAGAACTATAAAATTCGTCAGGAACTGGACTTTGCCGCTTGCAATTGCCGCAGGCATTGCGTCTTATCTCATTTACGACAGTATTCCGGCCCTGTCGCCGGCAGGACCGTATCTTCAGAAATTCACGGCCGTCGCACAACCTGTCATGCTTTTTGCCATGCTCTTCCTGTCCTTCTGCAGGATACCGCCGCACGACATGCGGCCGCGCAAATGGCATATATGGCTGATAGCGTTCCAGGTCCTGTCATTTTCAGCCCTTGCCGGCATCCTTATCCTGCTTCCGGATTTCGAAGGGAGCGTGCTCGTCGAAGGGGCGATGCTGTGCCTTATCTGCCCTACGGCCACAGCCGCTGCCGTAGTCACCGGAAAACTCGGAGGCAACATGGCCGGGCTGACCACTTACACCATTCTTATAAACCTCGCCGTCTCGGTCGTGGTCCCAGCCCTCATCCCGTTCGTTCATCCTGTCGAAGGCATTTCCTTTATTTCTGCAGCCGGACTCATTCTCGCACAGGTCTTCCCCCTGCTCATTGCCCCCTGTCTCCTCGCATTCATAGTCAGATACACCATGCCGCGTTTCCATACGTGGCTGCTGCGTTTCGAAAACCTTCCGTTTTATATCTGGGCGGTTTCACTTACCTTGGCCATAGCCGTTACGATGCGATCCATCGTACACAGTGACGTTTCATGGATATTTGAAGCCGGACTCGGACTTGTCTCACTGATATGCTGTGTACTGCAGTTTTCCGTGGGGAAGAAAATCGGGAAGAAATACGGGGACGCAATCAGTGCCGGTCAGTCTTTGGGACAGAAAAACACCGTCTTCGCCATCTGGATGGGCTATACGTTCATGTCACCCATAACATCCGTAGCCGGAGGCTTCTACTGCATCTGGCACAATATCTTCAATTCATGGCAACTCTACAGGAGGAGAAAGGAACTCGACCTTATTTCTTCTTCTCAAGAGCGCTGAGCCTGATTCGGGCGGACTTGCTTTCGTTCTCGGGACCGTGTTCCACCATCATCTTCAGGTATTTCCGTTCCGACTTGAGATTGCCTGAGCGGCGGGCCATCAGTATGCAGTTGCTGATTGCCGGATAGAAATCCGGATTGGCCTTGAGGGCCTTGTCATAATATTTTCCGGCGGTTTTATAGTCCTTTGCCACCACAAAATAATATGACCCGAGATTAGACAGGAAAACCGGATCCTTCGGATATATGGAATTCATTTTTTCGGACAATTTCCTGAAAGCCTCGTACGAAGACATGGAACCTATGAGATAGAAGGTCTGGCAATATTCCTGTATTACGGTCCTGAACAGTTCTCCGGTCATTTCCTGACCCGGATATTCCCATTTTTTCGTTCCCTTGGCATCCATGTCGATTATATCGGAAAGCACTGAGAGCGCCATGTCGGGGCTGTCTTTCTCGTATGACACGAGAGACGCCGCCTTCATGAACCTCAGATCCACCCTGTCGGGATAAACGGAAATGACCTTGTCCAATGATTTCATGGCCATGGAAAAGAGTGAATCGTCATAAAACGTTTCCTGATAATAATATACGCTTTTACCTGTAGAATCCTTCAACGACAGGAGAGGATTCATGCCGAGGTATTTGTCACTGTCCTTTGTCACCACCTGATTGTCCTGCGACTTGGTGAGATAGTAATTGTACCTTGCCACAAGCATTTTCTGATTCAGGGAATCGACTTTCTCCCACTCGTTGAGAATGGTCTCCACTCCGACACCGTCGTATCCGAGTTTGGATACCACCAGATCATATCTTTTGGACAGTTTTTCCGATTCCTCTTCCTTGTTCTGTGCGCCTGTGACTGCCGATATGGCAAGAAACGCCGTCATGACAAATAAAAATCTGCAATTCATGATTATATCATTCTATCTGTAGTAATTCTTATTCTTCTAGCTTGCGGATGAAGATTGTTGCATCTGCGGCCGAGATTCTTGACGAATCCGAGCCTTGCTCCGCAATACTTTACAATATTATAGCCGGGACTGCAGTCCTGCAGGACGATGTTGTCCTTCCGGAGAAATGCAAGGGCCGTATCCCTGTCAGTCTCCGTTTCGGGATATGCGCCGGCTGAAAGCATGCATGAAAGCGCCGAATCCGGGGCTGGAACGAAGTCCTTCCCTTTCATCTCTCCCACGGCACATCCTGAAGCGACGGAATGCAGGACGGATTCCAGTGCCGACACGTCTCCGTAAATGTTTTCCGGAACAGCCTTTATCATGCTTCCTCTGCAGCACACTATCACAGGCCTGTCAAACAGGCTGCCTGCATGTCTGCGTATTTCGTCCGGTACCTTGACCGGCTTTTCCTTTGGCATCCTGCATTCCTGCCTTTCCCTTTTCCCCGGCTTTGCAAGGACGGAGCAGTACTGGCCTTCTCCCGGCACGAAACCCGGGACGAGAGCGTATCCGTATTCCGTGCGGATTATGCCTTCATGTTCCGGTTCCCTGCCCTGTGAAAGGACGTCCAATCCGAATTCCGAAGCCGCCCATGCCACATTGCCGTCGTTCTCGTATCCGTTGAACGTGCAGGTCGAATATATCAGGACTCCCCCGTCAGCCAATGCCGGGATTACATCCGCAACAATACGTTTCTGGCGGGCTGCACACAGCCTGACATTGTCTGCAGACCATTGGGCGACGGCTTCCGGCTCCTTGCGGAACATGCCTTCTCCGGAACACGGCACATCCGCCACGATGATGTCGAAATATCCTTTCAACCTTGAAAAGGCCGAAGGGTCGTCGGAGGTAACCATTACGTTGGGGTCTCCCCACACGGCGACATTTTCCGACAGCGCAGAAACTCTGCTTTTCATGATTTCATTCGATACAAGGATGAAGGCGTCACCGCAGAAACTCCTCAGGGAAGCTGCGATATCCGTAGTCTTGCCGCCCGGTGCGGCACACAGGTCGAGAACCCTCAAGATTCCACGATGTTCTGCAAACCGCTCTTTCAGGACATCCCTGAATACCTTGCCGACATACATTGCCGACGAATCCTGCACATAATAGGCTCCGGCATGGAACAGCGGATCAAGGGTGAAAACCGGTCTTTCAGACAGGAGATACCCGTACTCGGACCATTGTACCGGAACAGCATCGTCAAAGGTGCGGAAATGCTTGAAAGGATTGATCCTCACCGATACGGATGCAGGACGTCCGAAAGCAGAAAAAGCGACGGAGGCATTTTCCGCCCCTATCGCTTCTTCAAGCAGCCTTCTGAAATCGTCACTGACGGTTTTCATACCATGAACTGTCGAAACCTTCCGGCATTTTACCTTCCGAAGCCTCGGCCAATGACGTCACTATCCTGTCAAGTCCCTGCTGGAGTTTCGAACCGAGCATCATCTTCATCATGAAGTTCAGTTCAGCGGAAAAATCTATGTGGAAATCCGTCTTCCCGGGCATGTCGGCAGGATCGAAATGCATCGTCATGCCGAATTGGAACGGCGCCCCGTCATCCTGAAAATCTATTCTTGAATAAGGGACGCGGTTTACGATTTTCATACCTACGTCGAATCCCTGCACCACAGCCCTGATGGAGTCGTAGTCGGCAGTCACCCCTTCCTTTTTCTCGTCCGGGATGAAGCGGAGGAAGTTCCTCATGTCCACGAACGCCATATACAACTCATACGGCGCACGTGACACTACAGCATGCCTGCTCTTGATTTCAGTAGCCATAACTCTCTTTTATTTCCCCACGTATTTATTTTCCCCATGTGGACGGTGAAAACCTCCATTCCTTCAGAAGATCCTCATCCTCTTTCCTGATATATCCAGTGTGGACAGCCACATCTATGAGGGCATCGTAATTCGTCAGGGTTGTCAGCTCGATGTTCGCCAGTTCAAACGCCCTGCGGGACTGATTGAAATTGTATGAAAATATGGCTACCATCCCAAGAATCTCGGCCCCGGCCTGTGTCAGTGCCGTTGCTGCGGCAAGGCTGCTTTGCCCAGTGGAAATCAGATCCTCCACTATGACCGTCTTGGCACCTTTGCCGATGATGCCTTCAATCTGTGAGCCTGTACCATGGTCCTTCGGCTTCGGCCTCACATAGACAAACGGTTTTCCGAGCAGATGGGCTATCAGCATGCCGTGTGCGATGGCACCTGTAGCCACTCCGGCAATCACCTCAACATCAGGATACTTCTTCAGGATGATGTCGGCCATGAGGCGGCATACGTTTTCCCTTATTTCAGGATATGACAATATTCTCCTGTTGTCGCAATATATCGGAGAAAGCCAGCCCGAGGCCCATGTGAAAGGTTTGTCGGGACTCAGAAGCACGGCCTTGATGTCCAACAGGGATTTTGCGACGGATTTTTCGACTGTTTCCATATTATTGAAATTTTTGATTATCCAACTCACGCCAATTATTATATTTGCAGGCGAATCATGCAAAGATAATAATTAAACACGGAAAATGCACAAGATATACATAGAAAAGAGATGTATAATAATCTGCCCGCCATACGAACAGGCTCTGACGGACCCCAACGCCGTACAGTTCAGCCTCGGCGAGAACATCGGTATCGGCGGACTCATAAGCATGTTCGAAACCTCGTCTTCACTCGCCAGAATCTATATTCCGGCAGAGGACACGGAGGATGTCTACAGGAAGATTTGCAGGGAATTCAAGGAAGTGGAGGCTGCCGGAGGCCTTGTAAGGAACAGACGCGGGGACTTTCTCCTCATCAAAAGAAGCGGACTGTGGGATCTTCCCAAGGGACATCATGAAAACGGGGAGGACATGCGCACCACCGCCCTGCGTGAAGTGCAGGAGGAAACCGGAGTCGAAGAACTTTCGGTGGGCGGCCTTATCTGCATTACCGACCATTGCTACCGCAGGGACGGCATCTGGCATCTGAAACACACATGGTGGTACGACATGCTGTACGACATACCTACAGAACTGACCCCGCAGACCGAAGAAGACATCTCCAAGGCCGCATGGGTCGCCAAATCGTCCCTCCCGAATTTCCTCATCAACACTTATCCGTCGATTCTCGAGGTCTTCAAGGAAGCGAAAATATGATTTTTTTGCTTTTTGACAGATTTTTCAGGGCAGAATGAAACAAAAAGAAAAAAATTTCGTATAATAAAGTGCGTCGTAAAAATTTGACATGCGAAGATAAACAAGAACTGACGTCAAGACATGAAACTTTCACAATTCCAATTCAATCTCACGAAGGATATGATAGCGTCCGAGCCTCCGAGATGGAGGGATGAATGCAAACTCATGATCCTCGACAGGAAAACCGGAGAAATCGAGCACAAGTTATTCAAAAACATCATAGATTATTTCGAAAAGGGCGACACTTTCGTATTGAACGATACCAAGGTCTTCCCCGCAAGGCTCTACGGGAACAAGGAAAAGACCGGGGCGGACATCGAAGTCTTCCTGCTGCGCGAGCTGAACAGGGAGCAGAGGCTTTGGGATGTCATAGTGGACCCGGCCCGTAAGATCCGTATCGGGAACAAGCTGTATTTCGGTGACGATGAAAGCCTTGTGGCTGAAGTAATCGACAATACGACCTCCCGCGGCCGGACATTGAGATTTCTCTACGACGGTCCGTACGAAGAATTCAAACATGCATTGTATGCACTCGGCGAGACTCCCGTACCGAAATTCGTGAAAGACCACGTGACTCCAGAGGACGCAGAGAATTTCCAGACGATATTCGCTGCGCATGAAGGTGCAGTATCGGCTCCGGCTGCAGGTCTACATTTCAGCAGGGAACTGTTCAACAGAATGATTCTCAAGGACATCAACAAGACATTCATCACGCTCCACATGGGCATAGGACATTTCCGTTCCGTCGATGTCGAGGACCTGTCCAAGCACAAGATGGACTCCGAGCGCATGATAATCACCGAAGAGGCCGCAGACATCATCAACCGCACCAAGAGGGAGAAGCACAAGGTGCTCGCAGTAGGAGTTACAGTGATGCGTGCTCTTGAAACATACGTCACCACATACGACGAAGTGATTCCTTACGACGGATGGACGAACAAGTTCATCTTCCCGCCGTACCGCTTTGCCATTCCCGACGCCATCGTATCGAATTTCCATCTCCCATGCTCCACCATGCTCATGTCAGTGGCCGCTTTCGGAGGATACGAGAATGTCATGAAGGCATACGATACCGCCCTGAAGGAAGGCTACAAGTTCGGCCCGTACGGCGACGCCCTCCTCATCATCTGACCCGGTGTCATTCCGAGCGAAGGTGTCATTTTGGGCAGAGGTGTCATTCTGAGCGAAGGTCCGAAGGACCGGAGCCGAAGAATCTGCCTTTGTCAACAGACCTCCCGTCTGACGGCTCGAGGTGACAGGAAAGCATGCTTGAGGAGGCAGGTCCTTCCACTCCGGGCGTTGCCCGTCGGTCAGGACGACAGAAAAAGAAAATTCCGTCGAAAAAAGAAAAACCATGACCCTTCTGATAAAGGATCATGGTTTTTTATCCGTTTCCTTGCTACCTTGCAAACAAAAAATGCTCAACCCTGACGAAGAAAGAATCTGTGTCTGCGCCCTTAACATGGTTCTCGGCCACAGACCGGCGATTGTAAGGACCCTTATCGCCAACCTCCATTCAGCCGCAGCGGTCTTCAGGCTGAATGAAAAGGAAAAGGCCGAGATTTTCGGCCCGTATTCCAAAATCAGTGCGAAAATCACCCCAGCAGCACTCGATGCGGCAGAAAAGGAACTGAATACGGCGGAAAAATACGGATGCACTTTCATCTGCATCAACGAACCGGCCTACCCGAAACTCCTCTCGGAATGCGAAGACGCCCCCGCAGGACTGTATGTCAGAAGCAGGATTCCGGCAGAGGAACTGTTTTCCGGAAACGACTTCATTGCCGTAGTAGGAACAAGAAACATTTCAGAATACGGAAAAAGCACCTGCAAGTCCATAATACATGCCTTGGCCGATACGGCACAACAGCCTGTCATAGTCAGCGGCCTGGCTTTCGGGACCGACATTACCGCCCATATTGAGGCGGCCGGATGCGGACTACGGACCATAGCCGTACTTCCCGCCGGCCTTGACCGCATATACCCGAGATACCATGACTCATTCGCCGAAAGGATGATCGCCGACGGGAAAGGCGCCATTGTGTCCGACTTCCCTTTCGGAACTTCCGTATTCAGAACCAATTTTTCAAGAAGGAACCGCATCATAGCCGGGCTGTCCAAGTCCACAATCCTCATAGAATCGAAAATAAAGGGCGGAGGTCTGATTACGGCAAACTATGCCTTTTCCTATTCCCGGGACGTATATGCCTTGCCGGGAAGACTTGGAGACTCCTGCTCGGAAGGCTGCAACATGCTTGTAGCCAAGGGAATTGCAGCTCCGATAACATCCTGCGACACTCTTGTCTCAAGTCTCGGTTACCGTTTCGGAAAACACCGGCCCTCCATAGAAACCCCAGGCAGGTCATATCCGGGAGCGCACCTGAACGGCAATGGAAGAACTGCGGAAAGAATCATGGATGCCGTGGCCCGGAAAACCGGAATTACACTGCATGAAATAGCAGCCGAGACGGGTATTCCTTTCAATGAAACCGCCGCAATCGCCGGAATATTGGAATCAGACGGTTTTCTGACTGTAGATATTATGCAAAGATGTTCAATCAATGAGAAAAATATGTAAATTTGCAGGATAACGGAAATTTTCCGTCCCGAATATGAACTTTACAGATACCCACGCCCATTTATACGACGAAGCCTTCGACGGTGACATTGAGGCTGTCCTCGGGAAAATCACGGAAGCCGGAATTTCCCGCATTATTTTCCCGGACATAGACAGCAGCACCCGCGAAAGGATGTTTTCGCTCGCTTCATTGCACCCCGACCTCCTCTTCCCCTCCTTAGGCCTGCACCCTACATCGATAGACGCCGGATGGGAAGCCGAATACGAAAAAATGTCGGAATATGCGGACAGGAAAATCTACGCCGTAGGAGAAACAGGTATGGACTGCTACTGGTCCAAGGAATTCGTGGAGGAACAGAAACTGTCATTGGAACGGCACATAAGATTCGCCCACGAAAGGGATCTTCCACTCATCATACATTCCCGCGAATCTACCGGACCCATTCTCGAGGTTCTGGAAAAGTGCAGGAAGATGGAGCCGAGAGGTGTCTTCCATGCATTCAGCGGCAGCATCGAGACCTTCCGACGTCTTCAGACGCTCGGAGACTGGTACGTGGGCATAGGCGGCGTGGTCACCTACAAAAACGCATCCATAGCCACCGTACTGAAAGACATACCCATGGACAGGATTGTCCTCGAGACCGATTCCCCATACCTGACCCCTGTACCCTACCGCGGAAAAAGGAACGACAGTTCAAATATTCCGCTCATAGCCGCCAAAGTAGCTGAAATCAAGGGAATATCCGTAGAGGAAGTGGCTGAAAGGACTTCCGCCAACGCAAGAAAACTTTTCTCTCTCCTGCCATGAAATTGTTTATAGACAGCGAACGGAAAAAAGCCTCCATACTTCTTATATATACAGGAGGAACGATAGGAATGAAAATGGACCCAGCGGACATGGCCCTGAAACCATTCGATTTCAGCCAGATTCTCGCGGAAGTACCGGAACTCGGAAAGTTCGCATACAGGATCGATTCCTTCGTTTCCGAAAAAATCATAGACTCGTCAGACGTGGAGCCGTCCCTCTGGCAGTCGCTTGCACTGCTGATAGAGGAAAAATACGATGACTACGACGGTTTTGTAATCCTGCACGGGACGGATACTATGGCATATTCGGCCTCGGCATTGAGTTTCATGCTCGACAAGCTGTCGAAACCGGTGATTTTCACGGGAAGCCAGCTGCCGATAGGCGTGGCGAGGACGGACGGCAAGGAAAACCTCATATCATCGGTTGAAATCGCCGCAGCCAAGGACGATGATGGGCATGCCCTCGTCCCTGAAGTCTGCATCTGCTTCGACAACATGCTGATGCGGGGCAACAGGACCACCAAGGTCAATTCCGACAATTTCCGGGCTTTCCGATCCGAGAATTATCCTCTGCTCGCCGAAGCCGGCATACATATTAAATATAATAGGGCAAATATCCGTTATCCGGATGACCCGGAATGCAAGGTAAAGGCCATGCCACTGTTAGACACCCGGGTCTCGGTCCTGAAAATCCATCCCGGAATCACTCCGCAGGTCGTCAGGAACATCCTGTGCGGAGAGGAAACCCGTGCGGTCATCATGGAGACCTACGGCTCTGGGAACGCCCCGTCGAAAGAATGGTTTCTCGACATCGTCCGGGAAGCGATCGCCATGGACAAGATTCTCGTCAACGTGACCCAGTGTCTCGCCGGGACCGTCGACATGGATCTTTACGCTACGGGGAAAAAACTCAAGGATGCCGGAGTGATAGGATGCAGGGACATTACGGTGGAAAGCGCATTGGCGAAACTCTTCCATCTGATGGGAAATTACGAAAGCAACGACGAGGTAAGACAGATGCTCGACATGAATTTAAGAGGAGAAATAAGCAAATAAATGCTTGCTATATGAAAATTATTTACTAAATTGCACAGGTTTTATGGTAAACCATGAATCAATCGTAGCACGAATTAATTTTAACAAACTGATACATTATTAATTAAACACAAACAACAATTATGAAAAAGTTTTTCATATTTCTGGCAGCAATTGCCATGACAGCTTTTTCTGCTCAGTTTGCTTCAGCTCAGGAAAACGAAACTGCAGCTGTGGCAGATTCTACCGTAGCAGGTGACACTACAGCAGCTGAAGCAGCAGATGAGGAGTTCAATCCGTTCACGGCAGGCGCTGCCGAAGAAGTTCCTCTTCACCAGCAGTTGAAGACGAAATTCATCGAAGGTGGTCCTGGCTTTATGGCTTCCATCATTCTGTGTCTTATCCTCGGTCTGGCAGTTGCCATCGAAAGAATCCTTTATCTCAGCCTTTCGAAGACCAACACCAAGAAGCTTCTTACAAGCATTGAGAAAGCTCTCAACGAAGGTGGCGTAGAAGCTGCCATGGAAGTTTGCAGAAACACCCGCGGCCCGGTTGCAAGTATCTTCTATCAGGGTTTCCTCCGCATGGATCAGGGTATCGAAGTCGTTGAAAAGACTGTCGTTTCCTACGGTTCCGTTCAGATGAGCCAGATGGAATCAGGACTTACCTGGGTATCCCTCTTCATCTCCCTTGCTCCGTCACTCGGATTCTTGGGAACGGTTGTAGGTATGGTGCAGGCATTCGACGCTATCCAGATGGCCGGTGATATTTCCCCTAACGTTGTGGCAGGTGGTATGAAGGTGGCCTTGATCACGACCGTCGGTGGTTTGATCGTCGCTATTATTCTTCAGGTGTTCTACAACTACATCCTTTCAAGACTCGATTCACTTTCGATCGACATGGAAGACGCTTCCATCTCGCTTGTGGATATCTTGGTTGACTACCAGAACAAGAACAAAAAATAATTTATTGCAATGTACAGAAAAATCATCAGATACATTTTGTGGGTATTGTTGGCAGTAAGCGCAGTGATAGCCATCTGGTCCTACGCTGTGGGCTTCACCGACAAGGCCGTCGACACATTGCTGTACTGGGCATACGCCTTGGCAATCGTGGGTATTGTAGCGACTGTAGTCATTGCAATCACGATCAGTGCCATCAACAATCCGAAGAGTCTGCTGAAAATGCTTGTCGGATTGGCTGTAGTAGCGGTAATCGTCGGCGTGGCATACGTACTGGCACCGGGTACACCGGCTGTCGGATACCTTGGAGCGGAAGTTCCCGCTATGACTCTTAAATTAACAGACACAATCCTGAACCTCACATACTTCGCTTGCGGAGCTGCAATCATAGTTATCATAGGCGGAGTCATCATGGATGCGGTTCGCAACAAATAATCATTCGGTATGGGCAAAAAGGTTCCAGAAATAAATTCGAGCTCCACGGCGGATATTGCATTCCTCTTGTTGAGCTACTTCCTGATGACGACCACTATGGACCAGGATTCCGGTCTGCAGCGCCGTCTCCCTCCTATCCCGGATGAAAATCAGCAGGTGGAGGATCAAAAAGTCAACAGGAGAAACATCATCCTCGTGAGGATCAACTCCGCAGACAGACTTTTTGCAGGAAACGAACCGATGGATGTCAGCCAACTGAAAGATAAAATCAAAGAGTTCCTTGTAAACCCGAACAATGATCCGAATCTCCCGGAAAAGTCACCGAAAGAGATAGAGGGCTATGGCACATGCATGGTATCAAGAGGTGTGATTTCACTTCAGAACGACCGTGGTACGAGCTATCAGGCCTATATCAAGGTGCAGAACGAACTTGTAAAGGCAGTGAACGAACTTCGAGACGATTTCGCCAAGGCGAACTTCGGACGTGCCTACATTTCGCTCGACGAGGAGAAACAGAGAATCGTAAGGGACGCAATTCCTCAGAATATCTCTGAGGCAGAGCCAAAGGATGTAACCAACAATTAATACAGGAGAATAGTTATGGCAAAATTCGGAGGAAGCGACAAAAGATCGGTGCCGGGTATTACTACGGCATCCATGTCGGATATCGTGTTCATGCTTCTGTTCTTCTTCATGGTTACGACGAGCATGCGTGAAACGGAAAACAAGGTTATCGTAAAACTCCCTGAGGCGACTGAAATCGCCAAATTGGAGCGTAAGGACCTTACTTCCTACATCAATATCGGTACACCTATCGAAAGCCTCCAGAGCAAGTACGGTACCGATGCACGTATCCAGCTCAACGATTCATTCAAGACAGTTGACGAAATCCGTGACTTCATCGCTGCAGAGCGTGACGCAATGAGCGAAATCGACAGACAGTTCATGACAGTATCCATCAAGGCGGATGCTACAGTCAGAATGGGTATCATTACTGACGTAAAGCAGGAGCTGAGAAGGTGCTCGGCATTGAAAATCATGTACGCCGCAAGGAAACCTGCGGAATAAGTCTGTAGCGACAGCATAAAAATAGGGTGGCCCTCATGGACCACCCTTTATTATTATTGTCCCGACCGGACTTATCGGCTTCGTTTCAGTTCTTCGGCAAAAGCATTGATTTTCAGCATTTCTGCCGGTATGTTTATTGACTGCGGGCACAGAGGCACGCATTCCTTGCAGGCGATGCAATGGTCAGCCTGCCTGAGCTTCGGAACACTGCGGTCATACCCTACAAGAAAGGCCCTTCTCGCCTTTCTGTAATTCATGGAAGACTCGTCCGCCACAATATTACCCTCGTTCACGCACTTGTTGTAGTGCAGAAGCACTCCCGGAATATCTATTCCGTAAGGACAAGGCATGCAGTATTTGCAGTCATTGCACGGTATCGTAGGATAATCCATCATCATATCCACGGTATCATACAGGAAAGCGAATTCCTGTTCATTCAAAGGGACCAACGGCGAATACGAAGAAATATTGTCCTGCAGATGCTCCATGTATGTCATTCCGCTCAATACGGTAAGGACTTCGGGAAAAGTCCCGGCATAACGGAAAGCCCATGAAGCCACGCTTCTCTGAGGTTCCCGCTGCTTCAGACGGGCCACGATATGCGACGGCATGTTCGAAAGACGCCCTCCAAGAAGAGGCTCCATAATCACGACAGGGATATTCCGCTTCGCCAATTCCCCGTAAAGATATTCGGCGCCGACGCTCGCTCCCTGAGCATGTTTCCAGTCCACATAATTCATCTGAATCTGAACGAAATCCCAGTCTATGCCGGATTTCTGAAGCAGATAATCGAAGACCTCGACGTCACCGTGGAAAGAGAAACCGAGATTGCGGATTCTTCCGGCCTCCCGTTCTTTCAGAAAATATTCCGCCACACCGCAATCGAAAATACGGCCGTTCAGGTCATTGAAATTGGAACCGAGGGAATGGAAAAGATAATAATCTAAATAATCCGTTCTGAACAGCTTCATGGACTCGTGATACATCCCCACGGATGCATCCAAAAGCTCCTTTCCGCGCAAGCCGGCCCGGTAAAATGTCTGGTTTGAAAGCTTCGTCGCTATATAATGCTCCCCTCGCGGATGCCGGCTCAATGCCTTTCCTGTGGATTCTTCGCAATACCCCTGACAATAAACCGGGGCCGCATCGAAATAATTGACACCGTGTTCGATGGCGTAATCCACCAAACGTTCCACCGTCTGCTGGTCCACCACATCCCCGTTCCCGTCAGGTCCCGGCTTCATGGGCCAACGCATACAACCGTATCCGAGAAGGGATACCTTGTCGCCGGTCTTATGATTGGTCCTGTACGTCATCTCCCCCGCTCCGCCGACAGACGCAGGAGACTCGGAACCGCCCGCACATCCACTCAGTCCGACAGCAGCGGCAGCCGCACCGGCAGTTTTCAGAAAATCACGTCTCGATATGTTTCTATATTCCTTGTTTTCCATGACAATAAAGATTAAATCGTCCTGTGGACTTCATGACCTTCGACATATATTGCACTCAGCGGCCTTGCAGGGCACAGATATTCGCATGCGCCGCAGCCGATACATTTTTCGGTATTGATTACAGGTATTCTCAGCGAATTGTCATTGCCTACTACCGATGACACCATCATGATCGCCCCTGACGGACAATGTCTTGCGCAGTTTCCGCATTCCGCTTCTCCTCTGTATGGAAGACAGTTGTCGGCAAGCCATACGGCGTGGCCGATCTGCTTCGAACTCTTTTCCTCGACAGTTATCGGAGCTATCGCCCCCGCAGGGCACACTTCCCCGCATTTCGTGCATTCCGGACGGCAGTATCCCCGTTCGAACGACATTTCAGGCATCATCAGCCTCGACAGGTCGGACGACGGACGCAGCACCTGATTTTCACACACCGACACGCAGAGCTGACAAGCAACGCAATGGTCCGTAAAATGGGAAATCCCGACAGAGCCGGCAGGGACAAGAGGAGTGAAACGTTTCGGGACCTTCTTGTCTTCGATCACCGCAAGCCCACCGTCACCCCTGCGTTCCTGAGCCGACAGCACTGTACCGCCGACAACGAGGGCCGCAGTCGAAAGGAAAGCCCTCCTTGAACCGTCTGCCGGAGCCGTATTCTCCTCATCCCGCCGGGAATTGCCTTGCCTGAGCGGCAACACGGGAGAAAATGAAATCGCCCCGCTTGAACAATTTCCGATACAGTCGAAACAATCCACACATTTCGAATAGTCGACCGAATGCTTTTCGAAATCTATGCACGAAGCCTTGCAACCCCTTGCGCACAGGCTGCATCCGGTACATTTGCCCTCATCTATCCTTATGCGGAACAGCGAGAATTTCGACAGGAATCCGAGGACCGCACCCACGGGACATACTGAATTGCAATAGGTCCGCCCTCCTTTCCATGCAAGGAAGACTATGACGGCGAACGTAAGGACAGCCACGACGAAGGTGGCAATGCTGCCAATCCATACGTCCGTGCCGTAGAATGCGTAACTGTCCAACCGTCCGGCAATATATGCGAACAGGTTGTTTCCCCACTTGTACAGAGGAGCGAAAAGATTGAACGCAATCCTGCCGTATGCGCCGTAAGGAGCCAATATATTGGCAATTGCACCCGTCCCGGCCAGCATCGATACGATGAAAATTGCAAGTACGCCGTATCGCAGAATGTTATTGGACGGTTTGTATGAAAACCTCATCCTGTCCTTTTTCTTCAACTTTCCCCGAAACCAGGAAATGATATCCTGAAAAACTCCGAGAGGGCAGATTACCGAGCAGTAAATCCTGCCGAAAAGCAGGGTCTGCAGGACAAGGGCCGCCACTACCGCAAAATTCAACGCCAATATTGCCGGCAGGAACTGGATTTTCGCCATCCATCCGAACCACGCATGAAGAGTCCCCGTAAAGTCAAGGAAAAGCAAGGTGATGAGGATGAAAAACACTGCGGCGAAAATCAATCTGATTTTTTTCAGCATAAATGTCGGATTATTCGTTTCGTTCGATGCGCAAAGTTATTGATTTATTTTTATCTTTGCATGATTTTACAGTTATTTTGGAAATGGAAAAGATAATCAGAACCAAAGTCAAGGAGTTGCTTAAAAGCGAGCCCGGACACGAAGTAATGGCCAAAGGATGGGTCAGGACGAAAAGAGGGAACAAAAACATCGCATTCATCGCATTGAACGACGGTTCCACCATCAACAACATACAGATTGTAGTCAATACCGCCGATTTCGAGGAGGATTTGCTGAAACGCATCACCACGGGGGCGTGCATCTGCGCCGTCGGAGAGCTTGTGGCATCAGTCGGAAGCGGACAGGCCGTCGAGATTCAGGCAAAATCTCTTGAAATCTACGGAGAAGCCGACCCGAACACCTATCCTTTGCAGAAAAAGGGTCACTCGATGGAATTCCTGAGGTCGATTGCACATCTCAGACCGAGGACAAACACGTTCGGAGCCGTCCTGAGAATACGCCACGCCATGGCGTTTGCCATTCACAAATACTTCAACGACAAAGGTTTCGTTTATCTTCATACGCCTATTATCACCGCATCCGACTGTGAAGGTGCAGGAGAAATGTTCCAGGTAACAACATTGGATCTGAACAATATCCCGAAAACCGAAAACGGTCAGGTGGACTTCTCGCAGGATTTCTTCGGGAAACAGACAAGCCTCACGGTCAGCGGCCAGCTCGAAGGGGAACTCGGGGCAATGGCTCTCGGCGAAATCTACACTTTCGGGCCGACCTTCAGGGCAGAGAACTCGAACACTCCGAGACATCTTGCCGAATTCTGGATGATAGAGCCGGAAATGGCATTCTACGAGATAGAGGACAACATGGACCTTGCCGAAGATTTCATCAAGTCCCTTGTAAAATACGCATTGGACAACTGCATGGATGACATCAGATTCCTGAACGACATGTTCGACAAGGAGCTTATTTCAAGGCTTGAAAGCGTTGTCAAGACTGATTTTGTAAGACTCACCTACACGGAGGGTATCAAAATCCTCGAAGCCTCGGGAGAGAAATTCGAATTCCCGGTAAGCTGGGGAGTAGACCTGCAGAGCGAACACGAAAGATACCTTGTTGAGAAGCATTTCGGCCGTCCTGTGATAATGACGGATTATCCGAAAGACATCAAGGCCTTCTACATGAAACAGAACGATGACGGCAAGACCGTCAGGGGAATGGATGTCCTCTTCCCGAAAATCGGGGAGATCATCGGAGGTTCAGAAAGGGAATCATCCCTTGAAAAACTCGAAGCCCGCATCAGCGAACTCGGCATGGGACGTGAATCCCTTGAGTGGTATCTTGATACGAGGAGATTCGGTTCGGCCCCGCACAGTGGATTCGGGCTCGGCTTTGAAAGACTCCTTCTGTTCGTGACGGGAATGTCGAACATCAGGGATGTGATACCGTTCCCGAGGACTCCTAAAAACGCTGAATATTGATATGTTGATAATAGGAATAGCCGGCGGTTCCGGTTCAGGCAAGACCACGGTAGTCAATGCCCTCACAAAGCAATTGATGGAAAAGGTGGTGGTGATTCCCCAGGATTCCTACTACAAGGATTCAAGCCATCTTCCCATGGAAGAAAGGCAGCAGGTGAATTTCGACCATCCCGACTCGATCGACTTCGATCTGCTGTATTCGCATCTGAATATGCTTAAAGAGGGCAAGACCATAGAGCAACCGGTATATTCCTACCTTACCTGTTCCCGGTCCAAGACAGAGACCATCACAGTGGCCCCTGCGGAGGTAATCATAATAGAAGGTATTCTCATATTCACCTGCAAGAAACTGCGGGACTGCATGGACATAAAGATTTTCGTGGATGCGGACGATGACGACAGGCTGATGAGGGTGATGGCACGCGATATTCTCGAAAGGGGCAAGACCGTGGAAACCGTCATAGAAAGGTACACCAAGACCGTCAAGCCGATGTATCTCCAGTTCATCGAACCGAGTAAAAGATATGCCGACATCATAATCCCGCAGGGAGGGCACAACAAGGTAGCGATAGACGTAATCTCCGCCACAATTGAAAGATATATTAAAAAATAAATTTCTTTCGAAACTGCATACGGAAGACAAGGCAGGCCTTTACATTACCGTTACAGTGCATGTAATGGCACTTATTGTCCTGCTTGCGTCCCAGATAAGTTCTGCCGTAAAAACGGATTCATCCTATCTTTTCGATTTTTCGCACATTGAAGAGGCCGAGCGGCAGGAAGAGGAAGCGCGGTTCAGGGAAACTATCGACAGAAGGTTAGACGAACTTATCGCCGCAACTCCCGTGGCTTCGTCCGAAATCCGCAACATTGCCGTGGATGCGTCAAATCTCAGCGATGACAGGAATACGGATGTCGAAGCCCTGTACCGGGATGCAGAACGGCTCGCTGCGGAACTGAAAAGCAAACAGACCCTTCCTGAAAACGACATGTCTGAAGAATTCGTGGACATGGATGACAGTCCGGCAAAGGAAACTGACAAGGATAAGGACAGGGAATATACCGGTCCGTCAGTGGTTTCATATTCCTTGGACGGGAGGAAAGCGTATGATCTGAGCATTCCGGCATACAGATGCCTCGGAGGAGGCGATGTCGTAGTGACCGTGAAAGTAAACCGGAGCGGCCGGGTCGTGCAGGCCAAGGTGTCAGAAGATTTTTCTTCGCAGGACCAGTGTCTCAGGAATTACGCGGTAAGGGCCGCCCGGCTGTCCTTGTTTTCAGCATCCGAGTCGGCCCCTGATCCTCAAATCGGAGAAATCGTCTACCGTTTCATTGCCCAGTAGGACAACGCCCCTCTACTTTTTAAGTCTTTTTTTCAGTTCTTCGGCTTGGGCCTCGTAACCCGGCTTGCCGAGAAGAGCGAACATGTTCTTCTTGTAGGCCTCCACGCCCGGCTGGTTGAACGGATTGACTCCGAGAATATAGGCACTGATACCGCAGGACTTCTCGAAGAAATAGAACAAAGCCCCGAGATTGTACTCGTTTATCCTCTCTATAGTAACCGAAAGCTGAGGCACTCCCCCGTCGATATGGGCAAGTTTCGTCCCGAGTTCCGCCATCGCATTGCAATGCTCCACAGGCTTTCCGGAAAGGAAGTTCAGCCCGTCAAGATTCTGCGGGTCGTTTACGATAGTCATGGAACGGTTGCTGTCATTCACGGTCACGACAGTTTCCATAAGGATTCTCTCCCCGTCCTGAATATACTGGCCCATTGAATGCAGGTCAGTGGTAAAATTGACCGAAGCAGGGAAAATGCCCTTTCCGTCCTTGCCTTCCGACTCGCCGTACAGCTGTTTCCACCATTCGCCGAGATACTGGAGCTTAGGATTGTATGATACGAGAATCTCTATTTTCTTTCCCGAATCGTACAGAAGATTCCTCATTGCCGCATATTCGACAGCAGGATTCGTCTCGGACCTCTTTGCGCATTCCTCCTCCATCTCCGCTGCGCCTTTCAGCAACGAGCGCACATCGAAACCGGCAAGGGCTATAGGCAACAGGCCCACAGGGGTAAGTACCGAAAAACGTCCGCCGACATTGTCCTCTATGACGAATGTCTTGTAACCTTCCTGAGTGGCAAGGGATTTCAACGCTCCCCTCTTGGCATCCGTCACGGCCACTATGCGCGATGCGGACTCGCCTTTCCCGTATTTGTTTTCAAGATAATTCTTTACGATGCGGAATGCCACGGCCGGCTCCGTCGTGGTACCTGACTTGGAAATGACCACTGCAGCGGTATTCCTTTCCTTCATGAGATCCATCAGCTCGCTCATGTATTCTTCGGAAAGATTGTGCCCGGCGAAAACTATCTCCATAGCCCCTTTGGCCGAAGCAAGCTGCTTTGCGAAAGAATGCGACAAAGCCTCGATGGCGCATTTGGCACCGAGATAGGAGCCTCCGATACCGATGACGACCACTAAATTCACGCCCTTTGCCCTCCAGCTGTCACGGATTGCCTCGCAATCAGCCACGAGAGACTCAGGAGTAGCCGTCGGAAGATGCTTCCAGCCTAAGAAATCATTACCCGCACCGGTCTCGCTTTCAAGAACATCAAACGCATCAAGAGCCTTGGAAAGATATTTTTTATAATCTGCATCTTTAACGAAGGAGCTGCAGCCTCCCACATTCACTTTAACCATGGTATTTGATTTTAGGGTTACACATTTTGTAATCACATTTTACAAATGTATGATTTTTTCTTAAAACCATCAATAAATCAAACCTTAATTTTAATGATTCGGAACATGAAAACGATTAAAGTCAAATTCAGGAATTCTTCCGTCCCGGGCAGGAAAGGCTCGGTGTACTATCAGATCTGCATCGACCGCCAGGTCATACACATCACCACAGGTTACCGGCTGCTGCCCGAAGAATGGGACTCCGACAACCGCACCGTCCGTATTCCGCCGTACACCGAAAAGGCCCGCATGATATTTTTGGAATCGGTATCAAGGCAGATCAGCCTTGACATAAGACAGTTCCATTCGATAGCGGCCCGATTCGAAGCCAACCTTACGGACTACACTTCGGAAGACATCATCACTGCTTTCAAAAGCAGGCCTGCAAGCCCGTCGCTGAGACTTTTCATGCAGGAAATCATCGCCGAAAAGCTCGCCTCCGGAAAATTCCGCACTGCCGAGACCTATACCGCAGCCCTCAACAGTTTCATGGACTACACCGACGGCATGGATGTATTCATGGCCGACTTAAGTTCCGAACTGATAATGAAATACGAATGGTTTCTGAAAAACAAGGGCCTCACCCGCAACACAAGCTCCTTTTACATGCGGATTCTCAGAGCTGCATACAACAGGGCGGACGAACTGTCCATTGTCCCTCAGAAAAATCCTTTCAGGGAAGTGTACACCGGTGTGGACAAGACTGTCAAACGGGCCGTCGGCCTGAATGAAATCAAAAAGATAAAGAGACTCGACCTCGGAGGCAGGGAAAAATTGGAATTTGCAAGGGACATCTTCCTGTTCAGTTTCTACACCCGCGGCATGTCGTTCATAGACATCTGTTTTCTGAAAAAGAAAAACCTCAGCCACGGTATCCTTTCATACATAAGGAAAAAGACAGGCAAACTCATCACCATCAGATGGGAGGACTGCATGCAGAAAATAGCCGACAGGCATTCCGACCCGGACTCACCCTACCTGATCGGCATCATAAGAAAGCCTCATTTCCGGGAAAGGGAACAATACAAATACGCTTCGCTTGAGACCAACAAATATCTGAAGGAAATCGGAGCAATGGCACGGCTGGACATTCCCCTGACAATGTATGTCGCACGGCATTCATGGGCAAGCATTGCGAGGAGCAAGAATATCCCACTTCCGATTATCAGCGAATGCATGGGCCATGACAATGAACTCACGACCCGGATTTATCTGGCATCGCTCGACTCCACCATGGTCGACAGGGCGAACAGCCTCATACTGAAATCCCTGTAAAACAAAACCCTGCGAAACTTTCAATAACAGACTGTAATTTCAAAAAGAATATCTCTTGCCAAGAGTCTTTTAATCTCTTGCCAAGAGTCTGACATCCGCACCACAAAGATACGAATAATTACAGAACAATCAACAAATTGCGGCCGGAAATTCATATCCGGGCATCCGTCCGAAGCCTGCAGAGGTTTTGCAACCTGTATCGTTTTTGTCCGATATTTTACGGAAAAAGCCCCTTTCATGCATGTCGGAGGCCGTTTTCATATCTCTTGGCAAGAGATATTATCGACAAAATATTGAAAACCAACTACTTGCATTCGTTGTAAAATATTAGAATTATTTAATTCATCGTATTTGAATAGTGCAATTTATTAAATGTGGACATATTATTCCACTTGTGGCCCTGCTGACTTTTTTATTTTCGATACAGGCTAAAGGGAATATTGTGGATACCCATGCAGGCAGTGTTGAAAACAGGGTATTTACGAAATCGTACCATCTGTTTTTCAGAATAAACAAATGGGACATGGACACGTCGTTCCTTGACAACGGCGCCACCATACGCAGGATGAAGGCCGAAATCGACAGCCTCATGGCCGACGGCCGCATCGCATCCGACTCCATACTCATCGTATCTGCAGCCTCCCCCGACGGACGCAACGCATTCAATGTCATGCTTTCCGAAAAACGCGGAGAGACCGCCGAGAAAATCATAAAGGGATTGTATCCGGAATTCGTCACCACCAAAATCATCAGGGACCCGATAGGAGAAGACTGGGCGACGCTCAGGAAAATCACGCTCGGGGATGAAAACATCCCGATGAGGGACGAATTGCTCGAAATCATAGACTCGGATTTGGACAATGACGCCAAGGAACGGAAATTCAGGGCCATGAAGCCGACTTTCCGCTATATCATCAGAAACCATGTCAATCTGATGAGGGCGGCGGCCGTCACGATAAACATATCCGTACCGAATATCGTCCTCGCACCGGTAGCTGCCCCGAAAGAGGAATTGAAAGCGCCGATGACCGGAAGCATTGCCCCTGTAAAAAGAACGGTTTCCGCATTTGCCGAAGCTCCTGCGTTTGACAAGAAGATGATATTGGCCGCAAGGACCAACCTCCTTGTTCCGGCCCTCAACGTCGGCATCGAAGTCCCTATCAAGACGAACTGGTCAGTGGGAGTGGACTATTATTACCCGTGGTGGCTTGCCAAGAGCAACAAATACTGCGGCGAGATGCTCGGGCTTTTCATTGACGGGAAATACTGGTTCGGGAAGAACCGCACGGAGGAAGACAAGCTGACCGGACATGCCTTGGGAGTCTATGCCGGAGCAGGATATTATGACTATCAGAAACTCCGCAGCGGCTATCAGGGCGAATACATCGACGTGGGAGTGGATTACACCTACGCCATTCCGGTGGCCAAGGGCAAGCTCCGCATGGAATTCAACGTCGGCATCGGCTGGATACACACAGTCGCCCGTCACTACACCCCGACTGAAGACTATACCGAACTTATCCGCGACCCGGGAATCAAGCACAGGAAATACAATTTCTTCGGGCCTACGAGGGCTTCTGTCTCGTTCGTCGTGCCTATAAGGGTGAAAATCAGAAAAGGAGGTGACAGATGAGAAAGGCAGGATTCATACTGTCGGTCCTCATGGCTGTACTCGTGGCGGCATCCTCATGCAAGAGAAGGCCTCTCACTGACGGCGACAACAACGTTTACGTCGAAATCACCATCGACAAGGACATTGTCAACCATACCGTAACGCAGGACCCTGCCCTTATGCGCGTCATGTTTTTCGACCACAATACGGGAAGATTCGCCTCGCAGGCATTCCTTCCGGCACATGGAGGTTATGTAAATGTATTGCCGGAAAAGACTTACGACGTGCTTGTCTACAACTTCGACACGCAGAGCACCGTCATCGGCTCATACGAGAACTACAACGAAATATTCGCTTACACCAACGAAGTCCCGACTTCGTACAAGAACATGCTCCGCAGCCGCGGCACCAAGAATGACGGCGAACTCATCGTCTTCGAACCGGACCATCTTTTCGTCGGCACTGTCGAGAACATCTACATTCCGGCAAGAAGCGTTGAACAGCCGCCTGTAATCATTCCGGTTGACGCCGGAACTGTCGTGGAATCATGGCTTCTCATCATAGAGGAAATCACCGGAGAGGAATACATTGCCGATATTACCGCCATCATGGCCGGAGTGGCTCACAAGACGAGATTGGCTGACGTGTACGACCATGACGTGTCCACGGTGTTCATCGAAAGGGACAAGCCTTTGGACAACGGACGTTACGAAGCCGTGTTCAACACCTTCGATTACCACCCTGCGGAAGAGCAGGTTGTCACACTTGTAATCACCGACACCGGAGGACAGGGACATGAGTTCAACATCAACGTCTCCGACCAATTCATAGACAACGAAGAACAGATAATATACATAAATACCGACCAGATAGACATTCCGAAACCCGAGCCGGGAACGACCGGAGGAGGGCTTACGCCGGATGTCGACGAATGGGAAAACATAAACGTAGACATTATAATATAAATAGGACATTATAACACAATAGAAAATAAATGAAACTGTTCAATAGATGAAAAATTTATTCATTATCGCAGCTGCCGTTGCAGCAATGGCAGCCTGCACCAAAAGCTCAGTAATGTACGATGACTCGCAGAACGAAATCGGCTTCATTCCGGTACCGGACGTTGTGGGCAAGGCCAATGTCCACGGCCCGATAGGAACGGACGGGACTGGCAATACAGGAACCTATCCTGAAACCGAGACTTTCGGAGTGTTCGCCTACCACACCACAACACATGATGCAGGCACCGCATGGAACACATTCCATGGAGGCACGGCACCTTCAGAATATATCAACAACGGAGAATTCGTATGGCATGCCGACCTCAATTCCTTCGCAGGAGCGACGCCGTACTACTGGCCGAAAACCGGTTCGCTTGCATTCGCAGGCTACAGCCCGTATGCCGACCTGAAGGATAAAGTCGACTACGCCCCTGATCAGACGGACCCAGGCCTTACTATCACCGATTTCGTACAGGGTACATACAACTGGGTTCACGACGCTACAGCCGTAACCAACGAAACCATTGACGTGATGTGGTTCGACGTGAACAACCAAAATTCCGCAAGCCAGAATGACGTCGCAGTAGTATTCAAGCACGCCCTCACATGGATTGATTTCAACCTGAAAGAAGCCGACGGAACTGCCGACAATATGTTTACCATCCGGAAGGTAACTCTTACGAACATATATCAGGGAGGAAATTTTGCCTCGGCCACAGATACATGGACTCCAAATGGCACATTGAAGGATATCGTCCTTTTCGACAATGATGCCACGGGAACGAACCTTACTGCCGATGCCGTCCTTGATCTCGGCAAACTGCTCATCGTTCCGCAGGCTGTAGGCGGCAACAAGCCAAATTCCGCTAAATCGCAGATTGTCATAGAATACACGCAGAACACGAGCGCCAGCGAGCCGCTGACGGAAACCATCACCCGCGACCTTACCGCAAGCGACGTTTCGGGAATCCAGACATGGGAGCTTGGCAAACATTATACATACAATATCTCATTCAGTCTCAATGAAATCGAAATCACTGCTACCGTAGCAGACTGGGTCGTAGCCAACGGAGGAGGCATCACAGTAGGAGGAAACAATTAATTCAAATCATTTTACGTAATATGAAAAAAATCATTTTCAGCATCGCTGCCGCAGCCATGGCCATGGCTGCCTGCACGCAGACGGACGTAGTCTATGAAGACAGCACAGAGATCGGACTTGCTCCGTTCAACTACACATCCACCAAACTCAATTACGGTCCGGTGGACGGTACTGATTACCCTTCAACGGAAACTCTCGGCGTATTTGCTCAGCACACGACTTCTAATGCACAGACTTCCCTGAACGGGGATGGCGGAGTCTTGAATCCATACCTTGTCCAAGCCGGCTTCGCGGAAGATGCTACGGAAACAGGGATATGGACGGGAACTCCTGATCCGTATTACTGGCCGAGGACAGGTTCCCTCTACTTTGCAGGTTACAGTCCGTACGGGACTACAGGTACCCTTTCCTATGACTTCAATACCGATAATACTCAGAACATGAATATTGACGGGTTCGAACAAGGAGAATACGTATATACTGACGGGACAAGCGTACCGGCAGGCTACAGCATGATTGATCTCATGTGGTTCGACGCCAGCACATCATCAAACACAGGTACAGTGGCTGCAACGTTCAACCATGCGCTGACTTACCTTACTTTCAACTTCACGGCAGCCGTAGACGATTTGTTTACCATCAAGAGTGTCACTTTGGAAAATGTATATTTCGCCGGTGACTTCGATTCAAATAACGGAAATCCGACATGGAGCGGACTGAACGATCAGAAAAATATGGTTCTTTACAACACTGATGTTGTATTGAAAAAAGACACGCCTTTTACTGTAGAAGATGTACTGGTAATACCTCAGACTACTTCATTCATAACCATAGTCTACACTCAGAAAGCTTCCGCCGCAAATCCTGAAATCACAATGGAATACAAGGCACAGCTCACAGGCGGAGAAAACGATGGCGCTACTGATCTGGTATGGCATTACGGCAAACATTACACATACAGCATATCAATTACAGCCGATGAAATCAAAATTGATCCTGACGTAAAGGAATGGACAAAAGTAGAAAAGAGCGTTGATATAGAGTAATCAATCATCAACGGGCCGGCGTCCACGCCGCATGCCGGCCCGTTTCCTTTTATTTTTATGAAACAAAATTTCGGACATATCCTGTTTATATACCTCCTGTCCTTGGCGGCAGGATGTACGGAAACCATGGTTATAGAAGATACCTCTGCCGAGGCATCCGGCACGGGCATTCCTATCCTTTTCAGTTCAGACACGCAGGCCATGCCCGAATCCAAATCCCAGTTCGAGCCGGACAATATAAATACCGCCGGCAATTCCATCATGGTCTATGACATCCACACCACAGACACCGGAAGCGACATGTACATCGACGGATCGGAGGCCGTTTACGACGGCACGGACTGGAAATACAATCCGGTAAAATACTGGACACACACCGGCACGCATTCCTTCACTGCCTATTCATACTACAACTCCACAGATGAAGTCCGTGCGCCCGATGCCGCATACAACCGCACGGACGAAAGCATAGTCATACCGGAATATACAATTACCGACACCACCCAGTTCGACTTCATGTATGCGTACGAGACACGCAGCATGAACGAGCAAAACCCTTACAGACCTGTGGAACTTGACATGCAGCACCTTTTCGCCGCAGTTCAGTTCAATGTCGTGAACACCGCATATATAAACGGACAGGACAACGACGGAGTCCGGAATATCCGCTTCATCTCATTCTCGTTGGACGACATCCACGTCACGGGCTCTGCGACCATCACCCCGGACGCATCTCCGACAATAACGCTCCGCGACGACAGCAGTTCTTCCTCTTTGTTTTCACGCTCCCGCACTGCCGTCGAAAATGTGGTATTGGAACACAATCAGGCTTACAATGTCTACTCGTCATTGAACAACGGCTTACAGAACGGAGATGACAAATACGGTGAAGACGGTTTCATCCTTATATGGCCGCATACTATCGCCGATTTCAGCGAAGCTACGGCCACACTGACCTATCAGATGGAAACATGGCACTACAATTGGTGGACTGGGGGCTACTGGGAATGGGATAATCCCGTATCCGTCACATTCAACCTCGCTTCCAAAGGCGACGTGAACAACTGGAGGGCCGGACGCAAATATATCTACAACATAAACATCCACGACAACAGGATTTCATTCAGCGTGAAAGTCGTGCCGTGGATAGAAGACGAAATAATCTTGGACGAACGATGAAAGGAAGAGTCACATATTGCATCGTCACCATTGCGGCCTTGATACTGTCCTGTTCCTGCCGCAAGGAAATCATCGTACCTCAGGACGAAGAAAACGCACGGGACTTTATCACATTCTACGTAAAGAGCACCCCGACAGCCGCTACCAAGGCCCTTATCGAAGACACCGACGACCTTATAGACCAGGCTCCCCCTATCTATGTGACCGACCTGTCCGACAATTCCCCTGCCTTTGACAACGAATCCGTATCCCATAGCGGCAGCGGTATCTGGCGTTCGGACAAGACATGGAACGAATCCAAGACATACTCATTCTCCGCATACGTTGCCTCACCTTCCCCGAACAGCACAGCAACGGACAACCGGGGAGGACTGACCGTTACCGACAACGGAGGCATTGTCACAGTCTCGCAGCCCAAAATTTACTCTACGGACAAGAACGTCTGGGCCGACTATCTTCTCTCCTACCGTCTGAATGTAAACGGGGCTGACAGGCCTGTCGTGGCTCTTGAACTCGAACGGGTGACCACTGCCGTGGAACTCTACATGACAAGGAGCGCAAATATGGAAGATGTCATAGTGGACGAAATAGAGTTCCGCAATGTCGCCACAAGTTCACGTTTCAGCATAGACTATCAGGCCACGCCTGACGATACCGAAGGCCCCGGCGGCACCAAGCACAGATGGGCAAACAATCTGTATGAAGATTCACGTACGGATTACACATATACCCCTGCAAACGGCATCCAGCTACTTGCATACGACGAGACGGCGGGACGCTTCGCAGCTGCGAACAGGGTGATGAACTTTCTCACGGTACAGCAGACCGCCGTATCCGGAACAGACCTTTACGTACGGTACCGTGTCCGCGAAAACGGAAGCTACAACTCATACGAAGCCGTTTTCAACCTTATGGATTACTCTCCGAGGACATGGAACATAGGCCACAAGGTCAAATACTATATCTCCGTCGATTCGAGTATCGAATTGGTCGGAATCATCCAAAAATGGGAAGAAGTGGACTTCATAGAAGGTGTATTACTGCCGAAATAATTTCCTGACATGAAACTCATTAAGAAGAACATATACGCCATCGTCACAGCCGCAGCGGCATTCAGCCTGTACGGCTGCGTGGAGAACCTGCAGGAAGACTTCACGGGTGAAGACATGCGCATAAACATCGGTGCGAAGGTCAATACGTCCGTCCTCGTGACCAAGTCCGGGACTAACCTCGACTACAATACCGACACCACGGTCAACATAACCCTCATCCGTTGGGACCAGAACTCCGGAGGAAACGCCACTTACGGGCGTGAAGAACTCGGGGCCGTAATGGAAACCTTCACCGATGCCATGAACTGGGAGCGTCCCATCTCATTCGTGCCCCCGCAATTCTATCTCAACAGGACAGACAGCGTGGGCTTTGCGGGCTGGTATCCTGCCTCGACAGACAGCCGCTGGACCAAGGAGAACGGACGTGTCGTACTTCCCGCCAATCCGTCCGAAGGCCATAACACCCCGTACATGGTCTACGACATAGACGGCAGCACCGACGTGATGATAAGCACCTTTACCAAAGGTAATTTCGCAAGCGGAGTCCCTGCAATGCAGTTCCGCCACGCACTCTGTATGTACAAGTTCTATGTATATGCCGTGGATGAGACTACATCCGAAGAATGGGGCGATCTGACGGATATGAAAATCCTCAACCTTCCGGACCGGCTTTTCGTCAATCTCCCGGAACAGATAAAAGACGACAGCAGCGTGAAGTTCACCTTCAGCCCGGAAGATGAATCATCAGAATATGCATTGCATCCAAAAGGTGACAATACCGCACCGATAAGCATTCCGTACGGTCAGCCAAGCAATGCCGCATACATCGGCACAGTGCTCGGAGGTGCGCCTGCCATAGGAGCTCTCGGAATTACGGCAAGGACAGAAAATTATGAGGGTGGCAACTCGGTATCCATAGCAAGGAATTTCACTCCGGGCTATACGTACAATATCTACATCCGCTTCTCGTCGAAAGGAGTCATTAACGCTGAAATCTCCGTATCGGACTGGATATATGACGAAAACGACTATATCGTCGACGAGAACTTCAACCTTCTTTCGAATCTGTCGAGATACGGCACGGCCAACAGCTATATCGTATCCTCCGGAAACCGCGGCTACAGCTTCGACGGCACCGTCAAGGGCAACGGAGTCAATACCCTGACACGCAGGGACGGAAGCATAATATACCTCCCGGATACCGACGTGAACCTGAACGTGGACAGTGTAGCAATAGTCAGGAACGATGCCATGGCCAAACTGAATCTTAAAACGGGCAGGATGGAAATCATCGACAACCCGATAGAGAGGCAGCAGACGCAGATTATAGAATTGGTCTATGACAAACTCAGCAACGGCAAGGTGGTATTCAAGGTAAAGGGAAATGAAAAGGACCCGAACGACTCACGTCTCATGTATGAGGGAAATGCGAAAATAGCCGCCTTCGACGCTGCCGGAAACATTATCTGGTCATGGCATATATGGGTAACCGACAAGCCGATGAATCAGGGGTATTCCAACGGATATGTCGCATTGGACAGGAATCTCGGAGCGATAATGTCGAATTCAGAGGGATTCAGGAACGGATATTCCCAGTGGTCCGGCCTGTACTACCAGTGGGGACGCAAGGACCCTATTTTCAGGGCTACCGTAGACGAACAGTTTTCACAGGGAGCATGGAAACGCGAAGTGGTGGACCATCCCGTACCTGTAGCGGAAGCCCACAGGAATCCTGTCACCTATTATTATGACACGAATCCCGACGGGAACAACTGGACTACGGACACCGAAAACAACGACCATTTTTGGGGCTACATATCCATAAGGGACGACGTGAAGAAGACCATTTATGACCCTTGCCCTCCGGGCTACCGTGTGCCGGACAATCCTATTTGGCAGAATCCGAGTCCGGACATGACGAGCGAGGCGGTTTACAGCAACGGAGCCAACGGGACATTTGCCGGATACAACTTCATTATAGGCAACAATATTTCCATCTATTATCCTGCCGCCGAATGTATCGCCGAAGGGCAGATGCAGCAGAACGACAGGAGGAACAGGGCCGCCGATGACAATGACTATTTCGTGTTCCAGCACTCGGCCACCCCGTATGAACCGGACCTGTACGGACAGGAAGGGAATCCGGATTACGAGAACCTTGCCTATCATTTCAGATACAATGAAAATGACAATACTTTCACTCAGGTACTTACGGCCGATCCCGATTTGTTCTATACGGACCGCTCGGCAGCCTATCCGGTAAGGTGTGTGTTCGAAAACTCCGAGCCCGTGGTTACTGACCTGAGTGCATCGCAGACGGCTAATTCCTACATTGTCTCCTCGTCCGGATTCTACAAGTTCCGCATCGGTACGAGAGGGAACGGAGTGGCAGGCCTTAATATCGTGTCCGGTCAGGGCGGTCCAACAGTCTTCCGCTCGTTTGACGACAATATGGGAGCGACTTTCGACATAGACAGGGTCGACAAGGTGGATATACTATGGTGGCAGGGAGACCTCAGGAACGGCAGCGCATACAGGACCTTCGCCAACGGCAATCCATCCTCGGAAGACATTGAGAACGAATGTCCGGTGACAATTCTCGACAACGGCGACGTTTCCGACGGTTTCGCCATGTTCTATGCTGATGTCAATTCCGATACTTACGGCAATGTCGGCATAGCGGCCTACGATGCCAACAACGACATAATCTGGAGCTGGCATATATGGATACAGCCTCAGATAAAGTTGGTAAGGGTCGGGGACTTCACCCTCATGGACAGGAATCTCGGTGCGACATACGCTCCGGAAAGCGCCATGACCGTGAACGACGACCGCGGTGCTGACGGAGACCTTATAGCGACAGTGGGATTCTATTATCAGTGGGGACGCAAGGATCCGTTTTTCGGGCCATACCGGCTTGTAGGCGCAGGAAATCAGACCATGCCATGGTTCCGGAAAGAAGCAGGAGGCGGATGGAGAAAAGAGACGGATTATCTGACCATGGGCAAAAGTTCAATTTCAGAATCCGTGGAAAATCCTCTGTACTTTTTCACTACCAATAACAATTTCTGGCAGACTTCCTATACCACCGGGAAGGAGCAGGCCAATGATTTGTGGGGGTATGCAGGAAATGCTGGAACCATGGGAAATTCCTTTGCCAAGACCATGTACGACCCTTGTCCTCCCGGCTACAGGGTGATGCAGCATGATGTATTCGAGACTGCAAATATCTGCAACAGCAACGACAACAACTCTTTTACCGTTTACAATTATTATTACAACGCATGGAATTACCAGTATTATAACGAACGCTTCGGCATCTACCTTCAGGATGGCATGAGAGCAAAAGGAAACATATTCGCAAGCGGGATATGGTTTCCTAACTCCGGAGTCATAGAGAAAGACGGTGGTTATTTCAATACTTCGACCGGAAATCAGGGCCGGGTATCTACTGCCACGCCTATGTATCACGGCACGGCAAACAACTTGAACATGCGTGAAATAAGATGGACACGTACAAACGACAGTTATTATTCTATCCAGCAGTATGATAGTTCATACATGTCAGAAGCACGCGTAGTAAGATGTCAAATGGAATAAGGAAGATGAAAGACTCAATTATCATATCATTGTCGTTTGCTCTCATGCTCTGCGCCTGCGAGAGAGGGAATTTCGACAATACACGGATACCTTCAACGCCTGAGCAGCGTGACCCGTTTGCATTGGAAGTATCCTGCTCGGTGCAGCAGATGAATGCCGAAGGACAGACTCAGGAGCCGGGAATCCCGACCAAGGGCATTATCGGACAGACTACCATCACGTCGTTGGATGCAAATTTCATCAGATTGAACGAGCCGGAGGACACCGACGACAGGAGTGCGACATATTCTCCATCGGAATTTACCGGCTGGGATGACTCAGGCACACGCATTCTCGACGCCTCCATCCTCTCCTCCCCTGACAACTATGATGGTATCTACTTCCGTTCCGTGGTTTTCAGGCCGCGTCAGGCATACAGATATAAAATCACTTCCGATACGGACACACCCGATACTGTAGCCTACATCACACGCATGGTGGGCTGGTATCCGAAAACGGAAGAAATCCCGGCGACTCCGGACGAGGACGGAGATCTCATCTATGGGGAACCTCAGTTCAATACGACATCCTCATACACGGAAGTGAACGGCGTCCCTTGCGTCCGGTTCGACCATAAGTTGGACGGAAAAACCGATGTCATGGTCAGCGACATGCGTGAAGGCCGGTTCGACCTCAAGCACAAGGGGTTCATGAACAATTCCACCGGCAACGACCGTGATGTCCAGCCTTACGGGCACATGTACATCGACTACATGAATCCGGAATTAGGCTTCGAATATTGCAACTATTTCACTTTCAACCATTATCTTACCGCCATCCGTCTTTACATGCAGGTGGAAAAGAGCGACTTGAGCCTTATCGGGTGGAAGCGTATCGACGACGTGACTTTTCCCGACCAGCCTCAGAGCGTGACCGTAGAATTGCCTGCCAGACAAAGCAGAAGCGATGAAGCAGGAATGGTGGACAGGACTCATGCGACCCTCCCGTTCGAAGGAGTGCCTGCGACATTCGGCAAAGCTGTGGAGTGGGCTGACCCGACAAGCATGACGATCAACAAGGACGCCATGGCTGAAAACGACCCTCAATATCCGCAGTTCGCCGAGACGGCGTCCTATCCTGTCGAAATGGAACATACGGTTGATTTTGACAGGGTATATCTCGGATATATTCTCGCACGGCCATCCGATCCTGACGAAAACGACCTGTCCAAGAAGATGACAGATGTCGAAATACACACCGATGCAGGTATCGTGACTTTCTCCATTCCTCATAAGTACGAAGTCAGGGATGCCGACGGGAACAAGACCGGTGAAACGGTAAACATTCTCGAAGCCGGACACATATACAACATAGTAATAGACCTGAAGACCGACGGAAGTCTTGACGTGATTCTCGAAAACGAGAACGACAAGCATTACCGCGACCTTGCTCCGTATAATACGAACATACAGGACTTTGAGTATTCCAACTGTTATGTCGTTTCCCAGGACAAGATGAAAAAGGATGACGAGAGCTGGTACGACGGCTTCTTTTTCCAGGCAAGCGTGGCCGGCTGCGGAAAACGGGGTGTATATAATACGGGCTTCGACCTGTATCCGCAGGATGTCTATTTCGAGCCGCACAGTGCGAAAATCCTGTGGCAGGACAAACCTTACCTCATAACGCATGTGGAACTCATACACGGTTATGTCAGGTTTACCCTGAATGACAGATGCCGGGATGAAAGCAATCCTTTGGAGGGCAATGCGGTCATTGCAGTCTATGATAAAGACGAAAACATCATGTGGTCATGGCATATATGGGTGGAAAATGACATTCAGGACATAACCTATAATTCATTGACTTATCTGAATTATGAAACTGTATCCGGCGGCTCTGACCACTATGAGAACCGGAATCCGTCCGCCACGACTCTCACTGATGTACGGATGATGAACATGAATCTCGGTGCGACACGTGCTTCATGGAGTGGCGCAGGAGACGTTTTGGAAACCTACGGTCTTTATTACCAGTGGGGCAGGAAAGATCCTCTGCCGGGACCGTCGGCATACAATTATTCCCGTTCGGATTTGAGTACAGCTACGTATTATTACATGGACGAGGGTGAAAGGTCAAGGATTTACGAGCATCTGACGAGCGTGCCGGAAGTGGAGACTTCCGTGCGGAGGCCTTTGGATGTCATCGGTACATCGCTGGCGGGAGGAACCTATCCTTACGACTGGCTGTATGAGTCTGTGGACGGGCTGTGGGGTTACGATCCGACTGACAAGGAGGTCAAAAAGAAGACCATTTACGATCCGTGTCCGTACGGATACCGTGTACCTGACGAGGAACTTGCGGCGTTGTTCGATTATTTCGGACGCAACAGTGCCAATGGAAGATATGAAAATAATTACAATTACGGCATCGTAATTCCGTCAAATAACGGTCAACCAGCCAATTACTTCCCATACGCCGGTTGGAAAGGCAATGACAGGGGAAGGACGGACAGGAACCACGGCTGGTATGAGGTCGGGAATCTCGGGGACTATCAGGATGCCCGCATCTGCAAGAATGCCAACGAGTACATGAATCACCGCGGCAGGAGTATTCTTATCCGGAGTTCCTTGTTCACGGACGGTTCTTATGCGCCGTTGGATGTGAATCCTGCATATACAAGGCAGTTGACGGTCGACTTTGCTTCCCGCACTTCTGCTTCCTCCGTCCGCTGCGTCCGCTATGACACAGGCGTCGAGCAGGAACCCGCCCAATAACATCCCTTCGTCGTTCCGACGGGCGCAAGCACCCTGTCATCCTGACCGAGCAAAGCGAGCGGAAGGATCTGCTGCACTTTTGTACCGACCCTGGTATCTGCTCTCGCTTTTGCGGCAGGGGAAATCACCGGCTCGCTGTGCCTTGCTATCGCTGCAGAGGCTTCGCCTTCCTGATTCCCCTTCTGCAAAAAAAGTGTTGCATTGCTGCTTTTCGGTTCATCTTTTCGCCGAAAGAGGAATGGAAAAACGCTCATGCTATCGAAAAACGCATTCGCTGCCTTTTCCATTCCTCTTTTCTTTATCCAAACGCTGGCATCATGGATGCTCTTCTGTCGTCCTGAGCGCAGCCGAAGGACCTGTATCCTTCATGTCACCTCGAGCGGCAGTCGAGAGGTCTGTTGGCAGCGGCAGATTCCTCGGCTTCGGTCCTCCGGACCTCCGCTCGGAATGACAGGAAAAGAAAAAACCATCGGAAAGAGAAATTCTTTTCCCGGTTTTTCTTTTTTCGAATGTTTCCCTGTTGCTTTATTCTTATTTTTGTCTTGCGGCGATGCTGATGTGTCGTCCGTTCAGTTGTTTTGGTTTGTATTTTTATTTATTTTTGCCTATGAATGAAGATGGGAAGAAGGATGACTGCATTGTCATCGGAGGGAAGAAGGCGAAGTTCATTGACCCGTTGTCAGACTGGGGTTTCAAGAAACTTTTCGGCACGGAAGCAAACAAGGAAATCCTCCTCGAATTCCTCAGGGACCTGTTCCCCGACAAACGGATTGAGGATATTGCATACCTCAACAA
>CALURT010000013.1 GCA_944323245.1 uncultured Bacteroidales bacterium
ACGCTCGGCTCGTATAACGGTTAGTACTCAAGATTCTCAATCTTGCAATCGGAGTTCGATTCTCCGGCCGAGTACAATAATATTACTCTATGGGAGGTTTTTTCGGAACAATCTCAAAGGAAAAATGTGTCAACGACCTGTTCTACGGCACTGACTACAATTCTCACATGGGGACAAAACGCGGCGGTATGGCGACATACAGCCCTGAGTCCGGCTTCAAACGCTCGATCCACAATATCGAAAGCTCCTATTTCAGAAGCAAATTCGAAGACGAATTGGACAAATTCAACGGCAACGCAGGAATAGGAGTCATCAGCGACACCGACCCACAGCCGATAATCATCAATTCCCACCTCGGGAAATTCGCCATCGTCACGGTTGCCAAGATCAACAATCTTGCGGAACTCGAAAACGAGCTTCTGTCCAAAAACATGCATTTCGCCGAATTCAGTTCGGGAAAGACAAACCAGACGGAACTTGTGGCACTGCTCATCATACAGGGACATTCTTTCAAGGAAGGCATAGAAAACGTATTCAACAAGGTCAAAGGCTCATGTTCGATGCTGATTCTGACTGAAAACGGAATAATTGCAGCAAGGGACAAATGGGGCAGGACACCGATCGTAATCGGGAAAAAGGGCGGGGCATACGCCGTCACGAGCGAATCATGCAGTTTCCCGAACCTGGACTACCAGACCGAAAGATACATCGGCCCCGGAGAAATCGTGAGGATATTCCACGACCATGTCGAAGAAATAAGGCCGGCCAACAGGGAAATGCAGATCTGCTCTTTCCTTTGGGTCTATTACGGCTTCCCTACCTCAAGTTACGAAGGAAGGAACGTCGAACTTGCCAGATTTGAAAGCGGCCTCAAAATGGGTAAAAAGGACACTTCCGATGCGGACTGCGTATGCGGGATTCCGGATTCTGGTATCGGACAGGGTTTAGGCTACGCCGAAGGAAAAGGGATTCCGTACCACAGGGCCATCACCAAATACACGCCGACATGGCCGAGAAGTTTCACTCCGAGCAATCAGGAGCGCAGGAATCTCGTGGCCAAAATGAAACTTATACCGAACCGGGCCATGCTCGAGGGCAAAAGAATCATTTTCTGCGACGACTCCATAGTCAGGGGGACGCAGTTGCGTGACAATGTGAAAATCCTGTACGAATACGGGGCAAAGGAGGTACACATGAGAATAGGATGCCCTCCCCTTGTCTACGGTTGTCCGTTCCTCGGATTCTCGGCGTCAAAGACGGATCTCGAACTGATTACCCGCCGTATAATAAAGGAATTCGAAGGTGACGAAAACAAGAATGTCGAAAAATACGCCGACCCTTCTACTCCGGAATACAAAAGGATGGTAGACAGGATTGCCGCAGAATTCGGGCTTACATCATTGAAATTCAATACAATAGAAACACTGATAGAAGCTATCGGGCTGCCAAGGTGCAAGGTATGCACTCATTGCTTCGACGGTTCGAGCACGTTCTGACCATTCTGACTATTCTGACGGAAACATACAAGGAGCAGGTTTTCCGACTTCCCGTCGGTAAAATCGCACCTCAGGCCGAAGATATGCGCCGGCAGGTATCCGGGAACGGACTTGCCGGCGCATCGTTTTCCTGACGACGCCTTCGCAAGCATGGTTTCCGTAGTCATAGGAACATTGCGGGCCGTCATGTCCGCTCCGGGCCATTTCCGTCCCGTTTCCTTGAGAGTCCTGTTGTTCAGGGGAAGTATTTCCCTTATTTCAAATATCTTCCCGTATTTTTCCAATTCCATGCAGGCGGAAGCATCCTCTGTGTCAACAATATAATAATGTGTGGACACGCCGAGTTTCTTCAACGGGAATCTCGTGCAGAGGGCATTGAAGGCTGCTGTCTTCATGAGCGACTTTCCCGGTTCGAACAGAAATGCCCCCTTTTGCAATCCGGCAGCCGAGGACAGGAAAACAGGCCTTGAATTTCCGAGCTCATCCATGGTGAACCGGAGCGACCCGTGCTCTGTCGAAGCCGTCACGCTGCATTCTCCCTGCCATTCCCTGTCCGCCATGACGAGCAATTCCCTGCATTCCCCCTCGTAAGACAGGGCATGGATTTCCCTGCAATGAGCGCCAAGTCTGTCGAGGACCATGGAAATATCAGCCATCGGCGAGAGTTTCAGCAGGAGATAACGGGCGGCTTCGAAAAGTTCGTCCTTGAGTTTCAGGACATCGGGACTGCAGTCTTCCATAAGGAAAACCTTTTTTCCTGCACCGTCACGCCTCGCAGGATCGAGAAAGATAATGTCGGGGCTGAAATCCCCGAGAATTTCCTTTATCGAAGTGCCTTCGGCTCCTGCCGGAACAAGCCTCTCCGAAGATACAGACGCATTCCCGATTCCGAGAAGTCCGAAATTGTGGAGTGCGGCATCTGCAAGGGCCGGAACGGCTTCGTTGTACAGGACCTTTGAGGCAACCTTCGAAAACGCCCACGAATCCACGCCGAGGCCTCCGGTAAGATCGGCGACTCTGAAAGTGCTGGCCATCCCGTTGTCTTCCCTGAAAATACGTTCGCACAGCGCTGCCTTGAAGTCCGCCGTAAATTCCGAACTGCATTGCTCTCCGGACAATGCGGAAGGGTAAACCAATTCCGGATTTCCGTACCATGAGGGGACTTTGGTCCTGAGTTTCTTCCTGACAATAACGGTATTGACTGCTTTTTGGAAATCAAAGCCGCAGTCCCTGAACCTGTCCCTTGACAGAATCAGTTTCTGAACGTCGGCCGTCTCGTTGGCCGTCACGAAATCGGAGAATCTGCTCATGAAATACGATTTAATCACAAAAATAGAACATTTTAAGATAAATTTATTATATTTGTTTGATATGTGTTTACTGACTGCAATCATAATTAATGACTAACTTTCAAATGACTCAAATATGGAAAAGGATTTCAAGGCCGTAGCCCAGAGCTGGCTCGACGGCAATTACGACCATGCGACCAAATGTCAGATTTTGGAACTGCGCAACAACGACCCTGCAGGATTTGAAGATGCGTTCTACAAGAATCTCGAATTCGGGACAGGCGGACTCCGCGGCATCATGGGTGTCGGGACCAACAGAATGAACAAATACACTGTCGGAATGGCGACACAAGGTCTTGCCAACTACATCAAGAAGCATTGTACCGGAGATGACATCAAGGTCTGCATCTCCTTCGACAGCAGGAACCACAGCAAGGAATTCGCCAAAATCACGGCTGACGTCCTTTCGGCCAACGGTATCCATGTATTCATTTTCGACAATCTGCGTCCGACTCCCGAGCTCAGTTACGCCATCAGGAAAAAGGGAGCGCAGGCCGGTGTCATGGTGACTGCATCGCACAATCCAAAGGAATACAACGGCTACAAGGTATTCTGGTCCGACGGTGCACAGATTACCTCCCCTGTGGACAAGGACATCGTAGCTGAAGTAAATGCCATTACCGACCCTTCAATGGTGAAATTCGAGGCCACCGACGAATGCGGGGAAATCGAAACGATGGGTGCGCAGATGGACGAGGATTATCTCAACGACATCCTTTCCCTCATGCTGTCTCCTGAAGCAAGGGCAAAGCATACGGACCTGAAATTCGTCTACACACCGCTCCACGGAACAGGCGTAAGGCTCGTGCCTGAAGCTCTGAAAAGGCTCGGATTCAAGAATGTATATCACGTGCCGGATCAAGACGTCAGCGACGGGAACTTCCCTACGGTAATGTCCCCTAACCCGGAGGAGCCTTCGGCCCTCAAAATGGCCATAGAAACAGCTGACAGGAAAAATGCGGACATCGTGCTCGCCACTGACCCGGATGCGGACAGGATGGGTATAGCCGTACGGGACAATGACGGGAAAATCGTGCTCTTCAACGGCAACCAGACAGGCTCCATGCTTACATACTACATCCTCACCCGCTGGAAGGAACTCGGGAAATTGGATTCCACGAAATACGTCGTCAAGACGATTGTCACTACGGAACTTATCAGGGCCATTGCCGAAAAGTTCGGGGTCAAGGTCTACAACGTCCTGACCGGCTTCAAATACATAGCTGAAATCGTAAAACAGAACGAAGGCAAGGGTGAATTCATCTGCGGCGGCGAGGAAAGCTACGGCTTCAACGTCGGCGAATTCGTACGTGACAAGGATGCTGTAATCGCCTGCTCCATGGTAGCTGAATGTGCATGCTGGGCCGCCGAGCAGGGCAAGACCCTTTACCAGCTTCTTCAGGACATATACAAGGAATTCGGATATTACAGGGAATCCCTTACCTCCCTTGTCCGCAAAGGAAAATCCGGTGTGGAGGAGATTGCAAAAATAATGTCCGACCTCAGGACGACGCCTCCGACGGAACTCGCAGGCTCTCCTGTCACCAAGGTAATCGACTACAACAAGCCGGAAGAAACAGGACTTCCGAAATCAAATGTCCTGCAGTTCTTCAACGAAGCCGGGGATGTCGTATCTGTAAGGCCTTCAGGTACCGAACCTAAGATCAAATTCTATTTCGGTGCGAAAGGTGACGATGCCGATGCCAAGATCGAAAAGCTCAGAAACCAGTTCATCAAATAATCCTGAACCGATTTCGATATGGAACGTACTTTGGTAATACTCAAGCCTGGAACAGTCCAAAGGGGACTGATAGGAGAAGTGATTTCGAGATTCGAAAAGCGGGGTCTGAAGCTCGTGGCGATGAAAATGAAGCAGCTTACGCCTGAGATTCTCGACGTACATTACGCCCATCTTGCCGACAAGCCGTTTTTCAACTGGCTGAAAGATGCCATGATGGCCGCACCCGTCATCCTGTGCTGCTGGGAAGGATTCGAAGCAGTCAAGGTGGTCAGGGAGATGGCCGGGGCGACCAACGGCAGGAAGGCGGTACCGGGAACCATCAGAGGTGACTATTCCGTAAGTTCGCAGGAAAACATCGTCCACACTTCAGATTCCGTGGAAAACGCGAAAATCGAACTCGAGAGATTTTTCTCTCCTGAAGATTACTGCGAGTATCCGTCCCCGTTGGACAAATACCTCTACGCACCGGACGAGCACTGATCTTGTCTTATTATTAATCCGCTGCTTCGGAATACGAAGCAGCGGATTTTCTGTCAGTCCGACAGGAGGTATTTTTTCCAGAATTCACGGTTGGCGGCCTTGAAGTGAGCGCCCTGATAACCGCGGTAGCCGTGCATCCCGTCGGGATAAATCATCAGCTCGAATTTCTTTCCCTGTTTCTGCAGGACATCGACCATCTGCAACGTATTCTGGAAATGCACGTTGTCGTCGCCGGTCCCGTGCGTGATTTTCAGCATTACAGGCTCGACACCCGACAGGGAATCCGAATATGACACCGGATATTCACCGGCATAATTCAGGACACAGGATTCCTCATAGCCTTCAGGATTGTCCTGAGGAGTACGCATGTACCTTTCGGTATAATGAGAATCATAAAGCCGCCAGTCGTACACTCCCCCGCCGGCAATCCCGTAATGGAATCTGTCCGAAGCCCTGAAAAGAAGCAACGTCGTCATGGTCCCTCCGAATGAAAAGCCCTCTACTCCTGTTTTGGCGCCATCGACATAGCCGAGGGAAACCAAGTAATCGGCCCACTCGACGAAATCCCGGACCTCATGCACGGAAAGCCGTCCGTATATCATATCCAAGCCTTTACGACCGTTGTGACCGGCGGCCCTGCAGTCAGCCGTCACCTGTATGATACCGTTGTCGGGCCACCACTGATTGTCAGCATCCGGAGTTTTCCACCTGTCACGCACGAGAGGAGTGGCCGGACCTCCGTAAATATCGACATGGACAGGATATTTCCCCGACGGATCGAAATTTTTAGGATACACTATCGACGCAGGCAGTTCGAATCCGTCCGAAGTCGTCATGTAAATGATTTCAGGCAAGGCATAATCAGATGGATTGAAATCCTCCCCGGCCATGTCAGCGACGACCTTGCCGCTTTTCCAACCTTTGCGTGAAGTGAAAATCCCGATTTTGTCCGGAGTGACCGAATTTGAGTAACGGGCGATGAAATATTTCCCGTCGGGGGAAAATGACACCGAATGCACATCGTATGAAGTATCCGTAAGGGCGACAATACCGTTTTTGCCTGTTCTGTAAAGGGCCGCCCTGACAGGAGTATCCCTTTTGGCCGTAAAATAGACAGTCCCCGATTTTTCATCCGCATATTCCAAGGAAATGTTCCTGTTCGTCCCCTCCGTCAGACGCCGGAACTCCTTGCCGTCGTAGGAAAGGAAATAGATCTGCTCCCAGCCGGTCTCGAAATTCCTGACCATATAAAGACCGTCTTCGGTAAATATTGTTTCAGTAATCCAGTCTATCCATGTAGGATAGGATTCCCTGTAAACGGATGTACTGGAACCTGTGGCGGGATCCACGGCGAAAAGTTCGAGGGAATTCTGCAGCCTCGGCATCCTCGATACGAAAAACCGCTGTCCGTCTCCGTCCCAGAAAGGTATTCCGAAATATCCGTCCTCAGAAGTGTCGGAATCGGCCCATACGACGGACGGCGAGCCTGTCATCGAGGCTTCTACGTCAGCGAACCCGATTTTCACCACGGGATTGGTTTCCCCGGCCTTGGGATAGCGTGTCTCATTCAGTTTCCCGTCCTGACCGAAAGGCGAATAAATCGGGAAAACCGGCACGGAAGAATTGTCAAAGCGGTAAAAGCCGATTTTCCGGCTGTCTGGAGACCACCAGAAAGCCCTGTATTTCGACGGCCGGCCCAATATTTCCTCATAATAGACCCAGGAGGCATAGCCGTTCAATATCACATCCGAACCGTCCGAAGTCAGCCTGTACTCCTTTCCGGAAGCTATGTCAGCCACATACAGATCATTGTCCCTGGTAAACGCAAGCATCGTCGAATCGGGAGAATAGGTAAGATTGACGGCTCCTTCCGGCTGCAGCGGAAATTCTCCGTATTTTTCAGGACAGGATACGCCTGAAGTCATCCTGCCGTCAGCAGCATTCACCGAAAAGGCGGAAGAATCGGCATATGTGCCGTCGTATGAAAATACGGCTTCCTTGTCGGAAATCCATTTCCACGAAACCGGAATTTCATTGAATACATTCTCCTGCGTATTTTCAGGAGAAATATTTTCTGCGGAAAGCTTTCCTGCGGAAAGTCCGCAGGCAACAAACAGGCAGGATACAGCCGATACAGTTCCAATATGAATCATTTTTCGAAAAACTTATCGTTGAAATTTACGAAATAAACCTTTTCCACCCCTCTCGTCACTGCCGTATAAAGCCATTTCAAATCATCCGGGACAAGGGATTCCTGCCAGAAAGGATTGTCGATGAACACGCATTTCCATTGTCCGCCCTGGGACTTGTGGCATGTAATGGCATTGGCATATTTCAGTTGCAGGGCATTGTAATATTTGTCTTCCCTCACGGCATCGTAGCGTTTTTTCTTGGAACGGATATGGCCGTAATCCTCGTTGACGCCGTTGTAGAGCATATTCTGCTGCTCGTATGTCAGGGATGCACTTTCAGAGCACAGGGTATCGAGGATGACGTTTGCCACGATTTCCTGATCGTCATAGTCAGGAAAGGACAGCCTTGCCTTGGCGAAATGCAGTCCGTAACGGTCCTCGTATCCCGAAATCCTTACAAGCCGTGCAATATCGCCGTTGGCGATGTAATCCATGCCCTTGACATCCTCCACGAACTGATAGCAGTTCTTGACTATCATCAGTTTGTCTCCCCTTACCAGGCGTTCCTCCTTGAACTGGACAGCCGCCCGGATTCCCTGGTTGTATCTTATCGCCCTTTTGTTCGAACGGCAGAGTATCACCGTGTCATCTTCCCCGTAACGGGAATAAGCATCGGACAGCTTGTCTATAAGGTCACCTCCCGTAATGCGTTCCACGTCATCAAAACCGTCGGTCGAAAGCCTCGGAACAAGATCGCCGAGATCTTCCGAAAAGTCTTCACACCGGACTATCATTTCCCGCAATACCGTTGCATTGTGAAGTATCCCGGACGCTTTCGGCTGTCTCACCACAGTGGTCAGAGCCGCCCATTCCACGTTTCCCATCATCGCCATGTAATCTTCGGAAAGGGCCGGACTTGCATCCAATCCGACAGGCGGAAGTTGCGCAGAATCACCTATTAAAACAAGTTTGTTTCCTTGAGCGCTTCTCACGTATGTCACGAGGTCGTCGAGAAGATTTCCCGAACCGAACAGTTGTGTGGACTGCTGCTGCATGGAATCTATGCCGAGAAGCGAGGCCTCGTCCACGAAATAGACAGTATCCTTGTCCTTGTTAGGGGCAAGAGTGAATTGTCCGAAACCGTCTCCTCCGACGGATTTCTGTCTGTAGATGTGTTTGTGGACAGTATATGCCGGAGCGGCGGCGTATGAAGAAAACACCTTTGCAGCACGACCGGTAGGAGCAAGCAGGACGCATTTCAGATGGAGACTTCCGAGAAGGGAAACGACAGCTGCCACTGCAGAGGTCTTGCCTGTTCCCGCATAGCCGTTTATGACGAAAATATCTGACTCGTCGCCCAAAAGGAAAGAGGAAATCTTCCTTATCATGTTTTCCTGGCACGGAGTCGGTTCGTATTTCAGCCGGGAAATTATGCCTCTTGCTATGAAATCCGCACTTCCCATCTATTTGTTGCGCCTGAAAATCATGGAGAAAACTATGAAAACAGGATAGATTTCCATACGGCCGAATATCATGTCAATAGAAAATATGAATTTCGCTATGAACGGCTGCGCATTGTAGTTTCCCATGGTGCTTAGGGAGTCCAAGCCCGGGCCGGCATTGCCGAGGGACGTCAGCGAGCCTGAAAACGCGTCCACGACGTTCACCCCGGCCAGAAGCAGTATGAAAAAGGAAATCAGGAAGATACCGATGTAAAGGACGATGTACAGAATGGCTGACAACGCCACTTCTTCCTTGACCGGATGCCTTCCGACCATAATCTGCGTGACTGATGAAGGGTGCAGAATTTTCCTTACCTGCCTGCTGATGGCCTTGAAAGTGATCAGTACCCTGTCGGACTTCACACCTCCGGTCGTAGAGCCCGAGCATCCGCACTGGAACACGGCATACATGAGCAGAATCGATGCGAATACCGGCCAGTCCGCATTGTCGGCCGAGCCGAATCCCGTAGTCGTGATATGGCTGCTGACCTGGAATACGGCATCACGGAAAGCACGGCCCCATGATTCGTAGTCGCCTCCGATTTTCAGGGAAAAGGTTACAAGGACAGACAGGACTGCGGTAGTCCCGAGGAAGAATTTCACTACCGGCTGGCCGAAAGGCTTCAAGGAACGTGTGGCGAAGACGGCAAACAGAAGTCCGAAATGAATCGAGGACAGAAGCATGAATATAATGATGACCGCTTCTATGGCTACCGAGTCATAGTACATTATGGACATGTTCTTCGTACTGAAACCGCCCGTGGCCACAGTGCTGAAGGAGTGGTTCACGGCATCGAAAAACGGCATTCCGGCAAGCATGAGGCACAACGTCTCGAGTATGGCAAGTCCGACATAGACGAAGGCTATCACGTTGACTGTCTTCATGGAACGGAAACGGTAACCCTCACGCGAAAGGGATGAAAGTTCCATGTTGGTCAGCCTGAAACGGAAAGGACTTGCGTCTGGCATTATCAGCAGCAGAAAGACCACTACCCCGAGACCTCCTATGAAATGTGTGGAGGATCTCCAGAAAACAAGGCCTCTCGGAAGCGATTCTACGTCGGTAAGTATGGTCGAGCCTGTGGTAGTATAACCCGAAACGCTTTCAAACCAGGCATTTATCAACGTAAATTCTCCACCCCACAGCACATACGGGAGCATTCCGAACACGAAAGAGAGCATCCATGACAGGACGATGATCATGTAGCCGTCCTTCAGGGAAATGGCTGATGTCTTTCTGACGAATATCTGCGGGAAGACTCCTACGATGAATGTTATGATAAAACTGATGGCTAACGGGCCGAGAGACGAGTCACCGCCGTCCGCTATGGATACCATCATCGACAAAAACATGAACAGCGCACTGACGAGCAGGGCTATTCCCACGTTCTTCGATATGACTTTAATATCCATAATATAATGTCCGTCTGACGAATATATTGGCGGTTATACTATTTTATATATCCGAGACGGAGGAGGATTCGATGTATTTCTCACGTTCTTCCCTCAGTCCCGTAATTCTCCGCTTGAGCTCGGCGTTCTCTTCCGTAAGGTCCTTCAAGCCTTCGTTCAGTTCCACAAGTTCGTCGTCCCCGTCGAAATCATGGACATATTGCTTGCCTGCCGCACGATAGTCCTTCAGTCCGCCGAGCATCCTCTTGAGAGGCTTGACATAATACAGGAGTATGAACACAAGGAACAGCATGACAAGAAGCAGCCCAGCACCTACAGACACCACTCCCGGGATGATACTGCGGTAAAAACCGGCTTCGAACGTCTTGGAGTTTTCCCTCAGTTCGACATAAATCATGTCATTGAGCTTCTCTATATCGGATTTTAGCCGTGAATACCGCGGCTGGAGCCTGTCGAAATACCATGCTCTCGCATCGATGAAGTCGGACATTACGGCATAGCTCATCTCAAGCGATGTCAGCATGTATGCCGAATAGGAATACATCACAGAATCCACCCTTGCCACGGCCTCTTCCGAAGAAAAAATCGTCGCCAAGCTGTCGTAATGCGACATGAAAACCTCATTGTCATCCTCGAAATCGAGCGTTGGATTATTGGCACCGATAGCGTCGAGGATGCGGAGATTGTAGTTGTCTGCCGCATTGGACAATTTCTGTGAAATATTTATACCGTTGATATTCGTGGCAATAAGGTCCGAGACATAGTCGCTCATCCGCCTGTATTCCAAAAGCGAAATTATACCGGAAAGAAGAAGGATGGCGGCAATGGCGCTCAGTCCGAGTGTCAGCTTGGAACTGAGCGACAGCCTTATGCCTTTGAATCTCTTGGAGAATTTACGGAACATGCTTTCAGAACTTGAAAGAATCCTTCAATGAAGTGGTCTTGTTGAATACGTAATGTTCTTCCGTAGAGTCCGGATCCTTGAAGAAATACCCCACTCTCTCGAACTGCACGGCTATTCCAGACCTGTCCTCAAGCAAAGCAGGCTCGCAATAACCGGTCGCCGTCTTCAGGGAATCCGGATTCAGATAATTCTTGTAGTCCTCACCCTCCGGAATGGAGCCCATCTCGGCTTCAGTGAAGAGTTTGTCGTACAGTCTGAGTTCGATTTCCTTGCAGAAATCAGCAGATACCCAGTGAATCGTGCCTTTCACGGAACGCCACTCGCCCGCTCCCGGCTTGGTCGAAGGATCGTACGTACATCTGATTTCGACGATATTGCCGGCTTCATCCTTTACGACTTCGTTGCATTTGACGATGTAGGTGTATTTCAGACGCACTTCACCGTCCGGTTTGAGCCTGAAATATTTTTTAGGAGGCTCTTCCATGAAATCCGCCCTTTCTATTAGGATTTCTCCGGTGAACGGCACCTTGCGGGACGGGCCGTCAGGTGCGGCAGGATTCAGCGGAGCGTCGAACCATTCGACCTTGCCCTTTTCCCAGTTCGTGATCACGAGCCTTACAGGGTCCTGAACTGTCATGTACCTGTTTGAACGTTCGTTCAGGTCCTGACGCACACACCATTCCATGAGCTGGAGGTCTATGAGCTGTTCCCTCTTGGCCACGCCCACCTTTTCGGCGAACATCCTTATGGATTCAGGGGTATATCCGCGCCTCCTTATACCGCAGATGGTAGGCATGCGTGGGTCGTCCCAACCGCTCACATAATGGTTTTTCACCAATTCGAGGAGTTTCCTCTTGCTCATCACGGTATAGGTAAGGTTCAGCCTTGCGAATTCGTACTGATGTGACGGGAAGATACCGAGTTTCTCGATGAACCAGTCGTACAGCGGCCTGTGCACATCGAATTCGAGTGTGCAAATCGAATGCGTTATGTGCTCTATGCTGTCGCATTCACCGTGGGCGAAATCGTACATCGGATAAATGCACCATTTGTCGCCTGTCCTGTGGTGATGTGCATGTATAATCCTGTACATCAGCGGGTCACGCAGCAGCATGTTCGGATGAGACATGTCTATCTTGGCACGGAGGACCTTCTCGCCGTCGGCATATTTGCCGGCTTTCATTTCCCTGAAAAGCCTGAGATTTTCCTCCACGGACCTGTCACGGTATGGGCTGTTCACACCAGGAGTCTGTACCGTACCCCTGCCAAGCCTTATTTCTTCCTGAGTCTGGTCGTCGACATAGGCCAATCCTTTCTTTATCAACTCTTCGGCCCATTCGTATAGCTGGTCGAAATAATCCGAGGCATATCTTTCGTTTTCCCACTCGAATCCGAGCCAGCGTATGTCCTCCTTGATGGAATCGACGTATTCCGTATCCTCCTTGACCGGATTGGTATCGTCGAACCTGAGATTGGTCTTGCCGCCGTATTTCTTTGCAAGTCCGAAGTTCAGGCAGATACTTTTGGCGTGACCTATATGAAGATAGCCGTTAGGTTCCGGAGGGAAGCGTGTCATGATGCTTTCGCACTTGCCGGAAGCCAGGTCCGACTCTATGATTTCTTCGAGAAAATTGAGATTTTTCGTCGTAGCGACGTCTTTGACTGTTTCTTCCATATCGAATGTTTTATCATAAACAGAATATCATGCAAATTTACGGATAAATTTAGTATTTTTGTGTTCTTATACGAAAATTTTTGAAAGATGATACTATCCATGACCGGCTACGGAAAAGCCGAGACCAATATCCCGGGCGGCAAAATCACCGTCGAAATCAAATCCCTCAACGGGAAAAACGCCGACATCAGCATCAAGACGACCCTTCTTCCGAAAGACAGGGAACTGAATGTGCGCCAGTATATCGCTCAGAAACTGTACAGGGGCAACATAGACTTCTTCATGACTTTCGAACCGAATGCCGCCGAGGACGCCAAGGAAATAGACGCGGAAACGGCATTGGCCTACTATCGACAGATACACAATATAAATTCTCTGATAGACAATGAATTTCCCGGAGAAGGGAATATAGACGCCCGGCACATCCTTTCCACAATCCTGAGATTCCCCGACGTGATGGACAGCGGGAAAAAGCAGGACATAATAGACGATGAAAACTGGCCGGAAGTCTTCGGATGTATAAGCCGGGCAGTGGACAACCTGTGCGCATACAGGGAGGAGGAGGGGAAATCCCTGCTTGCCGACGTGTCTGCAAAGGTGGCCAACATCGTGAATTTCATTCCTGAAATCGAAGCATTGGAGGGAGAAAGGGTTACGGCAGTCAAGGAAAAGATAAATTCCAGATTGTCCGAGCTTGCCGTTGCCCCGAATCCGGAAAGGTTGGAACAGGAAATGATTTTCTATCTTGAGAAATTGGACATCAACGAAGAAAAGGTCCGCCTGCGCCAGCATTGCAAATATTTCATGGAAATCGTCGAATCCGACCCGTATCCGGGCAAGAAATTGGGTTTCATAGCCCAGGAAATGGGACGAGAAATCAATACCACCGGCTCCAAGGCCAACCACAGCGGCATACAGAAAATCGTCGTCCGCATGAAGGACGAACTTGAAAAGATCAAGGAGCAGACTCTAAACATCCTCTAACCGGAGCGTTAAAATAAGGCATCTGCTGCGTTGCGCTCAGTCCGGCAATCCTCACATACACCAGTATGCTGCGGTTGCCGCACTTTCGTGCGCCTTGCATCTGCCTCATTTTAACGCTCCGGCGGAGTGGGAAGTTGGCGAAGAAAAAACGTATAGGTGCCCTTCACAGGGGCGTTTTTCTTCGAGACGAACGAAATGCGGCGCAGGCTGTCGCCCCAGACGTTGCTTATCCTCGGATCATCGAGTTTCCTGACTTCGACCGAAGGTTCGAGCGATGACGGGTATTTCAGCGAAAATACCCCCGCCTCCGTCAAAACGGCCATTGTCCCTTTGCCTACAGTGTGCAAGGAACCGTCAGCATCCGTATAACCTTCGCCCGGAAGCCGCACTTCTCCGACGACCATGAAATTGACCGTGTCCGCGGCAACCCTTTTGTCGAGACTGAAGGCATCGGTGATTTTCAGGGAATTTTTCCCGAGCGAGTAGGACCTCGTCCATGAGCGGCAAGAGGCATTCGGGCCATATGCACCCGAGATGTCTGCGCTGAACGTCATTCTATCCGGATTACACGATACGTTTTCCGCCCTGAATTCAGGTCCGGCTATCTGGGATGCCCCGTTTATCATCGGCAGGTTGTGCCAGTCGCTCTGCATCGACCATATCGTGTATCTTTCGTAACTGAAAGTCTTTTTCGTGTAAGTCCCTACCCCGGCGTCAACGAATACCGGAACATTGTCTGCATAAAGGACAAATGTGCCGACATCGTTGTGGTTGTGGCTTTCATTGTTGTGCCCGCCCTTGGCCGCAAAAAACCATCCTGAGACATTGCGGAAATAGCAGAACTGGGTTTCCCCGTACCATGTGTTGGCCGGGACTTCAGCCCGCAATGAAGCGAGCACTTCAGGGAGTCCGTTCCGGGAAGCAAGCTGCCTCAGGGAATCTGCGGCATAGGTCATTTCCCCGCAATATCTGACAGATTCAAGGAAACGGTAGGCATCATGTCCCACTGTCAGCGGCATCCTGTTCTTCGGAGCCCGAAGCATCAGATAAAGTGCGAAATCCTTCATCTCGTCACTGCCTGTGGCTTTCCCGAATCTGTAAACCAACGGAAAATCCGGAGACAGCACTGCCGTGGCATCCGCAAAATTGACCACATAGTCATCGCCTATGTACGAACGGGAAATGTATTCTCCCATCCTTTTTACGGTCTCATTGTCGAAAAACGAAAGTTTTCCGCCTGAGGCATCATATATTATCTGAAGATAATCATACAGTTTGCCTGCCGCATGGCCCCAATAGGACGGACCTTCCTCGCAGGCCCCGTCGCTCTTTACAAAGCCGATGAACCTGTCCACGGACTCTGCCGACATTCGCATGGCACGGGCCAACCTGTCATGGTCCTTTTCCATCAGGAGAAAGCACAGGATAACGTTCGAGTTGCACCATGGATTCCAATTGTTGACAACGGCTCCCGGAGCGAGACCTTCAGCCATCCACCAGTTCGCCTTCCTTACGGACAAGTCGAAATAAGGGTCGAGAATCTTCTCCTTTACCGCCTGCTCCACGCAATAGTTTACCGACGGATCGATCTTATCAATCTCGTCAGCGAAAAAGTGCCAGGCGACAGCCATCAAGGCCCCGTAGCCTCCCGAGCCGAGGTCTATTATCTGTTCCCGGGGATCGGGAAGTGACCGTCCTGAATGTTGGCGGGGATTATGGGCTGAAAGGACCCACGACGGCATGGACGCACTGAACCACAGTCCGTTCACGATATCATCCATGAATCTTCCCTCACCTTCGGCCAATTCCGCCATCATGAAAAGTGCAAGGGCCTTGCGGTTCCTGTCATAAGGTTTTTCCATTACGGTACGCTCACCAGTCCTCTCGTATTCCAAATATGCTGTAGCAGGGATGTTCTCCCATTTATAACCGAGATTTTTCTCAGCCATCGAAATTATCCTGCCGCCGTATCCGCCGAAAATGGCGTTCCACGCTTCCCTGTCTTCATAATCAGGATACGGGAACCAGTCGCCGCCCGTCGTGAAAAGCGTGTCGGCGTCCAATCTGTCGTATTCCGATGCTATCAGATGCTCTTTCTGCAGGTTTTCCGTATAAATATCCGCCTGGCCTATGTTCAGTCCCCAAAGGCCGTCTGTAACCACAGGGATTTTCCGTCCCGTCCTGTCGGTTATGTACTCGGGCTTTTCGAGAAAGGTATGGGAATGGCCGCCGATGACCATGTCCACGTTCTCTATCTGTGGCACGAGGACCCTGTCGGTATAGACTTCCTTTTCGATTCCGAGGTGGGAAAGGCATATAACCATGTCGCAGTTTCTTTCCTCCTTGAGGTATTTCGCATACCTGTTGGTGACTTCGGCGGGGTCAAGGTACCTGATTCTGTCTGCAATCTCCCTGTCCACCACCACTGTCAGGTCGGTAAGCAGACCTATGAAGCCTATTTTCAGCCCGCCTCTATACAATATGGTATAAGGTTTCACGACTCCGTCGAGTACGCATTGCGAAAAGTCGTAATTGGAGCATAGAACCGGAAAATCAGCGTTCCTGACCCTGCGGGCAAGTTCTTCAAGACCGTTGTCGAATTCATGGTTCCCGAGGCATGCCACGTCATAGCGCATTGCGTTCATCACATCGATTTCGATAACGCCGTTCATGAGGGTGAAATACGACGAACCCTGACTGAAATCACCTGCGTCGACAAGAAGCACATTGCCTTCACCGGCCGCATTCCTGACACTGTCCACAAAAACAGCCCTTTCCACGACTCCTCCGAGTCCTGCATCCTTTCCGGAACGCACCGGTTCGATGTGGCTGTGGGTGTCGTTGGTGTGAAGTATCACCAGATTCTGCCCGTAGGCAAAAAAACACGGCAGCAGGACCGCTGCGACCAATAGTAGCTTCCTCATAAAAGAACTGTTTACAAAATTACGACTCTTCCGTCCTTATGGTAGGTTATAGGTCTCCCTTCCCGGGTTTCCTCCTCGACATACTCGAGCATGACATCCTTGATGTCCACCTGGAAAATCTTCATATTCTCCGCATTTCTTGCGAGATAGAGATTGTCTCCCCCGTTGAGAAGGAAGGAAATCGTAGCGACTCCGTACATTTCATCCTCCTCCACTGGCTCATCGCCTATCATTACCGACTTCAGAGCCCCGTTTTCCGCCACTATCCTGACACCTCCGAGTATCTGGAACTCCGTCCTTGCCATTCCCGAAAAGATTTCCATGAGGTCATGACCGCTCAATTCCAGATAGACAAGCGTATTCCTGAACGGAAACATGGACAGTATGTCGTCGAGAAGAATGTCTCCCTCCGGCATGTCTATCCTGAGGCCCCCGAAATTGGTAATGCCTACATCGACATCCTCATCTGAAAGTTCCTCCACGCTCTCCATGATCACATCCACGAAAAGATTGGATATCCCGCTTTCCGGATATTCACGCGGCATGGCTTCAGGGGAATACCCCACCACCTGCTTCACATCCTTCATTACCGGCTGGGCGGCCAATACTATTGCTGCGACCGAAGGTGCCGTCCCGCCCTTGAATATTCTTCCGTCGGGAGCGAAATAGACGCTGTCCCGGACTTCGCCGATGGCTTCAGCGATATTGTCCGCACTTGCCGAAACACAGCCGGTCCTTGAACCGTCAATCGCATGTTTCGACCATTGCAGCCTGAAATCGCCGGCAGCCGCAGAAACTGCGGCTGCAACAAGAAGAAAGGTGACGATGCCTATTTTTGCTTTAACCATTTATACAGATCTTTGAATGTGGTTTTCTTGCCGAACATCAGGATTCCCACCCTGTAAATCTTGGCTGAAATATATGCCATCAGCACGAAAGTCAGCAGGAGCAGGCCTATCGAAAGGGCGATTTCCCATGTCGGGACACCGAAAGGTATGCGGGCAAGCATCACGATAGGTGACGTAAACGGTATTATCGAGCCCCAGAAGACCACCTGGCTGTCAGGCGCCCTGAAAGCGTAGAACGCCAAGAAGAAAGCTATGAGAAGCGGAATGGTCACCGGCATCTGCAGCTGCTGTGTGTCCGCCTCGTTTTCCACTGCCGAGCCTATTGCTGCGAACAGAGAGGCATAAAGCAGGTAACCCAATACGAAATATACTATGAATGAAAGTATTATCTGACCGTAATTCAGGTCCATGAGGGTTGTAAGCACGGCAGACATTTCATTGTCTGCAGCATTCGCCGCAATGTCAGTCGTAGCGGTAAGTCCGGCAGCATCCATCGCCGCAGAATCCACGCCAAGGCCCTCTGCCATCGTATTCATCTGCTCGGTCTGCACCGTAGCCGAGGACATCATGGTATCCATGCCTACCAACGAACCGATACCTGCCACAAGTATTACCGTAAGGACAATCCACAGGAAGAACTGCGTAAGTGCCACGGCTGCCACTCCGATGATCTTGCCGAACATGAGTTCGAGGGAATTGACGGAGGAAACAAGGACTTCCACCACCCTGCTTGACTTCTCCTCGATGACGCTCTGCATCACCATGGCCGAGAACATCGCTATGAACATGTAGATTATCACGGAAAGGATGAGGGACACGAACATGTAGACTTCGGACGAGGATATCTTCTCTTCCCCGCTGTCATCCATGGTGTAGGTTGAGACCGGTATGTCGGCCTTGACATCCTCCATTATCTGCTTCAGGTCCTTGATATTGTATGAGGCGAGCCTGTATTCCTCGATGGCATTGTTCACGTTCCTGCCTATGGCTTCCTTCATGTCCATGCTGAGAGGTTTGCCGGAATATGCCGATACGGAAACCGTCTTGGCAACCGTATCCATCGGAGAAATGAGCACGAGGGCATCGAGTCCGAGAGACGCATAATTGTTTTTCAGGCTGTCCAATGACTGCCCCGAATAATCCTCGTAAACGAATTGTTCGGTATCTGTCATGTACGGCATCACAATGCCCGATTCATCCATGACGCCTATTTTCTTGCCCTTGTCCTCCGCCATGAACATTATCACGCTCGGCAGGATGCACAGCGCAGCGAAGAAAATCGGACCGAGAAAAGTCGTCAGAAGAAATGACTTTTTCTTTACTCTTGTAAGGTATTCCCTTGAAATTATGACGTTTACAGTGCGAAAATTCATAGATTATTCCTCCTCAGTTACCAATTTGATGAAAATATCGTTCATTCTCGGGACAAGTTCCCTGTAGGAATTTACGGAAACCGGCAGTGCCGCAATCGCCTTCAGTACGTCCGACGACGGGGCCTCCAATGCCAGTACCGCCGTATGCCGTCCCGTATCCTCCGAGTCCGAAAGGACCTTGAACAGAGCCGGAACGGACTGTATCGCCGTATCGGAAGTATATATCAGTTCCACGTTGTTGCTTCCGTATTTGTGACGTATTTCGTTCACGCCTCCGGTAATCACCACATGCGACTTGTTTATGAGGGCTATGTTGTCGCAGAGTTCTTCCACGGATTCCATGTTGTGGGTGGAAAGGACTATAGTCGCCCCTTCGTCCTTCAGCCTCAGGATTTCTTCCCTTATGATCTTGGTATTGACAGGGTCGAAGCCCGAAAACGGCTCGTCGAGAATCAGCAGCGACGGTTTGTGTACCACTGTCGTGATGAACTGGACTTTCTGGGCCATACCCTTGGAAAGTTCCTCGACCTTCTTGTTCCACCAGCTTTCGATGCCGAAACGCACGAACCATTGTTTGAGTTCCGATGCGGCATCCCGGGAGCTCATGCCTTTCAGCCTTGCGAAATACATGGCCTGGTCTCCCACCTTCATTTTCCGGTACAGCCCCCTTTCCTCCGGAAGGTAGCCTATCTTGCGGACATCGTCGTTGGTTATGGGACGTCCGTCGAAAAGTACGGTCCCCTCGTTAGGAATCGTAATCCTGTTGATTATCCTTATAAGCGTGGTCTTGCCGGCACCGTTCGGACCGAGAAGACCGAAAATCTTCCCTTTGGGGATTTCAAGGGAGACATGGTCGAGCGCAACTTTCTCGCCGAAACGCTTGCTCACATCAATGCATTGTATCATTCCCATTATATTCAGATAGTTAAGTTAAATATTCAGTATTTTCGCCGTAAGCTCCATAAGGAGTTCCGACTGTCCGGCTTCCCCGGAATTCCCTCCCTTGCCCTTGAAATCGTATTCCTTGAGCAGGGAAATTACCGCCATGCATTTCCTGCAGGGATAATTGGCCGCCGCACTGTCGTATTCCTTCAGGAAAAACGGATTCACCCCGAGCACCCTTGCCCGTACATCGTTGCCGGCTCCGGGATTTTTCATGGTGAAAGCCTCGTATTTCAATATCCTGTAAAAATGGGTGAACAGCGGGGCGGTAGCCGTCAGAAGCATGAACCGCGGAGCCGATCCTATATATGCGGCTATTTTCAGAGCCTTGGCGGCATTCCTGTATGAAAGTTCCTTCGTAAATTCGAATATGCTGTACTGCCTGCTTATGCCGATGTTCTCTTCTATGTCTCCGACGGTGATTTCCGTACGGGATTCGGGCAGGTTCTTCCTCATTTTCTCCGTTTCCACGGCTATCTTGTTCAGGTCGGTCCCCGCATGTTCGGCGAGCAGTACCGCCGCCTCCGGAGAAATTTTCAGTCCTTGTCCGGCATAGAACGATGAAATCCACCTGTTTATCTCATAATCCCTCACGGGTAGGGACTCCACGACAATTCCGTTTTTGGCGACAGCCTTGTACAGGGACTTCCTCTTGTCCACAGACGCACCGTGCAATGCTATCACGAGAACAGTCGACGGAATCGGATTCGTGCAATAAGCGGCGAGGCCTTCGATGTTTTTCATGGCCTGCGCCTCCTTTACCACCACCAACTGCCTGTCTGCGAATACGGGATAACGCATTGCCGCCGTGACTACCTTGTCCGTCTCGGCGTCAGTACCGTAGAAAACCGTCTGGTTGAAATCTCGCTGGCTCTCGTCCAATGCGTATTCCATTATGGCGTTGCACACCATGTCGGGATAATACGGCTCCTCACCCATAAGCAGGTACACCGGGCTGAAGACACCTCTGCGGGCATCTTCGACGAGTTTCCGGCATTGAGCGTCCGTATCTGAAAATCCTTTTGCCATAGCCCCGCAAAGTTAAAAGAATTATGCGAGTTTGCAACCCGATTGCGTCGAAAACGGAGTAGTTTTGTGTCGGATTTAACAAAATTGTAAAATGAGTCACACTCACGGAGACAGTCATTCTTCAAAATCCCGGTTGGTATGGGCTGCCCTGTCGCTCATCCTGCTTGCAGCGGGTACGGTAATCGGCAGAACGGATTCCGGATGGTTCGAAAACAGGACCGTGGAAATTATATGGTATATTGCGGCCTTTCTGCCGGTCGGCCTCCCCGTAATGAAAGAGGGATGGGAAGAATGTCTGAAAAAGGATTTTTTCAATGAATTCGTACTGATGAGCATAGCTTCAGTCGGAGCTTTCTGCATAGGCGAATATCCGGAAGCCGTAGCGGTAATGCTGTTCTACAGCATAGGAGAGTCATTGCAGGGAATGGCCGTGGACAAGGCGACGCGCAATATCGGCGCTCTCCTTGATGTCAGGCCGGAACGTGCGAGAGTCCTGAGAAACGGTGATTTCGTCGAAATCCCGCCTGAAGAGGCTGTTCCTGGAGACATAATAGGGCTCAGGCCCGGGGAAAGGGTACCTTTGGACGGAAAAATGGACGAAGGTGAAGCGATGTTCGACACGTCGGCCCTTACCGGAGAAAGTCTTCCCCGGAATATAAAGACAGGAGAAGAAGTACTGGCGGGAATGATAGTATGCGACAGGCCTGTCAGGATCATGGTCACCAAGCCGTACGACCAGAGCGCGTTGGCACGGATTCTCGACCTTGTCAGGGACGCTTCCGAAAGGAAGGCCCCGGCTGAACACTTCATCCGGAAATTCGCCCGTGTCTATACTCCGGCGGTAATCCTTCTGTCGGCACTTATAATATGTGTTCCGGCAGTCATCGGAGCGACAGTCCCTTCATTTGAGTACGATTTTCAGGAATGGCTGTACCGCGGACTCGTATTTCTCGTCATCTCATGTCCGTGCGCCCTCGTCATCAGCATACCTCTCGGATATTTTGCCGGAATAGGCGCAGCTTCCCGCAGAGGCATCCTCTTCAAGGGAGGCAACTATCTCGATGCGATCACGAAAGTGACGGATGTGGCTTTCGACAAGACAGGCACGCTGACCACGGGCAGATTCCATGTCTCGGCAGTCGTACACGAACCTCATGTCAGCGAGGAAAAACTGCTCGGGACAATGGCTTCGGCTGAAGGAAAAAGCAATCATCCCCTTGCCAAGGCAATTGCGGAACATGCGGAAAGGCGCAATATCATGACGACCGGACCCTCCTCCGTCACGGAAATACCGGGATACGGGATAGAAGCGTCTGTCGGAGGGGAAAACGTCCTTGTCGGAAACGGCGCACTTTTGGAAAAACACGGGATTCCTGTCCCCGGAGCAGGCATAGCAAGCGGCGTGACTGCGATATACTGTGCCATTGACGGTCGGTTCGCAGGATATGTTCTGCTCGCAGATACTCTGAAGGAAGATGCCAAGGCTGCCGTTGCCGGTCTCAGGGCGGCAGGCGTGGAAAACCTGTGCATGCTGTCGGGAGACAGGCAGGAAACCGTCAGAGCCTATGCTGAAGAACTCGGACTTACGGAAGCGCACGGGGAAATGCTGCCGGAAGACAAGGCCGCATACGTGGAAGGTCTGTCCCGCTCCGGCGGACACACTGTAGCATTCGTGGGTGACGGGATGAACGATGCTCCGGTACTTGCCGTCAGCGACATCGGAATCGCCATGGGAGGTCTCGGCTCCGATGCCGCCATAGAAAGCGCAGACATAGTGATACAGACCGACAGTCCGTCGAAAATCGTCACCGCATTGGCGATAGGCCGGTACACAAGGAGAATCGTGATACAGAACATCGTCGGCGCAATATCAATTAAAATGATTATTTTGCTTGCGGGTGCGTTCGGTTTTGTATCTTTGTGGGCGGCCGTGTTCGCTGACGTCGGCGTCGCCCTGTTGGCCGTCATGAACTCGATGCGGATCATGGCCAAGAAGTTTTGACCAAGGGATTATATTCGTCAGACCGCCATTATTGACAATGAAGAAAACAGAAATATTTCCGGTAACAGGCATGAGCTGTGCGGCTTGCGCAGCCCGTGTGGGCAAAACGCTTCAGCAGCAGAAAGGAGTCGAAGATGCCAACGTCAATTATGCATCCGCTTCCGTACGCGTGACATACGACACGTCCGTCTGTAGTGCCGAAAACCTGAAGACAGCCGTGCAGAATGCAGGATACGACCTCATAACGGAAGAAAAGCCGGGAGAAAATCCTGCGGAAGAAGCAGCCCGGAAAAATTACCGCCAGCTCGTAAGACAGACGACAGCATCAGTCGTGCTTGCCGTACCGGTAGTCATCCTGAGCATGTTGTTCATGGACTCCGAACCCGTAAAATACATAGTCTGGGCCCTCTCCACCGTAGTGGTATTTCTTTTCGGCAGAAGATTCTACATAAACGCATGGAGGCAGCTCAGGCACGGCTCCGCCAATATGGACACATTGGTCGCATCGAGTACCGGCATAGCCTATCTTTTCAGCCTTTTCAATCTGTTTTTCCCTGAATTCTGGATCTCAAGAGGCATGGAACCCCACCTTTATTTCGAATCCTCCGCAGTCATCATTGCCTTCATACTCTTGGGCAGGACATTGGAAGACAGGGCGAAACGGAAAACTTCCACCGCCATCAGAAGTCTGATGGGACTGCAGCCGAAAACCGTCACGTTAATCACGGAATCCGGAGAAAAGACCGTCCCTGTGGAAAGCACAATGGCAGGAGACATCATCCTCGTCAGGCCGGGAGAAAGAATTGCCGTTGACGGGAGCGTAGTTTCAGGAGAATCATACGTGGATGAAAGCATGCTGACGGGAGAACCTCTGCCGGCCTTCAAGAAGAGCGGAGATGCGGTATTTGCAGGGACAGTAAACCAGAAGGGAGGTTTCAGGTTCAGGGCCGAAAAGACAGGTCAGGATACCATGCTTGCACAGATAATCCGCATGGTACAGGATGCCCAAGGGAGCAAGGTACCGGTCCAGCAGCTTGCCGACAGGATTTCCGCAGTCTTCGTTCCGGTGATAATGTCAATAGCCGTCATCGTCTTTTTCGCTTGGTGGATTTTCGCTCCGGAAGAAGGGTTGGCACACGGCATTTCATCGATGATTACCGTATTGATAATCGCCTGCCCGTGCGCTTTGGGGCTTGCCACACCTACAGCAATTATCGTGGGTATCGGCAAGGGGGCTGAAAACGGAATCCTCATCAAGGATGCGTCGGCATTGGAAACGGCAAGGAAGGTCGATACCATAGTGATGGACAAGACAGGGACTGTTACCGAAGGTCATCCAGCCCTTGTCGGGTTGTACTGGAGACGGGATACGCCTGCACTCCGCTCTGTCCTGCTGAGTTTGGAAAAACTTTCCGGCCATCCCGTGGGTGAAGCGGTGGCAAAAGCCTTAGGTGACGAAAAAACTGTGGATATAACCGGATTTGAAACCGTCCCGGGCAGAGGCGTCTGCGGAATGGCAAACGGAGAAAAATATTTTGCCGGCAACCGGGAAATGCTCGTCGAAAACGGAATTGCAATCCCGTCCGACATCGAAAAGAAGGCTTCGCAGTGGATTGAAGAGGGAAAGACGGTGGTCTGGTTTTCCGACTCGTCGGAAGCAGTGGCAGCGGCAGCCGTGTCCGACAGGATAAAGGAATCTTCAGCAAAAGCCGTGGAAACCCTCGGACAGATGGGCATCAAGGTCTGCATGCTGACCGGAGACAATGAACGTTCGGCTGCAGCCACAGCACGGGAAACCGGTATTCATGAATATGTGGCGGGGATGCTCCCGCAGGACAAGGCCTTGTTTATCAAAAAACTGCAGGCAGAAGGACATTGCGTCGGAATGATCGGAGACGGGATAAACGACAGCGCCGCATTGGCCCAGGCCGACCTGAGCATCGCCATGGGCAAAGGGAGTGACATAGCCATGGAGACGGCCATGATTACAATACTTTCTTCCGACCTCATGAAAATTCCGGATACTGTCAGACTGTCACGGCTTACATTGAGAACGATCCACCAGAACCTGTTCTGGGCATTCATATACAATATCATTGCCGTACCGATAGCCGCCGGTGTCCTCTATCCGTTGAACGGATTTCTTCTGAATCCGATGATAGGAGGCGCAGCCATGGCATTCAGCAGCGTCAGTGTGGTAACGAACAGTCTCAGACTCAAGGGAAAGAAACTGCACGCCGGCAAATGTTCCGGACGTCAGGATACCTCTGTACAGGAAACAATATTGAAAAAGGATAACAAGATGAAAAAGGAATTCAAGGTAGACGGCATGATGTGCAATCACTGCCGCACACACGTGGAAAACGCCCTCAACAGCATGGAAGGCGTCTCGGCAACAGTAACTTTGGACCCTCCGGTGGCAACCGTGGAAGCTGACCGGGAAATCAGTACGGCAGAACTTCAGTCTGTAATATCCGAAAAAGCCGGGGACTATACCATACATGAAATCTGATTCCATGGACGACAGAAACGAAAGCCTGATTTTAGAGAGGAAAGGCGTCAGGCCTACCGCCAACAGAATCCTTGTACTTAGGGCCATACGTTCCCAGTCAAGGCCTGTATCGCTGACAGAACTGACGGAAATAATGGAAACCGTGGACAAGTCCAGCATTTTCAGGGTGCTGGGCCAGTTCGTGGAACATCATGTCGTGCATACCATCGAAGACGGCAACGGCATATTGAAATACGAAATATGCGACGGCGAAGACGACTGCACCTTGGACGACATGCACGCCCATTTTTATTGCGAAATCTGCCACCGCACATTCTGTTTCAAGACTACGCCGATACCGGAAATAGAACTCCCGGACGGATTCACAGCAGAATCCGTCACCTACATGGTCAAGGGAATCTGCCCGCATTGTTCGCGGGCATAACGCTACATTGCCGAAAAGATTTTTCCGTGGAATCATCATTGTTTCCGCCAATATTTTTGTATCTTTGTCAGAATTGGGAAAACAACTAAACCACAACTGATATGAGATGTAAAAACTGCGGTTGGGAAAATGAATCCGGCAGTACAAAATGCGAAAAATGCAATGCTCCCCTTTCCGACCCGGCAACGGCCCAATACGAAAACAGATCATTCGGTTCTTCTGAGAACGTAAACCTTAAAGGTACAGTTTCGGAAGACAGTTTCTTCGGCAACAGACCAGCATCCGGGGGGGGCAATTTTCATGAATCCGGCAAATGCCGCAAATGCGGCTATCCTTTGGCACATGGCATGACCGTATGCCCGATGTGCGGGACACCAACCGGGAACAACACCAATCACGACTTCAACAGGGGCTACGACTCCGGCCCTTCAAACCAAGCATCCCCATCAAGACAAGGGACTGTAAATCCGTGGGCTGCTCCCAATTCCGGAGCATCCTGCTCCTTGAAACCATTGGCGTGGGACAATGAGGGCGAACACGAAGCAATGCGTCTGTCCGGGGACAGGATTATCCTCAACAGGGCGAATACTGACCCTGCCAACAATACGATTACTTCTGGAGAACAGGCCGAACTGACTTTCGAAAACGGAGCCTGGTATATCTGCGACAAGAGCTATCAGAAGACGACATACGTCCATGCCGGCCACAAGATGAAACTCGAAAAGGGTGACATCATAATCCTCGGGAACAGACGGTTCGAATTCAATTCCTGATTTGCCATGCCGGAATATGACATAGCGGAAAGGTGTGAATTCCATTGCGGGGACACCCTTGACGGCAAATACAGGATAGAACGTCTGTTGGGAGAAGGTTCTTTCGGGACTGTCTACAAGGTAAGCGACGCCGGCGGCAATGAATATGCTGCCAAACTGCTGAAATTGTGGGCCGTAATGCCTGAAATATCCAAAAACCTCCGGGACAGGTTCACGATGGAGTTCGAGACCGGACGGATAAAAAGCGACAACCTTGTACATTCCCATTCCTACGGCGAAGTAAAAGGCAATCCGTACATTGTGATGGAGTATTGCCCGAACGGTGATTTGCGCCACTATGCCTCCTCGCACCACGTAGACTATGTCCGTGTCGGGAAACAGGTCCTGAGAGGCTTGGGCGACCTGCACGGCTGCGGCAAGGTACATAGAGACCTGAAGCCGGAAAATGTCCTGCTCCGCAGGGACAATACCGCCGTTCTGACGGATTTCGGAATTTCCGGAGACAGGAACAAGCGCATGACCGAGCGAGGCTGGATAGGCAAGCCGCAGCAGATATTCGGGACATATCCCTACATGCCTCCGGAACAGGTAAACCCTCCGAGAGGTGGCCAGGCTACGGTATTGCCGACCACAGACATTTTCTCTTTCGGAGTCATGATGTATGAACTCCTTGTCGGGGATCTGCCTTTCGGCGAACTGAATGAAGATACCCTGCACACCTATCTTGCAAACGGCAAGACGGGTAAATGGGACAGGGATGCCCTGCGGAAAGCCGACAGGTCGGGAGTATGGCTTCCGGTCATTGAAGGCTGCCTTGTCCCGGACTTCAAGAAAAGGCTTCAGAGCACGGAAGAAATCATAAGGATGTTGCCATGCGATCCCGAAGCATACCGTCAGGAACCTGTGTACAGGTCTTTCATGAATGTCCGCACCGGCATTCTGTTAAGAGTGATGCAGGGAGAGGAATACGGCAAGGTCTACTGTCTTGACAGCCTGCTGCATGGGAACAGGATTCTGACAGTCGGACGTATGGACCGATCCGTAAGGAATTCCATTCCCGTACAGGAAACCGGAAGCGCATACGTATCACGCATGCACTGCACACTTGAAAAGGACGGCACGACAGGGAAATGGTTCATCAGGGACGGGCAATGGGACGGGAACTGGTGGAAACCGTCCCTCAACGGGACTTACGTCAACTCGACCGAAGTCGGTGAATCCGGAATGCCGGTAAAGCCGGGGGACATCATCTCAATCGGCGACGTGAAACTACGTGTAGAAGGATATTAATCAAAGTAATTTATATGGTCATTATGGTCAGAAGAATTGTCATTCAGATACTTTTCATGCTGCTCTGCACGGCGGTGCCTGTCCTTGCGCAGGACTGCTACAAATTTACCCGCACGCAGGCGATTTCATATTACGAAAAGGGAGAGTACCGTATTGCACGCGACCAATTCATTGCAGCAAAGGACTGTCCCGACAAACCTGAGGATAACGACCTCGACTCGTGGATAGCCAGATGCGACTCCGCAATCGCCGAAATTGGGCGAAAAGCCGAAGCGGAACGGCAACGCCGCATCGAGGAAGAACGGATAAAGGCAGAGGAGCGAAAGAGGGAGGAACAGGCCCGCATTGCCGAAGAGAAACGGCTTGCCGAGGAAAAGAAGCGTGAGGAAGAACGGAGACAGCAGGAAATCAGGGACAGTATAGCAAGGTACAGTTTGACTGAAACCCAAATGGTCCTGTACCCGTTCGGAGTGCTTACGGACAAAACGGAAACCCTTACTATTGCGGATGTGCTGAGCGGATTGGAGTCTGTATTTGCCGGAAATGTCAGCAAATATCAAAGTTCTGTATTCCTTTACGGCATATCTCCTTATTTCTATAAAGGATTTTCCGACAAAATAATCGCCACATGTTATTTTTCCGAAGGAAAAGTTTCCCTATATTCATACGACCTCACATTCCTCAAGTCAGAATATTCCCAAAAGGAAGTGCTGGACATGGCAAATGAATTTGCCGCCGCTCTGACTGCAGCAGGAGCTGAAATGTCCGTGGTTGAACCGATTGGAACAGAGTCTTTGCGAATTGAAGGAGAATTTGCCGGAAAAACAATATGGATTAATTCCTCAGAGTGTTCTTATGTCCAAAAATTCGACAGCTGGTATTTTAGAGTGACTTGTCTCCAATGATTCTCACCTGTAAATACATGAATATATAGACAAAGCGAACTATGGAACTGCAACCCGGAACATTGTTCAACGACCGCTACCGCCTTATCAGGGAAATCAGCCGGGGCTCGTTCGGCGAGGTCTGGCTCGCCCAGGACGAACGCCTCGACCTCGAAGTGGCGGTAAAAGTGTACATCGCCCTCGACAGCAGAGGAATCGAGGAGTTCAAGACCGAGTACAAGGTCGCATATACTCTAAACCATCCGAACCTTCTCCATGCACATCATTTCGATGTCTGCGGGAACAGGCCTTTCCTCGTGATGCCGTTCTGTCCCTCCTCGGCAGTCGCACATATCGGACAGACAGACGAACAGACAGCATGGAGGTTCATCATGGATGTCGCTGCTGGTCTCGATTTCCTTCACGGGCAGAACATCGTACACAGGGATATAAAGCCCGACAACATCCTGTGCGATGCCGAAGGACATTTCCTCATCACGGACTTCGGAATCAGCGTAAAGATGAAAAGCACATTGCGCAGGAACTCAACCCGCAAGATGGATACTAATGCCGCAGGGACTATCGGATACATGGCCCCGGAACTCTTTTCAGCGAATCCCGACGCAGTGATGGCCACTGACATCTGGGCTTTGGGGGCTTCACTTTATGAAATGATTACGGGAGAACTTCCGTTCATGGGACAGGGAGGCGTAATGCAGCTCCACGGGGCAGAAGTCCCGGAACTGAAAGGGGATTTCTCCCAGGCCCTGAAGGAGACGCTCGCTGCATGTCTTGCAAAGGACCCGTGGGACAGGCCGACTGCCGATCGGCTCCACGAATTCGCCAAGGCCGTCCTCGATGGAGGCTGCCCCTCCGCCCCGTGGATAGAATCCGCAGCGAAAAAACGAGAGTCGAAAAGTACCGTCAAAACCTCTCGCCGGACCGTGAAACAGAATGCTCCGCAGCCTGTCCCCGCCGACCCAAACGCCACCCGGCCAGTCGGGGAACAATCGCAAAAACTGCTTCGGCAGAATGATTCTGACAGAAAAATCTGGGTACTGCTGATTATCAGCATAGGAATACTTGTATTCAATCAGTTGATACGCCTGTTCTCATACGAATATCCGATACTGCCGCAATGGGAACACGTTTTCCGACATGGTTACGGAGAGACAATTCTGATTCTTCCGGCATTGGCTGCATTGGTATTACTCACTGCCAGAGCCGTGCTTTTCTGCATGATATTCAGAAAAAGCAAAACCCCGCTACAAAAAATATCCGCAGCAACAGTAGCGATAAGTATCATCTACGACGTGATCATCACCATTTGGCTTAACGCGTCAAAAGAAACGTTGGGGAATGAAATTTTAGGATTGCGTTTCCCGGTGTGGCTTTGGGCAGTGTCATTCATTTTAATGAATATCCGCACTTTGGGTATATGCATTCTGATCTGGTGCACAGGCAAAAACATTGCAGCTAAGATAACGGCAGGAATATACCTGCTCCTGCTACTGGCTGACTTGGTCAATCATGACATCAGCAATTTGTATTACGTCACGGTACATTCCATTGCATTAATTTCCATGGTTATAATATACAATATCTACATGAAATCAGCAATGCTTCCAAAACAATAGACAACAAAGAAAACAGATAACATCATGCCACAATCTACACAAACCTACAGACGTTCCCTTGCCGGCTCGGTCGGAGCCGGAATGAAATCGGTCTTCGGAGGAAGCGGCCGGCGGTTCTATACCTTGGTACACAAAGTATCCAGCAAATACCACAAGGCCGGAGAAGCCCAGCAGATCATCGTCGACCAGATAGAGATCGGACGCGACCCTCTCTGCCAAGTCAGGTTCGACGAGTCATTCGTTACGGTCAGCCGCCGCCATGCGGCCATAGTCAAGGACGGCGACAACTGGAAACTCATCCAACTCTCGCAGACCAACTCCACCTATCTCAACGGCCACAAGGTCCAGAAAGAATGGTATCTTCAGAACGGAGACGAAATTCAGCTCTCCACAAACGGACCGAAACTCGGGTTCATCATACCCGAAGGCAAGAAAGGACTTGTCAGCAGTATCAACCTGACTGCCCGTCTCAATCTGTTCCGCCAGCAGGCTCTGCGTCCGTATAAAAATGCCATTACGGCATTGGCGTGCCTTCTCGTCGCCGGTGCAGGAGTTGCCGGTGCGCTGATATACAGCCAGCACAAGGAAATCAGCGAACTGAACAGGATGTACGTACAGGCGCAGGATGTAATAGAATCCGTCAAAAGAGAAAACAATGAACTCGGTAAGGCCTTCGAAGACATGGAGGAAAAAGCCCGTCAGCAGGACTCCATAATAGATGCCGGCCGAAAGGAAATCAACCGCATCAAATCGGCTTCCCCTCAGGCCAACGTGGCCCGGCTCATCGAGTCCGTGCGGTCAAGCGTCTATTTTATCGTGACCACGGTATATGTCAGGATAGGAAATGAAACGCAGGCAATCGGAGCAAGCAGCGGAACAGGATTCCTGCTCAAGGACGGCAGATTCGTGACGGCCCGGCATTGCGTGGAGCCATGGCTGTTCGGAGGAGACATCGAGCTCAATGTAATGAACGAATCCTATGACAATGTCACCGTATGGTCGGAGATCAAGGCTTATGGAGTGAAGAACGATGACTTTACCCTACGCAGTTCGGACTTTACCATTGACCGCAGCATGGATGTCATGTTGAACGCCGGTACGGATGACTACGGAAATCCGATGAAAATGAGATTGGCTTACTATTACGAATACACGGACCCGGAAACAGGGAAAGTCACGAAATACGGGGACATCAGAATGGGAGGCACGGACTGGGCAGTCGCAAGGACAGCCAAACGCGGGACAATCGAAGCTGACGCCAACCTTTCAGCATCCTTGACACAGGGAACTGAAGTCCATGTGCTCGGATTCCCTGCCGGTTTGGGTGCAGGAGACGGACAAAGCCGTATCGAACCGATATATAACAAGATGAATGTGGCACGCAACGGGCTGAACAGGCAGGGCTGCATTATGGTAAGCCAGGGCGTGGCCCACGGAAATTCCGGCGGCCCGGTATTTTCCGTCAAAGACGGCAGGATTTATGCTGTCGCCATCGTCTCAAAACTCGAATCCGCCACGCAGCAATACAATGACAGCGGAACAGCCATAACACAACAGCAACAGCAATATGACCAATTGGTCCCTATAAGGAACATACGATGAAATCACTGACAGCAACATTGGCCCTGTCATTCATCACATTGACAGGATTTGCCCAAATCTCGTTTCAGACAAACAACCAGCAGATTATCGAAGACGCCGTAGCCGGAGGTCTCCTGATCGTCCGTCAGGAATATCAGTTGGAGGATACGGTGTCCATGAAGCGTTATACTTGGAACAACCGTCCCGAATTCGGCAGTACCCTTTCGTTCTGCGTGCTCGCGGAAAACGGATATGTCATCTCCAATTCCGTCCTCAAGCCATGGATGCATGACCCCAAATTCGACAAATACAAGGATTCCGCATATCGCCCGGTACTCACTGACACATGGTACAAGTCCGCTGCCTCAAGGGATTTCCGCAAGGCGGACTGCGTTGCAACGGACGACACCGTACATTTGTCCGACTCAAGTTTGGTTTATGTCAAGGACACTCTTTTCGGACAGGGCTTTGCAATTGACACTATGCCCGGGACAAAGGACGGCTGGATAGTATGGCTGACTTCCAAAGATGAGGAGAGCATCGGATCCGACTCCCTTATGCTGATAACTTATCGCCACAAACTGACCGTACTGGCAGACAGGGACATTTACGAAATCCCTGCCCCGACCTCATCAAGATACGTCATCGGAGGTGTCTATGTGGAACCGGGATACACCGGCATAGGCAAAATTGAATTCCGACTCGCTGGAATAATCGTGAAAAACGGAGAAAAGTGGCAGATGTGCAAAATATGCCGGACGAAAAAGGCAGGCAATGAAAGCACCCTGTCCGAAGATACCGGGACACTGACTCCGGCAGCATCGGAAACGCATGGAATGGAAGAAACAAAAGAACAAGGTCATGAAAAAGATTAAGTTCAGGTTAGCTGCATATACCGATGCAGCGGGCAAAAGGAACGATGTCCCTCCCCTTTATGGCAACGAGGACAATTTTTACGTGGACGCAGACCTGTCGGAAGAGCCGCAGGGAGAATTTTCTTCCGACGAGGAAAAGGCCCTGTCCGATTACGGTTCGCTCTTGGTCATTGCAGACGGCATGGGCGGGATGAATGCCGGAGAAGTCGCATCCGAAATAGCCGTCCGTACCGTCAAGGAATGTTTCGCACATAAAAATCTGACTGACCGGATCGTCGCAGACGCTGAATCGAGGGAACGCTATATGGAGCATGTCGTGGAGGAAGCGGATGCTGCAATCAAGGCCCGTTCGCAGGAAAACAAGGAATGCGAAGGGATGGGAAGCACCATAATCATGGTATGGATATGCGACGGAGTTGCTTCCGTCACATGGTGCGGCGACAGCAGGGCATACCTGTTCCGTGAACCGAAAGGCATAGCGCAAATCTCGAAAGACCATTCTTATGTGCAGTCCCTTGTAGACGACGGCAAAATTACCGAAGAAGAGGCGTTTGACCACCCTTATGGGAACATCATTACACGGAGCCTCGGAGATCCGGAGAAAAAGGCAAAGGCTGACAGCGTGACTGTGCCTTTGTACAAGGGGGACATAATTCTGGTCTGCAGTGACGGCTTGAGCGGAGTTCTGCGGGACCATCCTTTGTCCGACGGCACACCTGCGGCAAATCTCGAAGAAATCATACGCTCCAACCGCTCTTCGATGCAGTCCTGCCGAGAAGCCCTGTTCTCTGCTGCCGAACAGGCCGACTGGTATGACAACGTGACCGCAATCCTGTATGAGATTACGGACGGGGCTGCGGCTCCGGAACCTGAATGTGACAAGGCAGGAACTGAAACCGCCGTCAGCAAGAGTTTCATCAATATCAGAATCAGCAAAAAAAGGCTTCTGTACTGGATCATTGCACTGATTGCGGTTGCAGCCGTCGCCTGCGGCGGATTTTTCGGGATAAAGTTCCTGAAAGAAACGGACCAGCCGGCACCTGTGGAGGAGCAACTGCAGCAACCGGTTCCTGAAAATCCCGGCACGCAAGTACCTGCTCCAGGAGAATCTCAGGACGAACCTTCGGCTTCTGCCTCCGTTGATGTCTCCGCTCCCCTGACTGACGAAAAAATCTCAGGCAATAGTCTGACACCGGTGACTGACTCAATCAATAGTCTGACACCGGCAACTGATTCAATCAATGGACTTACACCTGCCCCTGAACCTCAAAGACAATAACTATGGAACTGCAACCCGGAACATTGTTCAACGACCGCTACCGCCTGATCATGGAAATCAGCCGGGGCTCGTTCGGCGAGGTCTGGCTCGCCCAGGACGAACGCCTCGACCTCGAAGTGGCGGTAAAAGTGTACATCGCCCTCGACAGCAGAGGAATCGAGGAGTTCAAGACCGAGTACAAGGTCGCATATACTCTCAACCATCCGAATCTTCTCCATGCACATCATTTCGATGTCTGCGGGAACAGGCCTTTCCTCGTGATGCCGTTCTGCCCTTCCTCGGCGGTCGCACATATCGGACAGACAGACGAACAGACAGCATGGAGGTTCATCAGGGATGTCGCTGCTGGTCTCGATTTCCTTCACGGGCAGAACATCGTACACCGGGATATAAAACCCGACAACATCCTGTGTGATGCCGAAGGACATTTCCTCATCACGGACTTCGGAATCAGCGTGAAGATGAAAAGCACATTGCGCAGGAACTCAACCCGAAAGCTCGAATCAAACGCCGCAGGGACTATCGGATACATGGCCCCGGAACTCTTTTCCTCGAATCCGGACGCAGTGATGGCCACTGACATCTGGGCTTTGGGGGCTTCCCTGTATGAAATGATTACAGGGGAACTTCCGTTCATGGGACAAGGAGGCGTAATGCAGCTCCACGGGGCAGAAGTCCCTGAACTGAAAGGGGATTTTTCCCAGTCCCTGAAGGAGACCCTCGCTGCATGCCTTGCGAAAGACCCATGGGACAGGCCGACCGCCGACAGACTCAATGAATTCGCCAAGGCCGTCCTCGATGGAGGCTGCCCCTCCGCCCCGTGGATAGAATCCGCAGCGAAAAAAAGAGAGTCGAAAAGTACCGTCAAAACCTCCCGCCGGACCGTGAAACAGGATTCTCCGAAGCCTGTCCCCACCGCCACGAACGCCACAGTCCCGTATTCCGGCGACATGAATGACGGCCCGGTCATAAGGGAACGCAACTGGTTCGTAAACGTGTGTATATGGCTCTCTATCGTGGCGAGTGTATTGTACACTGCAATCTATTGCATTTTGACTATCAACAACTATGAATATACAGGAGCGTCCCGTGCAGCAGCGGTGTGCAGCACATTGTCCGCGATTGCCGGATGGATGGTCTGGAAATACAATCGTCTCGGACTTTGGCTGTATCTTGTCGCCCAATGTGTAATTTATGTTGTCATGCCACTTAAGATCACCGGCATGACTATTCTCTGGCCCGGCACTATAATCGGAGCGGTCTTCGTCATCGGGATTTTTCTGATACGCAGGAACGGGATTTCCACATGGAAACTCATGGATTACAGGATAAGAGGCATAAGCACGTATATTGTAGCAGCTATAGGAGCGGTTGCCATGATTGTGTCGATGGTAATTCCGAACGGAGCGGTCATAGGCGCCCGCAAAAGTATTGAAAAATACCTGCTCAATGTCGGCGAATGCAAAGAGATAATAGCTCAGGAACAGCCTTCTGCAGAGTCACTGATAGACGCAAAGAGAATCCTTGAGAGAATCGAGAGCGATGATGTCCGTTATAGAGACATCGACAGTCGTTACTCGGAAAGTCCGGCACTCAAAAATGCCCTGAAAGACAAGACAGAAGCTGTCGCAGAACAGTGGGCGACAGCCGCCAAGTCACAGACACGAATCGGAAACACTGACAAGGCGGCCGAATTCCTGTCAACCGCCTTGCTGTTGGACGAAAAATACAGGCCGGATTTCGAAAAGGCGGCTGAAAAGGTGGGGTACATGAAGCCGCTGTCTATAGAATTGAAGACAGACGGCGGGGAATGGGGAGAAATTCTCTACGCCGACAAAATCAGATACCTATACCCGAGGCTTACGTACAAATCATTGGATTCCAAAGAAAATCATGACGTCAAGCTGATTGTGAAAATATACAACAACGGACAACTGAAATACAATGCTTCAGAATACTCATCCTCCTATAGTTACAGTGAAGACATTACGGTAGATTCAGCGGGAGGAAGATGTGAACTGACAGGCTGGGGCAGCGATAAGGGTGGCGTATATTCGGCCGGCCCACTCCTCGTGGAAGTGTGGTGCAATGGCAACAAACTGATAAGCAAGTCAGCCACAATATACAACAGCGACCTTCGTCCCAACTACATTGGTGATTAAGAGTTCAACGAACGTGTACCAATTCATACCGGCGGGTACCGAGGCCGATTTTCTCGGCATGGGCAAGGCATGACTTGTACTCGGTATTCGGGTTCGTATTGTCGAAATGGTCATGATGGTCATGGAAACCGGGACGTTGCATTTCATCCGTCAGCTGGCTTCCCGGAAGAGGTGTCTGTTTCAGGCATGCGTCCACGCAGGCCTGGTCCAAAGCCAAAGGATCGGATGAGGCGAACATTCCCACGTCAGGGATGATAGGAGTGTCGTTGCCGGAATGGCAGTCGCATGTCGGGGATACATCGCAAATCAGCGAAATATGGAAATTCGGTCTCCCCTGCACCACGGCCTTGGCATATTCCGCCATCCTGCAGTTCAGTTCCCTGATGGCTGCATCCTGGGCGAAGTCTATTGCATCGAAGTTGCAGGCTCCTATGCAGCGTCCGCATCCGACGCAATTCTCCTCGTTTATTGTCATTTTCCTGCGCTCCGCGTCGAATACGAGTCCGTCGTTGGCGCATTCCTTCAGGCAGGCCTTGCATCCGCGGCATTTGCTTTCGTCTATCACGGCCTTGCCGTTGCAATGCTGTTCCTTCTTTCCGGCCCTCGAACCGCAGCCCATGCCTATGTTCTTGATTGTGCCGCCGAATCCCGTCATTTCGTGCCCCTTGAAATGCGTCAGGGAGATGAAGATATCGGCATCCATGACGGCTCGGCCTATTTTGGCAGACTTGACATATTCCCCGTTCTCCACAGGAACTTCTATGTCATCCGTACCTTTCAATCCGTCACCGATAATGACAGGGCAGCCTGCCGACAAAGGCGTGAATCCGTTTTCCCATGCGCAATACAGGTGTTCAAGGGCGTTTTTCCTGCTTCCCGGATACAGGGTATTGCAATCGGTCAGAAACGGTTTCCCTCCGCATTCCCTGACCATGTCCGCCACTGCCTTGGCATAGTTCGGCCTCAGATAGGTCATGTTTCCGAGTTCTCCGAAATGCATCTTTATCGCCACGAACTTCCCTTCCATGTCTATCTTGTCGATTCCCGCTGTTTTGATAAGTCGCTTCAATTTGTCAACCGGACCCTCGTCGGGCCTGCACCTGAAATCGGTGTAAAAAACTTTCGATACTTCGTTCATTGTAATGTAAGAAATGTTGGAAATCCAAAGATAATGGATTTTTCAATTCATTGTACGGCTATTGTCTCATAAACAATGCGTGAAATTCCGGCAATCGCCGCTTCGCAGGCCTCTGCCGGTTCATCGGCATTCTTCACGAACACCGCTATACAGTAATGCCTTCCGTCGGACAATTCCACTATTCCGACATCGTTGACTGCTGTCAGGCGTCCGGTTTCATCCGTATCCCCCGTGCCTGTCTTGTGTGCGAGGACTGCATCCGAGCCTTCAAGACCTTTCTGCAGGCGGGCATTTCCGGTCGTGCATGAGAGCATTATTTCCATCAGCTCTCCTTGCATTTCCGGGCCGAGAATTTCTCCAGAATAGAGTTTTTCCAAAAGGTGTACGGCAGCAGCAGGCGAAGCCGTGTTGAAATATGAATTTCCGATATTTTCGTGCATCTGTGCCTCGGTCATGGATATGCTGAACCCGTCTATTCCGTATGAACGTATGCACGAATCCGTCTGTGCAGGAGTTACGAAGCGGCTGAAAAGGATGTCGCAGGCATTGTTGTCGCTCAATCCCAAGGAATACTCCAACAATTCCCTGACGGTCAGGTCAATATTACCTTCAGGAAAAGTATCCCGCAACGGGCTATAGGTGTTTTCCTGCAGGTCCTGCCGTGTAATATGCACAGTCTCGTCAAGAGACCTTCCGCTCCTTTCAAGGAAACCGCAGACCGCTATCGCCTGAGGCAGTTTGACAACGCTCGCCAACGGATACTCCCCCGGCTCTCCCGCTACCGCCGATTCCCCGTCATACAACACTGCCACGCCGACCTCCGCATCCACCTGAACTGCAATGGAATCTATCCGGCTTTCCAATTCCCCTGCATCAAATACGTTCCTGCTCCCGCAGGATACGGAAAGGATTCCCGCCACGCCCCACACTACCGCCGCAATCAAACATTTCAGCTTCATAAACGATGAGATTTTTCAGTTTGTCAAAGATAAAGAATTTGAAAGCAATTCACAACAAATTGTTGTATAATTATACAATTTTTGTATATTCGCAGAATGAAACGGATAATTGCATATAAATGTTATTTCAGCGACTTCATAAATAAATTGTCGTATGATGAAATCCGGAAGATACAACGTGCCTTGGACTTGTTCAAAGTCGAGGAATTGATGCCACGGCATTTCATCAAGTATATCCGTGACGGGATTTATGAGTTCAGAGTGACATGCAGACGCAATGAGTTCCGCATATTTTTCATTTATGACGGCGATACTATTGTAGTATTGTTCAACGCTTTCAAAAAGAAAACGCAGAAGATTCCAGACACAGAAATCAGAAAGGCGATAAAATTAAAGGAGGAGTATTATGAAACTAAAGGAAATAAGTAAGGACATTTACGATGTCGATGCCTGGCTCGACGAAGGCCTCGGCAAAGAAGGAACTCCGGAACGGGAGAAAAACAGGGAAAAGGCATGGGAGGAATACAATGCACAGATTCTCCTTGATGCAAGGAAGAACGCCCATCTGACACAGGCGGAGCTTGCGGCTCGCATCGGTGCGGATAAATCATACATCTCACGAGTTGAACGCGGACTGACTGTCCCTTCCGTAGCCACACTTTATAAAATAGCTGCAGCAATGGGACTGACCGTGGAACTCCGCCCGATGTAAATTCAGTATTTGACTAATCAAAGTCCGGATTTTCCGGGCTGCTTCATCAGCATTTGATTGATGTTTGATTAGGACTCATCAAAAGTTCGGGGGCGTTTTCACAATTCCCCTTTTTATTTCCGGCAAAAATGAAGATCGCGACTGCCAACAGAATTTCAAAGAGGAGGTTTGTCAAAGATAAAGCATTTGAAAGCAATTCACAATTGCAACGCTGTCAGATACGATAATAAATCAGTTAAAATAAAAAACATCAGCGGCTGAATTTATCCCTGATTGAATCAACAAGAGAATTAAATATCCCAGGCTTCAATAGGAGCACGGCCACTACAAGCACCAATAATCCGGCAAGTCCAAAATATACATCAACGGAGAACGCTGCACCAAGCAATATGATCACTGCCACGACAAGAATAAAAGTCAGGCATCCTTTGTTTGTTGTATTCATACTTTATAAATTCTATTCACTCTTTGGAAAGCCACTCCATAAGCCATAAAAGCAATGCTATGCCACCGAGAAAGAGTGCAGCCAGAAGCAGGAAATACATAAACATTCCAAAATTCTGAAAGATTATCAATGATATAAAAAAGAAGTGCCGCCTCTATGATAGCGACAAGTTTCAAGACTTTTTTACTGAATGTATTCATATCATTTCACTGCTTTAATAGTTCCTTCGATAATCATTATCACATGCCTCGGGTTGCGGCATTCAGTATGCGTCAAATGACAGATTTCAAGTATCCGTAGACGTATTTGTCATATTTATGCCATGAGAAAATATGTATACCTGCATAAATTAAATCATGCCTGTCTTCAAGAACAAATATGTTATCGGATTGGTTCATGTATGGCATAAAAATATAAACTTTAATTTGATAAACAATGTCTACCATGTTGTTTCCGGTTTGTCAAAGATTAAAAAAGTTGAATTGTGCTTTAATATGGCGCATCAGTGCTTCATCTTTGCATCGTAAAAACAATTCATTATGAAACAGGAAAAGCAACAGGAAAAGAAACGACATCTTGCAAATTTTCACATTGCAGGATTCGGTTATTGGGATGGCTGTGAAGCGTTTGAACATCTCAAAATCGGTACATTGTTAGAACTCTCCAGAGAAGATGAAAATCATTTCGATCCTTATGCAGTAGCCATTTACTACCATGAACACAAATTAGGCTTTATTCCCCGTGGAGACAACTCTGAAATTAGCAAATATCTTGATATGGGGTGGAATGATCTTTACGAGGTTCGGGTTACAAGAGTCTCCCCTGACGCCCCACCGGAATGGTAACTTTCATCTTTAACTTTAGAATGCGCCAAAAAAGTGCATAAATAATCATTTTTTGATTACCTTTGCACTAAAATTGCTCAACATGACAATCAGAGAATGGATCCGACATAGAGAAATAAGTGGCTTCCCCACTTTTTCGGTTGAAGAAATAAAGCAGGAATTTCATAATTATTCGGAACAGGTCATCAGAAATGAACTTTTTCGATTATCGTCTCATGGGATTTTATATCCTGCGTACAGGGGGTTTTATGTTATCATCCCGCCACAATACGCAGCTAAAAGAATTGTACCTCCGCAATATTACATTGACCAGCTGATGTCATATCTGAAAAAGCCATACTATATAAGTCTGTTGAATGCTGCGGAAATTTTAGGTGCTGCACATCAGCGTCCTCAAAGATTTTCAGTAACGACAATATTCCCGAAGTCGTCCGTTTCGTCATCAAAGAACAATACACTTGTCTGGACATACCGTAAAGAGATTCCATCGGACTTTTTACTATCAAAAAACTCTGAGACCGGAGTAATCCATTACTCAAATGTAGAATTGACAACCATTGACATTGTACAGTATGAACAATATATCGGAGGTCTTTCCAGAGCCGCTACTATTCTGGAAGAATTGGCTGAGAAAATGGATTTTCGAAATGCGTCCAGGAATTTGTTCCGGCATACTTCAATCTCCACTATACAACGTTTAGGATATATACTGGAAGAGGTTCTTGGACAGAAAGAAATTGCTGAAGTGTTGCATACAGAATTGATGTTATATGCCAACCGTTTCAGATACGTCCCGTTAAAGACCAATCGGTCAGATAATAATGCAGAAAAGAATACTCGCTGGAAAGTTAATATAAATTCGATAATAGAAGTAGACGAAATATGATAAACAGAGATACCTCCTACCATTCCGCTTCGATTGAAAATTGAGATAAATTGTTTTGAACATTTCAATGAACTCGGATTGGTCAAAATGCCGTTTGAGATGGAAAACAGTTGGTTCTCGGGTAAATGCGAAATAACGACATATTGCCTGAATGAACTTTTGGGGACAAAACTCAGTGCTCTGTATCAACGAAAAAAAGGAAGAGACCTTTTTGATTTATATGTAGCTCTGTCGGAAGCCTCCGTAAATATTGATGAAATACTCCGTTGTTACAGACGTTATATGTCCTTTGTCGTACAACAGCCGCCAACATACAAACAATTCATCAATAATGTGGAGGAGAAAATGTCAGATCCGGAATTCCTTGGTGACACTCAAAATCTGATTCGCCCTGACAGAGAATTTGATCCACAGTCTGGTTATAAACTTGTTTTAGAAAAATTAATAGAACGAATGCACAAATAAATATCGCTATATTTACCAATTCAAAATTACAGGAAATGAAATACGGGAAATGGTTGGGAGGAGGGCTCGGATGGGCTTTCGGAGGTCCGATAGGAGCGCTCATAGGATTCGTGCTCGGGGCTCTGATCGACAACGAAGAAAAGGCAGCGGAGCAGCAGACGGGCAGGTCATCACGAAGACACACGTTTGAGGGAGACTTCAAGATAAGCCTCCTCGTGTTGATTGCCTGCATCATAAAGGCAGACGGGATCAGGAAGACATCGGAACTCGCCACGGTAAGACGCATACTTATCAGGGTATTCGGTGACTACGGGACGGACGATGCCATGGAAATACTCGAAAGACTGTTGCAGCAGGACATCGACGAGACGCAAGTGGCATGGCAGATAAGCCGCAGCACGAACTACTCCACGAAACTTGAACTGATACACATACTCTTCGAAGTGGCATACGCCGACGGTCATGTATGCAATTCGGAAATGACAGCAATCGAAAGAATTGCGTCGCTTTTCGGAATATCCGCCATCGATTTCAACGCCATCCGTGCGCCCTACACAAAATCGAATGATTCAAATTGGGCATACACGGCCCTCGGGATAAGTTCTTCCGCCTCTGACGAAGAAGTCAAGAAAGCCTACCGGCGAATGGCGATGAAATATCATCCGGACAAATTGACCGGTCTTGGGGAAGATGTCAAAAAAGCCGGAGCGGAAAAATTCCGTGCCGTGCATGAAGCCTACGAATTCCTGAAAAAAGAACGTGGAATGAAATAATCTCTACTCTACCCTACCCTTCTATCACAAGGCCGTCATAGGCGGGGAGGATGCCTGAGGGAAGTTCCCGGCAGAGGTCCTCGTATTTCGGAAGCTGGTGCGACAGATGTGTCAGCCATGAATGCTTCGCCCCGACCCGCTGCGCCACTGCCACGGCCTCCTCAAGGGAAAAATGCGATATGTGCTTCCCCCGCCTCACGCAATTGATGACGAAATGCTCCAGACCCTCCAATTTCGCAAATTCGCTTTCGGGAATGAAATTCATATCCGTAAGATAGGCTATGTCGCCGAAACGGTAGCCGAGGACAGGCAGATTGAAATGCCTGCCCCTGACAGGAATGACTTCCACGCTTTTGAGATGTTCCGGAACGGCGCACGGAATTTTCTCGTATCCAGTACCGTCCTTCCACACCAATTTCACCTTGGGCACATTCTCACAAACAGTAAAAGGAGTCTCCCCGATATGGGTAATCTGCCATTCCGGGACGCCGGGATACCTTTTTTCGGCAAAGGCATAACTGTATTCCTGCCTCAACGAATCTTCGACGTATTTTTCGCAGTAAATCCTTATCGGCGCACGTTCGATATAGTTGAAAGCCCGCACATCGTCTAACCCTCCCGTATGATCCTTATGATTGTGAGTCAAGAGAATAGCATCCAAATGCCGGATTCCGGCCCTCAACATCTGCGACCTGAAATCCGGACCTGCATCCACGAGGATGTCGAGGCCGCCATATTCGACGAAGGCGGAAGCCCTGTATCTTTTGTCACGAGGGTCGGATGACCTGCATACTTCGCAGCTGCAGCCTATCATCGGCACACCCTGTGACGTACCTGTTCCAAGAAATGTCAGCCTTGTCTTCATTTCAATTCGATTTCTACGATTTGTCCGGAGAGGGAGGCGTCATAAGGTCTCTCCACCCTGATGTAATTTTCAGTATATCCCGACATCGTTCCCTTTCTGTCCGTACTTTCGAAAAGGACATTGTAGCTGCGTCCCCTGCAACTTTCCACGAAAGCACCGTGCAATTCATCGGAAAGCCGTTCCAATCTTTCCACCCTTGCGGTCTTGACTGACTCGGGAACCTGGTCCTTGCGCAATGCAGCCCGTGTCCCGGCCCTTTTGGAATAAGGGAAGACATGGATGAATGCCGGCTTGACCCTGTCGGAAAGGAAGGAGACCGTGCTTTCAAACATTTCGTCCGTTTCCCCCGGAAATCCGACTATCACGTCTATTCCGAAAAATACCTTCGGCCGGCCGCAGGTTTCCATCTTCGAACGGATATAATCTATTTTGGAAGCAAATGCAGCCGTATCATACCTCCGTCCCATTTCCTTCAGGACGGAATCGCATCCTGACTGCAGCGGAATATGGAAATGAGGCAGGAATTTAGTACCGGAAGCAATCCAGTCCACGATTTCTTCAGTAAGAAGATTAGGCTCTATCGAGGAAATCCTGTACCTTTCTATCCCCTCCACCCTGTCCAAGGCTTTCAGCAAATCGAGGAAACTCTCCCCCGTCGTTTTCCCGAAATCCCCTGTATTGACTCCGGTCAACACTATTTCCCTGATTCCGGCTGCCGCAATTTCACGGGCCTGAGCGGCTGCTTCGGCAATCGGAATATTCCTGCTGCGCCCCCTTGCATACGGCACGGTACAATATGCGCAGAAATAATCGCAACCGTCCTGGACTTTTAGGAACGACCTCGTCCTCTCCCCGCTCGAATACGCAGGGAAGAAGTCACCGCATGCGGAGTCTCCCGAAGCCGGAGTCCTGCCCTCAAGCAACTGCATGGTAAACGGTACCACATTTCCTTTCTCATCTGCCCCGAAAACCGCTTTTACACCTTCTATTTTCAATATCTCATCACGTTTGAGCTGGGCGTAGCATCCTGTCACGATTATGGCGGCCTCAGGAGACACTCGGTGTACTTTCCTGATTATGTTCCGGCACTTCTTGTCCGAATGTTCCGTAACGGTGCAGGTGTTTACGAGATAGACATCGGCCCTGGCATTCCACGGCACGACTTCTAGCCCGTGCCGTACAAATTCCCTTTCGTATGTGGATGTCTCGGCGTAATTCAGTTTGCAGCCGAGTGTAAGAAACGCTATTTTCGTCATGATAAAGTCTTCCCTCCGTTCAATGTGACTCTCGACCATGCACAGACTCCGCCCACAGGAGGATTGCTTTTGGAAACCCTGACGGAAAACCTTGTGAAAGCCGGAATCTCGGATTCTATCGCCTTTACGATTCTGCCTGCAACATGTTCCAAAAGGTCCGACGGAGACGACATTTCCCGTTTTATTACGGAATACACCGCTCCGTAATCCGCCGTATCGGCAAGAGCGTCCGTTTCAACCGCTGCTGTCATGTCAATCTCCCCGGTAAAATCCACCACGAAGAGATTGCCGGCCGTCTTTTCTTCCTCGAAACAGCCGTGATATGCGTGGAACTTCATTCCTTCCAATTCTATCTTTCCCGTTCTGTCCATTTCATGCCTGAATTATGAAGACACATGGTCTTTTGCCTATTGTGACTCCCGATTTTTTCCATTCTCCGACACTCGCAGTCCTTATGAATGCGTCCGGCAGCGTAATGTCGGCCGCTATGCAGAGTCTCGTTTCCGGCCTGCACACAGACAGAATGTCCTCCATCATGGAATCATTGCGATATGGAGTTTCTATGAAAATCTGCGTCTGTCCCGAAGCGGCCGATATTTTTTCTATGCTTTTCAGCTTCAAACGGCGTTCATCCCGTTTCGCAGGAAGATAGCCGCAGAAAGCGAAAGACTGGCCGTTCAGTCCTGAGGACATGAGTGCCAACATAAGTGAAGACGGCCCGACAAGAGGAATCACGGAAATGCCGTGCCTATGCGCAAGGGCAACAAGCTGCGCACCCGGATCCGCCACAGCCGGCAGTCCGGCCTCCGAAATGAGGGCCACATCGTTCCCTCCGTCGAAGAGAGAGAGATAGCCTTCTATTTCCTCCCGTGAAGTATGCTCGTTGAGTTCATGAAACTCCAATCCGTCTATTTGACCTTTCAATCCTGCCCTTGACAGATACCTTCTCGCCGTCCTCGCTTCCTCCACCACGAATGTCCCGATATGCCCGAGTATCTCCAAAACAGGCCCCGGAATCACTTCTTCGGGAGCATTGTCCCCGAGAGGTGAGGGTACGAGGTACAGTTTTCCCTTATCTCCGCTTGTCGTCATCTGCTTCTATTTTTATACGTTTCCGTTTTTCAAATGCCTTGTTTTCCGCTTCTTCCGCCGCTATGGCTTGCCGTTTCTTCCGTCCGGAGAACAGGTTCCGGAAAAACTCCTTGAAAGTATTGAACTCCTGCTGGTATGCGATACCGACCCCGTTGCGCTGGGAATTGTCAAGATAGTTCGTGTACTGGTCGGAAGAATGCGAGAAAATGTTGAGTCTGAAGAGCCCCGTCCTGTCCAGCTTTATCTCGATGTCCAAATCGCCCACGACGTCGCTGTTGGAAGTTCCGGAATTGTACTGGCGGTTGCCGATATTGCCGTTGACCACGACCCTGTTGTTGAAAAGCTGCGTGGATACCGCCACATCGAAAAAGTCATCCCCCCTCTCGTTCGCCTGATAGTTCAGACCGAGGTCGAGCGGTATGTCCAGTTTCTGGAATATGCTGTTCAACTGGTTGTACATCAGTTCCGAAACCGTGGAATACAGCATGGAAGTATTGTTGTTCACCACTCCGGACTGCTCGTCAGGAAGGAAATTGTTGAATACTATAAGGGCAAGGAACTGCTTCTGCACCTTGTCTTCCGTACTCAGGGCGCTTTCCACACGGGACTTGACCGTAGGGTCGATATCCGGGATGTCTATCGAAAACGAAAGCCTCGGATTGCTGATGTTGTCGCTTATGCTGATTCCGCATTCGACCGTCCGCCTCGTCGCCACCGAAGAAGTATCCGCTATCAATGCCGAAAGGGATGTCTTGGTCCGGTAAACTGCATCGATGTCCAGCGTGGACTGCATGATGTCTCCGTTGAATTTCACGGAACTTCCGTCCTGAATGGTGAAATCCCTGTATGCAAGCCCCTGTACGACGAAATTGTAACTTCCTTCATTGAGAGTGTAGTCGCCGTAGATATTGAAATTGTCGTTTGCGATTTCGATGTCCATCACACCAGAGCCCCTGCCTCTGAGGACATTGCCTGTAGCCTTGTCGACTTCGATGAAGGCTTCCAACCCCGGCGTTGCCGTTATCCTTGCGTTGACCGTAAGGTCGGACGGAGTCTTGGCCGTCCTGCTTATTTTCCTTATCATCTCCTCGTACGGGTCGACATATACGACTTTCTCCTCTTCCTTGAAGGTAAGGAGATCGCTTGTGGATGCCGTGGCAGAACCCGACAGCGGGATATGCAGCTGGCCGTTCCCTGTTGTAGTGGCTTCTATGTTCATTTTCAAGGCATCAGCCCTGCCGGTAAGCCTCAGATTGCCCGAGCCGGAAATATTTCCGTACAACGTAGGATTGTCCCCTTCGCCGAGGTCGATGCACTCCATCTCGTTGACGGTAATCAAGGTATTGAATCTTATGTCCCTGAATCCTCCGAGGGATATTCCTCCGGTCACTGAACCGGTCTTGCCGTGCCTGTCCCTTATCGATATGTCGTCGAAATGTACGCCTTCGTCATCGAGGCTGAATGCTCCCGAGGCTTCGTAAGGAACATTGGTATAGGCTATTTTCAGGACAGAATCATCTATCCTCGCATTCCTGCTCGAAAGTTTCAGGTCATCCAAAGGCCCTGCAATGCCGAACTCTCCTGAAACATGTCCTTTCAGCTCGCTGAAAACCGACTCTGCGAACGGTTTTACACAGGATATGTCGAATCTGTCAAGGGTAGCATTCATTTCGAGCCTCTGCTGCGACGGAGTATAGCTGCCTGTCACATCGAATGTACGCATCCCGCCGAGTTCGTTCCTTGCAACGATATCAAAACGCCTGTAGCCGTCGTTCCATTCGCTTCCGAGTCTGAGAGTCCCGAGTGAAGTGCCGGCAAACGAAGTGGAGTCGCAAAGGAAGCCGAGGAGAATCCCCTTATCGGTAAAACTCCTGTCGGATGAGGAGGATATGATGCGGGCCCGGCCGGTAGCTGCTCCCGATATTGACATATCCCTGTCCAAAAGGGAATTGACCACGGAAATATCGAACCTCTCCAACTGGAAATTCAAGGTATCCGCACGGGACTGGGACAATCCGCCGTAAAGGCTTACCGCCTGCTCCTCGTTGGTCAGTCTGAAATTGTCAATCCTGATTTCATTGTCCACGAGGTCGATGGCGGAAGGACTGATGCTCCACTCCGCCGAATTAAGCAGGATTCGGGAGGGCAGGAACTCCATACGTCCGGTAATCTTTCCGTTTTCATCCCGGCCGAGCCTTGTCGTTGTCACCAATTCTCCCCTGTTTATCAGATCTCCGTCATTCTCATAATTGTAACCGATTCCTACGAAATTGTCATGGACATAGAACTGCAGACGGCTGTTTTCAAGGTTCACGGTCGAGACACGGACGGTGTCGCCGATCAGTTCTCCGCTTACGCTGTGTTCCCTGTTATCGAATGCGAATTGCATGTTTTTCACATAGTTTTCCCCGTAGGCGATTCTCGAGGTCTTCATGCCTGCGTCAAGAAGTCCCGTACCGTCGATATTCAGATGGAAATCAGTGCTGTCCGCCACATAAAGTCCGGGCATCATAAAGGCCATGAGATCCCGGCTGTCGTGACTGTGGAATGCAAACGAATATCTGTCGTCCGTGTACACGGAAGTCGTATCGCTGAACAGGGCCGGAAGTTCCCGTTTGAAGGTGATGTCGTTCAGATCCCTGACGAATTTCATAAAAGAGCCCGAACCTGAAAACGATGCATCCGCAAACTCTGATTCCATGATTATCCTGTACAGGTCATCTCCCGAATGCGATGAAACGGAAATTGTGCCGATATCATGTTTACCGAGAGAATTTTCGAGGATTATGTCCCCCACCTCAATATTGCCGAGTATGTCACCTGCCCCGATTCTGTTGAAATTGGCCGTTGTGCGCAGGCTTATCTTGGAAATGTCCCTCTTGTCTATATTCAGCGCATTGAGGTCGGCATAACCTATGTTTGCGTAGAACTTGTACAGGGCATTGTTGGTCTTCGGGGAAAGGGAGAATATTCCCTGAAGCATGAAGTTGAGATTAGGGTCGCTGCAGATGATTCTTCCGTCGAATTCCCCTGTCTTCATTTTTCCTGCTGCAGCAATTCCGCTGTAATCGTATCCGTTGAAATGAAGCCGGGATACCTTGAGAGAGTCTATTTCGGCTGTCAGACCTCCCGATTTCTTTCCAGCGAATGAAGCGGAAAAGGCTGTTTCCATGCTGCATTCACGGACCATGGACGTCCCCGTCACCCTGCCTATGTCGAAATTTTCCGAAGATACGTGCCCGTCTATTCCCACAGGTCTGCGGCGGGACAGAAGATTTTCCACCGTCACATCTGCGGAAATCCTGCCCGAATCGGCAGCAAACACCATATCGGCGGAGAAGTCATCCAATTTTCCTTCGAAATGCCCGTCCATGCCGAACTGCATGCCCGAAGCGTATTCAGTCACGGCATCGGATATCCTGCCGTTGCCTGCCACAGCAATTATATCGTCGGAAGCAAAACGCATTCCGGCAATGTCCGCATCGATATGCGCCCCTGCAATGTCCGGCAGTCCGGTGATCCTGCCGTCAAGGCCCAGACATGCCCCTGTTTCGGTGCGGATATCCATGTTCATGAAATTCAGGTCCGCAACAGGGCCGGAGACAGTCCCGCTCAGGACGGTTTTCAGAGGCACGCCCGAGAGGCCCGGAGCGAAATACGAGAGCGATTTCATGTCCACGGTACTCGGAGATATTTCCGCATACATGCTTACCTTGTTGATAAAGTCTTCGAAATCCCTTCCCCACGAATAGGTCATCGTGTATTCGGGAATATCGAGTTCGGACCAGGGGTCGGAGAGGCGCAGTCGTCGGATTTCCGCCTTGCCGTTCCCCACACGTGCGAAACCGGAAACAGCATTGCAGACATAGCCGCTTTTCTCCTCGAAAGACATGAAGTCCAATATTCCCGACATTACCTTTCCGGTAAGGCTCAGATGCCTTGCATTCAGATTGATGGAATTCACCTCGAGATCGCTCCAGTCTATACCGGTTCCGGAATACGGAGGAAGGCTGTCCGAAGCGTTCTTCATCCGGAAAGACATGTTGTGGATATTCACCCTGTTTATTGTAAAGACGTGCAGCCCCGGATCCGGCTTGGGTGCTTCCGGTCTCGGTATCCTGAATATGCGTGTCAGATTGACCGACTTGTTCCTGACGGCAAGGTTCATGTACGCGTCAGCGATGTATGCCCTGCGGATATATATGCCCTCTTCCTCCGTCAATCCCTTGAGGGAAAGTCTCGCTATGATATATTCGGCATGGAAGAGCGTGTCCATGCCCTCGATTACAGGAGCATCGTCCACGACGGACACGTTTTTCAGGACAAGGGTATTGAACGGTTTGAAATGGATTTTTTCGATATTGACCTTGCCGTCGAACTTGTCGGAAAGACCGTCAATGACTTTTTTTGCAAAAAAAGTCTGGACCTGCGGGGTCTGGATTGCCAAAACCGACGCGAACAGGAATGCAGCAACGGCGACGACTGTCAACCATAATATTTTCAGTGTCTTTTTCAACAATACCTAACCCCCAGAACAATAAAACTCCAATCTGCAAAAATAGTAAAAATATCGAATAAATATCGTAATTTTGCGGCCTTGGAACTTGAAAAGAGAGCGATTGATTTCGAACGTATGAAACCGGATATAATTTTAGGAATCGAATCTTCCTGCGACGACACTTCCGCCGCCGTGATAAAGGACGGATACCTTCTGTCGAACGTGCTTGCGAGTCAGGACGTACACAAGGCCTACGGCGGTGTCATCCCGGAATTGGCCTCAAGGGCGCACCAGTTGAACATAGTCCCTGTCGTAAGCCAGGCATTGGACAGGGCCGGTGTCGGATTGTCCGATATTACGGCGATAGCCTTTACCCGCGGTCCGGGACTTCTCGGCTCCCTTCTCGTGGGGACTTCATTTGCAAAGGCCCTGTCGGTCGCATTGGACAAACCTCTTGTGGAAGTAAACCACCTGCAGGGACATATCCTTGCGAACTTCATCAAACAGTACGACAAGGAGAATGTACATCCCGAGTTCCCGTATCTGTGTCTTCTCGTTTCCGGAGGCAATTCCCAGATAGTAAGGGTGGACAGTCCGCTGGATTTCGAGATTCTCGGACAGACAATCGACGATGCTGTGGGCGAGGCGTTCGACAAATGTTCCAAAATGATGGGGCTCGGATATCCGGGTGGGCCGGTAGTGGACAGGCTTGCAAAAGAGGGGGATCCATGGAAATTCAGATTCGCCAAGCCGCATGTTCCCGGGTATGACTACAGTTTCAGCGGTGTGAAGACGTCTCTTCTGTATTTCGTCCGTGACCGCATGGCGGAAGACCCTGATTTCATCGGAAAAAACAAGGCGGACATCTGTGCGTCATTCCAGCGCACGCTGATAGAAATCCTGATGGACAAGCTGATACGTGCAGCCAAGGATACCGGCATACGTCAGATAACCATAGGAGGAGGTGTTTCGGCGAACAGCGGACTGAGGGCGGCCGTCACTGAAGAAGGCAGGAAACGCGGGTGGACCACATACCTGCCCGAATTCAAGTTCACCACCGACAACGCAGCCATGATCGCCATCGCCGGCTACTTCCACTACCTGCACGGGGAACGCACCCCGTTAAACGTCGCCCCAGTATCAAGAATCGCCGATTTTCATTGATTTCCCCTGATGCTGAGTATAACATAATTCGTCTGACTGGTATTATATATGAAAGAATTCGAAATTGCCTTTCCTGTCGGGAAAGAAATTGATATGGAAGCCGTCAGGGCAGCTGCGGCTAAAACCATGGGAATTTCCCCGAAAAACGTCGGACAATGCGTGCTTCTGCGCAAATCGCTCGATGCAAGGAACGAAATCCTGTACAGATACCGCATGGCGGCATACAGAAACGATGAAACCCCGTCGGAATTCAGGCTTGAAGAGTTCCGTAACGTAGCGGCTGCTGAACCAGTGACAATAATAGGAGCAGGACCTGCAGGAATGTTCGCTGCCATGAAACTCCTTGAAAAAGGCTTCAAGCCGGTCATCCTTGAAAGAGGAAAGGACGTCCACCACAGGCGGTTCGACGTGGCAGGCCTCTCCCGGGAGGGCAATCTCGTTCCCGATTCCAACTACTGCTTCGGAGAAGGCGGCGCAGGAACGTTTTCCGACGGAAAGCTCTACACGAGATCCACTAAAAGAGGCGACATAAGGGAGGTGCTGCACCGGCTCGTGCAGTTCGGAGCCTCTCCCGAAATCCTGACTGACGCACATCCGCACATAGGCAGCGACAGGCTTCCGTCCATCGTGGAAAACATCAGGAAATGCATCGAAGACCACGGCGGAGAATATCATTTCGGATGCAGGGTGACGGATATTGTCAGAAAAGGGGACGGGACGTTCGACATCATGACAGCTGACGGCAGCAAATGGTCTTCAAAAAAGGTAATTTTGGCCACAGGTCACTCCGCACGGGATATTTATGAAATGTTTGCAGCCAAGGGCTGGGCATTGGAAGCCAAAGGTTTCGCTCTCGGAGTAAGGGTCGAGCACCCGCAGTCCCTCATCAACAGGATACGTTACCATGGGAAATACCAGCCGTACATGCCTGCCGCAGAATATTCTTTCGTGACTCAGATCGAGGGCCGCGGGGTATTCTCGTTCTGCATGTGCCCGGGAGGAATCCTCGTTCCGTCATCTACGGAAAACGACGGATTGGTCCTGAACGGAATGTCCAATTCCGCAAGAAATTCAAAATGGGCCAACTCGGGCGTCGTGGTTTCCGTGGAACCTGAAGATTGTCCTGAATATGCCAAATACGGAGCTCTCGCCCTGATGCATTTCCAGCGGGATGTGGAAAAACGTATGTTCGATGTCACCGGTTCATTCAAGTCCCCGGCCCAGAGGATGATGGATTTCTGCCGTAGGGTGGTCTCGACGGGACTTCCCGCTACATCCTATCACCCGGGAACTGTCAGTGCTCCGCTGCACGAACTTCTTCCTGAAAACATTTCCCTCAGGCTCAAATACGCTTTTCCGCAAATCGGTAACAAGGAAATGAAAGGCTATTACACCAACGAGGCCCTTCTGCTCGGCGTGGAATCGAGAACCTCGTCACCAGTCCGCATTCCGAGGGATCCCGAGACATTGGAGCACATCGGACTCCCGGGACTTTATCCTTGCGGAGAAGGAGCCGGCTATGCAGGAGGAATAGTGTCGTCCGCCCTCGACGGAATCAACTGTGCATCGAAAATCCGGGCTTGACATGAGGAGAATCGGAAACGGCAGCAGCGGTCTTCTGAAATTGGTGCAGGACGGGAAACCGATGACTCTCGGCCAACAGCTCAAACTGACCGTACAGCTCAGTATTCCGGCCATCATCTCCCAACTGTCATCGATTCTGATGCAGTTCATCGATGCTTCGATGGTAGGCAGCCTCGGTGCAGAAGCGTCCGCATCCATAGGGCTCGTATCCACTACGACATGGCTGTTTGCCGGACTTGCAGCAGCCTGTGCCACCGGGTTCTACGTTCAGGTTTCTCATCTTCTCGGCTCGAAGGACACCGTCAACGCACGGAATGTGCTGAGGCAGTCATTGACCATGGTCCTGATATTCAGCGTCATAGTTGCAGCCGTCGGTTGTGCGATAAGCATGCCTCTTCCGGGCTGGCTCGGAGGCGATGAAGCCATCAGGCATGATGCCTCGTCATATTTCCTCATATTCGCCCTGTCTCTCCCTTTCCTGCAACTCAATATCCTGTGCAGCGGAATGTTGCGAAGCAGCGGGAACATGTACACTCCGAGCATGCTGAACATTTTCATGTGCCTGTTGGACGTGGTTTTCAACTTTTTCCTGATTTTCCCTACCCGCTCCGTCTCATTGTTTGGAGCGGAAATCACCGTACCGGGGGCCGGTCTCGGAGTCACGGGGGCTGCCATAGGCACGGCATTGGCCACAATCGCAGTAGCCGCCATGCTGCTGTATTCGCTGTGCGTCAAGTCGCCTGAACTGAATCTCCGACAGGAAAAGGGAAGTTTCCGGCCTACGGGGAAATGTTTCCGGAATGCAGTCGGAATCGCTTTCCCTATGGGATGTGAAAGGGTGATAATGTGCGGCGCACAGATCATGTCGACAGTCATAGTCGCTCCGTTGGGAACCGTCGCAATAGCCGCCAACTCATTCGCCATCACTGCTGAAAGCCTCTGCTACATGCCGGGGCACGGAATCTCGAATGCCGCCACGACATTGGTCGGACAAAGCATAGGGGCGAGACGCAGGGATCTGACATGGAGGTTCGCCCATATATCCGTACTCCTCGGCATTGCAGTAATGACTCTGATGGGCGTGATAATGTATATTGCAGCTCCGCTGATGATGGGCGTCATGACCCCGGATTTGGCGGTACAGGAACTCGGTACGAAAATCCTCAGGATAGAAGCCTTTGCAGAGCCGATGTACGCTGCATCGATAGTAGTCTACGGAGTTTTCGTCGGAGTCGGCGACACCCTTGTCCCGAGCATCATGAATCTCGGAAGCATCTGGGCCGTGCGTCTGTCACTGGCCGCAGCCCTTGCCCCGGAACACGGCCTTGAAGGGGTCTGGATAGCCATGTGTGTCGAGCTCTGCTTCCGCGGAGCCATTTTCCTGATCCGCCTCTACCGCCGGAAATGGATAAAGGTGTGAGATTTCCCTTGCGTGCGACGGGGTCAAATCAGGCTCATGACCATGATCACGCAGAGCATGAGCAGGGTAATCGAATAAGTATAGAATATGGTCTTGAGGGCCTTGAGGAGGGCGATGAATTTGACGTTTTTCTTGGGTGTCCAAATCAGTCCGATGGACAGACACGCACAGAAGATGTTGGCGATGAAAAATATCGGCAGATAGGACGGAATGCTTTCAATCAGGCTGAACGTGAGTGGAAGCATGAATGAAATCAGCGTTATGATGGTGGCCGTGTTTTTCTCCACTATGACAACCCTTTTCTCATACCATGAGAACTTGTCGTTTTCCGCTTCCGCATCATAAAAACTGCTGAAATACAGATTCATGATGAGGAAAATGTTTCCGAGAGCCCATGGAAAGAAATATATCGGGGAATTTACCTTTATGATATTGTCGTTCATCATGCCGATAATGAGCAGGTTCCACAGGAGTATCGATATGTAGAAAGCGATGCTTCCGGCGTCAACCTTTATAATCTTCGAGTTTTCGATCATCCGGATTTCCCTGGTAAAGAAAATCTGATACATGAGGTATCCTGCCGTCTGCAGAAGAACATAGTTTGAAAAACTCCATACGGCGATGTACTCCAACCTCTCCCCTGCCGGAATCCCGTTCAGGAATGCCGCTACGGAACTGATTATCACGGACGGGAGCAATGCTATCATGAAAGTGAAATACAGCAATCTGACATCCCTGGCCACTGCCGCCTTTATCAAGGTGATGATCATTACCGCGCCGAAAAACATTCCCAATAGCGACAGCGAACCTTTTTCGGCAGACATGCAGGCCACGATATAGCCGATGAAAATCAGGATAAGCAGGAAATTGTAGACGGAAACGAAAAAATCCCCCTTGGAATACATGTTGAGATTTTGGGTCCTGATTTTCTTCAGTCCGAGATAGGAAAGAAGAAGGAGGACAATCTGGCCTATGTTCAGGATGCTGTTCAGGAAAATCACGCCCGGCTCAAACCGGTAGAAAAGACCGCAAATGGTAAATGTGAACGCTGCCAGCAACACTCCGTACCACTTGTAGTACATGACTCCCACGAACAATAGCAGAACCGCTATGTAAAAGGGCTGGCTGCTGTAGAAAATCGAGGAATCCTTATTCAGCAACAACGGTATTATACTTATTACCAATGAAATAAGAAACAGAATGGATATGTTTGCACAAAAGCCGTTCGTGCTTATCTTATAAGTTTCGGGAGTCTGATTGCTGTCCATGATAACTGATTTTGCCATAAACCAAAAATCCCGAAGTCGTCGGACTTCAGGATTGTAACTTTCGGATGGTGGGAGCAGAGGGAGTCGAACCCCCGACCCTCTGCTTGTAAGGCAGACGCTCTGAACCAACTGAGCTATGCTCCCGTTTTTCGTTTCTTGTCAGCGATTGCTGCGTTGGACTTCGCATCCTCCCTCCTCACAACCGTGAGGTTGCTGCGTCGGTCGTCGCTCGTCCGCCTTGCACTCACTGGCAATAAACTTCAAACTTACTTGTCTCTTTTGGGCGATAATTGCGTCAAACTTCCTCTCCTCGCATCCTCATTACCTCAAGGTAACTGCGGTGCTCGTCAGTCGTTTTCCTTATTCTCGCCGCAAAATGAACTTCGTCTCATTTTTCGTTTCTTGTCAGCGATTGCTGCGTTGGACTTCGCATCCTCCCTCCTCACAACCGTGAGGTTGCTGCGTCGGTCGTCGCTCGTCCGCCTTACACTCACTGGCAATAAACTTCAAACTTACTTGTTTCTAAAGAACTCTTTTCCCGAATGGGATTGCAAAGATATGCAAGATTTTCGTCTCTGCAAATTTTTTTTGATTTTTTATAAGTTTTTAATGTGTCCTGCGTTCAGGATGACAATGCGCTCGGTCGGGATGACAAACGTCCGCAGTGGAAGGTCGCAATGCCAATTGGCCGGGAATGAAAAAGGAAGGCGAACGCTTTTCTTCGCGTGAGCCGGTTTTCCATTCCCGACCAATTCACTTCCGAGCCGCAGCAGCTTCGAGCCGCAGCAGCTTCGTGCCGCAGCCACATCGAAGCCGCAACCGCTTCCGAGACGCAACCGAACCCGGTCCGCTACCTGTCAGCCACACTCGTCATCCTGAAGGAATAGTCCGCATTCCCGCGGTAATGAGGCGCATAGAGACATTCGATTTCAGCTGCCGGACAATTGAAAACCCCGCATTGCGTGACATGGAAAGTCTCACGAATCTGCATCTTCTCTTCCGGAAATACATCGAAATACCAGTTGCTCCTGTCAGCCTTGACCTCCCTGTAGGCGTATGGCCGGATAATCCGGAATCCGTCCATCCTGAGCGGCCCGAAAGAAAACCCTGCGTAGCCGGACAATTGTTTTTCCGGTCTCAGACAAGGATGATGCGGAGCTGACAGCCTTACGAAACTCCGGTTTTCGGCACTCCAGAGATCATAGACGGCCACGACCTTGTCCCCGACATTCAGCATGTCCCCGGCTCCGATTTTTTCGAAATCAGACAAATCACTCTGTTCGGAAACACCTGCCGGAATCCTGTAATATGCACATTGTACGGAAATTCCGTTGGATGCAGCCTTGATATCCTCGAAAGGCTTCACGTATTCTGCCGTCAGGACGAGTATTTTCGTCGACAGCAATTTCTCGGAACCGTCCATTACCGAGCCTATGGCGAAGAGGAATGCAGGGTCGGAAGACCATTGCTGGGTCTCTTTCTGCAGCATTATCCACAGCCTGATGCCTTCGGCGATTGCCGAGGCGGAGCCGTCTGATTCACGTTCACCGTAGCGGGACATCAGATCGCAGATAAGATAATGGGCGTAGACTTCGTTTTCAAGAAGTCCCCGGAAAGGCAGCACTGCGTTTGGATAATACATTCCGCCTGAAGGATGGTTGACAGCATACTCTTTCAAAGACTCCATATAACCGCGGACGGCTTTTCCCATCCGTTTGCCCGTCAGTCCTGCCGCTTCGGAAAAAGTATCTCCGCCGCCCGACTCCATGAAATTCAGCATCGTGGATATTCTCCGTGCCTTTGCAAGGATATATCCCGCAGGGTCGTCTTTCTTTTTCGGAACGAGATACTCCTTGACGGCTTTCCTGAAATTCTTCATTTCCTTTTTATCTGCGATGTCGTCCGGAAGCGGAATCCAGTTGTACATCGATCTTATATAAAGGTATTGTTCCAATGAGATTCCACCGCCCCATAAAGGATATTTTTCCACTGAAAACATTTCTCCGTCAAGGAATCGGACTGCTTTTTCCAACTGCTCCCCGCTTATGGCGGAAGACAGTTCCGGACTCCGTTGCATGATGGCAGCGAATCTTTCCAGCACGAGAGCCGTGATGACAGGAGATGAAACGGAACCTTTGAACCATCCGAACCCGCCGTCGTTGTTCTGATATGACAACACCTCTCCGGCCAGACCCATCGCCTTTGCCGGTTCGGAGCCTTTCAGCCCGGAGGCCAACACATCAGCGAGAAGTACCCCGGACACGGACACAACGTCGGAACCTTCGTCCGACACGGATTCCGGAATCGCCTTTTCAATCATCGAATAAACGGAAATTTCGCTTTTGACGGCCTTGCTGCCGTCCGTATTGACGAACATCCCCTGTAACTCTGCATACAGAGAATCTGCATCCATGCTTTCATTCCATACGGCGGAATGCGATTCAGTCAATGTCTGTACGGCCTTTCTTACAGGGATTGTAACGAAGATGCCGTCGGAATAACCGTTTTCCGCACAGTAGACGAGCTTGATTCCGAGTGTGTCGACACCTTCAGGTACTTCGATGTCGAACGAGCCGCCTGCTGATTTCCCGCTTCCGACATTGCACGGCAGGCTGCTTACCGATACCGGAGTGGCGTTCTCATAGTCGGATCTGTCGTAAATATACAGTGTAGCCATGCCTTCCGAAGTCTCTCCGCTCATGTTGGACAAGGAGAATCTCAAAGAGTAACTGTCCTTTTCATAAAGGAAATCAGGCTGGACGACAGAAAGTTCCACCGGAAGTGAAACGGTCATCTGTCGGCGCAATGTGTTGTTCCTCAAATTTCTGTCATGGGCGAAAACCGAGACATAGAATGTCGACAGCCTGTCTCCGGCATCGAACGAGAATCTTACCGTACCGTCAGCGTCGGATTCCAGATGAGGATAAAATGCCAGCACCTTGCTGAAATTGTCCCGGATCTTCACCTCTGCAGCCCCGGCTTCAGCACTCCTTGATGAGGAATTTCCGTATGATACCGTAACGTTTTCAGAAAGAGCCATGTCCGATGCCGCAGCCTTGAACATTGGAGTTTCTTCTGTCAATTGGAATGGAATGGCTTCAGAGCGTGAAGTTCTTTTCGGGTAGTAGCGACCCCATCCATCCACATCCCCGGTACAATACGCACAGCTGATGTATGAGTACGGCTTGGACAGGGATGTTATCCTGTTCCAGCGATTTGTCCGGAAAGCCTCCGTGCTCTTGTCGAAGACGGACACGAGACATTCCGTTCCCGGCTCAGTCGCAAGCTCATAATGGCATTTGTCCCCTGAGTATGCCTTTTCCGTAAATCTCGAAAATACGAGAGGCAATGACGTATCCTTTTCCGGTCTGTCGAAATCGTGTGAATACCGGTATATGTCTCCGTTGCGGAAATACAGGACGGAAACTCTTACCGATTCGGGATATTCGTCCCTGTATTCGTATTTCAATTCGGTCAGCGAACCTTTCCTGTACGGAATGCCGTCGAGATATACCGTTTCGGAGCGCAGGATGCTTCTGTCGCAGCCGAGAAGCTGCACTACGGCCCACACAGGTCCGTCCCCCGCTCCGAACTGCAGTCGGATGTCTTCGGAACCTATGACCTTGAAATAATTTTCAGCCTTGAAGGTCAGAACGGAATCTTCAGGAGCGGTCTTTACAAGGTCGCAGACGAATTTCCTTTCCTCGTCCCTGAATGAGGCGCTTGCTTCCAACCGGAACATTCCCGAACCGTATGACGACAAATCTATCATGGCAGGTTCGCCGGTGCGGGCTTTGCTCTCTGACAATGTTTCACCGTCTTTCGAAATGCTGTATTCAATGACGGTATCCACTTCACAGTAATTTGCATTCCTTACAGAAAACGTCACGGCAGCCGTGTCCCCGTCCACGAGCATGGCCTTCGGGTCATAATAACCGTCTTCCCCTGGAATGCGGTGTATTGCCCCATCGGCCTCTGATATGGCCATGTCCAACCGGAAATCGGAAATGATGACTCCTGCCGATGCTTCCATGGTTTCGCCTGTGGCATCTGTAATTCTTATGTTCACCGAATAATAATCCCATATTTCCTTCAGAGGCTTTTCACTGTCATCTGCCTTGAAAATGACTGAGAACGAGCCGTCGTCGCCGGGATGCAATGCCCCTGAACTTATTTCCTCACCCGATTTGGAAACCATATATGAGATGTCGGCAGCCGAAAGGGAGCGTCCGGAGTAGCTTTCTATTTTTCCAGTCACTTCCACAGTGTCTCCCGGCAGATAACACTTGTCGACGTCGTCGAATCCGATATGGAGATTCGGCAATTCGAATTCATCGACGGTAAGGGAGCTGCTGTCCAATGTCTTGCCGTTATGGAGCAGCCTGAGGACAAATGTCCCGTTCCTTTGGTCGTCAGGAAGACGGAACGCCCCTGAAACAGAGCCGAAACCGTTTGTATATGTTGTCAGCGAATCGATGGCCTCGTTTTTGGCGTTCCGCAATTCCAACTTTACTTCAAGCCCCTCGTCCGCTACCTTGTTTTTCCCTGCTTTCTCACCTGAACCGAGGGTATAGAGAATGGCCTTGAAATTGAGCGTGTCTCCCGGATTGAACGCCGCCCTGTCCATGAATATCCTTCCTCCGAAAACTTCTTCGGGACTGTCCGCTCCGGATTCCGAAATTCTTCGTACCGGATTGAACCGCATTTCTTCGGATTTCCTGACAAACCCGTCCTTGTCCGTGTATGAGCATGATATGTAATACCATGCATCGGAATCCACTATAGACGGGAAATCATTGCCGAGACGGGTGAATCCGTTGACGGACAATCCTTTTTCGGACCATATTTCCTTTCCCTGATATGACACGCTCACGTTGACCGTATCCGCAGGCCTGCCGCTCATGAAGTCTGCCGCATATATCGAGCACCCCTCGTCGTCGAACTGCATTGCCATGGAGACGGTATATCTCGACATGTGGAATTCTGTGGCGATTTTCCCGTTCCTGCAGGTCACGTTGTAGTCCCCGTCATCCATTCCCGGGAGCAGGACTTCGACCGTATCTTCCGTATAATAGCTTTTCCTGTCATTCAGGACCGTCTTTTCAAAAATTATCCTGCCTTCCCCGTCTTTATTTTCGGGTATGGAGACAACGGTCACGTCGGCCCTGTCCATATTCTTGAAATAGACGGACAACCTGTCGTTCACGGTTTTTGCAGCCAATCCCGGGGCGTCCATTTCCTTGATCAATTCCTTTACGGACGTCAGTTTCCCGACAAGTTTTTTTTCGTCACCTTTCATTGCAGCCCGTCTTTCTTCAAAACCAGCACAGCTTTCTCTGAATTTACGGTAATCTTCGGACACTGCTTCGTCATTTTCCATTTCTTCGAATCTGTCCTGCAGGATGAGTGCTTCAGCGAACAGGGCTACGGCTTTCCCGTCATATTTCCTTGCGAATTCTTCGAGTTCTCCGGAATTTTCCTCCCTTGAGGCTTCAAGGAATTCCACGTATGCCTCCTGCGGGTATTTGCCGGAAAAAAGTTCTCTGAGAGCCTTTGCGGCGGATGCGAAAGTTTCATCGTCTCCGTATCTGTATTCCGACATCAGGCAGGACCACAGCAGGTATTCGAGGTCGCATGAAATATTGTCCCTTAGATATTCCGGGAAACTTCCGCTGAGGTTCCGGTCGTATCCGTAGAATTGCGGTGACCTTCTGACAGCAAGGCCCTTGTCGGCGGTCAGGCTGTCGATGTCCGGAGTTTCTATCCTGCCTACGGGCAAATTCCGGGAGATATTGTATGTCACCACCGGGTCACCGTATCCTACGGTCTTTTCCTCAATTTCATCCAAAACGTCGTCGAGCCGTTTCCAGTCCCTGCTGCGCACTGTCGCATAATACTTTATGGACGCGTCGAAAAAGTCCCATGAAAGCCGTTTCGGGATTGCTTCGTCGATAATGTCTTTCAGAGTTTCTTCCTGTTTCTGCGGAAGATCCTTTTCCGCATACTTTTCGTAGGTTTCCCATTTCCTGACGAGAACATGTCCGTCCCCGTCCGTAGTCCTTTCTTTCATTACAAATGCTTCCGAACAAATCAGAGTTGCCGCAAATGCTGCAATTACGGCAAACCCCTTTCTCAAAGATTTCCCAAGTTCCATGATAATGATGCAAGATTAATGTCCTCCGGACCGATTCAAGAGTCCGCCAAGTTTGAGCGCAGCCATGGCTTCCGCCACCACATATGCGCTGCCGCCGATATATATCAAAGGTAATGCCTGAGACCCGGCTCTTTCGACGGCCGCACTGACGGCATCTTTCACGGAATTGAAAGCCATGCAGTTCCCGCCTTTTGACTCTCTGAATTTTTCTGCAAGTCTGTTTGCCGGCAGAGCCCTTCGGCTTGAAGCCTCGGTGAAAAAATATTCGGCGTCGTCAGGCATCAGACGGACCACGGCATCGGAATCCTTGTCGGCGACCATCCCGTAGACGATGAGCAGTGACGAGCATTTTCCTTCGGTCTTCAATCTTTCCAATTCGGCAAAATTGTATTTCAGGCCATGGGCGTTATGCCCGATGTCAGCGATTATCAGAGGGCTTTCCGACAATTTTTCCCATCTCCCGTGAAATTCCATCCTTTCAGCAGTATGTATTATCGCATCTTCGACTGTCGTGTCGGTGCATGGCGGTATGTTTTCCCTCAATATGCCGACGGCGGTGAGGACGGTCCGCAGATTTTTCTCCTGATAGCTGCCTTGCAGGTCCATTTCACGGAGAATCCTTTCCCTGTCTTCCCAAAGCGCAGGGACTGTCTTGTCGGCGAATGTCAGCAGAGACATTATCTTTTTCCTGTCGCCCATGAATTCCTGTTCCGGAAGATTGGTGTACAGCACCTTCCTTTCGAATACGTCATCCGTTTCAGGGGAACTTTCCCCAATGACGACAGGTGTGTGCGGCTTGATTATCCCGGCTTTTTCAAACGCTATTTCAGGGAGGGTGCTGCCGAGGAGGTCGCAATGGTCGAGCCCGATGTTGGTTATGATCTCAAGGACAGGGGATATGATATTGGTACTGTCCAATCTGCCTCCGAGCCCCGTTTCGATTACGGCAATGTCCACATTCCGTCGTGCAAACCAGTCGAATGCCATCATGGTGGTGATTTCGAAGAATGAAAGATCGAGATGTTCGAAAACCTCCTTCCACCTCACAATAAAGTCGAACACCTCTTCTTTCTCTATATATTCGAGACTGTTTCCGTCGGAAATCCTCATCCTTTCCCTGAAATCGATGAGGTGCGGGGAAGTGTACAGCCCGGTTTTCAACCCGGATGCCGAAAGGACCGAGGCGAGCATGTTGGAAACGGAGCCTTTTCCGTTGGTGCCGGCAATGTGGATTGTCCTGTATCTGCGGTGCGGGTGGCCGAGGATGCCGTCGAACATTACCATGTGTTCAAGGCCCGGCTTGTATGCGCTCCTCCCGGCATTCTGGAACGACGGGAAACGTACGAACAGGTCCTGCAGCAATTTATCGTAGGATTCTTCAGAATATTCCATTGTACATGAGATTGATAGTGGTGCAAAAATAGTATTTTTGAGGGCAAAGCCAATTTTTGCGGAAAAGTTTTTGTATCTTTACAAGGATTTGTAAAGTGTTCCATTAACAGGGTTGAAATATGAAACGGCGAGTATCCGCATTCGATTCCTATTATATCATCGACGGGGTGCAGACAGACAATACGCCCGGCCAGCTTTTGAACGACTGCATGGCTTGTCCGGAAATTTCCCCTGAAGACGGAGCGGTCCGGGAAACCATCGTGGACGAAATTGTGGATCCGTCTCCGACCATTGCCAGATATGATTTTTCCGATCCAATGCGATATACCGTTCCTGTCATGGAACGGGCTGGGAAAAACGGGAACGGCAGATGTCTTTATCCCGAGTCATACGCACGTCGCAGGATTGCCTGGGCCCTGACGGAAACCTTATGGCTGAAAGGCCATTTTTCCCTTGAAGACATCGGAGTGGAACTGTCGTGGTCATGGGATTCTTCCCCTCTCGGGAATATGGCTGCCTTTTACCGTTCGGCGGAGTCTGCCGCAGGGTATCTTTTCGATTTGTCCGTGAAACTCCGCGGGTATGGTTTTACCGATGCAGAAGGCGAGACGGGAATCGACGTACGCACCTCGGTGAACGGCAGGGAGGAAGAAACCGACGGAAATGACGATGAGTACGATTTCCTCGACATGAAGTCAGGTGAAGAGGTGACCAAGCGATACTGCTGGGTTTCCGATGACCTGAAATGCGGGAACCGCCTTTTGACCGACAATGAGAGCGACTGGCTGATATACATCCCGTTCGATACCTGCGATTTCCGCCTTGGCGGTTCGGTGTTCGAGACCGTGGCCGGAATCAGCGGAGATCCGGCTCCGGATATGGCCGATCCGGATTATTTCATGGATTGTTATGAAGTTATCCGGGAACTTGTGGAGGACGGTGTCGTGGTGGCGGGCAGGACGGTTGGTCCGGGCGGACTTGCGGCTGCAGCGGCTGCCATGTGCGGGAAAGACAGCGGTATCAATATGGATGTAAGCGGTATTGAAGCGGCTTATTCCGAGAAAAACATCATGAGGATTCTCTATTCGGAAATTCCGGGTGTCCTTATCCAGATCAGGGATGACGATTATGACTATGTCGATTCGCAGATGCTCCTGCAGGATCTGGCATATTACCCTCTCGGACATCCCGACAGGACTCTTTCCGGTCCGGGGCTTGTTTCCGGCCGCCGTCCTGCGGTCTCGGATATCTTGGCTTCTCTCATACAGAGCCAGACTTCCGAAGGGGAAGACTGACAGACAAGGAAAGTATAAAGCGTTTATTTATGGAAAGATATGCAAATGTTCCGGTTGGAGGAGGACACAAGGCTCCGAAGATTTTCGTACTCGACACGAACATCATCCTTCATGATTACAGGGCGATAAGAAAATTCCAGGACAACGACATCGTGATTCCGATGGCCGTACTCGAAGAATTGGACAAGTTCAAGAAAGGAAGCGACGCCCTGAGTTTCAATGCCCGGAGCTTCATGAGAGAACTCGACAGGCTTACCGGGAACAGAATGTTCGGCAGGGAAGGGGTGCCACTCGGGAAGCATCTCGGAAACATCAAGGTGGAGTTGAACCATCCTTTCCCCGACAGTCTGAAGGACTGCTTCCAGGACGATATTCAGGACCACAGGATTCTCGCCACGGCGATCTGGGTCAAGGAGCACAATCCCGGCAGATTCGTGGCCCTCGTGACCAAGGATGTCAATCTGCGGATGAAGTCCAAGGCGGTAGGGATGGAGGCTCAGGACTACCTCACTGACAAGATAGACGAGTCGAGGGTGGAATACACCAAGAATGAAGTGATTCATTACGATGGTCTTGACCCGAAATCGATTCAGGAGCTCGCCTACGGGAAAGGGGCCATTCCGTTTACTGCGGTATCGAAAGAGAAACCGTTGGCGAACCAGTTGTACAAGTTCCATTGGGACAAGGGCAAGGACTCATACAGTACATGTGCAAGATTCGATGCGGCGTCCGGAAATATCGTTCTTGTCAAAAGCAGGTATGCATATGGCATCTCACCGAGAAACGACGAACAGAAATTCGCCTTGGACGCCTGTCTGAATCCGGCAATCCGCCTCGTCTCCCTTACGGGCGGCGCAGGAACGGGAAAGACATTGCTTGCCTTGGCGGCGGCATTGGAGCAGGAGCGTGACTACGAGCAGATTATCCTCTCCCGGCCTACGGTAATTCTCGGCAATCAGGACATAGGATTCCTGCCGGGCGATCAGAAAACCAAGATGAGTCCGTTCGTGCAGCCGCTGATGGACAATCTGAACGTTATCCGCAACTGTTTCAAATCAGGAAGCAAGCAGGCCCAGAAGATAGATGCAATGATGAATGACGAGAAACTCGTGATTTCGCCTTTGGCCTATATCAGGGGAAGAAGTCTCGGGAAAGTGTTTTTCATAATAGACGAGGCCCAGAATCTCACTCCTCATGAAATCAAGACGATAATCACGAGGGCTGGAGAAGACACCAAGATAGTGTTTACCGGAGATATTTTCCAGATAGACCAGCCTTACCTCGACATTTATTCGAACGGTCTGACCCATCTCGGAGAGAAAATGGCCGGTCAGCCTCTGTTCGCCCATATTGATCTGAAAAAGGGAGAAAGGAGCGAATTGTCCGAAATCGCGAGCAGATTGTTATGATATTCTGACAATCCGTTACAAAATATTTTCATATTCTGAAAATTTGCAGTATTTTCGCACACTATGTTTCAATTGAGGACATAGTGTGCTTTTTTGCTTGGAAATCAAAAATCAATAAAATATAAAAATCGAATTTACGTATGGACAACAAAAAGAGAGTTTACCGTTTCGGAGGCAAGACTGCCGAAGGTGACGGTACAATGAGGAATCTGCTCGGTGGCAAGGGAGCCAACCTTGCGGAAATGTGCAGGCTCAACATTCCGGTTCCTGCCGGTTTTACGATTACAACGGAATGCTGTGCAGAGTATTACCAGCTCGGCGGAGGCTATACCGACAGTCTGAAATACGAGGTTGCCGAGGCCATGAAGGCCACTGAGAAAATCATGGGAATGAAATTCGGCGACAAGGACAATCCGTTGCTCGTCAGCTGCCGTTCGGGTGCCAGAAGCTCGATGCCTGGCATGATGGACACGATATTGAACATCGGCCTCTGCTCGGAAACGATTCCGGGAATGATACGCAGGACCAACAATCCGCGTTTCGTCTATGATGCGTACCGCCGTCTTATCATGATGTATTCCGACGTGGTAATGGAAAAGGCGGAAAACATCGAACCTGCCGACGGTCAGGGTATCAGACAGCAGCTCGACCGCATGATGGAAGAACTCAAGAAGGAGAAAGGCTATACTTCCGATACCGACATTACTGCAGACGAACTGAAGGACCTTTGCGAGAAATTCAAGGTAAAGGTCAAGGAAGTGCTCGGCGTCGAATTCCCTGACTCGGCGGAAGCCCAGTTGTGGGGAAGTATCGGAGGAGTATTCAAGTCATGGAACGGAAAACGTGCGATTGCATACAGGAAAATCGAGAGAATCCCTGACGACTGGGGCACGGCGGTGAATGTCCAGTCAATGGTATTCGGAAACATGGGAAACACTTCGGCTACGGGCGTGGCATTTTCGAGAAACCCTGCCAACGGTGACAACAAATTCTACGGAGAGTGGCTTATCAATGCCCAGGGAGAAGATGTCGTAGCCGGTATCCGTACTCCGAATCCGCTGAACGAGGCTACCAAGAATCCTCACAACGCACATCTCGAATCCCTTGAGACGGCCATGCCTGAGGTCTACAAGGAACTTGACGCCATCAGGCTTCACCTTGAAGAGCATTTCAGGGACATGCAGGACATAGAGTTCACCATTCAGGACGGCAAACTCTGGATGCTCCAGTGCCGAATCGGAAAGAGAACGGGACTTGCAGCCCTGAATATGGCCATGGACATGATGGACGAGGGAATGATCGATGAGAAGACAGCCATACTCAGAGTGTCTCCGACACAGCTGGACGAAATACTCCATCCGATCCTTGATCCGGCATCCGAGAAAAAGGCCAAGGTAGTGGCAAACGGACTTCCTGCAAGCCCGGGAGGAGCCGTGGGCAAGGCGGTATTCACTTCAGAAGCTGCAATGGAAGCCAATGCAAAAGGAGAAAAGGCAATCCTTATACGTGAAGAGACTTCTCCGGAAGACGTGGAAGGAATGCGTGCCGCCGCCGGTATCCTGACCCAGAGAGGAGGCATGACTTCACATGCGGCTCTCGTAGCCCGCGGATGGGGAAAATGCTGTATCGTAGGCTGCGAAAGCATGCACATAGACCTTGAAAACAAGACAGCCAAGTTCAAGAGCGGCGTCCAGATCAAGGAAGGGGACATCGTCAGCCTGAATGGAGCGAAAGGACTCGTATATGCAGCCCGAATTGATACAATGGACGCTTCCGAGAATCCTGGTTTCATCAAGTTCATGGGGATCGTGGACAAATTCAGGACACTCGGGGTCAGGACCAATGCCGATACTCCTGAAGATGCCGAAAGGGCATTGAGTTTCGGAGCCGAGGGTATAGGACTTTTCCGTATCGAACACATGTTCTACGGCAAGAATTCCGAGACTCCTCTTGCAAAGCTCCGCAAGATGATCCTTTCGAAAACCGACGAGGAAAGAAGATCTGCCCTGAACGAGCTCGAACCTTATATCAAGGCATCCGTAAAAGGCACCATGAAAGTCATGGACGGCAAGCCGGTGACATTCCGTCTCCTCGATCCTCCTCTCCACGAATTCGTGCCTCAGACCCATGACAAGAAAGAGGAACTTGCCCAGGAACTCGGTATCAGCGAAGGCGAAATCGAAAAGAGGGGAGCATCCCTCCATGAGGTCAATCCGATGATGGGACACCGCGGAGTCCGTCTGCACATTACATACCCGATGATCTCCGAAACCCAGTTCAGGGCGATTTTCACGGCTGCTGCAGAACTTCAGGAGGAAGGCCTGCATCCTATGCCTGAAATCATGATTCCGGTGACCGTTTCCGAAAGGGAATTGAGATTCCAGAAAGCCATCTGCATAAGGGTAAAGGCAGAAGTCGAGGCAGCTACGAACCAGCATATCGAATTCAAGTTCGGTACGATGATCGAAATACCTCGTGCAGCCCTGACTGCCGACAGAATGGCCAAGACTGCCGAATTCTTCTCATTCGGAACCAACGACCTTACCCAGATGACATTCGGATTCTCAAGGGACGACGTGGGAACTTTCATGGGCGACTATCTCGGAAACAAGATTCTCGACAATGATCCGTTCCAGACCCTTGATACCAAAGCTGTTGGCAAACTGATAAATTATGCGGTTGAAGCCGGACGCGAGACCCGTCCTGAACTGAAATGCGGTATATGCGGAGAACATGGAGGCGATCCTGCTTCTGTGGAATTCTGCTATAAGATAGGACTGAACTACGTTTCATGCTCGCCGTTCCGCGTTCCTATCGCACGCCTTGCTGCGGCGCAGGCTGTCATCAAGGCCGAGTCGGAAAAATAGCGGCTGCTGCATCCCGCCAGCGCTGCTCCCTGTCATCCCGACCGAGCGCAGCGAGCGGAGGGATCTGCAGCACATCTAATACCATAGAAGGGATTCACCATTCAAACGAATCCCTTCTTTTCTTACAAAAAACAAATTGAACCGAAAACACTATGGATTTACATTCAGAAACTTACGTATGGTTTGGCAGAAACCTGCCTTTTATCCCTGATCCAAGGGAATTCATTTATGTGGAAACGGAGTCCGACCATTTCCTGAACAGCTTTTTCTACCGGGTACGTCTTCCGGACCTGCATGACGGCTGGAAAGTCACATATCTTCCGAAAATTCCAGCTCTTATAACCACAGAACATTTGAAATACATGTTTCCTTACCTGCAGGAAGCGGATTTGACGGACTGCATCGAACCTGTCACATCTGAAACTCTGTTGTTGCACCTGTTGCCAGAATCCGCAGGCATCATCAGACACGGACTTATAAAATTTGCCGGAACCGATGACAGGGGATACAGATTCAATTATTATGAAACCGCTCCCGCTGAATACAGAAACATAGCAGGCGAACTGTTGGAGTATGTGGCTGAGCAGGATGCGTCGGCGGACAATGTCCCGGACATACCGTCTATCTTCTCCCGTGACAGCGGACTTGACTTGTCCGGCGCAAGCCTTGCGGCAGTCAGATCCCTGACGGAACGCCCGGTAGTCATAAGCCGTATGGTTGTCACTTCGGATTTCCGTATTCTGCTGCCGGATTACGATCTCGAGATCGGAATGGCACCGCTTGCCAAATCCGTCTATATTCTTTATTTGCTACATCCCGAAAATATAATGCTCGGCAAGTTACGTGATTACAGGGATGAATTACACGGGATATACCGTGCGGTTACGGGCAGGTCCGACCATAATATCATGATGCAGATTATGGCAGACCTTACCGGACCGTTCACGGATTCAATCTACATGCAGTTCGCATGGATCAGGGAAGCCTTCCATTCGAAATTCACGAGCGGACTTGCCATGCATTACAGGATAAACAGTCTGCCTGACGGCTGTCACGGAATCGGATTGGACAGGACGAAACTCGAATTCGAAGACAGGGACTTTCCATGTACATTGCTTTCAAGACGCTCAGCGGCATCCTGCATGGGCGGACAATGAGAATTTCCATCGGACAGTTATATCCCGGACTGCCATTTTGTCATCGGAAGGCGCAAAATGGCAGTCCTTTTACAATGGCATTCCTTTTGCCATAACTGCGTCCGGCCGGCGACGGTGAAATCCGCAACGGACGCCGGCAGAAACGAATCAGATATTAAAAATTTATAAAGTTATGATCAAACCATTAGCAGACAGAGTATTGGTCGAACCTAAGGAGGCAGAGACCAAGACAGCGGCAGGATTGTACATTCCTGACACGGCAAAAGAGAAACCACAGCAGGGCAAGGTGCTTGCAGCCGGCCCGGGCAAAAAAGACGAGCCGATGGAGGTCAAGGTCGGCGACATGGTCCTTTACGGCAAATATGCCGGGACAGAGGTTACCGTTGACGGAAAGACTTATCTTATCATGAAGCAGTCGGATATTCTGGCTGTACTGTAATTGTCGGATATAAAATTAAGGAGATATAGATTATGGCAAAAGATATTAAATTCAACGTTGAAGCTCGTTCCCGCATGAAAGAGGGAGCCGATGCTCTTGCAGACGCAGTCAAGGTTACATTGGGTCCTAAAGGACGTAATGTCGTAATAGACAAAAAATTCGGTGCTCCGCAGGTTACCAAGGACGGAGTGACAGTAGCGAAAGAAGTCGAACTTGAAGACAGATTCGCCAATATGGGTGCACAGATGGTCAAGGAAGTGGCATCCAAGACAAACGACCAGGCCGGTGACGGTACTACGACGGCTACGGTGCTTGCCCAGGCCATCATCAACGTCGGTCTGAAAAACGTTACTGCCGGTGCAAATCCGATGGATCTGAAAAGAGGTATCGATAAGGCTGTCGCCAAGGTTGTAGAGAGCCTGAAATCACAGAGCAGGGAAGTCGGCGACGATTATTCGAAGATCGAACAGGTCGGCACCATTTCAGCCAACAACGACAACTATATCGGCAAACTGATTGCCGATGCCATGTCGAAAGTCAAGAAAGACGGCGTGATTACCGTGGAGGAGGCAAAAGGTACGGATACCGAAGTGAAGGTTGTGGAAGGAATGCAGTTCGACAGAGGATACATTTCTCCGTACTTCATGACGAACGGCGACAAGATGGAAGCGGTTCTTGATGAGCCTCAGGTCCTTATCACCGACAAGAAGATTTCCACGATGAAAGACCTTCTTCCTATCCTCGAACCGATTGCACGTGAGGGCAAATCACTTCTCATTATCGCCGAGGATGTAGATGGTGAAGCTCTTACTACGTTGGTAGTCAACAGACTCCGTGGTACATTGAAAATAGCCGCCGTCAAGGCTCCGGGCTTCGGCGACCGTCGTAAGGAAATGCTTCAGGACATTGCTACCCTTACAGGTGCAGTCGTGGTTTCCGAAGAAAGAGGCTTTACATTGGAAAACACCACTCCTGACATGCTCGGTAAGGCTGAGAAAATCGTGATTACCAAAGAGAACACCACTATCGTAAACGGTGCAGGTGACAAGGAAGCCATCAAGGAAAGAGCTGAATCCATCAGAAAACAGATTGCATCCACCACTTCCGATTACGACCGCGAGAAACTGCAGGAGCGTCTCGGCAAATTGGCCGGTGGTGTAGCTGTTCTCTACGTCGGCGCAGCTACCGAAGTTGAAATGAAAGAGAAGAAGGATAGGGTAGAGGATGCCTTGAGCGCAACCCGTGCTGCTGTCGAGGAAGGTATAGTCCCAGGAGGCGGAGTCGCATACGTGCGTGCCGCAGAAGAACTCAAGGCTATGAAAGGCGACAACGAAGACGAGACTACAGGTATCCATATCGTAGCCCGTGCCATTGAGGAGCCTCTCCGTCAGATAGCTGAAAATGCAGGAGTTGAGGGAAGCGTCATTATCCAGAAGATAAGGGAAGGAAAAGGCGATTACGGTTACAATGCCCGCACCGAGGAATTCGTACACATGTTCGATGCAGGTGTTATCGACCCTACCAAGGTTGCCCGTGTAGCCCTTGAAAACGCCGCTTCAGTGGCAGGAATGTTCCTTACCACAGAATGTGCGATTGCTGATATTCCTGAAAAGGAAGCTGCACCTGCAATGCCGGCAGGCGGAATGGGCGGCATGATGTAATATTGACCGTCAGGCTTTGACAGACAGTGAGGGTGACCTGAAATTCTTTTCGGGTCACCCTCAAGCGTTTTTCTTCGAAAGACAGTGCCTCCGTATGCAGGCAGCTATTTGCTCACTCTTGAATGTCTACCGGATATTCTCGTAAACCGTTCACGACCTATTAGGGGTACTTCGAGCCTCCGGCTCGGTCCCTCATGGATTTTCATCATCCTTGTTTTTGTCGGATATTTCGTAAATTTGTCAGGACAACAAATCAAACATATTGTTTTACCGAATTATGAGACGCTTATATATTATAATGTCAATTTTGACAGTTGCACTGACGGTATTGCCGTCGGATGCAAGGGATGAACAGCGGAAGACACGAAAGGAAATCCGCAAGGAGCAACGCATGGAAGAAGTCCATTCCCTCCTGACATCGGGAAGATATGAAATCGTAGTGTCGAAAGCCTTTCCCATGTCCGGCAGAATGATAAACCTGACTTCCAAATATTCCCTGCAGGTCAGACAGGACACACTTGTATCGAATCTGCCGTATTTCGGCAGGGCATATTCGATTCCTTATGGAGGAGGCGACGGACTGAATTTCGAAGTCGTCAATTCCGAAGAAGAGCAGAATCTGATATACCGTTCGGACATTCGCACATCTTCGGTAGGCAAGGATTCCTCCAGGACAGACAGCAGGATTTCAATCCGTGCCGTCACAGATGAGGACGTCTTTGATTTCAATATTACCGTCTATGCTGAAGGCGGTGCCAATATTTCGGTAACTTCCAATCAAAGGCAGCCGATAAGTTACTCCGGAGAAGTCCGGGCCCTCCCTCAAAAATGACACGGATTCCAAGTTTTCGATACCTATATATTATAGTAGGATTTGACGGAGCGAATAAAAAATGAAATTTTCCGTAAAAAGATTTGGAGATAAATAAAAAAGTAGTACCTTTGCAATCCCGTTCGGAAAGAGGGTGTAAGA
>CALURT010000014.1 GCA_944323245.1 uncultured Bacteroidales bacterium
CATCAAACTACTCATAATTTTATATATTTCAATTACTTATCCGTGATTTTACCAACCATTTTGTGCATCATTACCATCAATTCGTTAGAAACGTTTTCACTTTTTTTTCGACTGTCCCTATATTATTCAACAAGCCCTCTCACATTGCTGCAAGAGGGCATATCGGTAAGTTATGTATTCAGATACTATTCCTTTATCATATTACCGATTTTCGATATGAATGCCTTTAACGGCTCAATAAGCGGACGCATTTCTTTCTCGGTCGTTACATAAACACAGTTGTAATCGCTTTTCTCTCGTAGTGACTGCAACTCTGTGTAGAGCCATGCCTCATCTGCCGTGAATTTTCCTGTCCTCACATAATACTGTCCGAATAAAGACATTGTTCCTTTGTGTGTACTTGCTTTATATCCGTCCTTGATAAGAAGTGCCAATACAGCATGGAATATCGCATAATACATTCTGTTCGCTGCTGTGTCCCAGAAATTCATCGCCGCTATATCATCTACCTGTTTAAGAAAAGATAGCGATTTCTCATATTCCAGATTGACTATCGTCTTGCGTTCTACATCTGTCAGTTTCATGCCAATACAATTCCGTCTTGTTCAACATTCTTGTAAAATGGAGTGAACGAATATTGCTTCCATTCATCCTTTGTATATATGACCGGGCTGATTGTTTCCCCTATATCCCAACTCAACGCTGCAAACGGATAAAGGACATATCGGTAGTCATGCTGTTCTATCTCCGGCTTGTCTAAAAGTATCAGCAAATCCCAGTCTGAATCTTCCGTGGCTTCATTTCTCGCACGAGACCCGTACAGAATCAACTGCCCGCCTTTGGGGAGAACTTCTTTGGCTATCCGCTTGATTTCATTCAATATGTCACTCGATTTCATAACTCCGTGGATTATATGGCGAAGATAACATTTTCACAAAGATAATCTTTTTATCCATAACCGGATAATGCGCCTGCCAAATTCATTCCAAAGAGTCCCGCCGAAGTGAGGCGGAGCCGAAAAAGATCACCATTCCTGACAACTTACTGTAAACAAGAAAGGACAGGCGAAGAAACCTGTCCTTTTCTGTAAAATACCCACCTGTTAATTAGACCTTATGCGTTTTCGAAATGGTACAGTGACATAACTAATCCATGATTCCCGTATATCATCAAATACGGATGTCAGCAAAATGGCGGTTGCCATGTATTTGGCTATATCCAACAGCCAGTCTCCGAACTTTTTCTTCATAGCAAGACAAAGTTAGAGAAAATATCCGAAATATAAAACAGGACGCAGTGAGCCTACATTGAAAGTGGCAAGAACCATCAGCAAAAAACTCAACATAGATGCCAATGTTGTATTGGGTGTTTGAGAGCTAACGGTATGGAGCGGGCCGCCCGTTCGGGTCCTATAATTCAAAAAAAGCGGATCAGCTTATCGCTGACCCGCTTGGAGCGGAAAACGAGACTCGAACTCGCGACCCCAACCTTGGCAAGGTTGTGCTCTACCAACTGAGCTATTTCCGCATAATTTTCTTCGAAAATCATGCGCTAAATTCGGCGGCGCCCCGGCATTCAAATAAATATGACTGCGCCCGGCTTGCACAAATTTTCCGCATTTTCAAGAAAGAACTTCAACCATCTTCTGGAACATGTTCCGAAGAATGGATTGCAAAGATATGGATAATTTCTTTATCTCGCAAAAAAAATTGTACTTTTCAATTCTATTGCCTCGTTAAATCTGCACCTATTGTTTCGGTACGACAGCGAAAAACTCAAGATCACTGTCAGAATCGTTGACAATACTATGAGAATGGCCTTTCGGGCAATAGTGACAGTCGCCGGCTGAAATTCCGGACTTTTCCCCGTCGAAAACGACCGAACCGCAGCCGGACAGGATAAAGACAATCTCACTGCTGTCCTCATGCACATGCATTCCGACCGAAGCGCCAGGCACAAGGCTCATTTTCATGATCTTGTTGGCGCCGTCATCGAACATCCTCACCCGGACCTCCTTCTCTCCGCCCTTGAAATTCGGGATAACGGACAGTTCCATCTTGTCAAAATCTATGTTCATGGCCTTATGGAGTTGATACACTATGGATGTCCGGACACTATATTACCGTTTCGAATTCACGGAGGAAGCGCAGGTCGTTCTCGAAATAGTTGCGCAGATCCTTCACCTGCCATTTCAGCATGGCTATTCTTTCCACGCCCATGCCGAATGCGAATCCGCTGTACTTTTTGCTGTCGATACCGGAAGCCTCAAGAACGTTAGGGTCGACCATACCGCAACCCATGATTTCAAGCCAGCCGGTTCCCTTGCAGATGTTGCAACCCTTTCCGTGGCAGATGTTGCAGCTCACGTCCACCTCGGCCGACGGTTCGGTAAACGGGAAATACGACGGCCTCATCCTGATGGAAGCATCGGCGCCGAACATTTCACGCACGAAAAGCAGAATCGCCTGCTTCAAATCGGCAAAGGTCACGTTTTCATCGATATACAGCCCCTCAACCTGATGGAATATGCAATGCGCACGTGCGGAAATGGCCTCGTTCCTGAACACCCGTCCCGGGCAGACGATACGTATCGGCAGCGGAAGTTTCTCCATGGCACGGACCTGCACCGACGAAGTATGCGTGCGGAGAAGAATCGGGTCAGGATGGCCTGCGGAAATGAAGAACGTATCCTGCATCTCCCTCGCCGGATGCTCAGGAGGGAAATTCAAGGCTTCGAACACATGCCAGTCATCCTCGATTTCAGGACCTTCTGCGACATCGTAGCCGAATTTGCGGAAAATATCCACGATTTCCTTTCTCACTATCGAAACCGGATGCCTCGAACCGAGAAGATACGGATCTCCCGGCATTGTGGCATCAAACGAAGATGACGCCGTAGAAGTCGTAGCCAAGGTTTCCTTTATGGCTTCTATCTTCGCCGCTGCCGCATTCTTGAGCTGGTTCAGTTTCTGTCCGAATTCCCTTTTGAGTTCAGGGGCAACGGACCTGAATTCCTCGAACAACGCCGTAATTTCTCCTTTTTTCCCGAGCAGTCTGACCCTTGCTTCCTCTATTTCAGCTTCAGTCTTGCATTGCAAGGCTTCTATTTCCGCCAAAACGGCCTCTATTTTTTCCTTCATTGTCGTTTACTTTTTGAATTCCATCGGCAGCACCCGAAAACGGTCTGCCGGCGGGGTGCAAATTTAATCAAATTTTCCCGATTATTGTTCCTCCGGATAGCCCAACGCAATTACACAATAGCACTTGAAACCGTCCTTCACGCCGAGCAGTTCTTCAAGATAGTCTCCTGCAAGGCCTGCGGAAGGATCGGATGCCGACCTGTAACGTCCGTTGACATGAACCCAGCAGCTGCCGAGATCCATCGCCGTAGCGGCAAGATGTACGAACGTGGCTGAAATGGCGCAATTGTCCACCCACAAGTCGGTCTTGGCCGTATCTCCGAGAACGACGACTGCCGCAGCCGCATCCTTTACGAAAGCCGAACCCCTGTCCCTCATCTCCGATATGGCCGCAAGCATATCCTTGTCTTCCACGACCAGAAAGGCGGAACTTTTAGAATTCTTCGACGACGGGGCTGTCGCCGCCATGTTCAGGACTGCATCTATGACTTCCCTTTCGACAGGCCTGTCGGCAAATTTCCTGACACTGTGCCTTCTGGCAATTACTTCTGCAAATTCCATGGTCCGGTTATTTTTTCTCTATTTTCGCCTCAGCCTGGGCCTTGCGTTTGGCTCGGGCTTTCTGCTGCTTGGCCGCACCGCTTTTCAGGTAGGCCTTCCACTGCGTCTCATTGAATATGTTCATGTAAGAACTGTCCGTCTTTTCCATCCATTTGTCCTGTATCGCCTGATACAACGATGCGTTGGAGACCTTTGACCGGCTCATTTCCATTATTTCGTCCTGAAGGGCCTTGTAATTGTACTGCAGGGTCGAATCCACGTAAAACACCTGCCAGTACTCGAGGTCGAGCAGGCTTTCAAGCCTTTCGGCTTCCTTTGCAGCTATAGTCGGTATATCCGGAGGCTCAGGATTCTGGGCATTGACGGGAACGATGGCCGGAAAAGACAAGGCTGCCGCCAAAACAAAAAAAATCTTTTTCATAACGCATGTTTTTCCGTATGACTCGCAAAATTACAAATTTTATCCGATATTTGCCATGCAAAAAACATTACTGCTGATGAATTACAAATATCTGTCTTTAACAGCACTTTGTGCTGCCATGCTGTCTTTCGACTGCAGCATTTCCGAAGCCTGCACCAATATTCTTGTGACCAAAGGGGCAAGTGCGGACGGCTCCTGCATGATTTCCTACGCAGCGGATTCTCACCAGCTTTACGGAGAACTGTATTTCTCTCCGGCTGCAAACTGGGAAAAAGGGACGATGCTCGACATCCATGAATGGGACACGGGAAGATACTTGGGACAGATCCCGCAGGTCCGCCACACCTACAAGACAGTCGGCAACATGAACGAACACCAGCTCATTATCGCCGAGACCACTTACGGAGGCAGGCCCGAGCTCTTCGATTCGACCGGCATCATGGACTACGGCTCGCTCATATACGTTGCCCTCCAGCGGGCGGAAACCGCAAGGGAAGCCATTGACGTAATCGTCGGTTTGGCAAACACATACGGATATTTTTCGAGCGGGGAATCATTCTCGATAGCCGATAAGGACGAAGTCTGGGTAATGGACCTCATCGGCAAGGGACACAAGGAAGTGGACGGGAAAAATGTCCGTAAAGGCATCGTCTGGGTTGCCCGCAGGGTCCCGGACGGATATATCTGCGCTCATGCGAACCAGGCCCGTATCAGCACATTCCCGTTGGACGATCCTGAAAACTGTCTCTACGCTCCCGATGTGATTTCCTTTGCACGGGAAATGGGCTATTTCGACGGAGAAGACAGTGAATTCAGTTTCTGCGACGCATACGCTCCGTTGAACTTCAGCGGGATGAGAGGCTGCGAATCCCGTGCATGGGCGGCATTCAACATACTCTGCGACGGCAAATTCACCTTCGAGGATGAAAACGGCAATACCGTCACGAAAGACGCTTACGACTATATCGACTACGCCATGGGTTACGATGCCGGCAAGCGGTTTCCTCTCTTTGTAAAGCCGTCGGAAAAAATCACGATGAAGGATGTGGCCGACGTCATGAGAGACCATTTCGAAGGCACTCCTATGGATATGACCACAGATATAGGCGCCGGAGGCAACGCCCTGCCGTACAGGTGGCGTCCGATGGATTTCGAATACGAGGGGAATCTTTATGTGAACGAACGTGCGATTGCGACCCAGCAGACCGGATTCTGGTTTGTAGGGCAGTCGAGGGGATGGCTTCCGGACGTCATCGGTGGCCTTCTGTGGTTCGGAACGGACGATGCCGCCACTTCATACCTGACTCCGATATATACCAACATTTCAGAAGTCCCTGACTGCTTTGCCGTCGGAAACGGCGACATGCTCACCTATTCCCCGACTTCGGCATTCTGGATGTGCAACCGCGTGGCAAATGCCTGCTACAAGATGTACAATGTGATGGCTCCGTTCGTGAGGGAACACATCGACGCTTTCGAAAACGGACAGATGGCGAAAATCCCTGAAATCGATGCCGCTGCCATGGAATTGTACGAAAAGGCGCTTGAAACGCCGAGAAAGCAGATCAGGCGCAATGACAAGGCTGCAAAAACCGTCGACCCTTATGCCGATGTCAAAAAATTCCTGACGGAATATTCCGTGAATACCGCACAGGCGATGTTCGAAGACTGGGTACTGCTCGAACAGACCCTGCTTATAAAATATATGGACGGCAATGTCAAGGCCCAGAATCCCGACGGTTCGTTCGTCACCAACGGATACACGGACCGCATTCCTGACGGCATTACCAATCCGGGATACACTGAAAAATGGAAAGCATCCGTAGTCAAGGACCACGGATGCGTATTGAAAGCTGCCGAATAACCGGCAACGGTTCCCCGAAGGATTCTGCAATGAGGCTCAGGCCTCTATTTTTCCTTTATCTTTATCTCGCCGTTCTCGACATCGACCTCGATGATGGAATCCTTATGGACGCTGCCGTCGAGGATTGCCGTGGCGATAAGATTGACAAGCTCCCTTTGCATCAGACGTTTGACAGGCCTTGCACCGTAAGCCGGGTCGTAGCCTTTCGTCGTCATGTAGTCTTCGAACGCCTGCGAGAAGGTAATCGAAACACCCTTGTCGGCAAGTTTGGACTGCAGGTCCTTCATCTGCAGATGCAGGATTTCCCGTATGTCCTTTCTCGTAAGCGGCTCGAACATGATGATTTCGTCGATTCTGTTGAGGAACTCCGGCCGCACGGACTGTTTCAGGACATCCATGGCTGATTTCTTGCATTCGGCGAGGATTTTCTTCCTCTCGTCATCCGAAATACTGTCTTCTTCGCCTGCGAGCCTGTCCATATAGCCTCTTATGACCTCGGCTCCGGCATTGGACGTCATTATCAATATGGTATTCTTGAAGTCCACTGTCCTTCCCTTGTTGTCGGTCAGACGTCCGTCATCAAGGACCTGAAGCAGGATGTTGAACACGTCAGGGTGCGCCTTTTCTATCTCATCAAGAAGGACCACCGAATAAGGTTTCCTCCTGACGGCTTCTGTAAGCTGGCCGCCCTCGTCGTATCCCACATATCCCGGAGGAGCTCCGACAAGCCTGCTCACGGAATGCCGTTCCTGATACTCGCTCATATCGATACGGGTCATCATGTTCTCATCGTTGAACAGAAATTCTGCAAGCGCCTTGGCTAATTCCGTCTTGCCGACACCGGTCGTACCCATGAACAGGAACGAACCTATAGGCCTTTTCTCGTTCTGCAGTCCGGCACGGCTTCTTCTGACGGCATCGGATACGGCGGCTATGGCCTCGTCCTGTCCTACGACCCTCTTGTGAAGCTCGCTTTCCATCCTGAGCAGTTTCTCCTTTTCGCTTTCGAGCATCCTCTTCACAGGTATTCCCGTCCATTTGGCCACGACTTCAGCTATATCTTCCGGCGTGACGGCTTCCGTGATGATAGGATCCTTGATGGCGGCCTGCTTGGCGGTCAGGGTCTCGATTTCCTTTTTGGCCTCGGCCATTTTTCCGTAACGGATTTCGGCGACCTTACCGTAATCACCTGCCCTTTCAGCGTTCTGAGCCTGTATCTTGTAGTCTTCTATCTTCTGCCTTGCGGCCTGAAGTCCGGAAAGGATGCTTTTCTCCTCGTCCCACCTTTTCATGAGGGCGTCACGCTCACTGTTCAGGGTATCAAGTTCGTCCTTGATCTTGTCCATCTTGATGGAAACGCCTTCACGGTTGATGGCGGCCTTCTCTATTTCAAGCTGACGGATACGGCTGTTGAGCGAATCTATCGGCTCTGGGACGGAATTCATCTCAAGACGCAGTTTCGAAGCGGCCTCATCCACGAGGTCTATCGCCTTGTCCGGCAGGAACCTGTTGGTAATGTACCTGTGTGACAATTCCACTGCGGCAATCAGGGCATCATCCTCGATTTTTACCTTGTGATGGTTTTCATACTTTTCCTTCAGTCCCCTCAGGATGGAAATGGACTCGGCCGGTGTCGGCTCGTCGACCATGACCATCTGGAAACGCCTTTCGAGCGCTTTGTCCGTCTCGAAGTACTTCTGATATTCATCCAATGTGGTCGAACCGATGGTACGCAACTCTCCCCTTGCAAGCGCAGGCTTCAGGATGTTGGAAGCGTCCATCGCTCCCGAAGAACGTCCTGCACCCACAAGCGTGTGGATTTCATCGATGAACAGAATGATTTCACCGTCGCTGTCGACGACTTCCTTGACCACTCCCTTCAATCTCTCTTCGAATTCTCCCTGATATTTGGCTCCGGCAATCAACGCACCGAGGTCCAATGAATATATTTTTTTCGTCTTAAGATTTTCAGGAACGTTGCCGTCGACGATTTTCTGGGCGATTCCTTCCGATATTGCGGTTTTACCCACACCCGGCTCACCCACAAGGATAGGATTGTTCTTCGTTCTCCTGCTCAGAATCTGAAGAACCCTCCTGATCTCGTCATCCCTTCCGATAACGGGATCCAATTTGCCTTGTGCAGCCCTCTCGTTGAGGTTCACAGCAAATTTGTCAAGATTTTCCAATTTGTTGTTTTCCATAAATACAATCTCCTTTTTGCCCTTGGGCGGCTCCGGCCGGCCCGTATGCAGGGATAGCCGTCCGCTCCGAAGAACAGACGGCTATCGTCAAATTATATTCCAAGTCCGGAAAACTGACAAATTGTCAGCCCGGAGTATTATTCCTGAGGCACTTCAGTAGCAGGAGCCTCCTGGGCCGGCAGTTCCTGTACAGGAGGGAACTGAGGCATGGATTCCTGAATATTCTGCTCGATCTTGTCGGTAATATCCGAACCTGACCTGCCTGAATTTCCCGAAATGAAGGAAGACACGATCGTCACCACGAAAATGAAAGCGACGAGGCCCCATGTTACCTTTTCAAGGATATCGGCAGTCTGCCTGACTCCGAAAGTCTGGTTGCCTGCAGCAAAATTGCTTGCCAATCCACCGCCTTTTCCGTTCTGCAACAGGACCACAAGAGTGATCAGCACACTGGCAATTATCACTAAAACAGTCAGAATCGTAAAAACTACATTCATAATAATATCTTGCTAATTTTGATTTCCGTGTTCCAATTTTTGAATAAGGGCTGCAAAGTAAGCATTTTTTTCCGGATATGCCAAAATTAGTTTTGAATAAATGTTCTTTGCCTGCTCATAATAACCCTGATCGGCATAGATTTGGGCCAAGGTTTCAGTATAGATGTCCATACTTTCATGTTCCTCAAGCTCTTCTGCCGACATTTCCGCCTTCGAACGGGCTGCAAAGTCCGAAAACACTCCGGCTTCCGACTTCCGGACCTCGTCATACTGGTCCTGCGAAAAATAATCCCCGCCTACGACATACACCTTGCGGCCCTTGTCCTCCTGGGCGTTGCCGTCGGCGGCAGGGGCAACCTTGGAAGAATCCGTCTCGGGAGCGGCGGCAATATACCTTTTCAGAAGGTTGCCGATATCGTCATCCTCGCATGTCTGCCTGCGGCCGTCCCTGAACGCCTTGGACAGGAGCCTGCGGGAAGACACATACATGGCGGCATCGGAAAAGGCGGTCCCTGAAGCCGCATCGTCCCCGTGGGCGAGAAGTCTCATGAAAAGCTCCTTCCTTGCGCCTCCGAACCACGGATAGAGATTGACGACGCCGGTCAGCTCGTCCATTGTAAGCGACTTCAATTCAATATAACCTTTCATGACGCTACCACTGGGCTACGGTTGCATTGAAAATATCCTCCACCAATTTGTCAATGATTTCCTGGCAAAGGGACGATTCCACTGCGTCCAAAGACTGCATCGAATCGAAATCAGCGTATGCCGAGAACGACTGTTCGAGGTCGTCTTCAGGATATTTCCTGTTTACAAAATAAATCTTGACATTGACGGTAAGCCTGTTCTGTGCAGCGACCTCGTTGGCCGTGATACCCATGGCCTTGACATCGTACCCGATGATTTCCCCGGTGATTTCCAGATCACCGTTCTCGTCCACCTGTTCGAGTTTGGTCAAACGGCGGAACTGGTCCTTGAGGGCTTCCGTCAGCTCGTTGCTCAGCGTAGGATTGACCCGCAGGGCCTTGTATTCGAAATAGTTGATAGTCACCGTATGGACATCCGGCTGAATGGAAGTCCCTGAAAACGAATATATACCGCAGGATACGCACAGAACGGAAACGATTGCCGTGGCCATTATCCTGATTAGAAACAATACCGCTTTATTTTTCATCTTTTTCAAATGATTTCAGTTTTCTGTACAATGTCCTTTCTGATATCCCGAGCTCTTCCGCCGCAAGTTTTCTGTTCCCGTCGTATTTCTCCAACGCCTTTCTGATAAGTTCGGTTTCGGATTTTTCAAGGGACAATGTCCCGCCGTCCTGCTCCTCCGGCTCTTCTTCCCTCGGTTTCATCAGCGGCTCGGCCGACATTTTGTCGATATTGACGGACTTGCCCCATACGGTCGATAAATCCACCTGAGGGTCATGCGGCTTGGGTCCGGATGCAGTTTCACCGATCTGCCCGCTGAATCCCTGAGCGGAAGAAATCACGGATTTCAGATAATCCACGTCCTGCTTCAGCTGGTAAATGGACCTTACGAGCATTTCCTTTTCAGAAGGGGAAAAAGAGGATTCGTCGGACGGTGAAGCCTTGACCGGCAGCATGTTCGGCCCGTCTTTCGGAATATATTTCCTGAGAGTGGCGGCATCTACCTCGCATTTGTCCGACCTGCCGGACACGTTGCGTGACTCAAGGGCCGACACGGTTTCGGTAACGTTTTTCAGCTGACGTATGTTGCCGGGCCACCTGTACGATTCCAGAAGAGCGACCGCATCCTCGGTCAGGACGACTTTCGGCATCTTGTATTTTTCGGAAAAATCGTATGCGAACTTGCGGAAAAGCAGATGGATATCGCCCTTCCTTTCCCTCAGGGCCGGCATGAATATCGTCACTGCGTTAAGCCTGTAATACAGGTCTTCCCTGAACTTGCCTTTGGACATGGCGAATGCCAGGTTGACATTGGTCGCCGCCACCACGCGGACATCCGTTTTCAAGACCTTGGAAGAACCTACGCGCATGAATTCTCCGGACTGGAGCACTCTAAGGAGTTTCGCCTGTGAAGACAGCGGCAGTTCCCCGACTTCGTCAAGAAACAGGGTGCCTCCGTCTGCTTCTTCGAAATAGCCTCTTCTCATCTCGTTCGCTCCGGTAAAGGAGCCTTTTTCATGTCCGAAAAGTTCGGAATCGATCGTTCCCTCCGGAATAGCCCCGCAATTGACCGCAAAATATTTGCCCGTACGCCTCAGGCTGTGCTGGTGGATGATTTTCGGAATATTTTCCTTTCCCACTCCGCTCTCGCCGCAGATAAGCGCCGTCAGGTCCGTCGGAGCTACGGCCACTGCTATCTCCAAGGCGCTGTTCAGGGCCGGATCATTGCCGATAATATCGAACTTATTCTTGAGATTCTGTAATTCCTGATTCGTCATAATGGCACAAAGGTACTAAAAGGGGTGGAAAATATGCGTTCCGGCGGATAAATTTTTAAAAATATGATTATATTTGCCAAAACTATGCTTGAAAACATAGCAAATTAAACCTTATAATTATTTATACAATGAAAAAGAGTATCAAATTCCTTTCTGCAGCAGTCCTCGGCATTGCGGCCGTAGCCTGCAGCTCTCCAGAAAAGATGGCAGAAATGGCGGAAAACGTTACAGTCAACTGCGAACCTGCCGTTCTTGAAGTTGTGGCCGGTAAGATAGATGCTACGGTATCCGTCACTTATCCTGCCGATTACTTCCATCCGAAAGCTATCCTTGAAGTGACTCCGGTTATCGTTTACGAGGGCGGAGAAGCTAAAATGGCTCCATTCGTATATCAGGGCGAAGACGTTACCGAAAACTACAAGACAATTCCGTCCGAGGGTTCCACTGTAACTGAAAAAGTCAGCTTCGACTATGTTCCGGGCATGGAAAAATGCTATCTCGAACTCCGCGGTGTAGTCAAATACAAGAAGAAGGCTGTCGACGTTCCTACCCGCAAGGTAGCTGACGGAGCCAACACTACCTACATGCTTGTAAACAAAGCCGGAAAGGCAGACTACAAGGCCGACAACTATCAGGCTGTCATCAAACAGACGGCAGAAGGCCAGATTCTTTATACTATCAACAGCTCGGTAGTAAGAAACAACCAACTCAAATCCGAATCCATCAAGAATTTCCAGGCTGCCCTCGATGAAATCAAGGCCAACGAGCGCAAGGAAATCACAAGCACGGACATCGTTGCCTACGCATCTCCTGACGGTGGCGAGGAACTCAATGCCAAACTTTCTGGCAAACGTTCCGAGACCGCTGAAAAGGCATTCGGAAAAGTTACCAAAGGCCATGAAGTGGAAGCTCCTGTCAATGTGACCAGCGTAGGTCAGGACTGGGAAGGCTTCAAGGAACTCGTTTCGGAATCCGATATCGAGGACAAAGACCTCATCATCCGCGTTCTTTCCATGTACAGCGACCCTGCAGTGCGTGAAAAGGAAATCAAGAATATGTCCGCAGTCTACAAGACTCTTGCAAAGGAAGTTCTTCCTGAACTCCGCCGTGCAAGATTCATTGCAAACGTTGAATTCACGAACTACTCGAATGACGAACTCGTAGCCCTTATCGACGAGAACATCGACATCCTTGACGAAGAGGCTCTCCTCCGTGCTGCTTCCGTTGTGGAAGACAACGCAGCCAAGGCTCAGGTCTACAAGAAAGCCATCGAGAAATTCAACAGCGCACGCGCCCAGTACAACCTTGCAGTCGTTTACATCAACGACAACGACCTTGCAGCCGCCAAGAGCGAACTTGCCAAGGTTGAAAAAGACGCCGACTGGCAGAACGCAATGGGTGTAATCGCTCTCAGGGAAGGCAACAATGACGAAGCAGCCAAATACTTCGCAGCTTCCGGAAACGAGACATCGAAAGAAAATGCCGCAATCCTTGACATCCTCAACGGCAAATATGCAGACGCTGCCGCAAAACTTGCAAATGCAAGCTGCTGCGAAAATGCCGCATTGGCATACATTCTTACAGACCAGCTTGACAAGGCCACAGCCGCCATTACCTGCAGCTGCCCTAAATCCTCTTATCTGAAAGCAGTGATTGCCGCACGTCAGGGTGACGCAGAAGGCGTCAAGGCAAATCTTGAGGCAGCAAGCAAGAATGCCGACCTCGCAGAAAGAGCAGCAAAAGACATCGAATTCGCCCAGTACAAATAATCGTCACTACGAATCGACAATCTACTTAAAACAAGGCCGGAACTCACTCGTGAGCCCGGCTTTGTTTGTGAATAACAAGTAAAAACGGACTATATGAGCAATATCACAAAAGAAGAAGCATTATTGTACCACTCACAGGGCAAACCGGGAAAAATCGAGGTTACGCCTACCAAGCCTCACAGCACACAAAGGGACTTGTCCCTCGCCTACTCTCCCGGAGTCGCCGAACCGTGTCTTGAAATAGCGAAAAATCCTGACGACGCATATAAATATACGGCGAAAGGGAATCTCGTAGCCGTCATTTCGAACGGAACGGCAGTACTCGGACTCGGAGACATAGGGGCATTGGCCGGAAAACCTGTAATGGAAGGTAAAGGACTGCTTTTCAAGATATATGCAGGTATCGACGTATTCGATATTGAAATCAACGAAAAAGACCCGGAAAAATTCATTCAGGCGGTAAAGGCCATCGCCCCGACTTTCGGAGGCATCAATCTCGAAGACATCAAGGCGCCTGAGTGCTTTGAAATCGAACGCAGGCTCAAGGCAGAACTCGACATTCCGGTAATGCATGACGACCAGCACGGTACTGCCATCATTTCCAGTGCCGGACTTATCAACGCCCTTGAAGTCGCCGGAAAGAAAATCGAAGACGTGAAAATCGTCGTGAACGGAGCCGGAGCTTCCGCCATCGCCTGCACAAGTCTTTACGTCTCCTTGGGCGCACGCAAGGAGAACATACTCATGCTCGACAGCAAGGGAGTGATAACGTCAGACAGGCCGAACCTTACGGAACAGAAGAAAATGTTTGCAACGGACCGTCGTGACGTACATACCCTTGAAGAGGCAATCAAAGGAGCCGACGTATTTCTCGGGCTGTCAAAAGGCAACATTCTGACACAGGATATGGTACGCAGCATGGCGGACTCCCCTATCGTCTTCGCTTTGGCCAATCCTGTACCGGAAATCAGCTACGAAGATGCCAAGGCATCCCGCGACGACGTGCTTATTTCCACCGGCCGTTCGGATTATCCGAACCAGATCAACAATGTCATCGGTTTCCCTTACATTTTCAGAGGAGCCCTTGACGTGAACGCATCTGCCATCAACGAGGAAATGAAACTTGCCGCCGTGCATGCCATCGCCGATCTGGCAAAACAGCCTGTTCCGGACATAGTGAACGAAGTGTACAAGGTCAATGACTTTACCTTCGGTCCGGACTACTTCATTCCGAAACCAGTGGACCCGCGCCTTATCACGGAGGTGTCCATCGCAGTAGCCAAAGCTGCCATGAGTTCCGGAGTCGCAAGGAAGAAAATCACCGACTGGAACGCCTACAGGGAACATCTCAAGGAGCTTATGGGATATGAATCCGAGTTCATCAGACAGCTTTTCTCGATGGCCCGGAGCAATCCGCAGAAAGTCGTCTTTGCCGAAGGCAACCATCCGAACATGATAAAGGCCGCCGTGGAGGCCCATGCGGAAGGCATCTGCAATCCGATACTTCTCGGAAACGACGAAAGGATAGGGAAAATAGCCAAAAGGCTCAAACTCAATCTGGACGGTATCGAAATAGTGAATCTCCGTCATGACAAGGAGTCGGCAAGAAGGGAAAGGTATGCGGCAATCCTCGCTAAGAAAAGAGCCCGTGAAGGTGCGACCTATGACGAGGCATGCGACAAGATGTTCGAGCCGAACTACTTCGGCATGATGATGGTGGAAACCGGCGATGCGGACGCTTTCATCACAGGTACGTACACCAAATACAGCAATACCATCAAGGTTGCCAAGGAAGTCATCGGAATCCGCGAGGGATACGACCATTTCGGTACGATGCACATCGTAAATTCCAAAAAGGGAACGTACTACATCGCCGATACGCTTATCAACCGCCATCCGGACACGAAGACCCTGATAGACATCGCCCTGCTCGCGGACCATACTGTCAAGTTCTTCAACCATACTCCGGTAATGGCCATGCTGTCGTATTCCAATTTCGGTGCAGACACCGAGGGAAGCCCCAAGACGGTGCATGATGCAGTGGATTTCCTGCAGAAAGAATATCCCGACCTGATGATAGAAGGTGAAATGCAGGTAAATTTCGCCCTCGACAATGAACTGAGGGACAGGAAATTCCCGTTCAACAAGCTCAAGGGCAAGACCGTGAATACCTTGGTGTTCCCGAATCTGAGTTCCGCAAATTCGGCCTACAAGTTGATTCAGGACATGAGCGACGCCGAACTTATCGGACCTATCCAGATGGGACTGAACAAGCCTGTCCACTTCACGGATATTGAAAGTTCCGTAAGGGACATCGTCAATATCACGGCCGTGGCCGCAGTGGACGCCATAGTTGCCAAAAAAGTGGGTGAAAGTTCGAAAGAATAGTTATATCTGCGGCGTTTTAATGAAAGTTGGCCCAAAAGGGAATTTCACATTTGAAGTGCTCTTTTGGGTCAACTTTAATATATTACGAGAGTTTATTTTCAACGTAGTTTTTTCCCGTCCGAGAATGCGTTTCCTGCCTTTTCTCCGATTTTAAGGTATTCGTTATTGAACGGATCGAATATTATCGGAGCGACTTTGGCGACATCTATACGGCCGTCCCGGTCAAGGACGCGTTCGTCGGCGCTTACATTCACGATCTGCCCTCTGAGGATGCAGGTGTCGGGATTATAGTCTTTCAACTTGCATTCCATTGCTACCGCAAGTTCCTCTATGAGAGGGGCGTCGACGAATTCCGACTTGACGGCATGGAAACCGGCTTTGGCGAATTTATCAGGGACTGTATTGCCGGAGACAAGTCCGACGTAATCGCATGACACCAAATGCTCCGTATCGGCCATGCTGACTGTAAATGCGCCTCTTTCAAGGATGTTCTTGACGGTTTTATGGCCTGCGCTCAGGCAGAGACTGATCTCGTCCGACTCGCTGATTCCGCCCCATGCAGCATTCATGGCATCGGGAGTTCCGTTCCCGTCGTAAGTGGCGATAATGAATACCGGCTGCGGATAGCACAGCGGCTTCGCTCCGAAATTTTTTCTCATGATGTTCCTGTATTTTTGTTTTTATGTAAAAATAAAAAATTTCAGGACAAGTTGTATCTGTTTGTCACGGCGACGTACTGAATTGTCATGGTGAGCGCAGCCGAACCATCTGCCTTTGATGCCGCAGATCCCTCCGCTCGCTGCGCTCGGTCGGGATGACAAAAAAAGCGGGAACAGGCCTTGCGCTTGCTCCCGCTTGATATTGTCCAGTTTTAGAAACTATTCTGTAACTACAGTACCTTCGAAAGTTACGGTTACTGTCAACATAGAATATCCGATAGTAAGATTAGTGGAAACTTTACCATCCGTTACAGTCCCGTCAACTTCCACAGAACATTCGCCGAGATTTTCAACGGTAATTGTCTGGGCACTGTCTGTCTTGAATGAGCAAACACCTTCTGTTTCAGTCACAGCCAAATCAGTAAGCGTAATTGTACCAAGAGGCATTTCTGAACCCATTATTGTAAGAGTCAAATCTTCAAGCCTAAGATTTACAGCACTTTCAGAAGTTTCTGACAAAAGAATATCTATGCTTTTAGGCTCATCGGTAACTACAGGGGAACCGAATAAAGACACATTCAACAATCCATCGTATGTGCCGACTATCTTATCAGCCGGAGTCAAAAAGGCTGGAAGTTCGGCTACAGATACGGTAAGGGTGAGAGTCAGTTTGCCGTCAGTTACGGTACCTTCGACTTTTACATCGCACTCTACAGGGGTTTTGAACACCTCAGGAACTTCTGCGCTCATCTGGGCTTCGCCGGAAATGGAGTAGCTTCCGTCGTTGTCAGTAACGGTGCAAGCCTCGAAAGTCCTGTCGCCGAAATCGAGAGCCATTCCCGCAACGGATACTGACAATGCCTTGACCTGAATGTCCACAGTATTTTCAGCATCAGCTGCTGATATTACGATTTCATTTGTAAGATCCTTGGACACGTTGGACGCAGGTGCGCCCATAAGGCTCAGATCGATGTTCAAAACACCGTTGTAAGTACCGGAAACTTCTTCCACAGGATCCACTGTCTCTACGGGAGGCTCTGTGCCGCCACCGTTGTTGTTTCCGTTTCCATTATCCGTGCCGTTGCCTTCAGGATCGGTCGTCTGGCAGGAAGTGATGAATGCAAGCGCTGCAATAGAAGTTGCAACAATTGAAATTATCCGTCTCATAATAAAATAAAATTAGTTGGTTAAAAATCCGGATGCAAATATACACTTTTTATTTTTAACGCAAATTTTTCGTGCTTTTCAATGTGAATTTCCGATGATTTCAAGTAACTCATTGGGGTTCGCATCCTTGACCAATCCGGAAGTCGCTACTCTTTCGGAGTCCACACCTCCCTTGACAACAAGGTCAATCACTGCCGCAATATCATCCTCGGCAAACATGAATTTGGGTCTGCGCAACACTTCCCGATATTCGGCAACTATCTCCGCATTAAACATGGGTACAATATCCCCGTTCACAAGATGCTCCAGAACTCTTACCGTAGCCGAATCGGGGCGCACCGCAAGCATGGACGACACTATGACATTGGTGTCTATGACTGCATATACCTTCATCACTTCCCTTCCCTTGCCAGTCTTATCTCCTCGTTGATTTCATCGAGCGACATACCGGAAATTCCGTTGTCAGCCGCCGTCTTTCTCATATTCCAAAACGCTTTTCCGGCCCTCTTCCTGACATCCTCGATAGTATCTGCCTCTATGGCAAAAGGAATGCTGCGTGTTCTGACCACCTGTCTGACATACACATTGAATGCAGTGCTGGCACTCATTCCGAATTCTTCGCAGAGACGATCGAACTGTTCCTTCAAATCAGAGTCCAATCTGATAGTAAATGCTGACTGTGACATAATGATTGTTTTTACAAAGGTAGCAAAATGATACACAAATGCAACCAAAAAAACTGATTTACTCGTAGAACACCGAGCTGCAATGTCATCCTGAGCGCAGGCCACAGTCCGGAGTCGAAGGATCTGCGGCATAAACAGGCAGATGGTTCGGCTGCGCTCACCATGACAAGACGACGGGCTGTGCATTCCACGACTCGGACTGCAAAGCGAATCCCGCCTCTCACCGGGGATGGTGCTCGCCCTGAAAGGGCTGCGCATTCCCCTTTCTGCTCGCCGCAGGGGCGCCTGCATGACGGCAGCCGATGACCTGTGGTCATAACGGCTGTTTTCCGCCCTTGCTCCTTATGCAAACAGGTTTGCAATGGAGCGGGCATAAAAACAGCCGGTTGCTTTTTTCAGCAACCGGCTGCCGTCATGTGCGGTGAGAGGGGGATTCGAACCCCCGGTACGGTAAACCCGTACGGCAGTTTAGCAAACTGCTGGTTTCAGCCACTCACCCATCTCACCATGAGTCCGTTTATGGCTGAATCGGTCAAAACGGACTGCAAATATACAATAAAATTATTGTTTTGCAATATTTTCTCGCATATCGGTATCGGCCTCGATATTCTTCATCCTGTAATAATCCATCACTCCGAGATTGCCACTGCGGAAGGCTTCAGCCATTGCAAGCGGAACCTGAGCCTCGGCCTCGATGACCTTCGCCCTGGCTTCCTGCGCCTTGGCCTTCATTTCCTGCTCCAAAGCCACGGCCATTGCCCTGCGTTCCTCTGCACGGGCCTGTGCTATGTTCTTGTCAGCTTCGGCCTGGTCCATCTGAAGGACAGCTCCGATATTCTTTCCTATATCGATGTCGGCTATGTCGATAGACAGGATTTCAAAAGCGGTACCTGCATCAAGCCCCTTGCTCAAAACGACTTTGGAGATGGAATCCGGATGTTCGAGCACCATTTTATGACTTTCGGAAGCTCCGATACTCGATACGATACCTTCTCCGACCCTCGCAAGCACGGTCTCCTCCCCTGCTCCGCCGACAAGCTGCTTGATATTGGCACGGACAGTCACCCTTGCCTTTGCTATCAGCTGGATACCGTCCTTTGCCACGGCAGTTACCGGAGGAGTGTTGATGACTTTCGGGTTGACCGACATCTGCACGGCCTCGAACACGTCACGGCCGGCAAGGTCGATTGCCGCCGCCATCTTGAAATCAAGTGCGATATTGGCCTTGTCAGCCGAAATCAGGGCGTTTACCACGCTCGGGACATTTCCTTTGGCCAAATAATGGGCTTCCAACTCATTGGCATCAAGTTTCAGTCCGGCTTTCGTTCCGGTGACCATGGCCATCACTATCGTTCCCGGCGGAACTTTTCTCCAGCGCATGAGCACAAGCTGGACAAGAGAAATCCTAACCCCTGAAATCAGGGCCTGAAACCACAGAGTCACCGGGAAAAACCACAGGAAAATAATCAGAGCCACAATCGCTATTGCGACCCAGACCACAATCATTGCAATGTCTGCATTCATACGGTAATAATGTTAAAATTCGATATCTGGTTGTTTTACATAAATCTTATTGTCTTCTATCATCACGACTTCCACCTCTTCTCCAGGATCGATTATCCCGGCCAAGGTCTTCACCTCGTATTTTTTGTCATTGATGACAGCGATTCCCATGGGAGCGAGACGGGTCAGAGAGCGGCCTCTGTCTCCGACAGCCAATTTAGACTCGTCGAAGGCATTCACCTTGGAATCGATATTCGCCTTCAGGGCGAGCTTTTTCCAAGTCTTGGCTCTGAGACAGTAAACCGTGAATCCCACGACAAGGGCACAATTCACGACAGTGATGATTACCCCCGCAAGGGTCCCGTATTCCGTAAAGGCAAAATAGGAAGATGCCCCCAAGGACAACAGGCCTAAAATTCCGGCAACTCCTACTCCCGGTATCAGGAAAATCTCGGCAAGGACAAGCAGGACTCCCGCCACTATCAGCATTATTATAAATACCATATATAATTTAATTATCGGTTTTCTTCTCTCCTATCCTGACAGCCGTGACATCAGTCTCTCCGGCTGCCCTTATCGCAGTCATCACTTTCTCCATTTCATCCCTGTCATCGAACGGCCCGACGGTAAATTCCGTTCTCCCGTCATTTGCCGTCTTGGCAATATCTTTGGTACACATCTGCCCTATGGCCTTTATCGCCGTTTCGTCCAACGATTCCTCCGCCGGTACAATCACGATATTGAAAAGAGGAACGGTTTTCATGGCTTCCTTTTCCAACTCCCGGGCCTTGGAGACCGGAACAGACTTTCCGTCATTGAACGCCGTGATGAACGCTGACCTGAAACCGGCCCGCTTTACCTTATTGAGATTCGCAAGGACATCGGCATATTGTCTGAAAACCCCGACCCGGTATGTATAGCGGTCATCCGACCGTTCTTCGAAAACAGGACTGAGCCCGTTGAGCTGGGATACTTTTGCCGGTGCGGACAGACTGAACATCTGTATCTGGTAGACGACGCCTTGCGGCAATGTATTGTCTTCCGCAAACCGACCCTCGGGAAGTATCATGAACGTATAGTCAAACTTTTTCTCCGGCTCCTCGAAACGGATTTCAAGCGGATTCCCGGGATGCTTTCTCGTAAAGACGTAATTCGTCGACGCTCCCTTGACTTCCCTGTCGGCCTCCTGCATGAGCATTGCCGGATCGAACGAGATACCGCTGAAAAGGAATTTCATTTCGATTGCCTGCAGTTCGGATGTAGCCCTTTTCAGTGAATCCTGAAAAAACGGCAGCATCTTTTCCTGCCTCATGATTTCATCGGTAAGTTCTGCCCGTTTCTCCGCATCGTCGCTTTCGGCAAACAGAATCCTGTTTTTGTCAAGGTTGTTGGCGTATGTGAATATGGAATCATTCAGGGCACGGATTTCCGTGGCCTTTTCCATGTATCTGCGGGTATCTTCGTTCTCGAAGAGTTCCGACGGCACGGCCGAAGCATTGTCCATTTTGGACACGTCGTCATCAGGTTCAAGCCTGCACAATCCGGCGAGAGCTACGGCGTTGCCCACACTTTTCCTCACCGGCATACGGTCATATTCCACGACATACACGCAGACGCTGTCCGGCGGGCATTCCCGCGTCGATGCGAAAATGGAATATTTCCCGTCAGGGGTATTCATGAACAGAAAATCATCATAAGGTGACGAAAACGGGAAACCCATATTGGACGGCGGACCCCAGTCGTTTCGGGTCTCGTCCCATTCGGAGACATACAGGTCGTAGCCTCCCATGCCGTAAAGGCCCGATGAGGCGAAGTACATCTGTCTGCCGTCAGGGGAAAACATCGGATAAATCTCATCCCCGGACGAGGTCATGGCCTCATTGAGCAGGACAGGGAGACTCCACAACGAATCTTTCAACTCCGTCCTGTAGATATTCCTCGAACCGGCTTCGTCCACGGAAGAATAGAAGATTTCCCGGCTGCCCTCAGGCACATATACGGCTTTTACCAACGGATGGGCCGCAGTGGAATCGAGAACGTTCGGAAGTGTCCGCCATGACTTGTCTGGCAACGGATAAAACAGGAAAAATTCATCCGCCGAAAAGAAATGTTTCGCGACGACCTCTGGAGTGGAGACATAATCCGTCATTCCCGCTCCGTTCTCTGAAAGAATCTTCAGGTCCTCGACTTCTATCCTCAGCAGGGAATCGGAGATCTCCGAAAGAATCCCGTCATAAACCTCAACCGATTTTTCGAAATCGTATGCTTTCCTCAACGAGTCCGCCTTTCCGAGAAGTCCGTCAATGTCCGCTTCCTGAGCGGAAACCACTGCGGAAACCGCCCAGAAACAACTCAAAACGGAAACAATTGTACGGGTAAAATATATTGTCATCTTCTTCTTTCGCTCATTTCAGGAACACAAAAATAAGAAATACTTTATTTATAAGAAAAAAATAGTAAATTTGTGCCCTATTTCGAGCCAAGAAATTATTATACTAAAATTAACGATAAAATTATGCAAAGTAAAGGCGCTATCAGATTCATAGCCATCCTTATTGCTCTTGCCTGCATCTGGCAGCTCATGTTCACGGTCGTGACGAAGGTCTACGAGAACAAGGCTGTCAAGTATGCTGACAATGCTGTAGAAGCATACAAGAACACAAAGGCTTATGAACAGATTCCGGACGTGGACAAGGCATACGTCCTTGATTCCATCAGAGAAGACAAGAACAAATGGTACATCGATTCCATCGCCACTCAGAAAGTCTATTTCGGTTATACTTTCGATGACGTAAGGGAAAAGGAAATGAACCTCGGTCTCGACCTCAAGGGAGGTATGAACGTCATGCTGCAGGTTCAGTTGGAGGATGTGGTACAGGCTCTTGCGGAAAACAATCTTTCCCCAGAATATACTACGGCTTTCAATCTTGCCCTTGAACGCAGCAAGACTTCGGGTACCGATTTCATCACATTGTTCGACGAGGCGTGGAAAGAGACTGCCGGAGGTCAGAGGCTTTCCAATATATTTATCGGACTCGACAGGAAGAACAAGACCGAAAACAAGAAATTAGAGTCTACCGATGAGGAAATCATCGCCCTCATCCGTGCTGAAGCAGAAAGTGCGATTGCCAATTCATTCGAAGTTCTCCGGAACAGGGTTGACCGCTTCGGTGTCACCCAGCCGAATATCCAGAAAGTCGGAAATACCGGACGTATTCTTGTGGAACTTCCGGGCGTGAAGGAACCTGAACGTGTAAGGAAACTCCTTCAGGGAACGGCTTCGCTCGAATTCTGGACTACCTACGAGACAAGCGAGATTTTCCAGTATATGACTGAGGCCAACAACCTCCTTGCAGAACTTCAGGAATCTGACGAAGAAGAGACCGCACCTGCAGTGACCGAGGCTCCGGCTGCTGCAGCCGATACCACAAGCGATATCCTTGCGGAAGAAATCGCCGCACAGGCAACAGAATCCGCAGAACTCGAGCAGTGGCAGAAACAGAATCCGCTTTTCGCCATCCTTACTCCTCCTGTAAGTCAGACAGGAAGTGTAATGGGAGGCGCTACAATGGGTTATGCACACTTCAGCGATACGGCAAAAGTCAACAGGCTTCTTGAAATGCCTGAAGTACAGGCCCTCTTCCCTGAGGACCTCATCCCTATGTGGTCGGTAAAACCGGTGGAAGGCAACCAGTATGAACTCGTGGCTATCCGCAGTTCCCTCAACGGCGAAGCTGCACTCAAGGGTGAAAGGGACCAGAAATTCATCACCGACGCCCGAGTACAGTACAACGGCGCCAACCCTGAGGTTTCGATGTCCATGAGCGCCGAGGCCTCCAAGGTATGGGCAAGAATCACCAAAGACAATATCAACAGGCAGGTAGCCATCGTACTCGACAAGATGGTTTACTCGCATCCTGTGGTAAATACTGAAATTACAGGCGGAAACTCGCAGATTACAGGCAACTTCACCCTTGAAGAGGCTGAAGACCTTGTAAACGTCCTGAAATCAGGTACTCTTCCTGCTCCGGCAAAAATCGTTCAGGAACAGGTTGTGGGTCCGTCCCTCGGAGCCGAATCCATCAACGCCGGTTTCATCTCGTTCATCATAGCATTCTGCCTTGTGCTCCTGTACATGATTCTCTTCTATCACGGAGCAGGTCTGGTAGCTGACATAGCATTGCTTTGCAACGTGCTTTTCCTCTTCGGAACACTTGCTTCATTCTCCGCAGTGCTTACATTGCCGGGTATTGCAGGTCTCGTCCTGACCCTCGGTATGGCGGTCGATGCCAACGTCATCATCTACGAACGTATCAAGGAGGAACTCAGATCCGGCAAAGGCTTGAGCAAGGCCATTGCAGACGGATATTCGAATGCATATTCAGCCATCATCGACGGTCAGGTGACTACAATCCTGACAGGTATCGTGCTCTTTATCTTCGGTTCCGGTCCTGTGCAGGGATTTGCCACCACATTGATTATAGGTATCATCACTTCCGTGCTGACATCCATCTTCATTTCAAGGCTTATCTTCGACGACAGGGTTGCCAAGGGCAAGAAAATCTCCTTCGACAACAAGTTCACGAGGAACTTCCTGCAGAATACTTCTGTCAACTTCCTCGGTATGAGAAAGATCTCATATACGGTATCGTCGATAGTAATCGTCATCTGCATCGCATCGATGTTCACGAAAGGCTTTACCTACGGTGTCGATTTCGCAGGAGGACGTACTTTCGTGGTAAGGTTCGACCAGCCGGTATCCGTTGAGGATGTCAGGGCTTCCTTGGTGAAGGAATTCAACGGCGGTATCGAAGCCAAGCAGTTCGGCGGTGAAAGCCAGATGAAGATTACCACCCAGTATATGATCGAGGACAAGTCTGACGCAGCGGATGATGCAGTCGAGTTGAAACTCTACAACGCCGTCAAGGACTTCTACGCCGAAGACATGACTTTGGACGAGTTCACTTCCACTGCTACAAACCCTAACGGTATCATCAGTTCGGACAAGGTGGACGCTTCCATAGCCGATGACATCAAGAGGGACGCAATCATCGCAGTTGTCATAGCACTTTTGGTAATATTCGCATACATTGCAGTCCGATTCAGAAAATGGACATGGGGACTCGGAGGTACTCTCGGTCTGGCGCATACGGCTATCATCGTGGTCGGCTTCTTCTCGATATTCAGCGGAATCCTGCCGTTCAGCCTCGATGTGGACCAGACGTTCATCGCAGCCGTGCTTACCATCATCGGTTATGCAATCAACGATACGGTGGTGATTTTCGACCGAATCCGTGAGTACAAGACGCTGCATCCTAAGATGCCGTTCGATGTCAATGCCAACCAGGCTTTGAACAGTACGCTGTCACGTACCATGAACACTTCCCTCACGACCCTCATCGTAATGGTGGCTATCGCAATCTTCGGAGGCGAGGTCATCAGGGGTATGGCAGTGGCACTCTGCGTCGGTATCGCAGTCGGTACTTATGCTTCCATTTTCATCGCTACTCCGATCATGTACGATGTGACGATGGCTGCTGAAAGAAGAAAGGCCAAAAAACTTGCCGCAACAGCAACAGGTGGCAGGAAAAAATAAGACAGCCATTCGGCTTTAATTAAAAACGGCTTCGGGAGTTTTCCGAGGCCGTTTTTATGTGGGTGGGGGATCATTCAAATTTACGGGCTCGCCCGTAACCGTCCCTTGGAGCTTTCCACATCAAGGAGAAAATGACACCACCGACTACTCCCGCACAAATAATAGCCATGAATACGGTATCCCATCCGAAACTATCTGCAAGGATTCCGACTCCGAGTGCGGAAAAGAACGAGCCTAAATAACCCAGTATGCCGTTCAGACCATTGGCCGTGGCCGAAAGATCCTTTGTCGCCTGATTCGCAATGGCAACTCCGACCAAAGCCTGCGGACCGTAAATGCAAAAACCGCTCAATGCAAGGCAGGCGGAAGAAACCACTGCAGGAAGATCCGGAAACAGAACAAAGATGCCCATGAATATGGTCGCCCCTACCATGCAATATACACATGTGTGGTGGGCCTTACCCTTGAAAAATCTGTCTGTCATCCATCCGGCCACAAGCATCCCGGCAATAGCACAGATTTCGAAAAGGGCAACTGACCAACCGGCACTCACGATGGACATTCCCCTACTTTCCGTCAGGAACTTGGGTCCCCAGTCAAGGATTCCCATCCTCATCACGTAAACGAAAAGATTGGCAATACACAGAATCCAGATGTAGGGGTTCCGGAATACCATGTACATCATGAAGCGGCGGTTTACCTTCGTCCCGGAATCATTACCATGGGTAATTTCCGTCCCGGGGAGTTCCGGCAATCCTACTTTTGACGGAGAATCCTTGAGTCCGAAGAAAAGCCATACGGAAGTGGCAAGAGAAACAATGGCAGGTATCCAGAAACACCATTTCCACGCTCCGGTATGGGAAGCGTACTCCATGACACGCTTCATGCCTTCGGGATCATCCTGCGATATGCCGAGATTGGCGGCGATTCCGGCTACAACATCAGGGTCATGGCTCATGTCTATTCCGAAATGAGCCATGATATATCCACACACTACCACAGCACAGGCCGCTCCTATCGAATGGGAAGTATTCCATACCGACATCTTGGTAGCAAGTTCGGATGGATGAATCCATTGCGGCAGAGTGCGTGCACAAGGAGGAAATCCCATGCCCTGAAAATACTGATTCACAATAATGGTTATACCCATCAGCATAACCAGCGTATTTACAACCTGAGGTCCGTCGCTGCTTCCTGTCACAAGGTAACTCAAATCATATCCGAACCCGAATGCTACATTTGCCAATGCGCAAAGCAACAGGCCGGTGGACATAAGCAGCCTGGCACTGACCCTGTCGGCAAGGAACCCGTTCAGGAAACGCGAAAGACCGTAAATCAGCGACCCTATGCCTATCACGATACCGAAACTCGTATTTGAAATACCGTATTCGGCAGTCATGCCAGGCATGGCCAAAGAAAAATTCTTCCTAACCAAATAGAAAGCAGCATACCCTATCATGGTTATCAGGATGGTCCTGCGCTGCCATTTCTTGAATGTATTGACCGTATCCTCGTCCCATGAACCGTAAATGGACTTTTTCATCGGAGATTCATCTGCCATAATCCTATTCTTTCAATGTTACTGTACTATCCGAGAAATGCTTTGTTTTCAAGAAGAAGACGCCTCAAATCCGCAGGGTCTATATCGCGCGGCGTCGTTCCTCCTTTCACTGCAAGCGAAGCCGCAAGACCGGCAGCCTGTCCCATGGCCATGCACGGCGGCATGACTCTGACAGCTCCTGCGGCATCGGATGTGGCGGAAATGGCCCTTCCTGCGACCAACAGATTTTCGACGTCAAGAGGCAGCAGACTGCGGTAAGGCAACCCGTACCAGCGACCGTTCTTCACTGTGATGTATTCGGTGGAATTGTCCGACAGCCGGCCATGTACATCCACGGAATTCGATGCCAACAGGATGGAATCCTCCGGAACCACCCCGTTGAGAAGGTCGTCCACCTGAAGGACATATTCGCCGGTCACATGACGGGACTCCCTGATTCCCACGGTGGAACCGGAACCCATGAGTGTGGCATGTTCACATCCCGGGACATATTTGTGGAAGAAATCCATAATCATCCTGATTTGACGGCGGCCTTCGATTTCTGCCATCGTAAGGCTTTCGGAATCACGTGCGTCAACACGGGCTATGCGGGTACAGTTCACGGCCCACTCGTCATCCCTGACACCTTTGTAGATATTGACCGACTTGCGGGCAATGTCCCATTCTCCGTTTTCAATGGCTTTTTCCACATGCCAGTGAAGCGCACGGTGACTTACACCGTCTATCTTGCGGAACGTGTGGAGCTTTGACTCGACGTCGGCTTCCAATTTGCGGGAATCGACATTATTGATATGGAAGAAAAGGGTAGCAGGCTGTACGCGTCCGGTCTGAGGATTTCCGAACTCGCACGGCGCACCGGCCCGTGCGGCAAAGTCACCGTTACCGGTGCAGTCCACCACGATTGAAGCCTTGACGGCTTCCAAGCCGCCGCGGGTGAGGACAACTGCTCCCGCAGTCTTCTTTCCGGACATTATTGGATTGACCAACGCCGTGTGCAGGAGAACCTTTACACCGGCTTCGGCACACATCTGATCCAAAACAAGCTTCATTACCTCCGCATCTATTGGTGTGCAATGGTCGTGGCCGTCCGTAATCCATGCCGTATAAGGAGAGCACAGTCTTACCTTGCTCGGATGTATGGCACCGCCCAAAGCAACCATCCGATCCACTATTTCTTCAAACATGCCGCGGATTATCATCTGCTCACCGGTAGTATCGTAACAAGTCATGAAAGGGGCTACCAAGCCGAGTGTGGCCATTCCTCCCAAGGCTCCTCCCTGTTCCACTATCATCGTCCTTACTCCCTGCCTTGCGGCTGCAATTGCAGCGCATACTCCGGCAGGCCCTCCTCCCACGACAAGAACTTGAGCGTCATAAGACTCTTTGATATCCATCGTCTTGATATCGGAACCTGAAATCGCGGAACATCCGCCTGGAATCGAAGCGACGGCTCCGCCTATTGCCAACATGCCTGTTGCGGCTAAAAAATCTCTTCTGTTCATTAATGTTATTTGTTTTACGTTATTTACATTCATACGGGCCGAACATTTCCACAATTCGATAACTCTGATCCGTATCGTCCAACTGATAGATCATATACTGCTTTCCTCCTGGGAAAACCCGCAGCACGAAATGCCCCTGCGTGGCCCTTATGCGGTCTTTATACGATTCTATTGCCGATCTGTTCTTAGGAGCAAGATTGGTGGTGAAAATTTCACATTCGGGATTGGAAGCAATGATACGCCCCAATGTGGCCCCGTTCGGCTGCACATCCCTCCATACATTTGCTATCACCACGTCCGGACGTGCCACATCCAGCAATTCCGCACTATTGGCAAGGGACGTACAATGATGGCTTGCCTTCATGGCCTCGACCTTCTTGATGACACGGGAAACAGGTTCCTCAATATCAAAATAAGGATATTCCGAGCGGTCCTTATACTGTATGTCTCCTCCGCTGAAATAATCGAAATCACCGTATGAAAGCAGAAAGACACAACTGAGGATATTCTCAGGTGGTAATGCCTTCTTGCCACCGTCTGCCAACATTACTGATTTTTCAGGAATCATGGTAAAACTTTCTTCCCCTTCTCCGGTCCAGACGTATCCGCCGGAAGCGATATTACGGAAAACGAAATCAGGATAAGAGGCAGGGTTGTGCGTCAATGTCACCTGACTGCAACCTGCCGGCATGAACGTCCCTGATTCCGTCCCGTTTTCCTCTTCCGTCCATTCAAGAAACGCCTTGGTATTCTCGAAAACCGCGGATTCCGCCAATATCACGGATGACGGACGCAGCGAATCCACGACGCGGAACAAAATCCTGTCTGCCGGGATCGACGAACCGACTTCTGCAAACGAAGTCAGCTTGAACTTTCCCGAAGGATGGTCCGGCAATGAATCGGCATAGTCCCCAATATGATCGCTATGGAAATGCGTAATCATCATATAATCAAGCCGGCCGTCGCAAACAGCAGGGAGAAAATGCCTGACATAGTCGGAAATTACCTTTCCGCTCGATATGTCCGCCGACGGTTTAGGCTGCACCGGCATGTGTTTGTGTTCTTTCAGCAAGGAGCCGGCCGTATCCATCAGCAGGGTTGTTCCGTCAGGAAAGATGTGATATACACTTTCTCCGCGCCCCGTATTGATGAAATGTATGTCCATGTATCCCTCCTCCCATGCCGGAAGATTGTCGTCATCCGAACACGACAGCAGGAATACGGACATCAATATTGGAAATAATCTGACTTTCATTGTTTATCTGCATGTATAAGGACCGAAAACAGATGTCACATCCATGGACTCGTCATCATCTTCAAGAACATAGACATAGTACTCTGCACCGCCAGGTGCCACGCGTATCACGTAATGGCCGCTTTCCGAACGGAACATTTCTGTAGCCGCAGACGGATAGGTGCTCCTCAATGAAGCATCGAGATTCGTGATGAATACATCGGCATCCGGAATACTGCCGGGAAGCCTGTTCATGGTATTGACATGAGGATGCTCGTCATTCCATGTCTGGAAAATCAGGACTTGGGGATCCATTGTACTAAGCAGGTACTCGCCGTTGGCATCGTGTGAACCATGATGGTTCGCCTTCATAGCCTCGACCTGTCCGACGGCATTGGCAATGGCGGTTTCCGTGATTTTCCACGAATATGTTCCAGAACCGTTGTTACTTGCATCGCCTCCCGTATAATAGTCGAAGTCTCCGTATGACAATCTTATCGTGGCACTCAGGCTGTTTTCGCACGGGCAGGCCTCTGTCGCCCCACCGTCCGAACTTGTATCAAATTCAGACTCGGGGATGAAGATATACGAAGTAGTCCCTGCACCATCTCCGGTCCAGACATTGCCGTTCACGGAGACATTGCGGATGACAAAGTCCCCATAAGCCGCCGGATTGCGCTGGAGAGTGAACTGATCCGACGCTCCGGCCCGGAACACTTCCCTTACCAAGCCATTGGTCTGCTCATGGTATTGGTAGCACTTGATATAGTTCGCTACTATGTTCGAATTCGCCAGATCCTGATGCGCAGGAAAGTCATAGCCTCTGTCAATGACCTTGGTGACCGTTAAGTTGTCAAGAATTTCCGTCACGCCTCCGCGTGTATAGGTATTCGGGCCGGCAGAACCGTCCGGATTACTCCCGGAATAAGTTCCCACATGATCTGCATGCCAATGGGTCAGGAGAACATAATCAAGTTTGTCGTTTCCCGTCCATTCCATACACTTTTTGATATACCTCCTTATATAGTACGCAGCCGTATGGAGACCGTCCGGCTTGAATCCGACAAAATCGTGTGAACTCGCCGTAGCGCTTGCCATGTCCACAAGCATCTGTGTTCCGTCCGGTAGGATGAAGAATGTACAGTCTCCCCGCCCGGTATTTATTGTATGGATGTCGAGACAGCCCTCCGACCATGGGTCAAGCACCTTGCCGACGGCAGGATTGTCAGTGCCGTCCTGATTATCATTGTTGTCGTCTTCTGTTTCATCGTCTTCTGTCCCTCCCGGATTGTTAATCACAGGAAAAGCCGGAGAATCCGGTTCCGATGAGGAACAGGCTCCGGCAAAAACACAGGCAATGAGTACAATTAAAATTTCTATCGTTTTTCTTCTCATATTTCATCCGTCTGTATCAATAGCCCTCATTTTGGGTAAGTTTGCCTCCTGACAATGCGACCTCCTCATAAGGAATAGGCCACAATTCGATTTTCGGGTCATACATGCGTTCACCGTACTGTCTGCAGTATCCGGCTGCCGCCAAAGCAGAGAAGTCAGCAAAACCGTCCTCGTCTATTTCAGGGGTCATAGCCCAGAACCAGTTGCCGTCATTCTCCATGGCAGTCAGCGTGGCTTCATCGTTCGGCAGACCGTAATAATTGTGGCTGAATGCCTTCTCGAACCAGCCCCAGCGCATGAGGTCGAAATATCGCCTGCCTTCCCAAGCGAACTCCACTCGGCGCTCGTTCCGCAATATGCGGCGGAGTTCAGTCTGGTCCGTAGTGGTAACTGCAGGATAACGATTGGTCTGCGTGTAATCGACCTTGTAGGCCCTGGCACGCACCATGTTTATGTATTGCAGAGTCAGGTCGTCTATCGTGTTCAACTCGATGCAGGCTTCCGCATACATCAGCAACACGTCGGCGTAACGCATGATGATATACGGATTGTCATTCTGAAGGACGGTGTACCATAACTCCTGAGCACCTTTACGTATGGTACAGCCGTTCCTCGGGGCATAACGGTCTACGACGAGATTTTCCTTGTTGGATGTCATCTGCCCGTTCGACAGGACCTGCCTTGCCGACGGAAGAGGATTGAACACCGTCCCGTGGAGCTCCGTTCCCGGCTCTACAAAAGTGTATGTACAACGCGGGTCGCGGTTTGCATAAGGGTTATGCGGATCGAAAAGCGGAGACTCGTCGATAGGGAGACCGTCGGTGCAGGTATATGCGGCCAACAATTCCCACGACGGCTGTGCGACATTGTTGCCGCCTGCCGTACGCATCACCCAGCTTTTGATAGCTTCGTACTGACCAAGCTCCGAGGAATTGGCTATGGCGAATATCATTTCGCAGTTCATGCTCTTGTCGAGAAACAGCTCTCCATAGTCCTCATAAAGGCTGTAATGGTTCAAGTCTATGCAGGACTTGGCTGCTTCCTTGGCCGTAGCATAATCATGCTGGGCAAGAGCAATACGGGCCTTCAAGGCATAGGCCGCCCCTTTCGTCACTCTGTAGACTCCGGTACTGTTATTCTCTACAGGAAGATATGTAGCCGCAAAATCGAAATCCTCATAAATATGCCGGAGGATTTCATTCTTGTCGGTACGACCCATCTGCCGGGCCTGTTCCACGGTAATGTATGTCGTATAGTACGGAACGTCTCCGAAAAGCGTAATCAGCCGGGAATAACAGAACGCCCTAAAGAAAAGGGCCTCGGCCCTGAGCATGTTGATCTCCTCGGCGGTGGCGGACCCTTCGAGTTTGTCAAGAGCCTCGTCTATCATGTTGGCACGGACCACACCTTTGTAAGTGTAATTCCACATGGAAGATGCGGCACTCCATTCTCCGTCTACGGTTCCGCTGGCAACATCATAAATGGCATCCCTTTGTGCCCAGTCATCGGTCCTTCTGTCTGTAAAATATTCCGCTTCAAGGAAATAAAGATAGTTCCTATAGAAGTCGTTCAATGACAACTGAACATCATCCGTATCGGAATACCAGTTGTCGCTCGATGCTTCGTCGAGCGGATTCAGATCGAGCGAAACACATGAAGACAACTGCAGGGCAGCCAATAGAATCAGTATGTTTATACAATTTTTCATCACATCAGAATTTAATGTCCAACCCCAAAGTATAAGTAGTGGTGATATATGTGTTTACGCTGGCCTCGGGATCCCATCCCTTAGGATAATTGTCAATACAGAACGGATCATCCACATTGATATATATGCCTAATGATTCTATTCCTGCCTTCTTTATCCATTTCGATGGAAAAGTGTAGCCGAGATTGATATTCTTGCAGCGGAAGAAAGCTCCGTTGAAAAGCCAGAAATCAGACATGGCGTAATTGTTCGTTTCTATTGATGTCAGACGCGGATACCTTGCTGCCGAATTCTGTTCCGCAGTATTGTACAGACTCCAATAGTTGCCAAGCAGGTTGGCTGACGGAGAAAGCCACGAACCTTCGAACGGCTGTATCATGGAGGTGTTCATGCGGGCCAGTTGTTTGCCGACTCCGCTGAATGTCATGGAGAAGGAAATCCCTTTCCAACCCAGATTGAAGTAACCTCCATAGATGTACTTAGGCTGCGAACTTCCGAGAATCACCCTGTCATAATCAGCGGTAATCTGATTGTCTGCAGCTCCGTCGGCTCCGGACACGTCGACATACTTTATGTCTCCCGGTTTGGTATTGGTGATGAGAAGGGCGCTGTTTGCCACCTCGTCAGCGGTCTGGAAAAGGCCGTTTGACCTATAACCGTACCATGCAAGATACTCGCTTCCTTCACGGATAATCTGTTCTCCGTCGAACACGGTACCATTCAGATTGCCCATCACGGAACAGTAGTTGGAAAGATTGACTCCTATGCTGTAGGAAAAGTCGCCATTCCTGTCGGACCAGCCCAATTTGATTTCCCAGCCCTGGGTGCTCATCTCTCCTGCATTCTGCTCAGGATCGGCAAATCCGGTAAACGAAGGGATCGCCGTTTCCAGCAACATGCCCACCGTTTTCTTGTAGTAGTAATCACCTGTGAATGTCAACCTGTTATCGAAAAAGTTGGCATCGATACCTGCATCTACATTGTAAGTTGTCTCCCATGTGATGTCGCGGACTGCATATTCAACCTGTGCGGCAGCCATCTGTGAGACTATGCCTGACGTACCGAACATAGGCGTGGACTCGAAATTGATACTGGTCTGATAAGGGTAGTTGCCAATTCGTTCGTTTCCCAAAGAACCTACGGAAGCCCTTACTTTCAGGAATGACAACCAATTAACGTCCTTCAGGAATCCCTCTTCGGAAGCGACCCAGCCGACGGAAGCTGACGGGAAAAATCCCCAGCGGTAATCCCTGTGGAAACGGGATGAACCGTCGAATCGGGCATTGAACTGCACATAGTACCGGGAATCGTAGTTGTACATGGCACGAGCAAAATATGAACGGTAAGCATTCTCATAAGCCGTACCGCTGACACCGAGGAAGTTCTCATTGGCGCGGTCGAGATAAGGATAATTGTCAAGCACCATCTGGTCGGTACTGCCGCTCATGTATTCATTTCTGTAGTAATATTCCTCATAACCGGCCATTACATTGAGGTTGTGCTTCATTGCAAAGGATTTGGCATAGGTTGCAACCAAATTACCCTGCAAAGTCACTGTCTCGCGACGGGCTTCGGTAAGTGACGTGGTCGAGAAATTGTTTATGTATCCGATAAGCAGGTTAGGATCATAGGCATCGTATATCGGAATGGCTTTCTTGAAATCCTTGCTTTGGTTGAATCCCAATGACGGAAGGAAACTTGCCTCGAAAGAAAGTCCATCAATCGGACGGAATTCGAGGGACACCTTGCCTGAAAACACAGTCTTGTTGGTAGTGGTGTTGCCTCCCTCCTTCAGGATTGCATACGTGTTGGCTCCGCTTTGTCCTTCAGCTATACGTCCGTCAGGATATTCCGCAAGGTAGATAGCCGGATACATATAGGCATGTTTGATGACATTGCTTGCCTGCGTGTTGTTGAGCTGCGACCTGTTGAGTGACATGTCGATATTGGCGGACCATTTCGGTGAGAATCTGATATTGTTGCGGAGACGCGCCGTGATACGCTCATAGTTGCGTCCTTTGAACAGGGCATCGCTGTTCTCATACGAAACAGAAGCACGGGTCTTGACGACCTTATTGCCGTATGTCAGCACAAGGGAATGCTTATGTCTTAACGCAAAATCCTTGAGCATCAAATCTTTCCAGTCCGTCAAAGGATAGGTTATCGGGTCTATTTCATGATTCATGTAATAGTTGTCGATGAAATCCTGAGTGTAGGTATTGTATTCGCCTCCGGCAGGATTTCCGGCATCATTCCACTGCATTTCGTTGTACATACGCATATAGTCGAGCGCACCGACTGATTCCGGAAGCTCGGAAAGGGTGTGGAAAGAAACTTCGCCGCTGTAATTGATGACAGTCTCGCCTTCGCTTGCCGACTTGGTAGTGATGAGAATGACGCCGGCTGCTGCCCTTGCTCCATATATAGATGCAGAAGCCGCATCCTTGAGTACGGTAATCTGGTCTATATCGAGGCTGTTCACATCATCGATGCTTGATGCAGGCATGCCGTCAATGAGAATCAGAGGACTGTTGTCGCTCATGGTGGTGACACCGCGTATCTGCAATGTGGCACTTGTTCCGGGCATGCTTCCTGTTCTGGAAACATTCAACCCGGGTATCATACCCTGAAGTCTCTGTGAAAGCAATGTGGTGGATGAGGTCTGAAGAGACTCCCCGTCAAGGATACCGACAGACCCGGTCAGATCCTTTTTCTTCACCGAACCGTAACCGATAACCACCGTGGCCTCAAGTTCAAGGCTTTCTTCCTCCATCGTAACGTCAAGACGAGGCCCGCCGTTCCAAGTGACCGTGACCGGTATCATGCCGAGGCAAGAAAATTCAATGACGCTGTTCGGAGTGAGGCCTTCGAGCCGGTACATTCCTTCTGCGTCTGTGATTGCGAAAACAGATGTGTTTCCTTGTACCAAAGCGGCAACCCCCGCCAAGGGGGCTCCGCTCTGATCGGAAACAACACCTTCGACAACTGAATTGTCAGACGACGGAGTCTGTGCATACATCTCCACATCCGAAGCCAGCCATGCCGAAATCATGCAGACAACGGCAAGCACCCATTTGTACAAATGTGTTGTCATATTTCGTTTGTACTTATTGGAATTTATGCTGTCATTCAGCTACGGAGACTATTTCCAAGACAATAGGATGACCGCTCTCTTCATGTGCCGTACCGTCTTCAAGATACTTCACTGTCGGAGAGAAACGGCTCTCAAGACTGTTGTTGATGCAATCGCCTTTCTGTGTAGGGGTTTTGCTGAACGGGCAAAGACAGCCGGCTGCGCTCATGCGAATTTTCAGTTCTTCTGTATCTTCGGACACTGTGAACTGTTTCTCGGAAAGTTGGTATTTTTTGTTTACAAGATAGTTATACGTCACTTCCATAGAACCCGAAGAGGCTTCTCCGGTCGAAAAGAGCTGTGTCCATGTGTCTGTGGTCTTTTGCGGTTCTCCGACAGGAAGATATTCTCCTCCGTCACATGAGTATTCAAGCATCCACTTGTCTGTCGTAGTATTTCCGATACCGAAACTGAAAGTGAACTTGATGGTACTTCCTGCAGGTATGACCTTGTCAGGAGTAACGGTTACAAGCCAGTAATCACCGGCAAGGCCTCCTTTCACATAGAGGTCTCCGTTGCCTCCCACTGCCCTTGACGTGCCTTTATAAGCGGATGACCCGTCTGCAAGCACCATGACATTGGTCTGGTCAGCGTAATAGAATTCGATTTTGCCATTGCCCTCGGATGCGTTGGCGTATGCTCCGCCGTTTCCCGTAGCCGGAGTGGCTTCTTCAGTAGTGAATGTGCCTTCGTTTACGGTCACGTCATCTCCGAGATTCCATTGGGCGAATACTCCCGTACCGAGATATTCTACGTCCGGATCAGGTTCTTGATCTGGATTTTCTGATTCGACTCCTGCCTGATTGACTGTAAGACGCTGAGGAGTGACATTGTCGCCGATAATGTTTACTGTACCTGTTCGGCTGGTTGTCGATGTATTTGCTTCAACTGAAACTGAATAGATTCGTGCGTCACCTTCTGATGAGGTTTCCGAGACTGTTATCCACGAATCCTGAGGATTGATACGATAATGGACGTTGGATGTAACTGTAAGATTGAACGTCTGTTCTGTAGCATCGATGTTTATCGATTCCGGATCGATTGTAAGATAGCCTTCTTGAGTTTCATTAGTGCATGCTACCCCCCCCCCAAATGGCGAAAATCGCTGATAATGTGATGATTAAACGTCTCATAACTTTAAATTTATACGGTTATTGGTTTTGAATTAAAAGGTTTTATTTGGTGTTGTCGAAAGTGAAGGCATCCCATGGCAGATGTGCATCCTTCCCATTATCTAGAACATCATTCACGTGCGTCAGCATCGGGAAACGGGAAATATCCACTTTTCCGGTCTCTGCCCTTTTGTATATTGCCTTCGCTACTCTGCGTGCAACGACAAGCGATTCAAGCGTTACTCCGGCAAGGATTTCCATCGCTTCTTTGTATGTCTTGCCTTCGCCGAGCAATATTCCCACCTTGCGGGTACGTCCACCGTAGACAGTGACATAGAGGTCTCCGATACCTATGATTTTGCAGTCTTCCGATGCCTTGAACATTTCAAGCAACTGCATCATTTCCCGTGCAGCCTGATAAAATGCTCCGGCCTGGGAATTATAATGAAGTCCGGCATTTGCTCCGAGGTCACGGTTTACCAATCCTATGGTCATGGCAACTCCAAGAGCATATGCATTCTTCAATGCGACAGCCGCTTCCAGTCCAATGACATCGTTTGTCAGCGAAATGTGATAATAATCAGTGGCAAGGGCTGCTTTCATCATTTTCAGGTCAGCAGTGTTTTTCCCGCAAAAGGCCACTTCGGTATTGTCATGAAATACCAATTCATAAGAAGTACACGGACCTCCGATAGCGCAGACTTCACGTTCGATACCTTTCTTTTTCAGTTCAGCCTGCCAGTAATCCGGATAAGAGATCAAATCCCCGTTCTCAAGATTAATCAAACCTTTGGTAACGGACAAGACCGGAATTGACGGGGCAAGATTCATCAGGATTTCATTCAGGAACCAATCCACACCGAAAGAGGAGACTCCGCAAATAACAAAATCCGCTCCTTCTACAGCTGTTTTCCATTCTTCAAAATAGTAGTACCTGACTCCTTTCGGAAAAGGACGGTCAAATTTCGGATGCTGGTTCTTGGTCTTGCATCCGTCAATGATGTCACAGTCGAGATGCGTGCCCACCAGCCTTACCTCGTGCCCGTTTTCGGCAGCGGGGAAAGCAAGTGCGGAGCCCATCATTCCGGCTCCGATAATGGTTATTTTCTTCATATTATATAAAAATTAAATAAAAGGTCATGGTTAAAAGCCTATTTTGAAAATCTCGCTTTCCGATTTCAAAAATACAAAAATTTCAAATAAACAACCGATAGCCGAACATTTTTTACTTACAATTTTACATCTACGAACACGGGAAGATGATCCGACGCCTTGGCTCCGTTATTCAGGACCGCCACATAGTCTATACAGAATTGCGGGACATCGTCATAGCGATGAAAAAGATATCAGGTGCAACGTGACGTTTTTCTTCTCATAATTCACGTATTCGACTTTATTGTTTCATTGATATTACACATATTCAAGATTATTGCTCTTGCAGAAAATACACTTTTTCTTGAATAATCAACACACCTTGTACCGGGACTGCCGCCGGCTTCGGGCCGCCGGAAGTCGCCCCGGCGTTCGGGGCTTCGCCCCTCTCTCCGGAGGCGACTTCCATTCTGCACCAAAGTTACAACTTTCAATCTTTTTCTACCTCCCCGTGTCTACTTTTTCGGCAGCAGCACCTTGGCTCGAAAAATGGAAAAGTGTATATTTGCATGGTAAAATTCTTTGGAAAAGTGTAATAAAATGCCTGAAAAAGCGAGGCAATCATTTTGATTAAAAGGCACATACTGATTTTTTATTGGTTCATACTGTCTTTGCCGATGGTCGGGAATGCTGAAACAGAGCCCGCGCCGTCGGCAGAGACGGATTTTGTCGTGGACGTGTCTTCGGTTGAAAACCATACCACAAAACCGGTCTACGATGCCAAGGTAAAACTGATCGTTGACAACGACACCCTTGTGCACTATTCAGAACCAAGGGTGATATTCAAGGACCTTACCGTCGGAAAGCAAGGAATCCTTATTATATCGCATCCTGACTACGATACCTATATAAATAAGGTAACAGTTTCCGGAATGCCCGAAGATGTCAATCTTAGACCTAAAGAATGATGTCCAAAACCATAAAATATGGACTGCCTGTGATATTGCTTTTTCTGACTGCCGCTGCGTCTTTCGGAAAAGGGATAAAATACAGCGGCTACGTGGCCGACAGCATAAGCCATTCCCCGATAATCGGTGCCGTAGCCATGATTTTCTCCCAGACCGACACTCTGTACGCCACGACAGACGAGGAAGGCGGATTCGTATTCCAGGAAGCACCGGACACCCCTGTCGTATTTGAAATCTCGCACATCTCATACGCCCCGTTCAGGATAGAGACTTCGCTGACACCCGGACAGCCGGAACTGTTTTTCCTTGAGCGTCAGGACCGGACCTTGAAAAACGCCATTGTCACAAGTTCCGCTCCGGTTTTCACTTTTGACGGGGACACCCTTATATACAATGTTGCAGCCACACAGGAAATCTTCGACGGTGAAATGCTCGGGGACGTGCTCGGAAAGTTGCCTGCCGTTGAAAACGACGGGCTTCTCAAAATCATGGGCAAGGCCGTATCCCGGGCATATATCAATGGCCGCCTGATTTTCGGGGAAAATACCGATGACGCCCTCAGATACTTGTCGGGCAAAGAGGTCATAAGCATCAAGGTCTATGATGAAACCCCCAGGTCGGAACGCCACAGAAAATACAAATCCGGAAAAAAAGAGCGTGTGATAAACGTAAAGACCCGAAACAGGATAGATTTCGTCTCGTCGGGCCACCTCCTCGCTTCATACGGGCGCAATTTCATTGCTGCCGGGGATGACTCCGACAACCGATACACAGGAGGCGGCGCATTGAATTTCTTTTCCGAAAAGCTGCAGATCAAGACCGATGCGGCAATCGACAATACGGGGCGGCCCAACGATCCAGGAAAGCTCCTTTTGACTAATGCTGCGTCCGCATCATATAACAGAAACATCAATGCAGGAATTTCAACCGTCCGTACATTCAACATTCCGAAATTGTACAGTATAGGCCTGGATTACCGTTATGAAAACAATGCCGAAAGGGATTCTTCCTATTCCGAGACAGTATATTCCCCGTCCGAGACCTTTACAGAGCGGATATACAACAATGCGTCCCGCAGCCGGTTACGGACAGGTCGGCACACTGCAAGCCTGGAAATCAATTCTTATGACTTCATCACGGCGAACCTTTTCTTTTCAGCGGACGACAACCGTTCCGACTATCATTCAAGAATGTTGTCATATATGGACGGGTTAAATGAAACAATCTCGCAAAACACCGTATCAGACAGTCGTTCCTATGATTTTTCAGGTCATGTCAGCGGGACATTCGGCATAAATCATTTCGTAACCGGTCCCGACATAAGTTTTTCATTCTCAAACAGCGACGGATCCACAATTCAGAAAGACACGACGGCAACGGGCATCGACACATATATTTCCGAACCGATAGGCCGGTCTTACAACATATCTGCTAACATTCCAGTCGATTACAGGTTCGAGGATGGTAAAAGCATCGGACTGTCGTACAAGTTAGATATTGACCGGCAGACACGGCGCGAACTAAGGTATCTGAACGCTGTCGATGCTGCGAATCTCGACAATCTGACGAGCAACAGTTACACATACGACTACACCAAGCATACGGCCACTTTCCAGTATAGGAAAAATTTGCTCTTGATTGAACTCCCGGTAATGTTTTCTTCCCAGAATCAGGACAGGACATTGCCTGCGGCGGAAAACATATCACATTCCTACATATCCTTCTGCCCGCATGTTTCATTCGCCGTTTCAGATTTCGCAAAAGGCCGTAACCATTTTTTCAATTTTATGGTTTTGAACGGCTTGCCTTCGCTTGAACAATCCAACCCGTATATAAACGCCCGCAATCCTCTTTTCATTTCACAAGGAAACCCAGATTTGAAACAAAGCATCACTTATAAATTGAGTTATAACGGCAACTTCCTTGTCGGAACCAGACACAGCATCCAGACAACTCTGACACTGAATGCCGTATCAAATCAGATTGTGGAAGACAGACGTTTTTTTGCGACAACCGGGACTGTAAACGGCTACACGGTTCCCGCAGGAAGTTCGTTCTCGACCTACACCAATATTTCCGGAGCATGGGAAGTGGATTTCCAGCTTTTCTACACGACATATTTCCGCCGCATAAAAACGAAATTGGACTTACGCACTGACTACACATACGACCATTCTCCCGCCCTCATAGAAGGGGAGAAAATCTTCTCTGACAGGCATAACCCGAAGGTCCGCCTGACTTTCACGAGCACGGTTTCCAAGAACCATAAAATCGTATTGACATCCATCACGTCCAACACATACAACCATAGCCGGGAATACGGCACCGTGGACTATTTCGACCAGGCTGTCAGCCTGTCCTCGGAAAACAAGTTCGCCAAACGGTTCTTCCTGAACGCCATGTGGACATATCAGGTCAGAATTCCTGTAGTGGGCAGCGTAAAAATATCCTCCAACGTGCTGAATGCCGTCGCAGGCGTCTATTTTACGAAAAACAACAGGTTGTCCGCAAGCATTTCCTGCTACGACATCCTGAACAGGACGAATCCGTATTCATCCATAGCGGCACAGAATTATGTCCGGACATCGTTTTCACCGTTCTTCGGACGTTATTGGGCAATCAATCTGACGTGGCGTTTCAACTCTACCGAATAAGGAGATTTTTTCTTACCTTTGCTTTCCGTTTTAAAGCAAGGTAACATCATGTCATTCGTCCACCTCCACGTACATACCCAATACTCGATTCTCGACGGCCTTTCGTCGATAGAAAACCTCTTCAAAAGGGCATCGGAACTCGGAATGCCGGGAATCGCCATCACGGACCACGGCAACATGTACGGAGTGAAGGAATTTTTCAAGTATGCAGGAAAATTCCCGGACGTGAAACCTATCATCGGCTGTGAAATCTATGTTTCCAAGGCCGACCACACCATCAAGGACAAGGAACACAGGGGATATTACCACCTCATCCTTCTCGCCAAGAACTACAACGGGTACAAGAACCTGATGAAAATCGTGTCCACCGGACACATCGAAGGCATGTATTACGGCAAGCCGAGAGTATCCCATTGGGTCGTGGAAAAATATGCGAAGGACCTTGTCTGCTGCTCCGCCTGTATCGCCGGAGAAATCCCGAGAAACATCCTCGACGGGAACATGGAAGGTGCGGAAAAGGCCATTGAGTGGCATAAAAAGGTATTCGGAGACGATTATTACCTTGAAGTGCAGCTGCACAGGACGGAAGTGCCCGGACAATCCTTGGAAGTCTACGAAAAACAGCTCGTCGTCAACGAAGGGATATTCAGCCTTGCCGAAAAGACGGGCACGAAAGTCATAGCCACGAACGACGTGCATTTTGTGAACAAGGAGGACGGCCCGGCGCACGACAGGCTCATCTGCCTGACCACCAACGTTTACCTTGACAATCCCGACAGGTTGAGATACACGCAGCAGGAATACCTCAAGAGCGAGGAGGAAATGGCACTGCTCTTTCCCGACCATCCGGAAGTCCTGTCCAATACGATGGAAATCTTCGACAAAATCGAAAAATACACCATCGACCGGGGACATGTGCTGCCGGTATTCAAAATCGACGAAAAATTCCTTGCCGAAAAGGAAAAATATCTTGAAAAATACAAGGACATAATCGACGCCGGACGATGCAACAAGGACGGTTCTGACAGAGGCGAGGAGTTCACATACTCGGTCGCATACCTCTGCGAACTGTGCTACAAGGGAGCGGAGAGACGGTACGGTGCTCTCGACGAAGAACATGCGGAACGCATTGACTTTGAACTTAAGACAATATGCCGCATGGGATTTCCGGACTACTTCCTTATCGTTCAGGACTTCATCGCAGCCGCCCGCGGCATGGGCATTTCGGTAGGGCCGGGCAGAGGCTCGGCAGCCGGTTCGGTAGTGGCGTACTGCCTCGGTATCACGAACATAGACCCTATCAAATACCAGCTCCTGTTCGAGCGTTTCCTCAACCCGGACCGAATCTCGATGCCTGATATCGACATAGACTTCGATGACGACGGACGGTACCGCGTATTCCAGTACGTCGAGGACACATACGGCAAGGACCATGTCTCCCATGTGATTACGTTCGGCACAATGGCGGCGAAAAGCGCCATAAAGGACGTGGCGAGGGTCAGCAACATGAGCATCGACGAATCCAACAAGCTGACCAAGATGATACCGGACAAGCCGTTCGAGGCTGATGTCATCGAGGACGGAAAAAAGGTAAAGAAGGAATTCAAGCCGAAACTGGGCAATTGCGTCAAATACCTTCCTGAGCTGAAAAACGAATACGAAAACGGTTCGGAGCTCACCAAGGATGTCCTTAGATACGCCGTCAAGCTCGAAGGCAGCATCAGGCAGACCGGAGTCCACGCCTGCGCCATGATTATCGGACGAGGCGACCTCACGGACTATATCCCTATCACGATAGCTGCGGACAAGGCTACCGGCAAGGACGTGTGGGTTTCGCAATACGAAGGGTCGTTCATCGAGGAAGTCGGGATGCTGAAGATGGACTTCCTCGGGCTCAAGACCCTGTCCATCATCAAGGAATGCCTCGGAACCATAAAGAAAACGCACGGCATCGACATAGACATCGAAAAAATCCCTATCGACGACGAAGAGACATACAAGTTGTACAGCCGCGGCGATACCACGAGCGTGTTCCAGTTCGAGTCACAGGGAATGAAGGAATGGCTTCAGAAACTCCAGCCGACAAGGTTCGAGGACCTCATCGCCATGAACGCCCTCTACCGTCCGGGCCCTATGGACTATATTCCGTCATTCGTAGCAAGGAAGCAGGGCACGGAAAAAATCGAATACGACCTCCCGGAAATGGAGGAATTCCTGCAGGATACATACGGAGTCACCGTCTATCAGGAGCAGGTCATGCTTCTGTCGCAGAAACTGGCCGGTTTCACCAAGGGCCAGGCCGACAAACTGCGCAAGGCCATGGGTAAAAAGATGATAGACGTCATGAATTCCCTCAAGGACCTGTACCTTGAAGGCGGAGTCAAGAACGGACATCCCAAGGAAATCCTCGAAAAGATATGGGCCGACTGGGAGAAATTCGCCCAATATGCCTTCAACAAATCGCACGCAACCTGCTATGCGTGGGTAAGTTACCAGACGGGATATCTGAAAGCACATTATCCGGCAGAATTCCAGGCAGCCAATCTCAGCAAGAATCTCTCCAACCTTGAAGAGATCAAGAAGATAATGGATGACTGCAAGAAATCCCGCATCAAGGTCCTCAACCCCGACATAAACGAGAGTGATGCGAGATTCATGGTCAACAGGGACGGCAACATCCGATTCGGGCTCGGAGGAATAAAGGGATTCGGGGACAACATAGTCAAAGCCATCCTCGACGAGCGCGAGGCAAACGGCCAGTTCTCAGACATCTGGGATTTCGCCGAACGGATGGACGGAATCATAAACAGGAAGGCATTCGAGGCCTTGCTCTATTCTGGGGCATTCGACAGTTTCGGATTCAGCCGCAGGCAATATTCCGGAGTCTGCAAATCCGGCGACATGTTCATCGACGCCATATTGAAATACGCAGACCTGTTCCACAAGGACAAACTGAACAGTTCCGCTTCTCTCTTCGAGGAAATGGATGAAATCAAGCCTGCAAGGCCGGAAATGCCGGAAGAAAAGCCGGTCACCGACGAAGACGACCGCATGGAATTCCTGAAAAGGGAAAAGGAACTCGTCGGAATGTACCTTTCGTCGCATCCGTTGGACAAATACGCCTTCGAAATGGAAAATTTCACGGATTGCGGCCTGTCCGACATTCCCGACATAATAGCCAAATGCGACAAGGAAAAGAAAACGACTAAACTGAATGTGGCCGGATATATCACGAATACGCAGTTCCTCACGAGCAAGACCGGCTCTCCGTGGTCCAAGACTGTAATTGAGGATTTCAGCGGCAGCTATGAATTCGCCCTGTTCGGGAAAGACCATGAAAACTTCCTCAAATACCTTCAGGTCTATTCCCCGGTCTACATCGAAGGTGCCGTGGAAGAAAAGTATTTCGTCCGTCCGGAAGACCGCAAGGCAAAGGGAGATCCTCCATATACATTCAAAATCAAGAGAATCACCCTCCTCGGGAATACGCTGGAAGAGCATGTCAAGGGATTCGGCATAAACATCACCACCTCCATGCTAAGCAACGATTTCCGGAAAAAACTCATTTCCGTGATTCAGAAAAACAAGGGCAACATCCCTCTTACCATGACCCTGTACGACCCTCAGACGAAGTACAATATCGAATTCCTTTCCAAAAAGTTCAAGGTATCGGTCACCATGCCTTTCATCAATGAATTGAAAGACCTTGCGATACCCTACTCGGTCATCAAGAAATAAATTAACATGAGTTCGATGAAATTCAATTTATTGAGAATCATCGAACAACCTCTGAGGAGCAGAATGTGTTCTGCGACGAGCCCCCAGCGAGGGGGGCGAATGGGGGTGGCGCCCCTTAGTAAGGGGCTGTCGTTTGGCGACTGGGGATTAAGAAGAAGGGGATTTCGGAGAAATCCTTAACGACAGTTCGACGAATTCCATAATCCTGAGCAATATAAATTCGTCGAACTATCGTTAAATTAGGACATCAGAAAACGAGTTCAGCGGAAATCGGGAAATGGTCCGAGATGAACTTACGCTCCGCATACGGTTTGGTCACGGTGGAGAACTTCCTGCATGCGCTGAACCCGCTGTAATAGATGTAGTCTATCACGGATGACGACTTGCCCCAGCCATTGTACGAATGGTGGGTATCCGTCGTTTCCGCCGAAGTCCTCGCATTCTTCATTATCGATTCCAATCCGGAAAACGACCTGTGTCCGGCTTTCATATTGAAGTCGCCTGTAAGCACCACAGGATACCGGTCCTTGTTCATGCTGTTTATCCTTCCTACTACAAGGGCCAATCCCTTTTCCCGGGCTTCCTCGCCGACGTGGTCAAGGTGAGTGTTGACGAAATAGAATTTCCGCCCCGTCTTCTTGCATTTCATCAGAGCCCAGGTCGCAGTCCTTTTGCAGGCGGCGTCCCAGCCTTTGGAAGGCGAGTCCGGCGTATCCGAAAGCCAGAAAGTCCCCCATTTCTGCAATGCTATCTTCTTCTTGTTGTAGACTATGGCCGTCTGTTCCCCTTCCTTCTTCCCGTCGTCACGACCTACCCCGACCGCTTCGTACTGCTCATGGTTCTCGGTAATCATAAGTATCTGGAAATCCATGGCTTCCTGAAGGCCGACCACATCCGGCTGCACGTCCTCAAGCATCATAAGCGTCGCAGGATAACGGTACATCCAGGAATTGGTGCCGTCATTGGCAGTTCCCAACCTTATATTATAGGACATTACGGAAAGTGTCACCTCAGGAGCCGGCTTTGCGGCAGAACAAACTAAAGAGGAAACAAAAACAGCTGTAAACAGGAATTTCAAACGCATGGCTTTTTCTTTTTCAATATCTTTCAAAGTTACACAATATTTTCTTAACTTGCGAATCTGATTTAACGGGACGGATGACAACAGATACGGCAGATACTCACAAACAGGTGCTGAGGGCTTCCTACGCCAGCATCATCGGGAACGGCCTGCTTTCCGCCGCCAAATTGGTCGTGGGATTCATAAGCGGCAGTTTTGCGGTGATAAGCGACGGCATCGATTCCGCATCCGACGTCGCCGTATCCGCCGTGATAGCCGTCACCGCCAAAATCATGGAACGCAAGCCGAATACCAAATACGTCTACGGCTATGCGAAAGCGGAATCCATAGCCACGAAAATCCTTTCCATGGCGATATTCTTCGCCGGTGCCCAGATGCTTTTCTCCGCCGTGGAACACCTTTTTTCGAAAGAACCGCGTGAAATGCCGGGAATGATTGCCGTCTACGTCACCGTCGCATCCATCGTCTGCAAACTCCTCCTTTCCCTGTACCAGACAGCCGTAGGAAAGAAAAACGGTTCTTCCATGCTGATTGCCAACGGGATAAACATGCGAAACGACGTGATAATCTCACTGAGCGTCCTTGTCGGGCTGTTCTTCTCGTTCATATTGGAAATGCCTGTATTCGACTCGATTACGGCATTGTTGGTAAGTATTTTCATCATCCGTTCCGCCATCATGATTTTCATGGATTCGAACGTGGAGCTCATGGACGGAGTCAAGGATACATCGGTCTATCAGAAGATATTCAACGCCATAGGCGAGGTGGAAGGGGTAGGAAACCCTCACAGGGTACGGTCCCGCAGCATAGGAGGCAAATACATGATCACCTTGGATGTGGAAGCCGACGGCAACATGACGCTTGCCGAGGCTCACGCCCTGTCAAACAAGATAGAAGAAAACATACGGAACAATATTCCTGAGGTATACGATATTGTGGTACATATCGAACCTTTCGGGACGCACCCGGAAGACGTTTTCGGAGTGGAAAAACAAAAACAGTGAATTTATGGCAGAAACTACATTTTCCGAAATAGGCAAGACCGAAGCCGTAAGAGCCCTGTTCGAAGGGAGCGGCTACGAGCAGACGGATATATGCTCGTTCCAGTCATCTCAGGGAAAAACGGTACAGTCATCCGTGATGTCCGTTGAGGGCATAGACTTCGACCTGACCTATTTCCCGCTCAAACATTTGGGATACAAGTCCGTCATACGGGCTACCGGCGGTATCTATGCGGAAATGGGCTCTCCGAAATCGCTTGCCGTAAGGCTCGCCGTTTCTTCCAAGCTCGATTTCGTGAGGATAAAGGAACTCTGGTCCGGAATCACGGCCGCCGCAAAGGAGCACGGATATGTTTCAGTCTCACTCGACCTCGTGCCGTCACCGAACGGACTTTACATAAGCGTTTCGGCGGTAGGAGAGCGGAACAGCCTCACCGACAAACGCCGTCCGGCAGCCAAAAGCATGGACCTCGTATGCGTGTCCGGCAATCTCGGAGGCGCTTTCATGGGGCTGCAGGTCTTGGAAAGGGAAAAGAAGAAGTTTCTTCAGGAAAAACAGGATTCGAAACAGCCGGAACTGTCGGATTACAAACACTTCGTCGGGGAATATCTGAAACCTGAAATAAACCCCTCGTACGTAAGACTTCTGGAAGAGGATGAAATCATACCGTCATACGGGTATTTCGTGGACAGAGGGCTGTCGGATGCCCTGAAACGCTTGGAAAGGGACAGCGGACTCGGAGTAAAGGTATATGTAGAGAGGATTCCGTTCATCAGCGGAATCTTCGATCTCGGCAAGGAATTGGACATCGATCCTATATCAGCCGCATTCAACGGCGGGGACGACTGCAGGCTGCTCTTCACCATTCCGATAGGAAGTCATGACAGGTTCAGGCACGATTTCCAGACATTCGACATCATAGGCCACCTGGCCAAACCGGATGTCGGGGCCGTACTCGTCACGCCAGAAGGCGTGGAACTTCCCGTAAGGGCACAAGGATGGAAATAAAATCTCACAATATGTTCGACAAGGAAATTTATATCGGAAGACGCCGTACACTGCTGAATCTCATGAAAGATTCAGGCAACGAAGGCAATCGCGGAATCGCAATATTCCTCGGCAATGCCGAAGCGCCCCAGAATTACAGGGGCAATGATTACAAATTCCGTCAGGAAAGTTCGTTCCTGTACTTTTGGGGAATCGACGAACCCGGATTCGCCGCAATCCTCGATTTGGACAGCGGGGACGAATGTCTTTTCGGAGACGATGTTGACATCGATGACATTATCTGGATGGGACCACAGCCGTCAGTCTCGTCGAAAGCGGAAAAAACCGGAGCAGGAACTTCCGCCCCGTTCAAGGAATTCGCTTCCAATATCCTGAAAGCAAAGGCTTCCGGAAGGAAAATCCATTTCCTGCCGGTTTCAAGATATTACAACACCCTGTTCTATACGGAACTGTTCGGCTGCCCGTCGGAAAATCTCAGGAAAACAGCCGTCATTTCGGAAAATACGGAAATCTCGGCTTCCCTCCAGCTTACAAAGGCCGTCATCTCTATGCGTCTCATCAAGGAAGAATGCGAAATCGAGGAAATCGACAAGGCCTGCGAAATCGGATATCTGATGCATACGGCCGCACGTCAGGCCTGCAAGCCAGGCGTCCGCGAACAGGACATAGTGGGACGGATGGAAGGCGTCACCCTTTCCAAGGGATGGGGAGTCTCTTTCACCTCAATACTTTCACAGAACGGAGAGACGCTGCACAATCATTCCCATCATCAGACAATTACTCCCGGCCGGCTTCTCGTCATTGACGCCGGAGCGGAGAGCAATACGCATTATGCCTCCGACTTCACACGCACCCTTCCGTGCGGAGGGAAATTCACTTCCCTGCAACGTGATGTCTATGATATTGTCGCCGAATGCAACGAACTCGCATACACTCTCGCAGCACCTGGCATTGAATACCGTGAAGTACACCTTGCAGTGGCGGCAAAAATGCTTGACGGGCTGAAAGCACTCGGACTTGTAGAGGGACATATCGACGACATGGTCAGGGAAGGCATCGCCGGACTCTTCATGCCGCACGGCCTCGGCCACAATATGGGTATCGACGTACATGACATGGAAGACCTCGGAGAGGACCTTGTAGGCTACGATGAAGGACAGGTCAGGGCTGCACAGCTCGGTCTCGGCTCGCTCAGAATGGCGCGGAAACTCCGCCCTGGCCACGTGGTCACGGACGAGCCCGGAATCTATTTCATTCCTGCCCTCATAAACAAATGGAAAACTGAAAAAACCGACAAGGGCATGGTGAATTACGCAGCGCTTGAAAAATATCTCGATTTCGGCGGAATCCGGCTCGAAGACGACCTCCTGATTACGGCTGACGGCTGCAGAAGGCTCGGCCCGCACAGGCTCCCGATAACCTCGGCTGAAGTCGAAGCCGCGATGGACTCGGAAGCCGCAATGGCATCAGAGGAATAAACAAATATGGAAACTGTAATAGCGATAATCGCAGTCCTTGCGGGACTCATCGGCATACTCGGCAGCATTCTTCCCGCCCTCCCCGGACCTCCGTTGAGCTGGGCGGGAATGCTCCTGCTGTATTTCTGGGGCGGAACGAACGGAGCCGGAGAAAAAATGTCCCTTACCATCCTGCTCGTGATGCTCGGGGTCACTGTCCTTGTATCCGTACTGGATTATGTCGTTCCCGCCTACCTTACCAAGGTGACAGGAGGAACCAAATACGCTGAACGCGGGGCCCTTGCAGGCCTGATAATCGGGGCTTTCATCATCCCGCCTTTCGGCATGATAATCCTTTCGTTCGTAGGAGCTTTCGTCTGCGAGATATACTACGCCAGCAAAAACACGACTGAAGCCCTCAAATCGGCTTTCGGCTCGTTCTTGGGCTTCATCGTAGGCACAGGCCTGAAACTGATGGCCTGCGGTATAATGCTGTATTACATCATCGTATATATGGCCTGACCTTTCAAGCCTTCAGCAGGAATCTACTCTTTCGGCAGGAATCCCCTTTCAATGAGATAAAGGGCAATCTGGACGGCATTGGTGGCAGCTCCCTTGCGGAGGTTGTCAGCAACGCACCACAGGTTAAGGCCGTACTTCACCGAGTCGTCACGACGGATACGTCCCACGAAGACCTCATCCTTGCCCCATGCGAAAAGCGGCATAGGATATATGTTGTGTGCAGGGTCATCCTGAAGCACGCAGCCCGGAGTCTCCGATATGATGCGGCGCACGTCTTCGAGGGTGAAATCCTTTTCAAATTCGATATTTACGGATTCTGAATGTCCGCCCTTGACAGGGACGCGGACAGTGGTAGCCGACACGGCGATATTTTCATCCAAGATCTTGTGCGTCTCGTTGACCATCTTCATCTCTTCCTTGGTATAGCCCGATTCGAGGAACGAGTCTATATGCGGCAGGATATTTTCGTCGATAGGATAAGGATATACTGCAGGATATTCTCCCCATTTCTTGCCCGAACGTTCGGCCTCCATCTGGTCAAGGGCCTTGTACCCTGTCCCGGTCACCGACTGATAGGTGGAGACGACGATTCTTTTTATCTTATACGCCCTGTGGAGAGGAGCAAGGGGCATAAGCATCTGAATCGTCGAGCAATTCGGATTGGCGATGATATAATCGTTTTCGGTAATGACGTTTCCGTTGATTTCAGGTACGACGAGTTTCTTGTCCGGGTCCATCCTCCAGCAGGAAGAATTGTCCACGACCCTGCACCCTGCGGCCGCAAATTTCGGAGCAAGCTCCTTGGATGCCGAAGCTCCTGCGGAAAACAGAGCAAGGTCAGGCTTGGCGGCTATGGCGTCTTCCGCACTTACTACTGTCCATTCCTTGCCGTTGAACGTGATTCTGCGTCCTACGGATTTGGCCGAAGCGACGGGAAAAAGTTCTGTCACGGGGAAATTGCGCTCGGCGAGCACTTCCAACATTCTCGTGCCTACAAGTCCGGTGGCACCTACTACTGCTACTTTCATTGTTCTATCTGTTTAAAGTTCTGAAATTCGTACTACGCCAATGCTTCTCCGAGGTCGACGATAAGGTCGTCGATGCTTTCCGTGCCGACGGAAAGACGCAGGAGATTAGGATATACTCCAGCCGCAACCTGTTCTTCCGCACTCAGCTGGGAATGCGTCGTCGACGCAGGATGCACTATCAGGGATTTGGAATCCCCCACGCTGCCCACGTGCAGAATCAGGCCGAGCCTGCTTACAAGGGCCGCTGCCGCATCGAAACCGCCCTTTACCCTGAATGTAAGGACAGCTCCGAAACCGTGCTGCAGGTATTTCTTCGCAAGGGTATGGTAAGGATTGTCCGGCAATCCCGTATAGTTCACACTTTCGACAGCCGGATGCTTCTGAAGGAACTCAGCCACGGCAAGGGCGTTGCTGCAGCATCTTTCCACCCTGAGCGACAATGTTTCGAGGCCCTGAAGCATGAGGAAGGAATTGAACGGCGATGCCGCCGCCCCTATGTTTCTGAGTCCGTCGACCCTTACCCTTCCGGCAAAGGCTGCGTTTCCGAAAACTTCCTTATAGACAAGGCCGTGGTAGCTTTCCGACGGAGCGGCAAGGAGCGGATATTTTTCCGGAGTCCAGTCAAATCTGCCGCCGTCCACCACCACGCCGCCAAGAGCCGTACCGTGACCGCAAATCCATTTCGTGGCCGAATGTATCGAGACATCGGCTCCCCAGTCCAACGGACGGAACAGGTAGCCGCCGCACCCGAAAGTATTGTCCACCATCACGCAGATTCCCTTTTTATGGGCCATGTCTATAATCGGCTCGAAATCAGGCACATTAAAGGCCGGATTTCCGAGAATTTCGAGATAGACGGCCTTGGTGCGGGAATCGATGAGCCTTTCGATGTCCCCTACACTGTCGCTGTCGGCGAATCTCACTTCGATACCCATGTCACGCAAGGTGATTTCGAACATGGTGAACGTCCCTCCGTACAGAAACGGCGAAGTGACTATATTGTCCCCCGGACCGCAGATATTGGTCACCGACAGAAAGACAGCCGACTGTCCTGATGCCGTAGACACCGCTGCGACACCGTTTTCAAGGGCGGCCATACGTTTCTCGAACACCTCGTTGGTGGTATTCGTAATGCGCGTATAGATATTTCCCTGCCTTTTCAGGGCAAAGAGGTCTGCGCCGTACTGCATGTCGTCGAAAACGTATGCCGTAGACTGGTAAACCGGCACCGCAGTCCCCTTGGAAACCGGATCTATTTCCTGTCCGGCCCTGAGCTGCATAGTCTCGAATCCGTATTTCCTTTTTTCCATGTCCTATTATTTTATACTTCGTCTACAATCTCGCTGCGCCTTGGCATAACCGGATGAATCCGCTTCTGTACTCGGCATTTCAGTCGTCGAGCATCTGCTGCAGAATGTTCCCGAGCGGTCCGCTTTCTATCAGGAAGCCGTCATGACCGTATTTGGACTTTATCTCGGCATACATCGCCCTGTCGATATGCTCTGCCATGAATTTCTGCTCCTCTACCGGGAAAAGATTGTCGCTGTCTATCCCGACTATCACCGTATCCGCCTTGATACGTTTCAACGCAGCCTCGACTCCTCCCCTGCCTCTGCCTATGTTGTGGCTGTCCAGCGAGTATGTCAGGCAATAGTAGGAATATGCGTCGAACCTGTCTATCAGCTTCTTGCCCTGGTACTGCTGGTATGAGCAGACCTTGTCGGCAAAAAGTTTGTCCGGATCGCTTTCGGCCTGGGATTCGTTATAGCAGATATAATTCCTATAGGAAATCAATGCGATGGCCCTGGCGCATCTGAGCCCGGCCTGTCCCCCTTTGAGACTTCTGCATTCCCTGAATGTAGGGTCGGCCTCCAATGCCATCCTCTGCGACTCATTGTATGCGGTGACCCATGGAGTGACCCGCGCCCCGCAGGCGGACACAAGGCTGCGCTTCATGATTTCCGGCTCCATCACCATCCATTCCAATGCCTGGAAACCGCCTATCGAGCCCCCTATCATAAGGTCTATCCTTTCCACACCCACATGCTTGCGCACGAGAATATTGGCATTCACTATGTCCCTTACGGTAATTTTCGGAAAATCGAAATAATAAGGCCTGTCAGTCCCCGGCTTGACGGAAGCAGGCGAAGTGGACCCGTAAGGCGAACCGAGCATGTTCACGCATATCACGAAATATTTTTCCGGATCGATGATTTTTCCCGGACCGACCAAATCAGGCCACCAGTCCTGAGGATCTGAATTGGCCGTAAAGGCATGGCATATCCACACGACCTTCCTCCCGTCTCCCGGACCCTTGTACGGTATGTCGGAGCAGTGATACCTGACAGTCAGGCCGTCGAGATGCTCCCCGCTTTCAAGTAAGAAACTTCCGTTATGATGATATTCGCAAACTGTCATTTCCCATTTATTCACAACAAACCTGCGAAGATACCAATATTCGGATAAAAAACAAAGCAGGGTGGCCCAAAAGGAATCTCAGGCCACCCTCTTAAACGTCTCCGTTATATGACACTTACCGGGATTTCTGTCTGTAACCGATATATGCGTAATACATGATGAACAGGAAGCACGGAATCCCTATCCAGTATGCGGCCTGGCTTCCGACCCAATCCTTGAGGAATCCGTACAGCAACGGTATCACGGAACCGCCTGCAATGCAGGCCACGAGAATGGACGAACCGGTCTTTGCAAAGCGGCCCAGCCCTTTCAATGCGAGAGGGAATATGGCCGGATACATCACGGAACATCCGAATGTCACTATCATGACCGCATATACCGACAGCCGCGGCGGAAGGAGCACGACCCCAAGCGTTCCGGCAACCGCTATCCATGAATGCAGACGCAAGGCTCCACTCTGACTCAGATACTTCGGAATCATGACTATTCCGAAAACGTATCCTGCCACCATGCCGATGCTCGGTATCAGGGCGTATTGTTCCGGATTCGGCAAAGCCAGACTTACTGCGTAGTCCACGGAACTTGCCATGGCAATGGTCTCAATCCCGACATACATGAACAGCGCAATGCTTCCGAGAATAAGATGCGGGAATTGCCATATCGATGTCTTGCCTTCATCGGCATTGTCAGAGGCCTCTTCATCGCCCTCCTGCTCTCCGAACGGGATTTCCTTGAGCGGCGAAAGCCATACGAGCAGTCCGAGGATGACGAAAATGCCTGCAAGCACATAGAACGGGAAGATAATGTCAGCGAGAACCATCGAATCGAGAGACTTGCCGACAAGCCACGAAAGGAAGAGCGGGGACACCGGCCATGCGATGATGTTGCAGATGCCCATAATGCTGATTCGCCGTGCCGCCGTGTCAATCGGCCCGAGATAGGTGGCATACGGATTTATTGCAGCCTGCAGGACCGTATTCGCCGTGCCGCAGACAAACGAAGCCACGAGGAAGAGCGGAAGGCTCTGCAATTTCGCCGAAGGCACGAAAAGCAGGAATCCGACCGCAAATATGGCGAATGACAGGACAATCGTCCTGCGGTAGCCTATCCTGAAAATCACGGAAGTCGCCGGATAGCTGAATATCAGGAAAGCGGCAAACGTCGCTGCCAGAATCATGTAGGACTGCCCTGACGACACTTCGAGGGCATTTTCGAGCAGCGGCACGATATAGCTGTTCACCCCGAGGGCGAAGCCGACCGTGAAAAACATCATCCCGATGATTGCAAGCGGGATGGCATTACCTGTCCTTCTGTCACTCATGTCCGTACATTCTGTGATATTCGACAAGACCCTCCATAGGAGCCTGGACTATCTTTCCGACCTGCATTCCGTATTTCTCCACGACAGGTTCAAGCAAATCCCTGAAATGGAAAGCCACCGAGCCTACGGCATTGAAGGTATATGACCTGTAATCCTCATAGTGGGTGACTATCCTCTCGAAAAACTTGCAGAACGCATCGGTAACGAGTTCCGGAAAATACGGGTCGGTGTCCGTGTTCTTCCTGATGAACTTTGCAAACTGGGCGCAGAACCGGTTCGGGAACGGCCGGGTGTATATTATGTCGAGAAGTTCGTCGTTGTTGTGCCCGAGAGCCTCGCCGACAAGGGAATACACATGTTCTGGCATGTTGCGTCTGATATAGTCCGTTATCAGGCGTTTCCCGAGATAGGCGCCGCTGCCTTCGTCTCCGAGGATGAAGCCGCAGGAATCCACGTTGTGACACTCGTCATGGCCGTCATAGAGACATGTGTTGGCCCCTGTGCCAAGTATGGCGGCGAATCCCGGTTCGGAACCGAGAAGGGCACGGCAGGATGCAAGCGTGTCCATCGCTATGAAAACGGTTTCAGCATTCCCGAATACCTTGAGCAGGGTTTCGGTCATGAAAGGGTACTGGAGGGGTGTGACTCCGGCACCGTAGAAATGAATTTCAGTGACTTCCTTTTCGGGAAGCGACTCCGGCATGTTGAGCCGGATATCCTCCACGATGGATTCTCCGCTGATATAGTTCGGGTTATATCCCTGGCTTATGAAGGATATACGTTCCCCGCCCTGTCTTGAAATGCACGCCCATTCGGTCTTGGATGCCCCGCTGTCTGCAATAAGAATCATGATACCAATCCTTTAGAAATCAAGTTCGCTGTATCTGCCGTTGAATGTTTCCATATATGACCATGCTTCATGGTTGCCGAACGTATTGTTGTTGTTGGAGGCATCGCAGAGATACCAAACCCCATCAACATACAGCTCGGCCATCACATGGCCTATGACTCCGCTTGAATACATACACTGCGCATGGCGGTACCTCGACGGAATGCCTGCTGCACGGGCCATGGCCACGATGCCATGAGTAAGGTCGCAGCAGTTGCCTGCCTTGTCCTCTATCGTCTTGACGGCACCTCTTTCAGTATTGTAGTAGTTTTCATACTCCCATTCGTCGCGTGCATATTCGAAGATTGCCTTGGCCTTGTCATAGTCGGTGGTCGCATTCCCTATGGCCTTCTCCATTTCGGCGATGACAACCGGAGATGTCACTTCGCAGTTCTTCGTTTCCCTGAGGAAGTCAGAATGCCATGTGGATATGGTCTCCGGGAGGACGTTGTTTTCGGCAAAATAATCGAAAATCCTTGCAAGCATGACAGCGAATGCATTGATCGTCAGCTTGGTACTGTACTGCGAGCCGTCAGGGTCGGTGTGTTCGGATTCCACCGTGCAGTAGTTTGCGAACCTGTTGTTGGTCACGGCATAGTCGTAGTTGTTGTCAAGGACGGTCATGAATTCGTCCAAGGTCATTTCGTCCTTGTCGATGGTATTGTTGGCATTGCTGCTCGGGGCCGCCACGTCTATGAAGTCGGCTTCATTGTCCTGCCACGTATCCGGTTCCTCCTTGATTTTCTTCAGAATCACGCAGCCTGCCGCAATGTATTCTCCCCTGTCAAAATCTATCGCCTCGACATTTATCGTGGACGGCATTTTGTCGTTCTCAAGGAAATATCCGTATGCCGACGCCATGGCCTCCACATAGTATCCGTTCCAGCCGGTAGCGGTAAATTCCCCGTTCCCGGTATCCGGATTATCAGGGGTCTTTTCGCAGCCGCATATCAGCAATGCAATTGGTAGTACAAGTGTTATTATGCGTTTCATAATTTTTATCGGTTATTCGCAAAAATATCCTTTCCTGTCGTCTCGAACGGAGCGCAAAGCACGCAGTTACCACTCCGTGCTTTGCACTCCGGCCGATATGACAGTACTGCAAGACGCCGCTCTAATTGAGGTGATGCGTCTCGAATGTCTGGTCTTCAGACACGCTGCTCAGGTCTTCAAGATTGTTGTCGAGCATGTACTTGAAGAAATAAGCGTAGGTAACGATGGCCCTGTGGGCGCTGAAACAGCCGTAATACCCTGCAAGCTGTCCGGCAGCATATCCGCACATGTTGGATATGGAACCGTTGTTTATCGGATAGTTGGTACTCCTCTGAGCGAAATTGTCGAGGATGTCCATCTTCACGAGTTCTTTACCGTCTGCAGTGTTCGGGTCACCCATCCTGAGGCCGCCGCCGTTTCCTGTCGTGACATTGCCTGCCGCAGTGGATCCGCTCTCGTTGTACGGAGCGTTACCCCAGACGTACTGGTGTGTTCCCGGAATGGCGTCGGACATGGTTGCCGGCTCTACGGTTTCGAATGTGCCGTTTCCTCCTGTGGTGCTGTTTCCGTCATATCCGCGAAGAAGCAGATAGGAACGCATGGCTATTTCAAGCATGTCTGCCGTACCGAATGTCGTCTCGCCGACGGTGATTGTGGTCTCCAACGGAATATAGTGGGCGTTCTCCACGTTCAATGATACATTGTCACCTTCCGTCACTTCTCCCGGACCTTCGACATAGTTGACTGTTCCTACTGTCTTTTCCCATACGTCAAGGACTGTCACATACTCTGTCGCAAATTCCTTGATGGTATAGGCCAACGGGGCAGATGCCTGTGTGATTTCCACGTTCACCGTTGTAGTTCCGTCAGTAAATACGACTGTAGCGTTGCGTGCCACGGAAGTATTGGCTTCTACCTTGATGGAAACTGGCGTCCCTTCCGTGCTGACCCCACCGGTAGCCGGTTCTATGGTCACCCATGATTCGCTGCAGGTAGCAGTCCATTGGGCTTCGGTAGATATTACGTTGACAGTCTTTGTCTCCTCAGCTGCTGAGTAGTTGAGAGTAGAGACATCCAACCTCAGGGAAGCCTGTGTCAGTACAGGATCATAGAAAAGGACTGTCGTGAATGTCTGGTCAGGAGAAATGCCTTTTGCATCGGAAAGTCCGTTTTCAAGCATGTACTTGAAGAAGTGTGCATATGTAAGCAATCCTCTCTGTGCACTGAAGCATCCGTAATACCCTGCAAGCTGTCCGGCAGCATATCCGCACATGTTCGGGATAAGCATGTCGTAATTCCACGGATAGTTCACTGCCCTTTGGGCAAAGTTGTCGAGAATGTCTGTCTTCACGAGTTCGATACCGTCGGCAGTAGCGGCGTTACCCATTCTGAGCTCACCTCCGTTGCCTGTAGTACCGCCTCCCGGGGTTGTAGTACCGGCTTCGTTGAACGGAGCGTCACCCCAGTTGTAGGAATTGGTCTGCGGTATTGTGCTGGCCATCGTGTAGCCGTCGAGCGGTTCGAATGTGCCGTTTCCGGCCGTAATGCTGGTACCGTCATATCCTCTCAGAAGCAGGTACGAGCGCAGGGCTATCTCGAACATCTCCTCCGTACCATAGGTGTTGTTCCCGACCGTAATGGTGGTCTCCAACGGCACGTAATGTGCGTCCTCCTTGTCAAATTCCTCGTATGTCGGATCTGTAGTGGCGCCTATGCCGGTCACGTAATTGACTGTTCCCACTGTCTCTTCCCAGATGTCAAGGATCTTCACATACTCGGTAGCGAAAGCCTCGATAGTAGGGGCAGGGGAAGTGTAGTCCGCCGATACGCTTTCCGGCATTGCACCGTCGGCTGCGTAAGCTGCTATCGCCCTTGCAAAGCATACGGTAGCCCTGTTCGTAGAGAAGGCGAGAGCTTCGCCGCTCCTGTAGAAAATGGTCTGGTTAGGCACCGTGCCGTTTTCGGCCATTGCCGCCATCATCCTGTCGGCGACATTTCCGAGGTCTTCGGTATTGCCTTCGTTTTCAGGACCGTTGAATACGGCGATTTCATCGGCATCGTAACTGTCCCTTTCAGGATGTTCTGCTGCCTTGTAACTCAACACTTCGATATCTGCAGTATTACCGTCCCTTATGCTGACAAGAAGTTTTGCCATGGCATACTGGTATTGTGGAGTAGTAAGCGCGGTACCTGAAACAGTAATTTGTTCCGGTATCGTCGTAGTCGATTCCCATTCGGCGTACATGTCCGCGATGGCTTCAACAAGGGCTGCCTGCGTAAATGTTCCTACGCTTTTGGCCGGTTCTTCGGGTTCAAGTCCGTTTTTGTCTTTGCAACCCGTGAACAGCATTGCCGTTGCCAATATAGGCAACATGAATAACTTGACTTTTTTCATAATACTTTTAGTTAAACGTGTTATGTTCAATTTTTTCGTTTTCCGCAATTACTCAAGGACCAGATCGTTCACATCGGGGAATGTTCCGAGCGCATAGCGGAAAAGCACCACGCCCGAGACGCCTGTCCCGATGAAATTGTCGCAGTCCGACCGTATGGTTCCGGCATCAAGACCGTGTACGGAAGTCCCCACATAGTCGTAAGTCTGCAACCCGGCCCATACCTGTGCATCCGTGGCGCCGGCGAAGTTCTTTGCCATGCTCTGACACCAGCTCTCCCCATAAGCGACCCCGCCGCTCTGGTACCGGTATATCATCGGCATCAGCACATGTATGTATTTTCCCATTTGGGATGCATCCTGGCCGTAATAATAGGCTGCGTTGTTCTCTGCCATCAGGGCTGCGGAAAGGATTATCCCTTCCCCGCGGGCATCCATGGCTTCCCTTATCTGACGGCAGAACTCGGTCACGGCCCCCACAGCCGTCACTTCAGGGGACGGATTGTGGTTCGGCGCCGTGCCTCCGAAACGGATGTAGTCGAGATGTATGCCCTGTACGCCCCATTCGTCGATGTAGGCGCTTGCCTTAGCGATGATGTCATCGAAAAGTTCCTGATCATAGCGGTTCTCTTCATCGATTACCGGGCTCACCCAATTGCCGTTGCTGTAGAAACACTGTATCCATCCGTGAACCATGAGTCCTGCGTCCGCAGCAGCCTCGATGAATTTCTTTGTCTTCGTGCGTTCCTTTGACTCGAATGCCGCATAGTTCAGAAGGACGTGGTCGTAACCGAGAGCCTTCATCTGCTTCATCAGAGCGGCATCATCAGCCGTCCATTCATTCATATAGGTACTCCAGAGCCAGATGGCATTGTGTTTCGTGTTGTCAAGGCCCATTATGATATTTTCACGGCCGCGGGTCGATACAAGTGTCCTTGTCATCGGACCCGTACCGTCCGGCAACCTTTGGTATGAACCCGCCACCGGCAACTGCTTCTGAGGCGAAAGGCCGCTGTTGCTGAAACTGTCCACGCAGTCTCCGGATTTGTCCTTGGCAAGACGGATCTCGAACTCGGAGTCGGATGCGATTCCGGTCTTCAGGCCGCCGTCTTCCGTACTGAGCAGCATCCTTTCTCCCGGAGCGAGGACAGAACCTTCGAACTCATGCAGGACGAATCCCTCGAAATAAGCGTCATACAGAAAGAGCTTCAGCCCGGAAAGGTCGACATCGTTCCCTGAGGCGTTATACAGTTCCACCCAGGTAGTCCCGGCGTCCCTTTCGTCATGTGCCGCCACTTCGTTGATGGCAACGCCGCTGAAAGCACGCAGGTCATCACTGCCGGTCGTTCTGCATCCGACGGCAAGGGATGCCGCAATGATTGCGGCCGCTGACATTATCGCTGTTTTCATTCTTCCGGAAGTTTGTCTATTATCTTGTGCTCGAAAAGATACTGTTCGGTCTTCTTCACGTTGCCGCACTGCTTTATCATCTTTTCGCAGAAATCATAGTCGGTCAAGGACGGATTGCGCTCCATGAGCATCCTGACAGAACGGTCCACGACCTTGTTGTTTATCAGGCGGACATTGACCATCCTGTTGCCCTCGATGCGTCCGAGACGGATAAGTACCGTGGTGCTTATCATGTCGCAGACGAGTTTCTGCACCGTACCGCATTTCATCCTCGTGCTTCCGGTAATGTACTCGGGTCCGCAGACGATTTCGCACGGATAGTCGGAGTATTTGGATATCGGAGAATCGGGATTTCCCACGAAAGACCCGGTAGGAATGCCGTTTTCCTGGCAATGCTTGAGGGTGGCAAGCACATACGGAGTACATCCGCTTGCGCTGATGCCCACTATGATGTCCTTAGGGCTCACATGTTTCGCCTGAAGGGTACGCCAGCCTTCCTCGACATCGTCTTCCGCCTCTTCAAGGGCGAGAACGAGGTTTTCGACGCCCCCTGCAAGGACACACTGTATCATTTCAGGGTCGATTCCGTATGTGTTCGGGAGCTCCACCTGATCAAGGACGGACAATCTTCCGCCGGTGCCGCATCCCACATAAAACATTCTTCCCCCGTTGCGCAACTGGTGTTCGATTGCACTGATGAGCCGTTCGAGGTCCGGCAACGCCTTTTCTATGGCAAGAGGAACTTTCTTGTCCTCCTCGTTGATGTCATGAAGTATCTCTGCCACCGATTTCTTTTCAAGATGGTCATACAGAGACGGTTGTTCAGTTACTCTAAGTGATGTCATTGTATTAAAAATGTTTTGTTCTTATTTCTCCGATTATTTTCCCGTTACGGAATGCCGCAGCAGTGACTGTCTGTTGTCTGTTGATCACGAACGGTTTGTCGTAGACAGGGGAGCTTGCGTCCGGAACAGAGCCGTCAAGCGTGTAGCGTATTTCGGCATCCGGCGCATCCACTGTCATGGTCACGACCTTGCTGTATTTAGTGTCGTTGTGGAACACGATGAGAGGGTTGAAGAACGCCTTGCAATAGCCTACATCAAGCCTGTCAAGTCTTCCGAGATGGGTTTCGAGACGTCTCGTGAAGCCGTCCCAGTCCTTGCCTGTCTGCGTCCATCCGGTTTCCGCTATTGCGCACATGCGCGGCCATGCCATGTATTCGACCCTTTCCGGGCTATCCATGTATTCCGTCCATACGCAGCCTTCCACTCCGATTATGTATCTCGCTTCTTCCGGAGTGAGGACTTCCGGTACGGGCTCGTATTCATACATCGTTTTCAACGTCGTAGGCCCTCCCATGGCGAGCGGTTCCGAATCCGGATCCGCCTGCCAGTAGTCGAGATAATACTTCTGGTGCGGAGCCATTACTACTTCGTGATGCTGTCGGGCGGCCTGTATTCCGCCTTCTTCGCCGAGCCAGCTCATGACCTTGGCGTTAGGGGCAAGACCTCCCTGCAGGATTTCGTCCCATCCGATGATTTCCCTGCCTTTCGAGTTGATGTATTTCTCCATGCGGGTGACAAACCAGCTCTGGAGTTCGTATTCGTCCTTCAGACCGAGCTTGCGGATGAGGGCCTGACAGTGCGGACATGCTTTCCAGCTGGCCTTCGGGCATTCGTCACCTCCGATGTGCACCACTTCCGACGGGAAAAGTTCGAACACTTCGTCGAAAACGTCTTCAAGGAACTCGAACGTGGTTTCCTTAGGGCAATAGACCTGTTTGAACACGCCCCATTTAGTGGCGGTCTCATAATGGTCTTCGAGTCCGCACGACAATTCAGGATAGCAGGCTATCGCGGCAAGGGCATGTCCCGGCAACTCTATTTCCGGAATGATGGTGACATACCTCTCGGCTGCATACTGCACCAAATCCCTGACCTGTTCCTGAGAGTAGTATCCGCCATACGGAGTTCCGTCATAGACTCCGGAATTGAGCGAACCTACGACTGTCTCCTTGCGCCACTGGCCTTTTTCCGTCAGCAGCGGATACTTCTTGATTTCAAGTCTCCAGCCCTGATCTTCGGTAAGATGCCAGTGGAAGCGGTTGACCTTGTGCAGGGCCATGATGTCGATGTACTTCTTCAGGAAGTCGACATCGAAATAATGCAGGCAGACGTCAAGGTGCATTCCCCTGTATTTGAATCTCGGTGCGTCCTCCATGGCAAGGCAAGGGATTTCCCATTTGACTCCACGTTGCCTGCTGTCGGCGAAAATCTCTTCAGGAAGCAACTGGAATATGGTCTGCAGGGCATAGAAAGCACCGGCCCCGTCACCGTAGTCGATGACAATCCTGTTTGGCTCGACGTGTATTCCGTATGCCTCTGAAGGCAATCCTGCATTCATGAAGAAAATGACGTTTCCGTCGGCGGTCATCTCATCGGTGATTTCCAATGAGAATCCTGCGGCAGCAAGAAGACGTTCGTTCAGGAAACCGGCTATCCTCATGTACTCCTCCACAGGCTCGTCAAGAAATATTTTGGTATCCTTGTCTATGCGGAAGGTCCCTTCGTCCATCTGAACGTAACGGGGCTGGGGAATGATGCTGACCGTATCGGCTTCTTCATGGCCGGCCTGCGAACATGCGGCTGCAACGAGCAGCATGGATGCTATTATTGTGAATCGTAATGCTTTCATGTTCAGAATACTTTGGTTATTGTTCCTCCTACTGGCGTCCCGTCTGGCATGAAGCCTCTGACCTTGAGCACGTCGCCTTTGTCTACGGTTATCCTGTAAGGGATTACCGGAGAGTCGACGGAAGGTTCTGTCCCGTCAAGGGTGTACCTGATGTCTGCGTAAGGCCAGTCCAATTCCACTTCGACCTCACGTGGATAAGGGGATTCGAGATTCATGTTTACAATCGGCCTGTAATAGGCGTTGCTGTACGAAAGTCCGAGGGCGGAAATCCTTTCAAGTTCCTTTTCCGTCCTGAGTCTGAACGAATTCCAGTTCTTGCTGTCTGCAGGAAGCCAGGAGAGTTCGGCCATTGCTGCAGACCTCGGGAAAGCATGTTCCTGAAGGCTTTCCCATGTCGGAATCGCCTCTCCCCAAAGACATGCCTGGAATCCGAGAAGCAGACTGTCGGACTTGGCAAGGACATCAGGATTTATCATTTCACGGAAATCGTAATTGTAGGTCTTTCGCAACGTGATGAAAAGATGGTGGTTGGCCGGTATGTCCTCGATTTCGTCCTGGACATAATCGTAGTAGCACCATCTGTTCGGCGTCAGTATGACCTTCATGTCCTGTTCCATGGCTTTCGATGCCGGGGCATGCCCGCGGTAGGACATTACCACCGTGCTCTTTACGGCACTTCCGTCCAAAATCTCGTCCCATCCGATGACGGTCTTTCCGTGCTGGCGCAGGAATGTGTCGAAATGCTTCACGAAGTAGTATTGCAGGTCATCCACGCTCTGAAGGCCGAGGCTGTCGGCGAGATGATGGCAATATTCGCTGTTTCTCCAGGCCGTCTTCGGGCATTCATCCCCTCCGATATGCCAGTATTCCGACGGGAAAAGATCCAGAAGTTCGGTGAACACGTCTTCCAAAAAAGAGAATGTCCTCGGAGACGGGCAATAGACATCCTCCATGACTCCCCAGTGCGTGCTGACCTTCTTCGGCTCATCCGGTGTGCATGACAACCACGGATATGCCGCTATGGCGGCCGAAGAATGTCCCGGCAGCTCGATTTCAGGCACGACCGTAATGAAGCGTTCGGCTGCATATTCCACTACCTTACGTATGTCTTCCTGCGAATACCAGCCTCCGTGCGGCTTGCCGTCGCCCGGGCCGTCATAGCCGCAGGTCTCTTCCCGCCATGCGCCCACTTCCGTAAGCCGTGGATATTTCTTTATCTCTATCCTCCAGCCCTGGTCTTCGGTAAGATGCCAGTGGAACATGTTCTGCTTGTGCATTGCCATCACGTCGAGGAACCTGTATATTTCCTCCACCGGATGGAACCATCTTCCGCAGTCGAGCTGCATACCGCGCCATGAGTATTCCGGCCAGTCTTCAATCCTGCAGCACGGCAGGGACCATTCCTTGTCTGCGAAACCTTCCGGCTTCCAGACTTCGGCAGGAAGCAGCTGCTTTATAGTCTGCATCGCATAGAAACGTCCTGCATCCGAGCTTGCCGCAACGCTTATCTTCTTTTCGGTAATGTCGAGGATATAGCCTTCTTCAGGTATGTCCTTGTCCTTTATCCATTTGATTTTCGGTTCTCCGGTGAAGACGAACTCCCCGTCACGCGGTTCCAGGTTGCGCGGTGCCGGGATTATGTCGTAACGAGGCTCTCCGGCCACTGCCGCCACGGTCTTGAATATGGCATCCTCATAAACGGACGGCATGTCTTCCGAAAGCGGATACGGCGCCTTTATGTAGACGTGCATCTGCTCTGTCTCGTATTCGTAGCCTTTGCGGACTTCGTATGCGCGGCGTGACGGAAGATAGGAGTTCTGCCCTCCGGTATAGGCTGCGAAAAATATTGTCTTGTCCGGAAACGTGTTCCTGAGTGCGGTCTGGTATTCGCAGAACGGTTCTCCCTGTGTAAAGAAGAACACTGCGTCGCCAAGGCTGAACGCTGCAAGTTCGAACCGAAGTGCATTATCGACACCGCCGTCTGCAAACCTCGCAAGGATTTCCTTTTCCCAGCCACGCACGTCTTCGGCAAAGCGAGGGAAATCGGTTTCGGCACTCTTTGCAAGCGAATCGGCATGCGCCTTGACAGCTTCAGGTGTGATTTCGGCAATTCTGTACGGCAGTCCTGCCTGTCTCGCAGCGAATGTTATTCCTGTCGTCCTGACAGGGGAAAATTCCAATTCCTCAAGATTCTTGAGAAGCTCCGCTCCGGTCTTTTCGGCATGAGCGGCATCCTTGCAGCCTCCGACAGGATCCATGTTGCCTGACGCTCCGGTCAGCTGGAACACGGAATTTCGCCCCCCCCAATCGCTTTTCAGCGAACGTCTCGCTACTCCGGAATAATCGGCGGACACAAGATGTGACGCTGGTCCCATGCACACAGGATGGCATGACAGGTTGAAGAAAGAGCATATCGTCTCTCCTGTCCGCGCATCGACGAATCTCGCTGCATAAAGGTCGTGGTCGGCAGGGCCGCCGGACTCGCATCTGTTCGTGTTGATGAAGGTATGCCCTTTGGCGGTTTCGAGAATGAACGGTCTGAAGGCTGCAGAATCCGTGATGGCCTTGACGGCATTGTCGACTATGGTCTCCACAGTGCGAGCCTTATATGAGGCATTGCTTCCTCCCGGAAGGGCGGATTCCCCTCCGAGTCTCGGAGCACTGTGGGTGTGTATGCAGTGCAGGAGCACCCTCTCGTAGTCTATTCCGGATTTCCGGCTTATCTCCGTCCTGATTTCCCGTGCGAGTGCAGGAGGCATCTCCATCAGGTCGTTGGAAATGATGCAGACCTTCTGCTCTCCGTCAGAGATGACGAGAGCATGGGTGCCGAGAGGGGTATGCGTCCCGTCCGACAGACCTTTGCGGGCAGCAAATCCGGCAAGCTCCGTGTGTTCCTCTTCGGTCACGGAAATGTCAGCGGCCGAATAGTTGCAATACAGCGGACTTTCAGTCCCTGCGGTTCCTGCACCGGAACATCCGTACGACACGGTCATTGCCGCAAGAGCGGCCGCCAGCACGTATGTGACACGCCTTTTCATCAGTATCCCGGATTCTGGACGAGTGTCCCGTTTGCCTTTGCCATCTCATTGGCCGGTATCGGCATCAGATAGTTCGGATATACGTCGCCGTTCTTAGGGAAATATTTCTGGGTAGGAGAGACGGTAAGGCAGCAGTCTCCATAATCCACCTTGTATTCTTTCCCGAGCCATTTGTATGTGATTACACACTCTATGTCCTTACCGTTTGCGGTGATGTAATCCTGGCGTTCCTTCGAATTTGTCCAATAATAGCAGGTGTTGTTCCTCGATTCGTCGTAAGGTCTTACTACACGATAGACGGTATCGGCCTGGGCGCCGTTCTTGAGGATCATGGTCCGCATTCCGGCGAAAGGTATGTTCTCGTAGAATTCGGCTGTCTTCCACCTGCGCAGGTCGAAGTAGCGGATGAATTCGAATGCGAGTTCGATACGACGTTCGTTGACGACTCTGTCCCACAAGGCTTCTCCGGTCTCGGTAACTTCAGGCATCATCACGTCAGCTCTCTGGCGGACTTTGTTGATGTATGTGCGGCATTCGTCTTCATAGCCGAGCATATAGGCGCATTCTGCAAGGTTGAGATACATTTCTCCAAGACGGAACCATGGATAAAGGACGTTTCCGACTTCGGACTCGGTAATCGGCTTTTCCGGAATGTACCATTTGTTCAGTTCCAGACCCATCGTATTGGTGGCATGCCAGAGGTGGGTGCCCCGGCTCGTCCAAGCCGGCTCGGTCTTTCCTGCAGCGAAATCGTCGATGGTAGTGTTTTCGTAGAGGAGATAGAGCAGGAGTTCGTTCTCATGATACCCTTCGTTGTCCGTGTTGCAGTATTTGCTGAACGGAGCCGCGCAGGAGTAATAGAAGCGGGGATCGCGGTTCTCGAACGGATGGTCGGGATCATATCCTGAATCCGGTTCGAAGATTTTCTTGCCGTTGGTCATTTCGTAGTCCAGCATCATGGCCTGGGTCGGGTTGAATGATGTCCAGCCGTTGAAATATACCACGGAATAGTAAAGCTGGGCCTTCTTCGTGGAGTTTACGTCCGGGTCGGCATTGGAGATGAAATATTTCGCCCATATCAGTTCCGGAGAGTTGACATCTTTCCAGAATCCGTCGTAGGTGTCGTCCAATGAGTATGCCCCGTCCACGTCTGCACGTTCCACTATGGCCTTGGCAGCCTTGTAGGCACGCTCCCATTTCCCGTTGAAGTCATATTGTCCACGGAAAATACTTCCGGTCGGATTTTCAGGGTCATTGAACAGAGGGGAGGCTGCAAGCATGGTGACCCTGCAGCGGAGGGCAAGGACAATATCCTTGTTTATCCTTCCGAGCACGCAGTTCTCCTTTTCAGGAAGAAGTTTTTCCGCACTTTCAAGATCCTTCAGGATGAAGTCCACACAGTCGTCGAAATTGTCGCGTTTCGCATTGTATTCGTCATCGAGTCCGTAGGTCTTGGTGATTATCGGCACGCCGGCATACCGCTGGATAAGATTGTAGTATGCCCACGCCCTGAGGAAGTACACTTCTCCGACAAGCCTGTCCCTTGATTCGTCATCCATCTCGGTACCGTTTTCATTTATGTAATTGAGGAGATAATTCATCCTGTATATCCATTCGTATGCACGGTTCCAGATATTCAGGGTCGTGGTTCTCGTATTATGTGCCTGGCCGCCTTCTTCTTCATACATCACGTTGGACGGCGTCATGCTTCCGTCTGCGATATAGCGGGTGGACGAGCCTCCGTAACGGAAGAAGCCCTCATCGGAAATGGTGCCTATGTTTCCTTCCTGAAACGGATCAGGGAGTACGTTGTAGAGGGCATTGACATACGATTCGCACAATGCAGCACTGTTGAAGACCGCCTCTTCGGAAAGTTTGTCAAGCGGCTGCTTGTCGAGAAAATCATCCTGGCATGAAACCATTGTTACGGCAGCCATGACGGAAAGTATTGTCAGATATCTTTTTTTCATTGTTGTTTTTCCTCCATTAGAATGTAAGTTTGACACCTGCATTGAAAATTCGCATCTGCGGATAGGTCTGATAGTCTTCATCGGCCGTCTCCGGGTCGACGTTCTTAAGACTCGATATGGTCAGAAGGTTGTATCCTGCGAGATAGACCCTGAGGCTCTTGATTCCTACCTTCGTACCGAATACAGACTGCGGGATAGTATAGCCTAATTCCACGTTCTTCAGACGGAGGAATGCGGCATTCCTGTAATAGAATGAAGAGCGGGTCACAGAGCCGTTGGAGACTGTGGAGCCGAGACGAGGATAGTCGGAATCCGTGTTTTTCAGCGTCCATGCCTTTTCTGCAGCTTCCCTTTCCACATTTCCGGATACCGGGTCCATCAGAGGAGCGTAATAGAAACGTGCACGTCCCTGTCCCGAGAAAAGTATCGAGAGGTCGAAGCCCTTGTACTGTGCCTCGAAATTGAGTCCGTAGACTATCTGCGGAACGGAAGTGAGGTCACACCGCTTGCGGTCATACGTGTCGATGACACCGTTTCCGTCCAGATCTTCGAAGATGAAGTCACCGAGAGTCGCTCCGGCCATCTGAGGATACTTTTCGAGGTCTTCCTGCGTCTTGTTGATGCCGATGACCTGATAGTACAGTTCCGCATCCATCGGGTGTCCCGTTGCGTTCATGTATTCATGTCCCTCTCCCCAAGGTGTCTCGTCCATATATTCTATGGTATTCTTGGCAAACAGGAAGTTTCCGCTTATCCTGTATATGAATTCTCCGTTCGCAACCCTGTTTTCATGCGAGAGCTGGAGTTCCACTCCCTTATTGGACACTATACCGATGTTCTCGTCAGGAAGGTTGTTTGTCAGCCCGGTGTAATATGGAATCGATGCGTTGCGTGTGCAAAGGATGTTCGAACGTTTCGTATGGAACCATTCGAGTTCCCATCCGAGTTTGCCGTTGAAGATACGTCCGTCCATTCCGACATTCCATGTCCTTGCCACCTCCCATGTCACGTTCGGGTTCGGGATTGTACCCGGGACGATGAAGTTCACGTCCTTTCCGTCGAATCTCATGCTGTAGCTCAAGTCCGGGACAAACTGTCCGGATGAATTCTCCCTGGAGGCATACTCGTACGTGGTCAGATACTGGAACGCATCAATCTGGTCATTACCCTGTTCTCCGTACGATGCACGCAGTTTCAGATTGTCGAGCCAAGGGGCGTTGTTCTTCAGGAAAGGCTCCTCCGAAATACGCCAGCCTACGGATACTCCAGGGAATATGCCCCAGCGTTTCCCTTTCGGGAAGTTTTCGGAGCCGTCGAAGCGGATTATTCCCTGTATCATGTATCTGCTCTTCCAGTCGTAGCCGAGACGTCCGAAGAAACTGCGTCTTGCCGTTTCTACGGCGCTTCCGTTGATGTCGTACCAGTCCTTGTCCGCAGAACCTGCGAAGAGTTCATCCATTATGTCTGATGCGTACTGGTTGATTCCGGCATCGAAGACATCGCTCCTGTATGAACTTTGTTCGAATCCTGCGAGAGCGGACACGTGATGTCCGTTGAAGTCCCTGTCGTAGTTGATGTTTGCATTTATTGTCAGGGTGCTGGTGTTGGTCTGGTATTCATGCAGGGTCGGAGTGGACCAATATGACGACGTACGTTCTTCATAAAGTTCCGTTATTTCGTCATACGACCAGTATGTCCAGTTCTGCTGCCAGTTTTTACGGAATCTGCTCACCACGTCATACGCCATTCTGGCATCCACGGAAAGGCCTTTCGTGAGCCAGGACATGTCCCAGTTGAGGGCGAATGTGGTGTTCACCGTATTTATGGTGGTCCTGTCGTAACCTGTCAGATCCTGTACGAGCACGGCAGGGTTTGTTCCGCTCCTGAGATAGCCGTTAGGATAGTAAGGCGCTCCGGTAGGCTTCATGCGGGTTGTAATATAGAAGATACCATAGGAATCCGACGGGAAGGCCGAATAATTCTTCTGCTGTCTTCTCGCATTGAGGTCAAACGAGAGTCTCAGGCTTTTCGTGACCTTTATGTCAATGTTCGAACGCACGTTGTACTGGGCGAAGTCCGTTGCCGACTTCACGTAGATACCGTCCTGCCACTGTCCGTTGAACTGGGCGAAATAGGCTACCCTGTCAGAACCTCCGTTTATGCTGACGCCGTATTTGTGCTGGACAGACACCGGCTTGATGATTTCATCGAACCAGTCTGTATTCGGGTACAGTACAGGGTCGTCCTGGTCCATGAAGTGCTGGAGCTGGACATCGTTGTAGTACGGAGATGCACCAGTAATGGCCAATTCGTCGTTGTATGCGTTGGCATAAAGCACTGCGTCGGCCATGTCCACCAATCTGGTCGGCTGCTGCAGACCGAGGTCGTATGTGAACGTTACCCTTGGGGCCTCGTTGTACTGTCCTCTCTTGGTGGTCACAAGGATGACACCGTTGGCCGAACGGGCACCGTAAATCGCTCCGGATGCGTCTTTCAGCACGTTGATGCTTTCGATTTCATCTCCCGACAGACGGGAAAATTCGTCGGCACGTCCCGGAATACCGTCAATTATAATAAGAGGCGTGTTGTCACCGAGGGTACTCCGACCCCTGATGAACATCGTCGCATCGTCGTTTCCCGGTTCTCCGCTCCTGTTGCTCACAATCACGCCGGAAAGCCTTCCTGCAAGGCCCTGCGACAGATTGACAGTCGAACTTTTGGCCAAGGATTCTCCGGAAGTCTGAGCCACGGATCCGGTCAGGGTAAGCTTGCTCTGCGAACCGTAACCGATAGCGACGGCTTCTTCAAGGAGCTTGCTGTCCGGTTCGAGTATCACATCTACCTTGGTACGACCGTTTATGGCAATTTCCAAAGTCTTGTAACCTATACTGGAAATGACGAGAACTGCATTGTCCGGCGCTTCGATTTCATATTGTCCGTCAATGTCTGTGGTAACTCCTGTCATCGTCCCCTTTATCATTACTCCGGCTCCGATGACACTTTCTCCTGTGGTCGCAGAGACAACACCTTTCACAGTGATGTTTTCCTGCGCATCTGCCGTCGAACTGAACGCCAAAAGCGAAAATACCGGCAGTACAAGCGATAATTTTTTGATGAAGTTCATGAAATCTGAGTTTATATGTTTATGTGGTGTTGAACTTTCAATCGGCTTTCATCTGGCTCTGCCTGCAAATTTAGAAATAGATTTCGTTTACGCAATATTTTTATAAGAAAAAATTTCAACTTTTGTTTCGTTTGTTGTTTTATTTTGTGCCGAAACGAAACATTTGTCGGAATTTTCCGAAAAACGGGGAGCGTTTGCAATATTTTGCCTAAATTTGTATGATTGTGTATCTAAAACCTATATGAAACAATGTCATCGTTGGCTGAAAGAAGAAAATACATCCTTGAAAGCATAGTGAAGGATGGTTTTGTGAAAGTGTCGGACCTGGCGGAGAAATTCGGCGTGACACAGACTACAATACGGAAAGACCTGACGCATCTCGAAGAAAAGGGCCTGCTCTACAGGGCCTACGGCAGTGCATTGCCGACCACGACCCAGGTCATGGACATCAACATGGGCACCAAGCGTCTCATCAACTATGATGCAAAGCATCGTATTGCAGCGGCTGCGGCGGCCCTGATAGAAAGCGACGATTCGATTATTGTGGCATCCGGGTCGACTATCACCATTTTCGCAGAAATGCTCAAGCCGAAAAACCGGCTGAACGTAGTGTGTACTGCCGTGAACATATCCTCCCACCTCGGAGACATTCCCGGCATTACCGTGATGCAGGTCGGAGGGCT
>CALURT010000015.1 GCA_944323245.1 uncultured Bacteroidales bacterium
GTGGAAGAGTAGGTAGCTGCCGCTTTTGCTACAAAGGGACGGATGAAAATCGATTTCACCCGTCCCTTTTTTTGTTAATCAAATTATCGGGATAACGTTATTCTATCCTGTCCTTTATATTATATTGGTTGCGTTCCGAGCTGTTGCGTGAGATAAGTTCGCCGATGAAGCCGGCAAGGAAGAGTTGTACGCCGATGATAAGGACAACAAGGGCGAGATAGAACAGCGGCTGTTCGGTCACCGGCCTGAATCTGAGCCCCTGAGACTGCGATATCAGCTTTGCGACAATCAGCCATACCGCTATGACGCCTCCTGTAAGGAACATGAGTGTTCCGCTGAGACCGAAAAAGTGCATCGGCTTTTTGCCGAAGGTGCTCAGGAACCAGAGTGAGAGCAGATCAAGGAAGCCGTTGGCAAAGCGGCTTATGCCGAACTTGCTTTTGCCGTATTTCCGTTTCTGGTGATGTACCGGCTTTTCCCCGATCCTGTCGAACCCTGCGTTTTTGGCAAGATACGGAATGTAACGGTGCATTTCTCCGTACACTTCTATGTTTTTCACCACCTCGTTCCGGTATGCCTTCAGTCCGCAGTTCATGTCGTGCAGGCGAATGCCTGTAATCATCCTTGCCGTGGCATTGTACAGTTTCGACGGGAGATTCTTGGTCAGTTTGTTGTCCTGCCTGTGCTGTTTCCAGCCCGATACCAAATCGAATCCTTCTTCATCTATCATTCTTACCATTTCCGGGATTTCTTCCGGCGAATCCTGAAGGTCGGCGTCCATTGTGACCACTATCCTGCCGCAGGCTGCCTCGAAGCCGCAGTAAAGGGCGGCGGATTTGCCGTAATTTCTTCTGAATGATATGCCTTTGATACGTCCGTTGCTTTTGGCGAGTTCATTGACCTTTTCCCAAGACCCGTCCCTGCTTCCGTCGTCCACCATTATGATTTCATAATCGTAGCCTTCCCTCGTCATCACCTTCTCGATCCATGCGACGAGTTCCGGAAGGGATTCGGCCTCGTTGTACAGGGCTACGACTATTGACAGGTCTTTTGTATATTCGGCAGTATTCATCTGACAGTTAAATTATTGACGGTATTCTGCAAAGGGATCTTTTGACGGAATCCTTGCAGAAAGAATGGCTGACAGTATCGTCCCGTAAATGAAGCAGTATATCAGCGTGGCGAAGAAAATATACTGCGGATATATCTCTCTTAAATGTTCGACGGCATTTCTCCCGTTGTCATCGAGTGCCGGTCCCATGACATTGTAGACGGTATCAAACAGAAAGTCCACGCTCTCCGGAGAGATGAACAGTACATTGGCAAGCGTGTATGCCGAGACCAATATCGCTGAAAAAAGGGCGACAAGCATTCCGAAAACAAAGGATGTACGGTTGTCGTCGACATCATTGTCGGAAACGAATTTTTTCATGAAAAATCTCATCAGCAGGATACAGCCGACGAACTGCACGAGCCAGATTATGAATGAAAGCACAGAAGTCAGCATCGAGGGGCCGATATTCGTCAGACTTTGGTCAGAAAACCTGCACACAACGGTGGCAAGCCCGAGCAGGGCTCCGTATTTGGCGCAATTGTTAAGCAGTGTACCTGTGGATATTTTCATATTTAGCGATTTGAGACTGCAAAGATAGAAAAAAATTTGTACCTTTGCGGCCTTGTGTATAACTAACGAAAATTATGATTGAGATTAAATTTCCTGACGGCAGCGTCAAGTCTTATGAAGATGGAATTACCGCTTATGAGATAGCCGGCGGTATCAGTCCCAAGTTGGCATCCGAAGTTCTGGCTGCGGAGATTGTCCCTGACGGGGATACGACAGGAAAAGCCGTAATATACGATCTGGACAGGCCTATAAGGGAGAACGCATCCGTGAGACTCCTCAAATGGGAAGATGATGAGGCGAAGCATGTTTTCTGGCATTCCACGTCCCATCTTATGGCCGAAGCCTTGGAAGCGCTTTATCCAGGCGTCAAGTTCGGTATAGGACCGGCCATCGAAAACGGGTTCTACTATGATGTCGATTTCGGTGACAGGCAGATTATCGAGTCCGACCTTAAGCAGATCGAAGACAAGATGATTGAGTTGGCAAGGTCGAAAGAGACCTATGTCAGGAAAGAGGTTTCCAAGGAAGAGGCATTGAAGACCTTTTCCGAAAAGGGAGACGAATACAAGTGCGAACTTATCGGAGAACTCGAAGACGGTACCATATCTTTCTATACCAACGGAAATTTCACGGATTTGTGCCGCGGCCCGCATTTGAGGGATACTTCCGTGATCAAGGCAGTCAAACTGACTTCCATTGCCGGAGCATACTGGAGAGGTGACGAGAAAAGAAAGATGCTTACCAGGATCTACGGAATTTCTTTCCCGAAGAAATCCATGCTTGACGAATACCTTGCATTGCTTGAGGAAGCCAAGAAACGTGACCACAGAAAGCTCGGCAAGGAAATGGAACTCTTCATGTTCTCGTCGAAAGTGGGGCAAGGACTTCCGATGTGGCTGCCAAAGGGAGCCGCATTGAGAGAGCGCCTTGAGAATTTCCTGAAAAAGGTGCAGAAATCATACGGTTATCTTCCTGTGATCACTCCTCACATCGGAAACAAGGAACTGTATGTGACTTCAGGACACTACGCAAAATACGGCAAGGATTCGTTCCAGCCAATACATACTCCGCAGGAAGGAGAGGAATTCCTTCTCAAACCGATGAACTGTCCTCACCATTGTGAGATATACAGGTCGAAACCGAGGTCATACAAGGATCTGCCATTGAGATACGCTGAATTCGGTACGGTTTACCGTTACGAACAGAGCGGAGAGTTGCACGGTCTGACAAGAGTCCGCGGTTTCACACAGGATGATGCACACCTGTTCTGCCGTCCGGACCAGCTCAAGGAAGAGTTCTGCAAGGTAATCGACATTATTCTCTATGTATTCAAGACATTGAAATTCAATGAATACACAGCTCAGGTCTCCTTGCGTGACCCTAACGACAAGGAAAAATACATAGGAACGGATGAGAACTGGGCCAAGGCTGAGCAGGCCATTATCGATGCAGCTGCGGAGAAAGGTCTCAAGACTGTGGTCGTACAGGGCGAAGCCGCATTTTACGGACCTAAGCTCGACTTTATGGTCAAGGATGCAATCGGAAGGAAATGGCAGCTCGGTACGATACAGGTTGACTACAATCTTCCGGAACGCTTCGACCTCGAATATACGGGAAGCGACGGACAGAAACACCGTCCTATCATGATTCACAGGGCGCCGTTCGGCTCGCTTGAGAGATTCGTGGCAGTGCTTTTGGAACATACTGCCGGCAAGCTTCCGTTGTGGCTGACTCCTGAACAGGTCAACATATTGCCGATCAGCGAAAAATTCACCGATTATGCAAAAAAAGTTTGTGAATTGATGAATAATTCCGATATTCGCGCCGCAGTTGACGACAGGAATGAAACCGTAGGCAAAAGAATCAGGGAAAGCGAATTGCAGAGGATTCCTTTCATTGTGATCGTAGGAGAAAAAGAGGTGGAAGAAGGTACGGTTTCCGTCAGACAACAGGGTGGAAAGGATTTGGGCTCAATGAAAATCGATGATTTCATAGGCTTTATAGACAAGGCCGTGAAGGAACAGTTGTCATAGAGTCCTGTTTTATAGTAATAATTTAATATAGGAGGATTTACTTATCGCAACACAATTCAAACCGTCTGCACCGCGTTTTTCCGGTCCGAAACCTAATGGGAACGGTCAAGGTGCAGGTCGTCCGGGAGCAGGCCCGAGAGCCAAGAAGGACGATAACGAATTAAGGATCAATGAAGAAATTACCGCTCCGCGGGTACGTCTTGTAGGTGACAATATTCCCGAACAGGGTATATATCCGGTTTCGGAAGCCCTCAGGATAGCCGAAAAGCTCGAACTTGACCTCGTGGAAATCACAGCCAAGGCAGATCCTCCCGTATGCAAGATCATAGACTATCAGAAATATCTCTATCAGCAGAAAAAGAGGGCGAAAGAGATGAAGTCGAATTCGACGAAGATAGTCATCAAGGAAATCAGATTCGGACCGAACACGGACGAGCATGATTTCCAGTTCAAACTGAAACACGCGATAGGCTTCCTTCAGGAAGGTGCGAAAGTCAAGGCTTCCGTATTTTTCAAGGGCCGTTCCATCCTGTATGTGGATCAGGGAGAAAAACTTCTGCTGCGCTTTGCCGTAGAACTCGAAGAATACGGAAGGGCCGAGCAGATGCCGAAGCTCGAAGGAAAGAGGATGATGATGATGATAGCTCCTCTCCCGAAAAAGAAATGATCCTTGGAAAAGGACGATTATATTTATTAACAGTTAAAAAATTTAACTATGCCAAAGATTAAGACCAACTCCGGTTCGAAAAAGCGTTTTGCGCTTACCGGAACGGGAAAAGTAAAGAGAAAACACGCTTACAAAAGCCACATTCTCACGAAAAAGACCAAAAAGCAGAAGAGAAATTTGACTCACTTCGCTATCGCCACTGCGGCTGATACGGGCAGAATCAAAGCTTTATTGGGAATGTAATCAAACAAATGATGTCAAACTTGGAACGCAGTAAAAAAGCTCCATTGACGGACACTGCCTCCATAAAACAGTTAAATTTATGCCAAGATCGGTAAATTCAGTAGCCTCAAGGGCTCGCCGCAAGAAAATTCTCAAGAGAACCCGCGGTAACTTTCTTTCAAGAAAAAATGTTTGGACGGTAGCGAAGAACACCTATGAAAAGGGTCTTACCTACGCATACCGTGATCGTAAAGCCAAGAAGCGCAACTTCCGTGCTCTCTGGATTCAGAGAATCAATGCCGCTGCACGTCAATACGGTATGACCTATTCTCAGTTCATGGGCAAAATCAGCAAGCAGAACATCGGACTCAACCGCAAGGTACTTGCAGATCTCGCAATGAACAATCCACAGGCATTCGAAGCCATCGTCAATTCGGTAAAATAGTTGTCCCGGCAGAAGTATGGCATTGACGGGAATCCGGCGGTTATCTGTCATCCCGGAAAGTATGCTATGCCGTCTGAAGAAAATTGAAAAGCCCCGAAATCTGTAGAAGAATATATTAATATAGTAGTGTAAATGAGCTGGAAAGAATTTTATCGCAACAAATGGACACGGATGACCTTCTGGGCCGTCCTCTATCTGTTGTGGGTCATCTGGCTCGGAAATTATTGGTGGCTTTTCGGTCTTCTTGTCATTTTTGACTTCCATATTACCAAAAAGGTCAAGTGGACTTTCTGGAAAAAGGAGTACAAGGATGACGAAAAGAAAAACGTTCTCCTCGAATGGTTGGACGCAATTATTTTTGCGGTCATCGTGGTGACGTTTATCAATATTTTCTTTTTTCAGGCATTCAAGATTCCGTCGTCTTCGATGGAAAGTTCGCTCATGACAGGCGACCATCTGTTCGTGAGCAAACTGGCATACGGACCGAGGGTTCCTCAGACCCCGCTGACCGTTCCTTTCACGCACAACGTACTTCCGAACGGAAAAGAATCATATTCGACCCTGATACAGAGCAAATACAGAAGGCTCAAGGGTTTCGGACACGTCAAAAGAGGCGACTACGTTGTATTCGGGTTTCCGAACGGCGACACTGTCCTGACCAAGGCTCCGGCCGAAGACTATTATGCTCTTTGCCGGATGATGGGAAGGGAAAACGTGATAGCCTATTACGGCCCGGTCAAAGTCCGCCCGATGGACAAGAAGGACCACTACGTCAAGAGATGTGTGGCTGTTCCGGGAGATACGCTCAGAATAACTGACGGCGTAGTATCCGTAAATTCGGAGCAGTTGGAAATTTATCCGGGTATCCAGAATTCCTACAGGGTAGTGACAGACGGAAAAAGGATCAACAGCGTCAGCCTCGACGACATGGGACTCAACGTAGGTGAACTCTGGTTTGACGAATCTCTGCCGGGTTATCCCTACATGCCGCTGACGGCGTCCATGCTCGGGCATGTCGAATCCTTGCCGAATGTCGTATCCGTGGAAGCGAATATCGATGTCTATCCTCCTGACGAGCCGGATTCATATCTTACGATTTTTCCCTTTACGGAGAATTTCAGGTGGACGAGGGACAATTTCGGCCCTCTCTGGATTCCCGAGAAAGGGGTGACGGTGGAGTTGAATACGGACAATCTCCCTCTTTATGAACGGATTATAACCGTTTATGAGGGCAATGACCTGACGGTGGACAAGGAAACGGGCGAGATAAGGATTAACGGTGAACCCGCTGATTCCTATACTTTCCGGCAGGACTACTATTTCATGATGGGCGATAACAGGCACAATTCATTGGATTCAAGATACTGGGGTTTCGTTCCTGAAGACCATATAGTAGGGAAACCTTCGCTGATCTGGCTTTCGACCGATCGAAACAAGTCTTTCCCGAAGAATATCAGATGGAACAGATTTTTCAAATTTGTGTAGAATGCTTGTTTTTTAAGTTTTTTTATACGATATTTGCAGCCCCTTAACAGTGAAAATTATAAAAGTTATATACAATGGCAAAGGTTTGTCAAGTTACAGGTAGAAAGAGAATGGTCGGAAACAATGTTTCCCATTCCAAAAGGCGTACGAAACGCATTTTTGCCCTGAATCTCAAGACCAAGAAATTCTGGTCGGAGGCAGAGCAGAGATTTGTTACACTTAAAGTGTCCTGCAAGGGAATGAGGACTATCGAGAAAAACGGTCTCGAAAGCACGCTCAGGGACGCACAGCGTAAAGGATATATTAACCTTGTTTAATTTCGTGAGTTATGGCAAAGAAAGCAAAAGGCAACAGGGTGCAGGTCATTTTGGAGTGCACTGAGCAGAGAGAGAGCGGTGTACCGGGTATCTCGAGATACATCACTACCAAGAATAAAAAGAACACGACCCAGCGTTTGGAGCGTATGAAATACAATCCTTATCTCAGGAAAGTAACTCTTCACCGCGAGATCAAGTAATAAAGGGAGGATATATTTATGGCAAAGAAAGCAGTCGCAACCTTCAGCGCCAAATCCGGCGCAAAGACCATGGTCAAGTGTATCCGTATGGATAAATCGGCCAAGACAGGTGCCTACATGTTCAAGGAAGAACTTGTAGAGGCAGACAAGGTAAAAGATTTTTTCGCTAAGAAATAAATCCGTTCCTGAAGATTCTCAGGCGGGGTGTTTCCGAAATTGGAAATACCCCGCTTTTTTCTTTTATTTTCAGCAAATATTCAGTATTTTTGTACGATTTAACCGAATAGTTATGGGCATATTTGATAAAGGAGTTCAAAAGACGAAGCGCAGTTTTTTCGAAAAGCTGTCCCGTGCCGTCGTCGGAAAGTCAAAAGTCGACGACGATACTTTGGATGCCATAGAGGAAGCTCTTGTAGCCTCGGACATGGGAGTCGACACCACTCTTGAAGTCATTGACAGATTGGAGGAGCGTGTCCACAGGGACAAATTCGTCTCGTTCGACGAGCTGGTCGGGATATTGCGGGAGGAGATAGCTTCGCTTCTGAACCTTTCTGACTCCGAAACCATAGACGACAATGCCGTACCGTTCGATTTTACCAAAAAACCGTATGTGATCATGGTCGTGGGTGTCAACGGTGTCGGAAAGACAACTACCATAGGCAAATTGGCGTCCATGCTGAAAGCTCAGGGAAAGAAAGTCGTCCTCGGGGCGGCGGATACTTTCCGGGCCGCAGCTGTGGATCAGCTGACAATCTGGGCCGAGCGTGCCGGAGTGGATATTGTCAAACAGGAAATGGGTTCCGATCCGGCTTCCGTGGCTTATGATACGGTCAAATCTGCCGTAGCCAAGGACGCAGATGTCGTGCTTGTCGATACGGCCGGACGTCTGCACAACAGAATCGACCTGATGAACGAACTTACCAAAATCCGCAACGTAATGCGCAAGGTGGTACCGGATGCTCCTCATGAAGTGCTGCTCGTCCTTGACGGTTCCACCGGCCAGAATGCCTTCCAGCAGGCCAAGGAATTTTCGAAGGCTACAGATGTCACGGCATTGGCCGTCACCAAGTTGGACGGGACAGCCAAGGGCGGTGTCGTGATAGGGATTGTTAACAAGTTCAGGATTCCTATCAAGTTCATCGGCATAGGAGAAGGAATCGATGACCTCAAGGTATTCAACAAGAGAGAGTTCGTAAATTCCCTCTTTTCCAAGGAAGATTTAGTGTAAAAAAGTAAAAAACATATACAGAATTATGAGAGTTTCGTATAATTGGCTGAAGGATTATCTCAAATGCGACCTGTCTCCGGAAGAGATTTCGGAGACATTGACATCAATAGGACTTGAAGTGGATTCATTGGAACAGGTGGAGTCGGTACCAGGAGGTCTTGCAGGTGTGATTGTGGCGGAAGTCGTGGAATGCTATGAACATCCGGATTCGGACCATCTGCACGTTACCAAACTGAATACGGGCGAACCTGAACTGCTTCAGGTGGTATGCGGTGCACCGAACGTGGCTGCAGGTCAGAAAGTCCTTTTGGCAACCGTAGGTACGGTGCTCGGCGGGAATTTCAAGATCAAGAAATCCAAAATCAGGGGCGTCGAGTCGCTTGGAATGATCTGTGCCGAGGATGAACTCGGAATAGGAACGTCGCATGACGGTATCATGGTCCTCGACAGTTCTGCAGTCCCGGGCACTCCGGCGAAGGAGTATCTTCACCTTGAAACTGATTTTCTAGTAGAAATCGGCCTTACGGCCAACAGGGTGGATGCCGCTTCGCATATCGGCGTGGCGAGAGACCTGTATGCCTATTTGAAATACAACAATCTTCCATGCGAATTTTCAATGCCTGATGTATCGGCTTTCAAGGAGGGCGATGAAGGTCTGTGTTCTCCGCAGGGAACTATTGACGGCGCACTTCCGATAGAGGTTCTGGCACCGGACGGCGCACCGAGATATACCGGTACCACCATTGCCGGCGTGAAAGTCGGTCCGTCTCCGGAATGGCTGCAGAAAAAGCTCCTGTCCATAGGACTCCGTCCGATCAACAATGTCGTGGACATTACCAATTTCGTATTGATGGAGATCGGCCAGCCGCTCCATGCATTCGATGCGGACAAGATTGCCGGCCGCAAGGTTGTGGTCCGCAGGGCGGCGGAAGGAGAAAAGTTCGTGACTCTCGACGGAGTTGAGAGGACATTGTCCGCCAATGATCTCATGATAGCTGACGTTGAAAAGCCGATGTGTCTTGCAGGAGTATTCGGAGGCGAAGATTCGGGAGTTACGGAAAATACGGTGAACGTATTCCTTGAAAGCGCATATTTCAACCCTGTTTCAATCAGGAAAAGTGCGAAAAGGCACGGCCTGAGCACTGATGCCTCTTTCCGTTATGAAAGGGGAGCCGACCCTCTTGTCGCTGAATATGCCGCCAAAAGGGCTGCACTGCTGATTTGCGAACTTGCCGGCGGCCATGTCGTTGGCAGGATGCAGGAAAATTATCCTGAGAAGATAGAGAAAAAACTCATTGACCTCGATTACGGAAGGATAGAGGCCTTCATCGGCAAGAAAATAGGGTTCGATACTATTGAAAGCATACTTGAAGCGCTTTCGTATGAATTTGTGGAGAAAGTCCATGACCGTGACGGCAGGACAATCGGAGCGAAGGTCGCCGCGCCTTCCTACATGATTGACGTGTACAGGGAATGCGATGTCGTCGAGGAGATTCTGAGGATATACGGATACAATAATATCGAACTTCCTGCAAGCGTAAGGATGTCCGTCAACGCGACACAGAAACCGGAACCTGAAATCGTCAGGAATATGATATCCGACTTCCTGTCGGACAACGGTTTCAACGAAACCATGAACAATTCCCTGACCAAATCGGAATATTACGCCGGTCTGACCACATTCCCTGAGGAAAATTGCGTGAAGATACTGAATCCTCTCAGCTCCGATTTGAATGTATTGCGTCAGACATTGCTGCTCAACGGCTTGGAAGTCATAGCATATAACATCAACCGACAGAGCAATTCACTCAGGATATACGAATACGGTTCGGTTTACTCTTTCAGGAACGGAACGGACGGAAAGACTCTCGATTCGTATGAAGAATCCACGGCGTTTTCGATGTTCATCACGGGACCGGGCGAGAAGGCATGGCGTGCAGGCATTGGAAAAAGCGACTTTTTCCAGTTGAAAGGCTACATCGAGCTGCTTTTCAAGCGTCTTGGAGCCGATATCTACTCCATGGAAACAGATGCGGCTCCGGCAGACCTGTTCTCTGAAGGACTGACATACCGTCTTCCGGGAAGCGACCGCAATCTGTGCGTGATAGGGACTGTGGCTCCGGCCCGTCTTAAACAGTTCGGAATCAAGCAGCCTGTCTTCGCTGCCGAAATCAGCTGGCCGGCTCTGTTCGAACTTGTAAAACGCGACAAGGTGAAATACAAGGAACTGCCTAAGTTCCCTGAAGTCAGGAGAGACCTTGCCCTTCTGTTGGATGAAGAAATCTCCTATGCGGCCCTCAGGAAGAGCGCATTCCGTTCGGCGAAGAAACTCCTCAAGAGTGTCACGCTTTTCGACGTCTACAGAGGCGACAGGATTCCTGAAAACAAGAAGCAGTATGCCCTGAACTTCGTTCTTCAGGATGTGGAAAAAACCATGACGGACTCCGACGTGGATAAGGTCATGAGCAAGTTGATGCGTACGTTTACGGAGGAATTCGGCGCTACGCTAAGGTAAGGATTTTATGAGACTTTGCCCGATCATACCATTACTCGTGGCATTGGCCGCAGTGCTGACCTCGTGCGACAGAGGACGTGTCATACCGAAAGACAGGATGGCGGAAATCTATGCCGAGATGTTTTTGGCGGACCAGTGGATAGAGGCGAATCCTCAGGTGAGGCGTTCGGCGGATACGACCTGTGTCTACGAGGCCGTTTTCGAGAAGTACGGATATGATGCGGATGATTACAGGGCATCTTTGGACCATTATATGGATGATCCTGAACGCTTTGCCAAAATTTTGAGGCGTTCTGCCTCCATACTTGAAGCCAGAATGGCCGAACTCGATGCCGAAAGAAAGGTAGCGAGGGCGAGGCGTGCCTCCATAAAGGTGAAATTCGATTTCGACAGAATCATGGTTCCCGACAGCACAGGCTGGTTCGGAATGGCGGACAGGGACAGTCTCAGGTATTTTACGGATACGGCGGATGTGTTGGTCTTGGATCCGTTCTATTATGATACGGCAGATAAAATGAGGGTGAAAGACTCTCCGATCGCAGATAAATGAAAAGGATTTCAGCATCATACGTTTACACCGGAAAGGATATAATGCCTGTTGTCGACGGTTATGTGGATTATGCCGACGACGGGACGATAATATCCGTCGGCGAATTGTCCGGGACGGACTGCCCCGGAGACAGATATGAGGGAATCATTGCCCCGGGCTTTGTGAATGCCCATTGTCATCTCGAACTTTCCCATCTTAGGGGAGCGTTCGAGAAAGGAACAGGAATGTCCGGTTTCATCAATCAGATCAATTCCCTGAGGGATTCCAAGTCACGTGAAGAAAAAATCAGGGATGCTTCCGCATGGTTGGAAAAGCTGTGGAATCAAGGAGTGTCGGCGATGGCGGATATAAGCAATTGTGACGATACTTTCGCCATGAAATCGAAGTCACCGATGTATACGAGGACTTTTCTCGAGGTATTCGGGACCGAACCGGAGGATTGCGATGCTGTCATGGAGGGAGTACGCAAGTTGAAAGCGGAAGCGGACAGTTACGGCATAGATGCCGCTCCGACACCGCATGCATGCTATACGATGAGTCCGCAGCTTCTTACGGCAGCCTCGGCAGAGGCACTGAAATCCGGTTTTCTGTCCTATCATTCCCAGGAAAGTCCTGAGGAGGAAGAACTTGTAATCTCAGGAACGGGTGCATTGGCCGATAATTACAAGGGAAGGCATCTCAGCACTCCTCCTGTGACAGGAAAACCCGCCCTGATGTATTTTCTTGACAGACTGTCGGAAGTACACAGGCCTCCGTTCGACGAACATATCCTGCTTGTGCACAACGTGTGTCTGACGCAGGAGGCGGCCGAGGCTGCGACCGCTGCCCTTAAAAACGTTTACTGGGCGGTGTGTCCGTTGTCCAATCTGTTTATCCACAATGCGTTGCCTCCTCTCGGCCTTATGAGGGAAAACAAGTTGAAGATTGCCATAGGCACGGATTCCCTTTCCAGCAACGACACATTGGATATGGTGGCTGAAATGTATTGCATATCGGAAAATTTCCCGGATATCCCTCTCGGCGAAATCATCTCGTGGGCAACGTCGTCAGGTGCCAGTTTCCTGAAAGAGGCTCAATTGGGTGAGATAGCTCCGGGAAAGAAGCCCGGCCTTGTTCTGATAGAAAATATTGACGGGAACGGTCGTCTGACAGCAGACAGCTGCTCCAAACGTATCATATAAACCCGACAGGCATGTTGAGATTCGAAGATATCGCTTTCGGACCGGTCCACAGCAGAAGACTCGGTTCTTCCTTGGGAGTGAATCTGTTGCCGGCGCATGGCAAACTGTGCAACTTCGACTGTATCTACTGCGAATGCGGATGGAACAGGGACGGTGCCGGAGACAGGTCAATGCCGTCTCCTGAGGATGTGAGGGCTGCGTTGACCGACAAATTGGAAAAATGTTCCCGGGGAGGTATCGGAATCGATTCGATAACCTTTTCCGGCAACGGCGAACCTACGCTTAATCCTGCCTTCGCCGATATTATCGATATTGTATTGGAACTCAGGGACAGATATTATCCGAAAGCCAAGGTTTCGGTATTGTCGAATGCCACCATGGTCGGGAAAAAGGACATTTTCAATGCCTTGAGGAAGGTGGACAATCCTATTTTGAAAATAGACGCATCCTCTACCGAGGGTGTGATGCTGATAAACCGGCCTGCAGGGCACTACGACTTGCTTGAAACGGTGGAGAATCTGAAAAGGTTCGAAGGGGACTTCATTCTCCAGACCATGTTTCTGAAATCTCCGGAGTTCGATTCGGCTGAAAAGGCGAACCTTGCGGCCTGGATGGAACTTGTAAGGGAACTCCGTCCGCGTGAAATCATGGTCTACACTCTCGACAGGGAAACACCGGAAAAGGATCTGACGAAATATTCCGTCGACGAGATGACGAAGATGGTGCGTCCGCTGATTGATGCAGGTTTTTCGATACAGATAAGGGGCTGACATGAGAGTAGTTGTACAAAGAGTGGGCAAGGCTTCGGTAACGGTCGCCGCCCGGAATTACGAGAGCAGGATAGGTCCCGGCCTTCTCGTATTGGCCGCATTTACAGACGGTGACGATGATGCGGATCTGCAATGGACGGCGAAGAAAATCACTGCTCTGCGGGTATTCGACGACGAAGCCGGAGTCATGAACCTCAGCGTATCCGATGTCGGAGGAGAAATCCTGATAGTGAGCCAGTTTACATTGTATGCATCCACCGTCAAGGGAAACAGGCCATCATATATAAAGGCCGCAAAGCCGGAAACAGCAGTCCCGTTGTACGAAAAATTCTGCACGACCGTCGAAGAATTTTTGGGAAAACCGGTAGGAAAAGGTATTTTTGGTGCGGATATGCAGGTGTCGCTCGTGAATGACGGGCCTGTCACCATTATCATCGATTCTAAAAACAGAGAATAACGTAAAATTCAGAATATGACAGATTATTTGAAAAAGTACGGCTATATGCCGGATAAGGAAGCCATCGACAGGGCTTTGGACATGGTAGCCGCCAATATTGACAATGTCATTTCACAAAAGGTCCTGAAGGACTGCTTCTCGATGATGGACCTGACATCGTTGAGAACGGAAGATACCGTGGAATCCGTATCTAAACTTGTGGAAAAGGTAAACGCTTTTCATAAGAATTTTCCGGAATATCCTCTTCCTGCATCCATCTGCATCTATCCCAATTTCGCAAGGACGGTAAAGGAAGTGAAAGCCGAAGATGAAGTGCACATAACTGCAGTAGCCGCATGTTTCCCCACATCGCAGAGTTATCTTGAAGTCAAGGTCAGGGAATGTGAACTTGCAGTTGAGAACGGAGCGGACGAAATAGACATTGTCCTTGCTCTCAACCATTTTCTCGCAGGCGATTACGAGAAGACTTCCGAGGAAATCCGTGCCGTAAGGGAGGCAATAGACAGGGTCGCCGCATCACAGGGACGTCAGGTTCATCTGAAGGTCATTTTAGAAACGGGACTTCTGCTGAAGCATGAAGCCATAGCTGCTGCATCCTTCCTTGCCATGGAAGCCGGAGCGGACTTCATCAAGACTTCTACAGGGAAAGTCAACGTAAACGCCACTCCTGCAGCCGCATACGTGATGTGCGAATGTATAGCCAAATACTACGGGGCCACCGGAAGAAAAGTCGGATTCAAACCGGCCGGGGGCATATCCACTTCGTTGGATGCCGTCTCGTATTATTCGATTGTATCATCGATACTCGGGAAAGACTGGCTGAACAAGGAGCTTTTCCGCTTCGGTGTGAGCCGATTGGCAAACTCCATTCTGTCCGATCTTGAGCAAAGGACAGTATCTTATTTCTAAAAAATCCGGCTCGTAAGCATTTGAAACCCCGAATCTGAAATTAAACGATTGTTTTTTCGGAACACGGATGTACCCCCGTACATTTGTCCCGTACAAAAAAACAATTGATTTATGGACAGATTTGCGGGTTTTATCATGTCGGCCCTGTTGTTGTCGGCATGCAGTGGTGAGAGTTTGGAGCCGGGCGCAGCTCCCGGCGGATCTGTCGGAGACGTTCTCAGCCACGGAATGATAGTTCTCGGGGACAAATTGGAGAATCCGTACACCACCGAGAATGTCAGGGATGCATACGTTTCCGTTTATCCTACCAAATCGCGGGAAGAGATCCAGACTTCGCATCTTTATGTGAGGTTCCTTCCTGAAAATTCAGCCGAGTTCGATCTTCTCAACGGTTCCGAACTCGAACTTCTCGATTATCCTTTGGACTACCAGATTCTTGTGGACGGGGATTATTATCATGATCCGTCATTGCCGGAGGAATCCATCACATGGCAGTATGCGGTAGTCCCGAAAGACTATGAATTCCCCGACATCAGGTATGAGATTCTCGACGAATGCCATATCACCGAGTCGGATCTCGGGACACGTTCTTCCGACGGCATAGACTGGGAGGCCGTGGAACGTGAGGCTTACAGACTGACGGGCAATGAAGAATACCTCATGCCCGAATCGAAGAAGCCGAAAGTCAATCCTTCCGGAAGGATTACAATCGTGGATGAATATGCGAACGGCGGTCAGGCTTTCGGTGTGGCCGGAGTAAAGGTCGTATGCAACACGTTCGTGAAATTTTCCTCGGCCTATACCGACAGGGACGGCTACTATTCCATCCCGAAGAAATTTTCCGCCAAACTCAGATACCGTCTCATGTTCAAAAACGAGAAGGGATTTGCGATAGGCTTCAACTGGGTCCTTGTCCCTGCTTCGGTATCGACTCTCGGGAGAGCCTCTGCAGATGGGATCAGTGCGACGATTACCAAGTCTTCCGACAGGAAACTCTATCTGCGGTCGGTAGTGAACAATGCAGCATACGATTACATTACGCGGTGCGCAGCGGAGGACATGGATCTGACTCTTCCTCCCGAGGATCTCAGAATATGGCTTTTTTCGGGCCTGTCGGCAAGCAGTGCAGTGATGATCCATCACAAGACCGTCGTAAAACATGAATACATATCCAAGTTTCTCGGACCTTTTGCAGGTCTCATCGCCTTTTTCGCCCCCGATGTCACCATAGGAACGAAAGAAATGACCGATTACAGGGACGTCTACAGGGCAGTTACGCACGAATTGGCGCATTGCAGCCATTTCTCGCAGGTAGGCACCGGATATTGGGACAAATATATCGAATACATATTGCGTTCGTACATAAGTACGGGAGGCATGACATACGGAGACGGTACCGAACAGTATGCCGGATATTGCGAGGTAGGGGAGATGTGGGCTTATTATATGGAGAGCATGATGTACAAGGAACGCTACGGAGGGGCCGTACCTCAATTCGGGACTTCCTACTGGTTCAGTCCGCAGATTTTCAGATATCTGGATGACAGGGGCTTTTCCAAATCCGACTTCCTTGCGGCCATGCAGCCGGACGTGACGGACATCCCTTCCCTGCAGAGCAGGATGTGTACGCTTTATCCGTCCAAGCGGACCATGATAGAGCAGGTATTTTACAGATACAGGTAGTCCGTCATGAAACGACTTGCATTAAAAACAGTCCTTTTGGCGATACTTTCCGTATCGGTACACGGGATAGCGGGAGCGCAGCAGTTTTCGGTGTCGACGAATGTCATGGGCTATGTGGATTTCGGTACTCTCAACATGGAGGCATCATACGCCTTTGCCCGTCACTGGAGCGTTACGGCTGGAGCGAGATTCAATCCTTTCACGTTCTATCCGGATACCGACGAGCAGATGCAGCGCCGGCAGCAGGCCTACAACATAGGAATCAGAATGTGGCCGTGGCACACCTTTGCCGGCTGGTGGGTGGCAGGAAAACTCCAGTATCAGGAATACAGCAGAGGCGGGATTGTCTCCCGGGATACGGAAGAAGGGGACGGCTATGGTATCGGATTTTCGGCGGGATACACCTATATGCTGCATCCCAATCTGAATCTCGAATTCGGCCTCGGGCTCTGGTCAGGAGTGAAAAAGTACAGGATATATGACTGTCCTTCATGCGGGGTGACCCAGGAGGAAGGAACGAAAGGTTTCATATTGCCGAATGAAATAATCATAGCGTTGTCCTATGTCTTCTAAATGTTTTATCGTCCTTTTGGCGGCGGCGGTGTCTGCAGCGGTATCCTGCATGACAGGAAAACGGATATCCGAAATAGAGAAAGTGGCAGAAGGGGTTGAAATGGGTATGGTCATGCCGCAGACACCGCCGCCGTACAGGGACGTGAATACAGTGGATATTACCGATACCGTGCCCATGAAAAAGGCCGGTCCGTTGATAATGAATGCAGTACGGGACAGCGAGACCGGAGAAATGACAGCTACGGACGTAATCATGCCGTCGAAAGTCACGGCAAGATTCAGGAATGTGGCCGAAAGGCTCGGAAAGGTGGAGATTCAGTTCGAAATCACTGTGCCGCAGGCGCTTGTATGCTCGGACCTGCAGTTGAAATTCAATCCTGACATGATTCTGTACGTAAGGCGGTACCGTCCGGAGAGCGATTCGTACGATACCGTGGCGGCCGATTCGGTCAGACTTGACCCTGTCTATATCACAGGAGAAAGGTACAGGCAAAGGCAGTTGCGGGGGTATGAAAGATACGAGGCGTTTCTTCAAAGCATCGTGACCGACAGTACGGAATTTATCAGGGAAAACCAGCTCGAACAGTTTATACGGAGATATTTCCCGGACACATACGCCATGAAAAACGACAGTTCGGTAGTGTACGACAACGAGGCGGCAAACCTTTTCGGCGTAAGCGTGAAGACAGCGGTGGAACATTATACCAATCATTTAATGAAAGCGAGAAACGAAAGAAAAATACAGAACAGGGACAGGATGTTCAGAAAATTCGTCAAGGATCCCATCCGGACTGAAAAGACGAGACTGGATACCGTGATGTCTTCATCTGAAGGAAACCTCGTTTACAGATATGTCCAGACCGTAAACGCCATCCCCCGGATGAACAGAATCACGGTAGAACTCGAAGGATTGGTCTACAGGGACGGAGAGATGCTTTGCAGGATGCCGGATATCGACAGTCTCGTGTTCTACATCAGCTCCCTGTCATCGATGGCGGACGACAGGCCGAGGTACATATTCAGGATCTTGGAAAGACGTGTCACGGACCATACGAACGCCTACATTGAATTCGGGAAAGGAAGTGCCGTGTTCGATACGCTTGCCCCGAACAACGCATCCGAACTGAAACGGATATGGAAATCATTCGCAGACGTCGGGGCGAATGAAGATCTGGTTACTGATTCCGTAGTGGTGACGGCATCATGCTCATTGGAAGGCAATTACGGATATAACGGGAAATTGGCGATGAAAAGGTCTGAATCCGTTCTCGGCTACTTCTCGGGAGCCATGGAAGAGGACATTGCCGGACGGCTGAAATCGTCCTGCATTCCTGAAAACTGGGCATATTTCAGGACTCTTGTCCAAAATGATACAGTCCTTTCCGGGATTGTCAAAGACAGGATTGTCCGCCTCGCTGAACTCGACGACAAGGATGTCGCGGAAGCGGAATTGGGCAGAATGCCAGAATACAGGTATATCAGGGAGAAAATATATCCCAAACTTAGGATAGTCCGTTTCGAATTCCATCTGCACAGGAAAAACATGGTGAAGGATACCGTACATACTACGGAAATCGACTCGGTGTACATGAGAGGTGTCATGGCCCTTAAAAATCTCGACTACAGGACAGCAGCCACATTGCTCAAACCCTACGGCGATTACAACGGGGCTCTTGCGATGGCATCGGCGGGATATGATGAATCGGCATTGGAAATTCTCCGGACATTGGACAAGGAGAATCCGAAAGTAAGTTATCTGACGGCATTGGTACTGTCGAGAATGGGAAGGTACAGGGAAGCAAGCGAATCATACGGCAAAAGCGTGGCTTCGGATCCTGCCATGAGGCACAGGGCCAATCTTGACCCCGAAATGTCGGCGGTACTCAAATACAGAATCAACAACAACCTAAATTAAATCAAGTATTTATGAAACATTACAGAAACAATTTCTTGGCCGCAGTCCCATGCGTGCTGTCTGCCTGCATGATTGCAGGCTGTACTGAAAACCACGGAAGTTCACCGGAAATCATCGGAGAAAAAGTGCCGGTTTCCATCAGTATTCCCGTGAACGACCTGTCGGCATCTCTGTCGAAAGTCATGACCACCGACGGAGAAGCGGCAGTCAACAACGTCCAGGTATTCGTTTTCCGAAACGACGGAGCACTGGATGCCTACGGCAAAAGCGAAACCGCATCGGTGGAGGTGGACTGTACCGTAGGAGAAAAGAGCATCATGGCGGTGGTGAATGCTCCGGACCTCCTCAATGTGACGTCATTGGACGGTTTCAACGCCGCCAAATCGCAGCTTTCCGACAATTCCACGGGCAATTTCGTCATGACAGGAATGAAATCCGCCACCATTACGTCTGCTGACAATGAATTGACCATCAATGTGAAAAGATTGGTTGCGAGGGTAAGCATAAGCAAGATAACAAACGCCCTCTCGGCCGAGCAGTATGCCGGGACTCCGATAGTAATCAACAAGATATATCTGAGCAACGTCGCAGGCGACAGACTTTACTCCGGCGCATCCGTCCCTTCATTGTGGCTGAACATGTCAGGTAGCTTCTCCGATTGTCCCGGATTGCTTTCGGACAGCGGTATCAGCGCTTCGATAGCAGACGGAAGCAGCTATACGACGCCGCATTACTATTATTGCTATCCTAATCCTACAGCCGAGGACTCGACTTCCGGAATATGGTCTCCGAGGTTTACGAGACTTGTGGTTGAGGCTTCCATACTCGGAAAGACTTACTATTATCCCGTCAGCATAGGAAACATAGAGCAGAACCATACGTACGACATCGAGGAACTGATAATCACGCGCCTCGGTTCGGATGATCCGGACGTACCTGTGTCGGCCGGCACAATATCGCTTACCATCACCGTTTCCGACTGGGAGGAGGGAACATCTTCTACTGTAACAATTTAATTATCTGCCATGTCAGCCCGAATATCTCTGTCAAGGTATGTCGCCTGCCTCCTGATTCCGATGGCAGCAGCATGTTCCATCAAGGAGGACAGGAGCGACTGCCCGTGCCGGTTGAGGCTCGATATGAGCGGAACCGCTACGATGTCCCATGTGAAAGTGAATGTCGCAGCATCGGACGGCTCGCTATTCTCCGATGAATACGTGCCCGCAGGAACGGTTGCCGGGGCAGGGAACGGGCATGACGGGGCCGCCCTGATATTCGAAATACCGAGAGGCCCGGCTGAAATCGCCGCAGCAGCGGGGGATGACGGGAGATTCTCGGACGGGAACGGTCTGAGGATACCTCTTGGCGAGGAATGTCCGCCCGTTTACACGTATTGTTCCACCGTGGATGCTTCCGGTGAATATTGCGAGGACAAGATCGTCCTGAGCAAGAATTACTGCAGGATTTCAGTGAAGATGACCGGTGAATCCGGAGCGGTGTACCCGTTCTCATTGGAAACGGTGGGTAATGTATCAGGCTACGGCTTCGATATGACTCCGGAACACGGGGATTTCAGATATGTCATGAAGCCGGATACGGAAGGAATCTTCCATGTCAATGTGCCGAGGCAGTACGATTCTTCGCTGATTCTGAGGGTTGCCGAGGATGACCGGAGTCTGCGTGACTTCGCCATCGGCGAATATCTTGAGGAGGGAGGATATGACTGGACGGCGAGGGAACTTGCCGATGTAGAACTCGTTATAGATTATGCAAAGGCCGATCTGACGCTTACTGTGGAAGATTGGGAAGTTTCTTTCGGGTTCAATGTTGTAATATAAAAAATCTTTTGTATCTTTGCACCACTTTTCTGAGGCGCAGGTGGCGAAATTGGTAGACGCGCTACTCTCAGGAGGTAGTGCCAGAAATGGTGTGGCAGTTCGACTCTGCTCCTGCGCACATTTTTACGGAAAACAGAGAAAGACCGGCGAAATTATTTTTGAGCCGGTCTTTTTTTATTAACTTTGTTCGATGAATGCGCCCGTGTGGCGCAGATTGGAATAAAACACATACAGCGATGAACAACAGGAAACTGACGGTGGGGATAACCCAGGGAGACGGCAACGGGATAGGTTACGAAGTGATAATAAAGGCATTTTCCGACGAACGGATTTTAGAAATGTGCACTCCTGTTATCTACGGCTCGTCCAAGATTTTCGGTTTTTACAGAAAACAGATTCATAACATAGAGCAGATCAATACGAACGTGGTGAATTCGGCACGCGATGCCCATCAGAAGCGCGTGAATATCGTAAACTGTCTTCCGGACAACGTTTACGTTGAGCCGGGCCAGCCTACGGCCGATTCCGCCAAGGCCGCCATGGTCTCATTGGAAAAGGCCGTCGAGGAGATAAAGAACGGTTATATCGATGTCCTGATTACCGCACCGATCAACAAAAAATCCATGGACAATGCAGGCTTCGGTTTCCCGGGGCACACGGAGTACTTGGAGAAGGTTTTCGGTGCTGACGAGGTGGCCATGATCATGATAAGCGACAGCCTGAAAGTTGGTGTGGCTACGGGACATATTCCGTTGAAGGACGTGCCGTCGAAACTTTCCATAGATCTGATACTGAAGAAACTCCGTATCATGAACCTGTCCCTGAAACGGGATTTCGGCATCGTGGCCCCGAAAATTGCCGTTCTCGGCCTCAATCCGCATTGCGGCGACGGCGGTCTGCTCGGAGACGAGGAGCAGTCGATCATCCTGCCGGCCGTGGACATGGCCAAGAAGGAGGGAATACTTGCTTTCGGGCCTTATTCGGCAGACGGATATTTCGGACTTTCGAATTACAGGAGGTTCGACGCCACATTGGCGATGTATCATGACCAGGGACTTGCCCCGTTCAAGGCCATTGCCTTCGAATCGGGAGTCAATTTCACGGCGGGACTTCCAGTAGTAAGGACATCCCCTGACCACGGGACGGCATTCGAAATGGCCGGGAGGGATCTTGCCAATCCTCTTTCGATGATGTCGGCAATTTATGCTGCCATCGATATATACCACCACAGGGAGGCGTACGACAAGCTGCAGGCCGGCAAGATGAACGTCACCATGCCGGATTCGATAATCAGGCCCAAGGGAGGAAAGGTAATTGAATAGCTCTGCGACCCGTACGGAAAACAGGCCTCCGATATATCTTTATACGGACGGCGCTTCGAGCGGCAACCCTGGCCCGGGAGGTTACGGAATCGTGCTGAAATGTGCCGGAAAGACCAAGGAGATGTCAGGAGGTTATGCCCGCACCACGAACAACAGGATGGAGCTTATGGCGGTAATCGTGGGTCTCGAAGCGGTGAAATGGGACAATGCCGACATAAGGGTGGTCAGCGACTCCTCATACGTTGTGAACTCGGTGAGCAAGGGATGGCTTTTCAATTGGGAGAAAAAGGGCTTCGCCAAGGCGAAGAATCCCGATTTGTGGATGAGATTCCTGAAGGTGTACCGCAGGCACAGGGTGACATTTTCATGGATAAAGGGGCATGCCGGCCATCCTGAAAACGAAAGATGCGATGCATTGGCAGTGGCTGCAGGAGCAGGAGCGGCGGCACAGGGAATCCCTCTTCCGGAAGATACAGGTTACATGCCGCAGGACACGGTTTCAGCCACTCTCCTATGAACTTATGAGTACGGGATATAATTTTTCACAACCATGCCGTCTAATACATTGGATACCGATATTCAGTTTCTGCCCGGAGTCGGGCCGAAAAGGGCGGCATTGTTCAAGAGCGAACTCAATATCCATACGGCGGGCGAGCTTCTCAGGTTTTATCCGCACAGATATGTGGACAGAAGCAGGATAGTCCCGATTGCCGGGATTTCACCGGACATGGCTTACGTCCAGGTCAGGGCGGAAGTCGTGGAAATCGAGTTTTTCGGGAAAACCGGGGTCATGGAATTGGAAGGGACGGCTTTCAATGCCGTCAAAAGGATGAGGGTTATCGTGAAGGACGACAGCGGCCTGCTCGAAATCGTATTTTTCAAGGGAATCAAATGGATGGCCGGGAAGCTGAAAAAAGGTCAGGAATACGTGTTTTTCGGCAAGCCGTCGCTTTTCAAGGGACATCTGAACATGGTACACCCGGAGGTCGATCCTGCCGGAGCGCAGGCCTCTGGCCGTACTGAAAGCATGACGGGCATTTATCCGAGTACCGAGAAACTCAAGAACAGCGGCATCACGAACAAGACGATGACGAAACTGATGTCGGCCGCCCTAGACATGTGTCTGCCGGACATAGAGGACTGCATCCCGAAGCGGCTGCTGATGGAAAAGGGGCTTGTCCCGATTCATTTTGCACTTAGAAACATCCATTTCCCGAAAGACGCATCGGCCCTCGAAAAATCGCAGTATAGGCTGAAATTCGAAGAACTTTTCCTTCTCCAGCTCTCGCTGCTGAAACAGAAATATATCCGCAGCCGGAACGAACACGGAATCGTCATGCCGAAAGTAGGGGATGCTTTCAATATATGTTACGGTTCCCTGCCGTTCGACCTTACCGGAGCGCAGAAAAGAGTCATACGGGAAATCCGTGAGGACATGAAAAGCGGCAGACAGATGAACCGTCTGCTTCAGGGGGACGTAGGAAGCGGCAAGACGATGGTTGCAGTACTGACTGCACTGATAGCCGTGGGCAACGGTTTTCAGGCCTGCATTATGGCACCTACGGAAGTCCTTGCACAGCAGCACTTCAGGAACATATCAAAATATCTGCAGGGGACCGGAGTCACTCCGGCCCTTCTGACCGGGAGCAGCAAAGCGGCAGAACGCAGGGTCGTCCATCAAGGCCTTGAGGATGGAAGCATCGGCATTATCGTCGGTACACACGCCTTGATAGAGGACAATGTGGTTTTCAGGAATCTCGGACTTTCCATAATCGACGAGCAACACAGGTTCGGAGTGGAACAGAGGGCCAAATTGTGGAGGAAAACTTCGTGCGGAGTGCCTCCGCATGTGCTTGTGATGACGGCCACGCCGATTCCGAGGACGCTTGCCATGACATTGTACGGGGATTTGGACGTGTCAGTGATAGACGAGTTGCCTCCAGGGAGGAAGCCGGTACAGACTATGGCGGCCACCGAGGGGAAAAGATTGGCGTTGTACCGTTTCATGAAGGACCAGATTGCCCTCGGAAGGCAGATTTTTGTCGTCTATCCTCTTATTTTCGAGAGCGAAAAGATGGATTACAAGAATCTTGAAATGGGTTACGAGCAGATTGTGAAGGCTTTTCCGTTTCCGGACTACAGGATAGCAATCGTGCACGGACAGCAGACCAACGAAGACAAGAAATTCAACATGGATGCTTTTTCCTCGGGCAAGGCCGACATTCTCGTGGCTACGTCAGTGATAGAAGTCGGGGTGGACGTGCCAAACGCTTCGGTGATGGTCATCGAAAGTGCTGAGAGGTTCGGCCTCAGCCAGCTGCACCAGTTGAGGGGAAGGGTAGGCCGGGGTTCGGAAAAATCCTATTGTATCCTTATGACCGGCCATAAGTTAAGCAAGGAATCGAAGCACCGCATAGCTCTGATGTGCGCTACGGAAAACGGCTTTGAATTGGCCGAGGAGGACATGAAGATGCGCGGCCCGGGAGATTTGGAAGGGACCCAGCAGAGCGGGTTGCCGATAGAGTTGGGCATAGCGTCCCTTGCCAAGGACGGTCTCATATTGAACGATGCCCGCCAATGCGCCCAGACTGTGCTTGCAGCCGATCCGGAATTGTCGTCGGCTGAAAATTCGGGCCTCGCCAAGGAAATCAGGAAAAACAAATATTCTGTCCGGGATTACAGCAAAATCAGTTGACCTCTTCTGACAATATTGCGGATAAACGCTAAAATTCATATATTTGTCGAATCTGTTCAGAAAAACAAGGAATGATGAAAGGAATAGTTTTGGCGGGCGGTTCCGGAACGAGGCTGTATCCGATAACCAAGGGTGTCAGCAAACAGTTGATACCAGTTTACGACAAACCTATGGTATATTATCCGATATCGGTGCTTATGCTCGCCGGTATCCGTGATATTCTGATTATTTCCACACCTGCGGACCTTCCGGCATTCAGAAGACTGCTTGGCGACGGCTCCGATTTCGGAGTGAATTTCAGTTATGCGGAGCAGCCGAGTCCGGACGGATTGGCGCAGGCCTTTATCATAGGCGAGGAATTCATAGGCGACAGTTCAGTCTGCCTTGTCTTGGGCGACAATATTTTCCACGGGTCGGGACTTACGGAACTGTTGGGAAAAGCGGTAGACGCAGTCGAAAATGAGCAAAAGGCGGCGATTTTCGGATATCGCGTGGAAGATCCTGAAAGATACGGAGTCGCCGAATTCGATGCAGACGGCAACTGCCTTTCCATAGAAGAAAAACCTGACCAGCCCAAATCGGATTTCGCCGTGGTCGGACTTTATTTCTATCCGAACAAGGTCGTTGAAATCGCCAAGAACATCAAGCCTTCGGCAAGAGGGGAATTGGAGATAACCACTGTCAATCAGGAATTTCTGAAAGCAGGGGCATTGAAGGTCCATACCATGGACAGAGGTTTCGCATGGTTGGACACAGGGACACACGATTCATTGGCGGAAGCCTCTATCTTTGTGGAAGTCATAGAGAAACGTCAGGGATTGAAATTGGCCTGCCTTGAGGGAATCGCCTACGAAAAGGGCTGGATTTCGGCGGAGAAGGTGGCTGAGGTCGCCGCCCCGATGATCAAGAACCAGTACGGACAGTACCTTATGAAGATAATTTCCCGGAAATGACGGCAATATGAAAGCGACGGGAACATTCTTACAGGGTGTCTGTATCGTGGAACCTGACGTGTTCAGGGACGCCCGCGGATATTTTTTCGAGAGCTGGAACAGGGCGGTTTTCGAAAGGGAAGTCAGACCGGTGGATTTCGTGCAGGACAATGAATCGATGTCTTCGTACGGAGTCGTGCGCGGACTGCATTATCAGAAAGGCAGGGCTTCGCAGGGCAAGTTGGTACGAGTGGTAAGCGGCAGGGTGTTGGATGTGGCTGTGGACATAAGGAAAGGCTCTCCGACGTTCGGCAGATATTTTTCTATGGAATTGTCCTCTGAAAACAAGCTCCAGCTATTCATTCCGCGCGGCTTTGCCCACGGATTTTCGGTGCTCAGCGAAACGGCCGTCTTCCAGTACAAGTGCGACAATCCTTATTCCCCTTCGGAGGAGGCGGGAATTGCATGGGACGACCCTGACATAGGCATTGACTGGAAAATACCTGCCGGAAATATCATCCTTTCCGAAAAGGATATGCATCATCCTCTATTGAAAGATGCCCGGGATCTTTTCGATTATAACACTGATTATTATGCAGAATAGGAATATTTTGGTGACGGGGGCTTGCGGGCAGCTCGGACGTGAATTGAGGCGGCTTGCGGATGTGTATGGCATTTCCGGACGGTTTGTGTTTACGGATATTGTCCAAGGTGAGGACGGAATTTTTGAATTGGACATGACCGACAAGGAAGCGGTGCTTGCAGCCGTGAAGGACGGGAATATCGGTATTGTGGTCAACTGTGCGGCATATACGAACGTTGACAAGGCGGAGGAAGACGAGACTGCAGCGGCTTCTGTGAACTGCGATGCGGTGCGCAATCTTGCCGAAGCATGCAGGGAAAACTCTTCTCTGCTGATACATGTTTCCACCGATTACGTATTCGACGGCAATGCATGCGTGCCATATACCGAAGATGCGGAAACTGCTCCTGCCAACGCCTACGGCAGGACAAAATTGGCCGGTGAGAAGGCCGTGGAGGAGTCCGGATGCAAGGCCATAATAATCCGAACAGCGTGGCTTTATTCCCCTTGCGGGAAGAATTTCGTGAAGACCATGCTGAAGCTCACCGGAGAAAGGGATTCATTGAAAGTGGTTTACGATCAGGTCGGGACTCCCACCTGTGCTGCGGACCTCGCTTCTGCGATACTTGCGATAATCGCTGACGGCAATGCGGAAAACAAGACCGGAATATACCATTATACGGACGAGGGCGTCTGCAGCTGGTACGATTTCGCCGTTGCCGTCAACGAATTGGCCGGGCATGACTGTGCGGTCGGACCATGCCGCAGCGAGGAGTATCCGAGCAAGGCCTTGAGGCCGCATTATTCCGTATTGGACAAACGGAAAATCAAGTCCGCTTTCGGTCTGAGCATTCCGCATTGGCGCGAATCCTTGAAAAACTGTATTGGAATCTTGTCTGACAACAATATCTGAGTCTATGAAAAGAAATATAATGATTACCGGAGGTGCCGGTTTTATCGGAAGCCATGTCGTAAGGCTTTTTGTCAACAAATACCCTGATTATCATATAGTCAACGTGGACAAGCTGACTTACGCCGGCAACCTTGCCAATCTCAGGGACGTGGAGTCCGCCCCCAATTACACTTTCATAAAAGCGGACATCTGCGACTTCGACGGGATTTGCCGGATAATGCAGGAACACGATATAGACGGCATCATCCATCTTGCGGCGGAAAGCCATGTGGACAGGAGCATAAAGGACCCGTTCACCTTCGCCAAAACCAACGTTCTCGGGACATTGAGTCTCCTGCAGGCTGCAAGGCTTGCGTGGGAGGACGGCGGCTGGAAGAAAGGTGATGTCGGATGCCGGTTTTATCATATTTCCACGGACGAAGTCTACGGGGCATTGGAACTCTCCGAACCTGAGGGCGTCGAACCGCCGTTCACTACAAAGGCATCGTCAGGAAAACATCATCTTGCCTACGGCCGGGATTTTTTCAGGGAGGATACCAAATACAATCCCCACAGCCCGTACAGTGCTTCCAAGGCATCGAGCGACCATTTCGTGAGGGCGTTCCACGACACGTACGGCATGCCTGTCATCGTGACCAACTGTTCGAACAATTACGGACCTTACCAGTTTCCCGAAAAGCTTATACCTCTGTTCATCAATAATATCCGCCACGGCAAACCTCTGCCTGTGTACGGGAAAGGGGAGAATGTCCGTGACTGGCTCTATGTCGAGGACCATGCGAGGGCGATAGATTTGATATTCCACAAGGGGAAAACAGCTGAAACATACAATATCGGCGGATTCAACGAGTGGAAGAACATCGATATTGTGAAAGTGCTGATAAGGACTGTGGACAGGCTTATCGGAAATCCGGAGGGGACGGGCGACAGCCTCATCACATACGTCGAGGACAGGAAAGGGCATGACATGCGGTATGCCATCGATTCTTCCAGACTGCAGAGGGAACTCGGCTGGGAACCGAGCCTTCAGTTCGAGGAGGGAATAGAGAAGACCGTGCGCTGGTATCTGGACCATCAGGACTGGCTTGACAACGTCACAAGCGGTGATTATCAGGAATATTATGAAAAAATGTACCATCGGGGGTAAAAATTAAAAACATTTTGTAACTTTACGCCCAATATGACGTTTTGAATCGTGTGTGTTAAAACTTTAAGACTGTTCCATGATTAGAAAACTTGCTACAAAATTGCACCTTGACAGGTATTTCAGTGCGAAATTGATACTTGCGATCGATTTGTGCGCTTCGGTTTTCGCATCCGGCGTCGCAGTCCTTTTTGCGAAATTGATTATCAGCTCATCGGACATTACTGAAAATGCAGTCCTCATTTGGTTGGTGTCTGCCGCTGTGACATCGTTGCTGATGTTTTTCCTGCTGAAGACGAACCATTCCATAATAAGGCATTCCACCTTGCGTGAATTGGCTACGCTGTTCATGGCAGTGGTCGGGAAAGAGGTCCTACTGAGCTTGCTGTATATAGTCCATGAGTTTAGGTATCCTGGTTTCTGGTACGTCCTGCTGTCGGATTTGGTCCTGACGTTTACTTTCCTGCTTTTGGTCAGGATTTCCATGATAGTGGTTTACGATGCCATTATGAACAAGTTGAAAGTTGACAAGTCGAGGCTGCAGGTATTGGTATTCGGAACGAATGACAAGTCGGTGGCCTTGGTGAAGAGACTTTACAATTCCCCTCATTATTCGATAGTGGGTTTCTTGGTTCCGGGTACGGCATTGAAGAGCCAGACCATAGACGGACTTAAAATCTATTACTATACGGATGGCGGCAGTATTGTGTATCTGAAAAAATATCATGGAATCGATGCCATCCTCTTTTCCCGTGACAAGGATGCGAGGGATGTGCAGGGAACTTTGATAAAATACTGTACCGACAATAATCTGAAAGTCCTCCTTGCTCCGGAAATCGACGAGGTCATCGACGGGAAAATCATGAAGAATTCCATCCGTGAGGTCAAGATAGAAGACCTGCTCGGCCGTCCTGAAATCAAGATTTCAATGAAGGAAATCACGGATAATTTCAAAGGGAAAACAGTAATGGTTACAGGTGCTGCCGGTTCCATCGGTTCGGAACTTTGCAGACAATTGGTTGCAATAGGCATAGGCAGACTTATTCTCTATGACAATGCAGAGACTCCGATGCACAATCTGCGCCTCGAATTGGAAGAGAGGTATCCGGGCCTGAACTACGTCCCTGTAATAGGTGATGTGAGGCTTGAGCCGAGATTGGATTTCGCCTTCAGGACATACCGACCTGACGTTGTTTTCCATGCTGCTGCTTACAAGCACGTGCCGCTGATGGAGGAAAATCCTTGCGAGGCTGTCTTGGTCAACGTTGCCGGGTCGAGGAACGTGGCTGACAAGTGCATAGAGTACAATGTCGAGAAGATGGTGATGATTTCCACGGACAAGGCCGTGAACCCGACCAATATCATGGGATGTACCAAACGTCTGGCTGAGATTTACGTGCAGTCGCTCGGCCTGGCAATAGAAAGCGGCAAAGTCAAGGGTGCCACCAAGTTCGTGACAACGAGGTTCGGAAACGTGCTCGGTTCCAACGGTTCTGTGATTCCGAGGTTCAAGGAGCAGATCATGCATGGAGGACCTGTCACGGTGACACACCCTGATATTACGAGGTTTTTCATGACGATTCCGGAGGCCTGCCGTCTGGTGATGGAGGCTGCCACAATGACGAACGGAAACCAGATTTTCGTCTTTGACATGGGTGAGTCCGTCAAGATAGACACTTTGGCCCGCAACATGATTACCCTTGCGGGATTCAAACCTGACGTGGACATCAAGATCGAATACACTGGACTCCGTCCGGGCGAGAAACTGTATGAAGAAGTCCTTGCGAACAATGAAAACACCTTGCCTACATCGCATAACCGCATCCGCATAGCCAAGGTGAGGGAATATGATTATGACGAAGCGAAGAAGGCAGTCGACGTTTTGGAGAATCTCTCCCGTGCCGTCAATATCCCGGATATGGTGATATTCATGAAAAAGGTCGTACCGGAGTTCAAAAGCAAGAATTCCCGCTTCGAAATATATGATAAATAGTATATTTGCCGGAGAAATCTTTTTGCGATGAAGAAATATCCGATAGGAATACAGAATTTCGAGAAATTGCGCAAGGAGGGCTATGCTTATGTAGACAAGACCTCCCTGATATACAATCTTGTAGATTCGGGAAACTACTATTTCCTTAGCAGACCGCGCAGGTTCGGAAAGAGCCTTCTGATAAGTACGCTTGAGGCATATTTCGAGGGTAAGAAGGACTTGTTTGACGGTTTGGCGATAACCGGACTCGAAAAGGAATGGCAGTGTTATCCTGTCTTTCATCTGGACCTGAATACGCAGAAATACGATACGGCGGACTCTTTGACTGAACTTCTTGAAGAATCTGTTGTTGGCTGGGAATCAGAGTACGGTAGAAATGCCGCAGAGGTAGGACTCGAAAGACGCTTTGCTGGAGTAATCCGCAGGGCACATGAAAAGACAGGAGTCCGTGCGGTTATCCTTGTTGATGAATATGACAAGCCATTGCTTCAGACGATAGGAAATGACTCTCTTCAGGAATTATACAGAAAGATTCTCAAGGCATTTTACGGGTCATTGAAGTCCGAAGATGCCCATATCCGCTTCGCAATGCTTACGGGCGTGACGAAGTTCGGAAAAGTGAGCGTGTTCAGTGACCTTAACAACCTTATGGACATATCGATGGATGAGCGTTATGCCGACATCTGCGGCATCAGCGAATCCGAATTGCTGCGTGACTTCGACGAGGACATCAGAAGGCTTGGTGAAGCGAACGGACAGAGTTATGAGGAGGCATGCGGACAACTGAAAGAGAATTATGACGGCTATCACTTCAATCCGTGGACACCATACGGCATCTATAATCCATTCAGCGTGCTGAATGCATTTGCGAAAGGACGTTACGGAAGTTACTGGTTCGAGACCGGTACGCCTACATATCTTGTAGAGCTGCTGAAACGGCACAAGTATGATTTGTATAAGATGGCGCATGAGAAGACTACGTCAAAAATCTTGGACAGCATCGACCCGGCGTCCACCAACCCGATACCGGTAATCTACCAGAGCGGGTATCTTACGATAAAAAATTATATTCCTGAGCCCAAAATTTTTGAACTCGGATTCCCGAACAGGGAAGTGGAAGAAGGTTTCATGGATTTTCTGTTGCCGTATTACACGCCTGTTCAGGAAACGGAAAGCGGATTTGCGATATGGGAATTCATTTCGGACGTGAAGAACGGAAATATTGACGGTTTCATGGAGCGTCTCCGGAGTTTCCTGTCTGATTGCCCGTATGAAATGGCTAGGGATATCGAACTGCATTATCAGAATGTGCTGTTCATAGTATTCAGACTTGTGGGATTATACACGCAGGTTGAATACAGAACATCGCAAGGCAGGATAGACCTTGTGCTCCAGACATCGGACTATGTTTATGTTATGGAATTCAAACTTGACGGAACGGCAGAGGAAGCCATGAAGCAGATAGAGGAGAAGCAGTATGCCCTTCCGTTTGCTGCGGACAGTCGCACGGTCCTGTGCATCGGCGTGAATTTCAGCAGTGCAACCAGGAACATCGAGCGGTGGATTGTGGAATGAGATATGATTTATGATATATTAGAAATATAGCTCAAGGTGATAGTTATATGTCTTTAAGATAAAAATTTATACGATTTGATATGAAAAGAATAATGCTTGTCTTCGGGACGCGTCCGGAAGCCATTAAAATGGCACCCCTTGTAAAGGAATTCCAAAAGTTTCCGGAAGATTTTGAAACGATTGTGTGTGTAACCGGTCAGCATCGTGAGATGCTTGACCAGGTCTTGCATATATTTGACATCAAGCCAGATTATGACTTGAATATAATGAAACAAGGTCAGGACCTATACGACGTGACAGCGCGTGTACTGACGGGAATGCGGGATGTCTTGAAGAAAGCATCTCCTGATGTCGTATTGGTACATGGAGATACTACAACCTCTACGGCAGCTGCGCTTGCTGCTTTTTATCAGCAAATTCCGGTAGGACATGTAGAAGCGGGGCTCAGAACTCATAATATATATAGTCCGTGGCCAGAGGAAATGAACAGACAGATAACCGGAAGAATAGCGACATATCATTTTGCTCCTACCCCTCTTAGCAAATCCAATCTTTTGAAGGAAGATGTGTCAGAGAACAAGATTATTGTAACGGGGAATACGGTTATTGATGCCCTTTATTGGGTTGTCAACAAGATAAAAACAGATGATAGTCTTGATAAAGCACTGGAAGATGTCTTGAAGACAGCAGGCTATGATGTTAATCGTCTGTCAGGAGGAAAGAAACTTGTGCTGATAACAGGGCATCGCAGGGAGAATTTTGGCGATGGCTTCATCAACATGTGTACTGCAATAAAAGATTTGACTCAAAAATATCCTGATGTGGATTTTGTATATCCGATGCATCTGAATCCTAATGTTAGGAAACCGATTCATCAGGTGTTTGGGGAAAATCTTGAGAACCTTGGAAATATGTTTTTCATAGAACCATTGGAATATTTGAGTTTCGTATATCTGATGGAAAAATCCACGATAGTCTTGACAGACAGTGGCGGAATCCAGGAAGAAGCACCTGGACTCGGAAAACCGGTACTGGTCATGAGAGATACAACTGAAAGACCGGAAGCACTAGATGCAGGGACAGTAAAACTTGTCGGAACTGACTATGACAAGATAGTGCATGAAGTTTCCCAATTGCTTGAAAACAAAGAAGCATACGAGAAGATGAGCAAGGCTGTTAATCCTTATGGAGATGGTATGGCGTGCAGTAGGATAGTAAAGGAATTTTATTGAGAAATATTATTAAAATTGTAAGATAAAAGCAATTTCATGATTAAATTTATTTGAACTAAGATAATGATTGTAAATGCTATAAGCCATGACTAAGGACGTATTTGCTTGAGATAGCTTCCCATGTGGTAAATAAGCGTTTATTTCATATGCTTGAAGAAATCAAAGAGTAATTCTATGAATGTTTAAGAAGATATGATTTTATTTGTGTAATTTTATTGAATAATTTTAGCGTAGTTCGAGAGGAATGGCTAGTAAAATATATCTTTTACTTCATATATTTTCAATATTTACTATTATATATTGTGCTTCACATCCAGCTTTTGGATATGAGTACTTATTTATGTTGCCTTTATTTTTTGAGATAATATTTTGTCTTTCTATATTTACTATATTAAAAAATAATGCATCCCTAACATTTAGAATAGTTGGAATAGTTGCTTTTATGAGGTATAGCTTACTTCCGTTGTTAATTGCAATTAATCCTAATTATCATGTAGCACAGTATTATTGCTCTGATGTACAATTAATATCTGCAGCGATTTTGTATATGTGTTATGAGCTTTTTTTTGTATATATTTTTTTCTTATTAAAATCATATGAAAAGAAGCCTAAATTAAATTATGAAATAAATAATGTTACGGATTATGCAAACTCTAATAAGAGTATAAAAATTTATCTAGTATTCGCTATTTTTATACTTTTATTAAGGCCTTCGACATTTAACCATTTGAACTTTTTTAAGTTAGATTCATCTACAATGTCGAGAGTCGGAAGTGTGGAATTATCGACAATTGACTATTTTTTTAGAGAGGTTTTATTAGTTTCTATTTTACTAGGATTTATTTTAATTGCATATAATAGTAGTTTAAAGTTTTATTATACCAGAAAAAATAAATTTTTATACACTGCAATTATCGGCGCCATTTTATGTGTTTCAATAATTGTTGGAGAGCAAAGATCTCAGCAGGTGTATACGGGGTTTGCCTGTATATATCTAATGAGAAAGTTTTTCCCGGAATATAAAAAGAAAATTACTGCATTATTATGTATTGCTGCAGCATCTGTTTTGGTTTTATTGAGCATATATAAAACTTTTTATGCATTTAATTATACGTCATATATTGATGCGATCGCACAATCGGATACTGAAGGGGTAGCATCATATCAGGGAGAAATTTATTTGTTGGGCCCGATATCCGTTGCATCTGCTTTAGATATGAAAGAAAACGCCTATTATGATTTAGGGAATTTTGTATATGATTTTTTTAGGTCAACTATGGGATTGAACCTTTTCGTAAAGGATAGTGGCCTTGAGAGCACATCTGTTATTTACAATAAATTTGTATCTGGAGGTACATTAACGAATGGATTTCTTCTCCCAATCTCTGTTCACGGAGCTCTTTATTTAGGCTATCTTTTAGGGCCATTATTAATATGTTTATTTTATAGTATAGCCCTATATTTGGAAAAGTTAATGATTAAGTCAAAATATTGTTTTGTCCAATTTTTTGCTGCCTATGTGTTTATTCGATTCTCAACATGTATGGTTGCCTGCAATGTCAACACATTATTAACAATGTCTTCATTAATTTTAATATTTGTGCTACCCGTATATTTTATTCAGAAGTTAATGAATAGAAGATGAAAAAAAATATAGCAAGATTTGCAAAAAGTGACTTTATTAAGTCTATAGGAACACTAGTTTCAGGGTCAATATTAGCTCAAGTTGTCACGTTGCTATGCTCTCCGATTTTGACAAGGCTTTATTCGACTTCGGACTTTGGTGTTTTCACTTTTGTTATATCAATTGTGGCTATATTTAGTACAATAATTAACGGCAGATATGATGTGTCTATTGTTAATTCAAGGTCAAATGAAGTATATCCTTTAATAAGATTGAGCATAATAATATGTTTAAGTATCAGTCTTGTAGTTTCAATCGGATGTTATGGATATTTTAAAATAGATGGTTACTCTGGTTCAATATTATTGTCGTTAATAGTACTTGCACTGCTTATTATAAGTGGTATAGTTAATATATTGAATGCAGTAAATAATAGATATCGGGATTTTAAATTAATGACATCAGTGTATCTTATCCGTTCTGTAGCACAAAATGCGTTGATGTTATTTTTTGCATTTTTTAAATTTGGTAGTTGGGGATTACTTATATCGCAGTTTTTAGGGCAATTGTTAGGCATAAAAAAACAATCAAAAAATATTTCAATTAAACATGTTTTCAGGCTTTCAAAGTTTTCTCTTTCCCGAATAAAATATGTGGCAAACAAATATAAACAACAGTTTTTTCTATCTGCTCCGGCATCATTTTTAAATGCCTTATCATATTCTTTGATTAGCATTATTATTGGTATGTCATATGGTATGGCAGTATTGGGTATTTATTCGATTTCTGTCAGGTTACTCGGATTACCATTAAATGTATTTAGTTCAAATATTGCCAAAGTCCATTTTTCTGATTCAACGGTAGAAATAAAAAACAAAAATAATTATTATCAGTCCACCAAAAAAACATTGTTATTGGCGGTTGGCATTATAATTCCGATTATGGCCATTTTATTTATTGGCGGAGAGAGTTTGTGTTCATGGATATTTGGAAAAGAATGGTCAGAGGCAGGCGTTTATTTGAAAATATTTATTCCAATGTTTACCGTGAGGTTTCTCGTTGGTGCAGTAGGTTTTGCTTTTGTGCTATCTTCAAAACAAAAGGTGGAATTTGTATTTCAGCTACTTTTTATTGTGACTCTTGTATTGATAAGTATAATGGTATCAATATTGAATTTAAACGTGTATTATTTCTTGTCGTTAATATCTATTGTATATTCATTATTATATATTGCAGAATTGTTTATAATTATACGCTCATCTAAAAAATTATGAAAATACTTTTAGTTACCTTGCACAGTCAAAACAATAATTTTGGTTCTGTCCTTCAGGCATATTCGTTAACAAAATTTCTTGAAGAAAGTGGCTTTGATGTTGAAACATTAGATTATAGACCATTTTATTCAAATGGTGGATTGACTAAATTAAAAAGATTAAAGAAGATCATTGTCAATACTATTTTTTTGTTCGCTTTTATAAAGAGGAAGAAGCGGTTTGACTCCATAATCAATAAGCAAGTGTTAACTCGCAGATACAATACTATTTCAGAGTTATTAAAAGATAAGCCGATTGCAGACATCTATATGATAGGAAGCGATCAGGTCTGGAATACAAATTATTTATGCGGTAATGATCCGGTGTATTATCTTGATTTTGTTCAATCCTCTCATAAGATGTCATATGCGGCAAGTGTTGGCAGATTAATAAATGACGATAGTCAGCTACTTGAACTAAAGAACAAGCTTAAAGATTTTAAGTTTATATCTTTTAGGGAAAATAAAACTGCTCAGCAAATGCAACAAGTTGGATTAAGTTCGGCTAAATATGTTTTGGATCCAGTATTTTTGCATGATGCGGATTATTATCGGAAGTTACAGACAGACATTAAAAGGCAGAATTATATTTTGGCATATATAATAAATAAAGACCCTTTTATCTCGGAAGTTCTTGACTATGTCAGAAAAAAAACAGGCAAACGAATAATTGAGATTGGAGGTTTTCAGTCAAAATGTAATTCAAACGAGTTTCTTCGTTCGTCTGGGCCAAGAGAATTTTTGGCATTGATAGATAATGCGGATATGGTGGTAACGAGCTCTTTTCATGGTTTGGCTTTTTCTCATATATATAATAAGCAATTTATTGTTGTAATGCCTCAAGGAAATGCGCTCCGACTGGAAAATATTTTGGAAACAGCGGGTACTACAAGCCGAGTCGTCAATCATATTTCACAGGTTGATGATTTGCTTAAGCATAAAATTAATTATAGTGAAGTGAATGCTAGAATATTGGAAAAACGTAAGGAGTCAATAAATTATTTGATATCTTCAATAAAATGTTTTGAAAATGACGGAAATTTGTGACTATAGAGAATGTACAGGCTGTACAGCATGTGCAAGTATATGTAAACACGGGGCAATTGTTATGACTGAGGATGCGGAAGGATTTCTGCGACCTGTCATTGATTCTGCTTTATGTGTTGATTGCGGAATGTGCAAGCGAGTATGTCCCATAAATGGCGATAATTGCGGGAAGGAAATCCGTTCTACAATTATAGCTAAATCTAATGACAGGCAAACTCTTCTTACGAGCTCATCAGGGGGTATCTTTACTGAACTGTGTAAAGCATGGTGCAAAGATAAAGATACGTATTATATCTATGGTGCTGCTCTTATTGATGGGGTAGTAAAGCATATAGGTGTTAATAATATTAAAGACGCCTATGTCTTCAAAGGCTCAAAATATGTTCAAAGTGATGTCCGATCTATTTTCCCTGAGATTCAACAGAAGCTTAAAGGCGGTGAGCACGTCTTGTTTAGCGGAACACCTTGTCAGGTCGCTGGTCTGAAAGATTTTTTGATTAAGGATTATGACAATCTTTTTTGTGTTGATTTTGTATGCCATGGAGTGCCATCACCTAAAGTATTTGAAAATTATCAAAAATATCTTGAAAACAAATATAAGTCTAGAATACGCAATCTCTTTTTTGGAAGAAAATTAAACGGATGGATAAATAGATATTTTTATGTTGAGTTTGAAAATAATAGAGTATATAAGAATTTCAGTATTACTAATGATGACCCATATATGACTCTTTATTTTTCTCACTACTCAATACGGCCTTCATGTGAGGTCTGTCATTTTACTACTACACGTAGAAATGGTGACGTTACACTTTCGGATGCCTGGGGCGTAGAAAAACTTCATCCGGAATTCGATTTTGCCGATGGTGCTTCTATGGTTATGTGTTCGACGGATAAAGGTACTGGCTTAGTTGATTCAATTAAAGATAATATCTGTTATTTTGAAGATTCTGTTGACAGGTATTTGATGTATAATCCGCAACTAGCCAGACCTGTTAAATTTGCAAGTAATCGTGATGCCATTTTAAAAAAGGCCGTGGCAGATCCTGATTTTTATACATTGTTTAAATCTGGCATCAAACGTAGGCCTTTTTTTAGACGTTTTTTCTCTTATATAAAATGGAATATCGCTTATAAATTAAAAAAATAAATGAAAGAAATTGTTTTTTTATTTCCGGGAAATATAAATAGCGTAAGGCTTCAAAAATTCGCCACTTATTTAAGTGAGAATGGCTTTGTCATTTCATATATTGGTTGGAATCGATATAAAAATAATGTATTAAAAGATGATAAATTTAAGTCTATTACCTATTTATTGAATGGCGGTGGAGAAGGGACTAAAATTTTACCTCTTTTGTATATTTGGTTTATAATAAAATTATTTTTTAATTTATTGTTTAAAAAGAAGGTTTCGGAAAAAGTGTGGTTTGCCATAAATTTCGAAACGGCATTTGTGCTATGGATAGTTTCTAAATTCAGACACGTAAAATATATTTATGACATATGGGATGAAATGGCCATAAGTCATAAATTTCCAAATTGGCTTGTATCGGCTATTAGAGCTATAGATAAAAGAGTAAGAAGATGTGCGGAATTTTATATTCATGTTGATGAAAATCGTTTTTCAGATTTAGACTCTTCAAATAATATAATAATTTACAATACCCCGTTTGACTACTATTCAGAAAAGGTTGATACTAATATTGAATATGAAAATAGTTTTGCAGTAACAGGGTGGCTTAACAATACAAGAGGCTTATTGAGCATTCTTAAATTTGCTTCTGAAAATAAAGAAATAAAATTTTTAATTGTAGGAGAATTTATTGATAAGAATGTCGAAAAGAAATTTAATGAGTTGGCAAATGTTGAATATTATCATTTTATGCCACAAAATGAGTTGTTTAAGCTAATATCCAAGTGTCGTGGCATCTTTTCATTATATGACCCTAGTATTGAGATAAATAGGTTAGCTGCATCAAATAAATTATATGATGCAATGATGTTGGCTATACCCGTTATAGTAAATAATGGCATTAAGGCAGCAGAATTTGTGGCTAAAAATGAGATTGGATATGTCGTAAATTATGAATATGACTCTTCATGGAAAGAATTATCAGGCTATGACGAAAAGTCAATAACGGAAAAGGGGAATAACGGCAGAAGAATTTATTTGTCAAAATATGAATTTGGCAACATGTTAACACAAGTCTTCATCCCGGAACTTAATAAATATTTTTAAGGTAATGAAAGATGCGGTAGCGTAATATGATTATTATTAAATTGGTCAGAAGATGGGCCAAAGGTAAAAAATAGCAATATTGGTCCGGAAAATTAAGTATCTTTGTAAGATATATGCCTAAAGAGAGAAAGAAATGACGAAAGAGGAGTTGATAGGACGTTTGCAGGATATCGAATGGGATGATTTTGAGGTGAAGGAAGCGAAGTCTGCTCTCCCGAAGAACATTTGGGAGACAGTCAGCGCATTTGCAAATACTTCCGGAGGGTGGATTGTGCTTGGCATAAAGCAGAACGGGAAAGTCTTTGAAATACAGGGAGTGGAGAATATTGAAAAGCTTGAGCAGGATTTTGCGGGAGCTGTCCGTTCCCAGAAATTCAATATCCGTCTTTCGTTCTCAATGAAAAGGCATGTCGTAGAGGGCAAGAACGTGTTGGCAATACATATTCCTTCTTCCGTCCAGAAACCGGTATATTTCGGTAATCCGGTCAATTCATTTATCCGCATCGGAAGCGGAGACCAGCGGGCGACGGAAAATGAGATAATGGCCATGTATCATGACCAGTCATTTGGCGTGAGGTCGGAATTGCCGATTGCAGGAACATCTTTGTCATTGCTTGATATGGATTCTCTGCATGGCTATAGGAATTATCTGAAATCATATAATGTTTTGACGGCATATAGTGATTTGGAGGATATTGATTTTTGCAGGAGATTGGCAATATGCAATGACGACGGGGAATTGACGTATTCGGGATTGCTGATGTTCGGTAAAGGAGAGGAAGTGTTGAGGTACGTTCCGACATTCTGCATGGATTATATTGAGATACCGGGGAGATCCGTGACAGAGGCTGCTACTCGCTATTCGTATCGGATACCGGAGCAGGCAAATTTATGGGAAGCATATCAGGTGGTTATCCGCCGCTTGCTTACATTGGTTGACAGACCGTTCAGGATGAACAGGTTGGGTGTGGCAGAAGATGATGACCGCCAATTTGAAGTACTGAGGGAAGCATGGGTAAATATGCTGATGCATACAGACCATTTCAGTCCCGTCCGTTCCGGCATACGAGTGTTTACGGACAGGATAGAGTTTATGAATGCAGGTACGTTTCCTATACCTCCGGAGAGGTTGTATGGCACATTATATTCTTCGGCAAGAAATCCGACCATTGCCAAGCTGTTCCGATTTGCGAAATTGTCGGAAAATGTGGGCTTCGGGATAAGCAAATTGATGAGCTGGAAAGAGTTGACGGGCAACGAAGTTACAATAAGGAGCGAACGGGATTATGTTTTGGTGACATTATATTTTAAGCCGGATGTCGTAGAAAATGTCGTAGAAAATGTCGTAGAAAATGTCGTAGAAAATGTCGTAGAAAATGTCGTAGAAAATTTGACTGAAAGACAAAAAAGAATAATAAGCATTATAAAAGATAATAATTCGATTTCTGCGGCACAGATATCAACGAGGCTCTCTGCGACGATGCGGACGGTTCAGCGGGATTTGACAGAATTGAAATCTCTGAATATTCTTAGGCGTGTCGGTCCGGATAAGGGCGGATATTGGGAAATAATTGAAAGTAAAGAGGAAAATGTATAAAGAAATGTATTAGAAAAGGAAATATCATGTCAGTATTCAAAGACAAAGTCCTGTTGATTACAGGCGGTACGGGAAGTTTCGGAAACGCCGTACTTCGTCGCTTCTTGGACAGCGACATCAAGGAAATAAGGATTTTTTCAAGGGACGAAAAGAAGCAGGACGATATGCGCCACATGCTTCAGAATCCCAAGGTGAAATTCTACATCGGCAATGTCAGAAACAAGGATTCAGTGGACATTGCCATGAGGGGAGTGGACTATGTATTTGCGGCAGCAGCCTTGAAACAGGTCCCTTCATGCGAATTTTTCCCTCTTGAAGCTACAAGGACCAACGTCATCGGTACAGCAAATGTCCTTGAGTCAGCCATAGAGCATGGCGTGAAGAACGTAGTCGTTTTGTCCACAGACAAGGCAGCATATCCTATCAACGCCATGGGTATTTCCAAGGCCCTTATGGAAAAAGTTGCCATAGCCAAAGGACGTGAACTCGGTGAAGGCGCAGCTACGACCATCTGCTGCACCCGTTACGGCAATGTGATGGCCTCCCGCGGCTCTGTGATTCCTCTTTGGGTGGAGCAGATGATGGAAGGCAAGCCGATTACGATTACTGACCCGAACATGACGAGGTTCATGATGACCCTCGATGATGCGGTGGATTTGGTTGTCTATGCCTTTACTCATGGCCACAACGGCGACTTGTTCGTGCAGAAGGCTCCGGCTGCTACGCTTGATACTCTCGTAAAGGCCCTTAAGGAAATATATTCCAAGGTTGACCCGAAATATGGCGAGACGGAAGTCAAGGTCATCGGAACACGCCACGGAGAAAAATTGTACGAGACGCTTGTCACTCGTGAAGAAATGGCAAAGGCAATCGACATGGGAAATTATTACAGGATTCCTTGTGATACGCGTGACTTGAACTACGACAAGTATTTTATCGAGGGCGACGAAAAAGTTTCCACTATCGAGGATTATCATTCCCACAATACCCGCAGGCTGGATGTCGAGGGCATGAAAGAGCAGCTGATGAGACTTCGTTTCATTCAGGAAGATTTGGGACTGATTCCGCGTGCAAAAGCAAGGGATATCCGTTCGGAATAATTAAATTTGCGTCCATGAACATACTTGTCACGGGAGCCAAAGGTTTTGTGGGTAAGAACCTTGTGGCCCAACTTCATAACATACAGGACGGCAAGGCCCGCTGGTATCCTGTCGGCAGCGACCTGAAGGTGTTCGAATACGACATCGACAGCGATCCTGCCGAACTTGAAACTTATTGCAAAAATGCGGATTTCGTGTTCAATCTTGCTGGGGTCAACCGTCCTAAGGATCAGTCGGAATTCATGAAAGGGAATTTCGGCTTCGCTTCGACGTTGCTTGACACCTTGAAAAAGTACGGGAACAAGTGTCCGGTGATGCTTTCAAGTTCGATACAGGCGACGTTGATAGGACGTTACGGTACATCCGACTATGGAAAGTCCAAGTTGGCCGGAGAGGAACTTTTTTTCGACTATTCGAAGGAGACAGGTGCCAAGGTATTGATTTACAGGTTTCCTAATCTTTTCGGGAAATGGTGCCGTCCGAATTACAATTCTGCTGTAGCCACGTTCTGCAACAATATTGCCAATGACCTTCCGATACAGGTCAATGACAGGGCCACAGAACTGGAACTGCTGTATATCGACGATTTGGTGGACGAGATGATTTATGCGCTTGTCGGGAAGGAACATCATTGCGAGTTCGACGGACTCGATCCGGTCGCCAAGAATGACGGCAGGTATTGTTATGTGCCTGTGACACATAAGGCTACACTCGGTGAAATCGTGGATTTGCTGCATCTTTTCGCTGCACAGCCGCAGTCTCTGATCATTCCGGAAATCCCGGACAATTCGTTTGCCAAAAAACTGTACTCTACTTATCTGTCCTATCTTCCGAAAGAAAAGGTTGCCTTTCCTCTGAAAATGAATGTGGACGACAGGGGCAGCTTCACTGAAATGCTCCGCTCCGAAAAGTGCGGACAGGTGAGTGTGAACATTTCCAAACCGGGAGTGACCAAGGGCCAGCATTGGCACAATACCAAATGGGAATTCTTCATCGTCGTAAGCGGCCACGGCCTGATCCAGCAGCGTAAGGTAGGCACGGACGAGGTTATCGAGTTCGAGGTCTCCGGCGAGAATATCCATGCGGTGCACATGTTGCCGGGATATACCCACAATATCATCAACCTCAGCGATACCGACAATCTCGTGACCGTAATGTGGGCCAACGAAATCTTTGACCCCAACCGTCCCGACACCTATTTCGATCCTGTAAAATAACCAGCCATGACAACTTTTAAGAATAACGGAAAACTGAAACTGCTTATTATCGTCGGCACGAGGCCGGAGATCATCCGCCTTGCGGCAGTCATCAACAAATGCCGGAAATATTTCGACTGTATCCTTGCACACACGGGACAGAACTACGACTACAATCTGAACGGCGTGTTTTTCAAGGACTTGAAACTTGCGGATCCTGAAGTGTATTTGGATGCTGTCGGAGAGGACCTTGGTGCAACAATGGGAAACATAATAGACAAGAGCTATAAACTTATGGTGCAGACGAAGCCTGATGCTGTGCTTGTGCTTGGCGACACAAACTCTTGTCTGAGCGTCATCGGTGCGAAAAGGCTTCACATTCCTATTTTCCACATGGAAGCAGGAAACAGGTGTTTCGACGAATGTCTCCCTGAAGAGACCAACCGCCGTATCGTGGACATAATTTCGGATGTGAACATTTGCTATTCTGAACATGCGAGACGTTATCTCAATGCTTCCGGGGTCGCCAAAGAAAGAACTTACGTGTCAGGTTCTCCTATGGCAGAAGTTCTCCACAACAATTTGGCCGATATAGAGGCTTCGGACGTGCATGCAAGACTTGGTCTGGAAAAAGGAAAATACATTCTCCTGTCTGCGCACAGGGAGGAAAACATTGATACTGAAAAGAATTTTCTTTCATTGTTCAAGGCAATCAATGCGATGGCAGAAAAATATGATATGCCGATTCTTTATTCGTGTCATCCGCGTTCACGGAAACGTCTTGAATCAAGCGGTTTCAAGTTGGACAGACGCGTGATTCAGCATGAGCCTCTTGGTTTTCATGACTACAACTGCCTTCAGATGAATGCCTTTGCGGTGGTTTCGGATTCCGGTACTCTTCCGGAAGAGAGCAGTTTCTTTACAAGTGTGGGGCATCCGTTCCCGGCGGTGTGCATAAGGACTTCCACGGAACGTCCTGAAGCATTGGACAAGGGCTGTTTCATTCTTGCAGGAATCGACGAACATTCCCTGCTTCAGGCTGTGGACACTGCGGTGGAAATGAACCTCAACGGCGACAACGGCATCCCTGTTCCGAATTATGTGGATGAAAACGTGTCCACAAAGATTGTGAAGCTCATTCAGAGCTACACCGGCGTTGTAAACAAGATGGTCTGGAGAAAATTTTGACAAAATGAATATTTTACTTGTTACACAAAATTTTTCTCCTGAAAATTTTAAAAGTAATGATCTTGCTTTTGAATTGCAGAAGCGAGGTTATAATGTTACCGTACTTACAAGTATCCCAAATTATCCTCAAGGAAAATTTTATAAGGGATATGGGATATTTAGCAAACGTAAGGAGGTAATAAATGGAGTGAAGGTATTGAGGACGCTCGTCATTCCCCGCGGAAACGGCGGTGGTGTGATGCTTGCTCTTAATTATCTGAGCTGGGCATTTATAGCGTCTGTTTGGGCTTTTTTTATGGCTCTGTTTCATAAATATGATTTGGTCTTGGTTCATGAAACATCTCCGATAACACAGGGATTCCCGGCATTGGTAGTTAAACTGATAAGACGGTGTCCGATATTCTTTTGGGTTTTGGATTTGTGGCCGGAGAGTCTTCAGGCGGCAGGAGGAATCAACAATAAATATGTTCTCGGCTTTTTTACTTGGGTGACAAGACTGATGTATTCGAATTCACAGAAAATATTGGTCAGCTCCAAAGGGTTCAAAAATTCTATTTTGGATAAAGGGGATTTTGAACATAAAATTGTTTATTTCCCGAATTGGGCGGAGGATGTATTTGACAATCCCCCTGTATTGACAGAAGACCAGCAAGCGGTTGTGAATAAACTGCCTGACGGCTTTAAGGTCATGTTTACAGGCAATCTAGGCGAAGCCCAGGATTTTGACCATGTGTTAGAAGCGGCGAAGTTGTTGAAGGAAAATAAAAAAATTAAATTCATCCTGATTGGCGATGGCAGAAAGCGGGCATGGATAACAGAATTTATTGACCAAAACGGGTTGTCCGATACGGTATTTTGGATGGGGCGTTATCCTATAGAATTGATGCCGGCTTTTTGCAAATGTGCAGATGTTTTGTTTTTGTCTTTGAAGGATGATTTTATCTTTTCGTTGACAGCACCTGCAAAACTTCAGTCCTATATGGCTATGAAAAAGCCTATATTGGCAATGATTAATGGTGAAACTCAGAATATCATAAAAGAAGCCGGTTGCGGGTTGTCTGTGAATGCTGGAGATTATAAGTCTTTTGCAGATAATGTTTTGAGATTAAGTGTGAGTCCTGATTTAGAACAATTTGGGATTGCCGGATATGAATACTATACCGAAAATTTCTCGAAGAGCAAGTGCTTTGATAAATTGGAAGTTTTGATAAAGTCCATATAATTCAGTTCTTTTTGTGTTTTTGGTAATTAATACAAAACATTGTAAAAGGATTTGATAAAATATACTAGCACAAATGAATACATATTTAACCTACGGAATTATTTTCGTGATTCTGCTTATTTTGGAGTTGGTGTACTTCAAGATTGCTGATAGATTTAATATTATTGACAAACCAAACGAGCGGTCATCACATTCGAGCGTTGTATTGCGTGGTGGAGGAATTATCTTTTTGCTTGGGCTATGGATCTGGTGGGGATTTGCTTTGGCTGGTGCATTCCCGGAATCTTCAATTGCGGGAGATTCTCAAAATGCTGCAGGATTTGGAATTACTTCATATCTTTGGTTTCTTGTGTCGGTGACGCTTATTGCTGGGGTGAGTTTTATAGATGATATTCGCTCTCTGCCTGATAGCGTGCGTTTGCTTCTCCAATTTGTGGCGATGATTATGATGTTCTATCAGCTGGACATTCTACATTGGAATATGTGGTGGATTGTCGCCATTGCGCTTATCGTCTTTGTCGGTGCAGCAGATATAATTAATTTTATGGACGGCGTGAACGGCATTACAGGCGCTTATGCCATGGCGTCGCTGATTCCGCTCGCCTTGCTTAATGTAAGCCCTTCGACGATGGGTTTTGTAGACCAGTCGTTGATTTACGTGGTGATATTGGTAGACATTGTATTTTGTATCTTCAATTTCCGTCCAAAGGGCAAAGCGAAGTGTTTTGCCGGAGACGTCGGGTCGATTGGTATGGCGTATATTCTATTGTTTTTAATAGGCTTACTTATTCTCGCTACGACAGATGTGACATATCTGATTTTTTTGTTGGTTTATGGCGTGGACGGTGTGTTGACAATTTGTCATCGTATTCTCTTGCATGAGAATTTGGGTGAGGCGCATCGTAAACATGCTTATCAGTTGATGGCGAATGAACTGAAGATTGGGCATGTGAAAGTGGCGTCCTTCTATGCCTTGCTGCAATTGGTTATTTCATTAGGGTTTATTTATCTTTGTCCGGTGTTGGCTGAAGCGTTTGAACTTTCGTTGATTGCTTGGCATTGGATTTATCTTATTACAATGCTAATGGTGCTGGCGCTGGCTTATACGCTATTTATGAAAAAGTATTATCATTTGCATGAGGAGTATCTTGCCTCATTAAAAAAGTAGTGATATGATTGAAATCAATAATAAACTTATATCAGATCTGTTTGGACAGGCGGCGGTCAGTCCCCGCTTGCGTCAGAACTATGATTTGCGGACTTCATCGGAGGACGGGAGCCAGCGAATGCTCAATGCTCTCTTGCCTGGAACAGTCGTTCCGATTCATAGACATCCTAACTCGAACGAGAGTGTTATTTTGATTCGGGGCAAGGTGGATGAAATCTTTTATGACGAAGAGGGTAATGAGATCGGGCGTTGTCATTTGAACCCGTCTGCAGGGAGTTTCGGCTGTGTAGTCCCTGCCGGGGCGTGGCATTCTGTAATCCCGCTTGAACCATCTGTCATATATGAGGCCAAGGACGGTCGCTATGGTGAAGACGGAAGCGAAACCTTTGACGTTTCCCGCTGAAGCCAAGGACGGCCCGTATGCCCCGCTAACGGAGGAGGATATATTGAAGTGTTGATTTTAGCATAAAGCAAAGTCAATTCCGGAAGGAGACATTATATGGATGTAAAGAATTTGATAGAGAGCCTGATCGGCGATTTGACGGATGATGTGCCGATGCAGCGGATTTCGTCGAAGGCACAAGTCATAGCATCATTGCTGGATAATGTAAAATTCAAGACGTGGGTCGACAAGGAACTGATAAAAGGCTACTCAAATGCCGACGATTTGCCGGAATACAGGAAGTTCAGGGCAATGAACATCGTGGCGTCGTATGTCATTCCCGCCATGTCGGGCCTTTTGCAATATACCAACACACCTGTACCTGTCGAGAATCTTGGAGAGGAAACAAGTGATGAGATATATACGGTAAAGATCTATGATACGATACCTGTACTGGAACGGACTATTAAGACGGATGATAATGTCCACTATAGCGTCACTTCATACGAAAAAGCCTGCGTCCAGAAAGTATTGGGCCATGCTCAGATAACATCGGTGTACAAGCAGTTGTCAATCCAGAATTTCATCATTATGATGGAAACTGTAAGACATCAGTTGGTTGAGTTTATGCTGGAATTCAATAAAACATTGTTTGGCAATGAAATAGATTTCGCTGTTATGGAAAAAGAGAAAAAAGATCAGATCATAAACAATATTTATGCTTCCATCGTCCATACCGGCACAGGAAATATTGATGCAAGCCATAGCAATAATATCGGACAAGGAAACGTTGAGGCTTTGGATAGAGACTGCATCCTGCAGATAGAAAAATTGCTGTCAGAAATAGAATCATTGAAAATAAATGAGTCGGAAAAGGATGATATAGAGCAATGTGTTTCAGACATCAGGAATGAATTGAAAAGTGAATCTCCGTCGAATAGATTTATCAGGAATACATTACGTGCATTGAAATCTTTCGGCTCTATAGTTACGGAACAAGCCGTAGGAGCCGGAATAGACAAGTTGATTGATAAGTTTGTGATTTGACGCAGTCGACGTCCATAGGACTTTCTGGGGAAAATTTGCTTATTCACCGAAAATTTTCGGCGAATAATTTGTTTATTCACCGCATTGCAAAGTTGATGACCTTGGACGGTTTTTCTTGCTAAATCGGATTCTGCGGCGTACATTTGTATTCACTAACTTTTAATGATCGCAGATATGATAATAAAGGCAGTGATTCCGATAAGGAAAGGTTCCCAAAGGGTACAGAACAAGAATATCAGGCCGTTCGGCAATACGACCCTGCTCGAAAACAAAATCAGGACGCTCAAGGAAACAGGAATTTTCGACGACATCATCGTCAATACCGACTGTGAAGAAGCCATAGAAATGGCCAAGGCAAACGGGATTTCATGGCACAGGCGTGAGCCGTACTATGCTTCTTCGGCCTGCTCCGGAAGCGAATTTTTCCAGCATCTCGGCATCGTGACCGACTGTGACGTATTCTGTTATTGCCCCGTGACATCTCCTTTCGTATCGGTTGAAACCATGCGCAAGTGCAGGGATCTGTTCTTGGAAAAGGTCAAGGAAGGCTGCGACTGCGTTTCCACCGTTTCCGACGTGAAGGAATTCCTGTGGTTGGACGGCAAGCCTGTCAACTACGATAAGGAGAATGCTCCGAACAGCCAGAATCTCCCTGACATAAAGGCACTTAATTTCGGTTTTACCCTCGTGAAGCGTGAGTCGCTCATCAAGAACAGGAACATCATAGGAGACAAACCGCTTTTCGTCACCACCTCCGGCATAGAATCCGTAGATATTGACACTCCTCTCGACTTCTACATCGCCGAACAGATATACAACAAGGTCATTGTCGAAGGCAAGGATTTGCTCGACTAAATAGGCCGAGCATATTTCCCCGAATGCTGCGGCAGAAAGGCCCCAGCCTCCGCAACGAAGCGAGGACCGCGGGCCGGTGGTGCAGCATTCCGGGAAATCAGGAGCAGGCTATGCCGCCAGAAAGTCAGGTCCTTCGGCTGCGCTCAGGACGGCAGAGGAGATGAAATATTTTCCGAAAGGCTTGACAAGCGACAAATAAATTACATATATTTGCATTGCGTCCGAGAAATGCTTAACTATGACAATGGACGTAAAACTATCATCGGGGCCTGGTGGTCACATCAGGCCTTTATATTGAATCTTAATTATTATGAGACTTCCTGCGGAATGGGAACCACAAAGCGGCATCCAGCTTACATGGCCGCATAAAGACACCGAATGGTATGAACTGGACAAGGTCCTCGACTGCTATGTCGACATAGCATACAACATCCTCCGTTTCGAACCGCTCATGATAGTCGCCCGCAATATCGAAGAGGCGAAAAAGGAAATTGTCGGAATCGCCGGCAGAAAAGGAATTGAAATTGATTTCAACAGAATATATTTCCACGAAGCTCCGCTCAACGATACCTGGGCCAGAGACCATGGCGGTATAGCAGTCTACGGAGACAACGGGGAAAAATATCTTTACGACTTCGTGTTCAACGGCTGGGGACTCAAATTCGCCTCCAACCTTGACAACATGATTACCAAGACGATATTCTCCGACGGAGCATTCGAGGATGACGTCATGGGAGTGGACATGAGACCGTATGTGCTTGAAGGCGGAAGCATCGATACCGACGGTCAGGGGACTCTGCTCACCACGACGGAATGCCTCTGTTCGGTCAACCGCAACGAATATCTCGACAAGGAGGAAATCGAAGGTGAACTCAAAAGCGCCTTCGGACTCGAAAGGATACTCTGGCTCGACCACGGCACCATCATAGGAGACGATACTGACAGTCATGTCGACATTCTTGCGAGGTTCTGCAATCCGCACACTATAGCATACATGCAGTGTACGGATACGGAAGATCCGCATTATGAGGAACTGTCGGCCATGGAAAGACAGCTGCGCACCTTCCGCACCATGGACGGAAAGCCTTACGACCTCGTCCCGCTGCCGTTGCCCGATCCACTGTACATTGACGACTACAGGCTTCCGGCTTCATACGCCAATTTTCTGATAGTCAACGGAGGAGTCCTTCTTCCTGGCACAGGATCGGGTTCTGAAAAGGATGAAATTGCAAGAAAACGCCTGCAGGAGGTATTCCCAGACAGGAAAGTGGTGCTTGTGGACTGCAAGGCCCTGCTTTCGGGCCACGGTTCCCTGCACTGCGTCACGATGCAGTTCCCGAAAGGATATTTAAGAAACAACAACATACAACGATGAATTTATTGCAAGTAGGAATGGTGCAGACAAGCTGCACCGGAGACACAGAGGCCAACATTGCGAAATTGGAATCCAATATCCGCAGTTGCGCCGCCATGGGAGCAAGACTCATAGTACTTCAGGAACTCCATAACACCCTCTATTTCTGCAAGACGGAAGAGGCATCATTGTGCGACCTCGCCGAGACCATACCGGGGCCTTCTACCGAAAGATTCGGCGTCCTTGCCAAGGAACTCGGAGTCGTACTCGTTCTCTCCCTCTTCGAGCGCAGGGCCCCGGGCATATACCACAATACGGCGGTAGTCATCGAAAAGGACGGAAGCATAGCCGGGAAATACCGCAAGATGCACATTCCGGACGACCCTTGCTATTACGAAAAATTCTACTTCACTCCGGGCGACCTCGGATTTCATCCTATAGAGACCTCCGTCGGAAAGCTCGGCGTGCTCGTATGTTGGGACCAGTGGTACCCCGAGGCTGCAAGAATAATGGCACTGAACGGGGCTCAGATCCTGATCTATCCTACGGCAATCGGCGGCGGACCGATAGATTCTCCTTTCGAGCAGGCTCTCCAGTGCGATGCATGGAGACTTGTCCAGAGGGGACATGCCGTAGCGAACGGACTTCCGGTAATCACCGTCAACAGGACAGGCCACGAGGATGACCCGTCCGGAAACACCCCGGGGCTCGATTTCTGGGGATGTTCTTTCGCAGCTGGCCCGCAGGGTGAAATCCTGTCGCAGTTCGAGGATGAAGAAGGTGCCAAGGTCGTGGACATAGACCTTGACCGCACCGAATACGTAAGACGCGGCTGGCCTTTCTTCAGGGACAGGAGAATCGATGCTTACGGGGACATATTGAACAGATACGGCAAATAGGACAGATCATGACAAATATCGGCACAAAGTTTACCAAATACGGCAAAAAGGCCCTTCTCTGCGGCTCGGGCGAACTCGGGAAGGAAGTTACCCTCGAACTCCAGAGATACGGGGTGCAGGTGGTGGCAGTGGACAAATACGAAAACGCCCCGGCAATGCAGGTGGCGGACTCCTCCCATGTGATTTCCATGCTTGACGGACGTGCGCTGAGAGCCGTCATCGAGCAGGAAAAGCCTGATTACATTATCCCGGAAATAGAGGCAATCGCCACAGATACCCTCGTGGAACTCGAAAAGGAGGGTTACAACGTCATACCTACGGCAAGGGCCGCCCTCCTGACCATGAACAGGGAAGGAATCAGAAGACTTGCCGCAGAGACTCTCGGACTCCCGACATCAAAATACAGATTTGCTGAGACCCGGGAGGAATTCGATGCTGCCGTAGAGGAAATAGGCATGCCATGCGTCGTAAAGCCGGTGATGAGTTCTTCCGGACACGGACAGAGCGTCATACGGTCGGAGGCCGACGTGGATACAGCCTGGCATATTTCCCAGGAAGGCGGCAGGGCCGGCAGCGGCAAGGTGATAGTGGAAGGCTTCGTGGACTTCGATTACGAAATCACCCTTCTCACGGTAAGGCATTGTGCAGGAACGACTTTCCTCAAACCGATAGGCCACCATCAGGTCGACGGTGACTACCGCGAGTCATGGCAGGCCCAGGTCATGCCGGAAAAAGCCTTGAAGAAGGCCGAAGACATTGCCAAGGCCATTACTGATGCCCTTGGAGGCTACGGTATCTTCGGTGTGGAACTCTTCGTCAAAGGTGAGGACGTGATTTTCAGCGAGGTTTCCCCGAGACCGCACGATACGGGAATGGTGACCATGATTTCTCAGGATCTCTCCGAATTCGCCCTTCATGCGAGGGCCATTCTCGGTCTTCCTGTCCCTGAAGTGAAGTTTTTCGGACCGTCTGCATCCAAGGCGATAGTCGTCGAAGGCAATACCCGGGAATACGAATTCTGCAATCTCGACAAGGTCCTTGAAGAGCCGGGAGTGCAGTTGAGGATTTTCGGCAAACCTGAAATCAACGGACACCGCAGACTCGGAGTGATTCTTGCCACTGCGGATTCGGTGGCAGAGGCATTGGCCAAGGCCAACAGGGCATACGCCAAGCTGAGCGTAAAAGTTTACTGATAATTTTCAGGTTTGTTTGGTGTTACGATTATAATATGCTATTTTTGCAGACAAATTTGCCTGATATTAAATTAAAAACAGAACATAGTGAATACGAATCTGCTTAGAAGCCTTGTATTAGTGTGTGTGTCATTGCTTTTGGCGGCCGGATGCACCACGTCGAAACAAATCCTTTATTTCCAGGACATAGATACGGCGGAAATCGAACGCATAGTCACCGATTACGAGCCTGTCATCAAAAGGGACGACATCCTGAAAATAGTAGTCTCCGGTCCAGACAAACTCGTTGTGCAGCCGTACAACCTCACCCTCGGTGAAATGACGAATTATACGGCTTCCACCCAGCCGGAAAACGCCACTCTCGAATATCATGTGGACCAGGACGGCTACATCGATTTTCCGGTACTCGGGAGAATCAAGGTACTCGGCATGACGAGACAGGATCTCGTGCAGTATCTGACCAAGGAGCTCAAGAAGGAAATCAATGACCCTATCGTCTATGTCTCGTTCGCCAACTTCAAGATTACCGTTCTCGGCGAAGTGAAGGCCCCTGGTACATACAATGTCACCTCCGAAAGGATCACCATTCTCCAGGCCCTCGGTATGGCAGGTGACCTGAACCTGACGGCAAGACGTGACGGCATCATCCTCATCAGGGAGGAAAACGGACTGAACACCCATATCAAGATTGACCTCAAGAAGAGCGACATCCTCAGTTCCCCGTATTTCTATCTTCAGCAGAACGACGTGATATATGTCCCTGCAAGTGCCAACAGGGTGGCCACGGCCACTTCCACTCCATTGTGGAGCACGATTCTTTCGGGAGTCACCACATTAATGTCAGTAATATCGGTGGTCCTCAGTGTAATAACCTTAAGCGGCAGATAACATGGAAAACAACGCCAACGAAAACAATACCGTAAACAAGAACAAAAAGGAAGATTCAATAGATCTAAGATACATCGTGGATGTCATCTGGGATTTGAAATACTGGATTATAGCGGCAGTGGCGGCAGCCCTTGTATTCGGCTTCGTCTATATCCGTCTTTCCACGCCTCAGTACCAGAGGACTGCGACAGTCCTGATTGCCAACGACAGACTGAGCGGCGGCATGGGATCCGAAATGCAGCTGCTGTCCGACATTACCGGCATGAAAGCAAACGGCGTAGTCCAGAACGAACTCTACATTATCCGGTCAAGGCCTTTGATGCAGAAAGTGGTGGAGGACTTGAACCTCAATGTCAGGTATTTCAAGAAAAGCCATGTTTTCCTTACACAGGAGATGTACGGGAACTCTCCGATTTCTTTCGAACTTGTCTCAGGCAGCCACAAGAACAGGTATCCGTCGATATCCGTCGAGATACAGGTAAATGAAGACACGACTTCGTATGTTATAAAGGAACTGACTTTCGTGTCGAATTCCGCCGATGCCAAGCATCCGAAAAGAAAGGAATTCAAGGACAGACAGTACAATTTCGGCGATGCCGTCAACCTTCCGGACAACAACGTGATAATAATTTCCAAGTCCGCCGCTTCGGCATCCCTCGAACCGGAAAGATATACCGTAACGCATATTTCTCCGAAAAAATACGCCAAGGCATATTGCGCCAAGCTCAACGCCGGTACTACCGACTACAAGGAGCGTTCGAGCGTGATTTCCCTCTCGCTTACGGACAATATCCCGTCAAGGGCGGACGACATCCTGAACACGCTTATAGAGAAATACAATACCGAATCCAAGGATTTCATGAACATTTCCACCATGAACACCCTTGAATTCATCGACGCAAGGCTCACGGAACTTGAAAAGCAGCTCGGCGACATCGAGACCGAGGCGAGGAATTACAAGACTGAAAATTCCCTCGTGGATTTCATGTTCCAGTCACAGGCGAGCATCACGAAGGGCACCCAATATGAAACCCAGCTTACCGAAATAGGTATCCAGCTGAAATTCATGGAGATGATTAAGAAATACATGGCCGAACCGGGCAACGAGTACAGTCTCCTCCCGGCGGACATAGGCATCTCCGATTCCGGACTTTCTACATCCATCGGCGAATACAACAAGGTGGTGATGGAAAGAAGACGCCTTTTGCAGAACGCTTCCGAGACCAACCCGAGGGTAGTGCTCATGACATCACAGATAGAGGACATGCGCAAGGCTATCGCCCTTTCGGTAGACCAGCTTGCGGATGCATACCAGCTTCAGTATGATACCATTTTGGGTGAAGTACAGGCAGAGCAGTCCAAGATATCGGACATTCCTGCCCAGCAGATAGACGTGGCCAAGATCGAGAGACAGCAGTCCATCGTGGAACCGCTGTACATTCTGCTTCGTCAGAAGAAGGAAGAGGCCCTGATAGCCCTCAGCGCCGTGACTGACAATGCGAGAATCGTGGAGCCGGCTGACGGCCCGGATGCTCCGTCGTCGCCGAAGCCGATGATGATATATTTCATGTGCCTCGTCCTCGGTTTCATCGCTCCTCCGGGCGTATTCTTCCTCAAGGACCTCCTGAAACGCAAGGTTTCGACAGTCAAGGACATCACAGACAGGACGGAAGTGCCGGTATTGGGAGTCATCCCGTCGACAAAGGATGAAGCCTTCGTGGTACAGGGCAGCAGGGATATATTCTCGGAGACTTTCCGGGCAGTAAGGGCCAACATGGGTTTCCTCAATGGGAAGGTCTTCCAGATCACTTCTTCGATATCCGGAGAAGGCAAGTCAACGGTAGCCATCAATATCGCCCTTACGCTTGCCTTTGCCGGCAACAAGGTCCTCCTGCTTGAGACGGACCTCAGAAACGGATTCGATTACAAGTTCTTCAACGTGCCGAAGAGCCCGAGAGGACTTTCCACCTTGCTGAGCGGCAAGTCGACTCTCGAAGAAGTCCTTCACAAGGGCCTCAGACACCAGAACCTTGACGTGATTCTCAGAGGTTCCATACCTCCTAATCCGAGCGAACTGCTTACAAGCAAGAACATGGAAGAATTAGTGGCTTCGATGAGAGAGAAATACGACTATGTCATCTGCGACTCGTCACCGTATATCGTGATTTCAGACCCGTTGGTAGTCAACAAGTTCGTGGACGGAACGATATACGTCGTAAGATGCGGCTATTCGGATTTGAGGTTCATAGACGAAATCGATATGGCTGCAACCACGAACAGGCTGCGCAACATTTCGATAGTCGTCAACTCCGCAGACATGGCCGGAAAGACGTATGGAAGGGGCGGAAGCTACGGTTATGGCTACGGTTACGGTTATACGTCAGGTTCATCCAAAAAATAACAGCCTTATTCCAATATGTCATTGTTTCGCAGAAAGACAGTAAAGTTCAAGGAATTGCCTTTCCGGACGGATGTTCACTCGCATCTGCTCCCCGGCGTGGATGATGGATTCAAGACCGGGGAGACATCCTTGTCTGCTATTGAAATAATGAGAAATGCAGGAGTGGAAAGAATCATACTGACTCCTCATGTCTTTCCGGAGCTGTATCCTGACAATACCCCTTCTTTCATCCGCGGACGTTTTGCTTCATTGGCCCCGGAGTTCGAAAAAACGGGGATGAAGTTCAGGATAGCCGGCGAACACATGATTTACGAGGGATTCGAGGAGGATGCCGAGAAGAGCAGGTCCGACCTGCTCGTATTGCCGGACAACATGATACTCATCGAGATGTCCTATGTATTCGAGTCTCTGAATATCAAGGATTCGATATTTTATCTCAATTCGACAGGACTCAGACCGGTATTGGCCCATCCTGAAAGGTATATCTATTATTCGAAGAGCCTGCATGACATCAGGACTCTCATGGATATGGACTGCAGGCTGCAGCTGAATCTGCTTTCTCTCGGGGGCTTTTACGGAAGGATGGTCAAAGCGAAGGCGGAACTCATGCTCGAAAAGGGCCTGTATTCCTATTTGGGCACCGACCTGCACAGGATCTCGCAGATAGACGCCATCCGTGAGCTCGATATCCCATGGAAATACGTTCCTGCGTTGGAAAAGCTCTGTGAGGCCAACGACAATCTGTTCGACAGCGCTGTCTGAGCCCGGTTCAGGCCAATTTCTGAAGTTCGTATTCGGTGCGGATCTTGTCGATGATGGCGCATACGAGTTTGTATGTCCTGCTCCCGACGGTATAGTCAGCAGGTGACATGAAGTTTACCCTTTTCTGGCGCAGGAGTTTCTGTGCGGTCTTCTTTTTCTTTTCTATCTGGGGATTGTAGACTGCAATCGAATTCCCGCCGAACATCTTGACGATTTTCATGCACGGCACGTCGGTCTCTCCGTCGCCGAAGTATATCATGTGCGAAAAAGGTATCCTTTTCTTTTCTTCCATCTGGCTTTCGTTCACGCGCTTGTTGTCCCTGATGCTGAGAATCCCCTTGTTTATCTTGAAAAGGAACTGGGTCTTGGCCGTATAGTCCACTGCAACCCCAGGCCAGATTGCCTCGCCCTTTTCATTGTAGAGGAAGGAGCATGCGAAGATCCGTTTGAATTCCTTGGCTATCGGAGTGCCCTCAATCATTTCGGCAAGGCCTGACGAATTGATGTAATGCTCGATTTTCACCCCTTTGCTCTTGCCGTATTTCTTTACTGCTTTGAACCATTCCCTGACGCCGGCGAACAGTTCTATTTTCTCTCCGAATTTCATGAAATCCTCCCTGCGGAGCTTTATTCCGGCGGTTCTGGCTTCGTCGAACATCAGTTTCATGTAGGCGAGGATATTGCTTGCGTCCTGTCCTTTGGCGATGTCGTCGCTCATGCGCCAGAATTCTTCCGGGCTTTTGCCTATGGCCTGGATGAAGCCGAATTCCTGCATGTTGCCGGGAGAAAGTGTCCCGTCGAAATCGTATATCAGAGCTACTATCGGTTCTTTTCGCATGATTGTTATTTAACGTTATTTATGTTTAAGTACGGCGCGGAAGCCGGAATTCAATGTATTCATGTAATGCGAGACGGTCTGGCCGGGAGCTATGGCGAAACGCTGCATGTACCTGCGGTTGTGCCTGTAAAGGCTTATCGTTTTCCTGACAATGTACGGTTTGTCGAAATAATATCCGTTCCCTTTGGTGTAAGTCCCGAAATTCCCTTCCGAGAAAATGAATTCATGCAGCCTGACTGCCTTTTTCAATGTTTTGTCACTCATGCATGTGTCCGAAAACGCCATGGAAGCATCCATTCCGAGGTCTTCATGGCAGAGACGGCAGAAAAAGTCCCATTCTTTCATCAACTTGTACATCCTGAGCCTCTCAAGAAGCTCGCCGCTGTCGATTTCATCGTGTTTCGCTGTCAGGAGCAGTGCAAGGTCGCACAATTGTCTCAGACCAATTCCCTGGGTCATGAAATGATGGAAGGCATGGACGAAAATGAAAAGTGCGTTGTAGGTTGGAGGAGGGACAAGTACGGAACGCCCGTCAAGGATGACCTTGCAGTCAGTGTCCTGCAGGGACTTCCTTTCCCATTCGGCGAAACTTGCCGATGTCTCGCTCGGGTCGGCGGCCAATTTGTGGACTTCAACCGTGACCCCGTCCCATTCGAAGTGCGAATGCTTGTATGTAGCCTCGGCGAGGTTGTCCACCATGCCCCATTCCGAAAGAAGCGACATGGTGCGCCCGAAATTGTCTTCCCCGACATACAGGTCAATGTCACCGCACTGGCGGCGTGCAGGATTCGGATAGAGGACGGCGTTGCCCTGGCCTTTCAGAAGTACGGACTTTATTCCACATCCGGACAGTTTTTCCGACAGTTCACCTGCAGCCCTGTCCAATTTGCCGTTGAGTTTTTCTATCTTGTCCGTGAATGCCATCAGCCTGTACATCGTCGGCAGATCTGGACGCAGTCTCTCCGGCAACGAGACTATGCCGTCATAGACGAGCGGCATTACAGCCTGCATTCTCGCATGGGCAAGGATTTTCTTCCATTCGGCAGCCCCGTCTTCGAAAAGGGAAGCGTCTGCGGATCTTCCCCACATCCCGGCCCGCAGCAATTCTAAAAACTGCAGCTGTATCTTGTCCTGAGTCAAACCTTTCATCTTCAAATCGATTTCCGGAACAAAGATACTATTTTTTATTTTAACCGATTATTCTTATATTGCATGGCTAATTGAAATTGAATCTGATTATGAAACACTATTTGTCGAGATTCGGGGAAATGGTCAGGAACCATTGGGATAAAAAGGTCCTGTGCAATTTTCAGGGAGAATCGTTCACCTATGGGGAGACAGCGGTACTTATCGAAAAGTTCCATCTGTTTTTCGAGGCTGCAGGCATGACAAAAGGCGACAAAATCGCCCTCTGCGCCAAGAATTCCGCACGCTGGGGCGTCTCTTTCTTTGCGGTCAACACGTACGGGGCCGTCCTTGTCCCGATTCTCGCTGATTTCCATCCCGACAGCGTAAATTCTCTTGTAGACCATTCCGAGAGCCGGATGCTGATTACCGACGAGGATATATGGGCCAGACTCGACATATCGAAGATGCCTCTTGTGGAATGTGTGGTTTCCACCAAGGACTTTTCCCTCCTGTATTGCCGGGAAGAGCGGATACAGAAGGCAAAGGACTCCGTCAAGGAGCTTTTCGATGCAAGGTATCCCGACGGTTTCGGGCCGGACAATGTCTCGTATCCGACTGACAATGACAAGGATCTGGCTCTTATCAACTATACTTCAGGGACCATGAGCGCTCCGAAAGGAGTGATGATAAGGTACGAATCCCTGAGTTCCAATGTGGAATTCGGCATCGATTTCATGCCTTGCGGTCCTGAAGACAATATAGTGTCCATGCTTCCGATGGCACACATGTACGGTATGGTATTCGAGTTCCTGTATCCTGTCTGCGGGGGAGTGACGGTCTATTACCTCGGAAAGACCCCTACGCCGGCCCTGCTTCTCGGAGCGATGTCGGTCGTAAAGCCGTACCTTGTCATCACCGTACCGCTTGTCATGGAGAAAATATTCAAAAGTGCGGTACAGCCTGTCCTGAAAAAGCCCGTCATGAAGGTCCTGACAAGGATTCCGGGTATCAACAGGATTATTTTCAGGAAGATACATGACAAACTGATGAATGCTCTCGGAGGCAATGTGCGTTGCATTATCATGGGCGGTGCGGCACTGAATCCTGAAGTGGAGGCATGGCTCAAGAAATTCCGCCTGCCGTTTACCGTCGGTTATGGCATGACGGAGGGCGCTCCGCTGTTCGGATATGAGGACTGGCGCAGGTTCGTGCCTCATTCCTGCGGCAAGAAGGTCGACAGGATAGATGTCCGTATAGATTCCGACGACCCGCAGAACAAGGCAGGGGAAATACAGGTCATCGGCACGAATGTGATGGAGGGCTATTACAAGAATCCTGAAGCTACCGCCGCAGCATTCACGGCTGACGGATGGCTGCGCACCGGCGACCTCGGAGTAATAGACGCAGACGGCAACATATTCATAAGGGGACGCAGCAAGAACATGATACTTTCTTCCAACGGACAGAACATCTATCCGGAAGAAATCGAGGCCGTGCTGAACAATCAGCAGTATGTCGTCGAATCAGTGGTGGTGGACCGTTCTTCCAAATTGGTCGGACTTGTGTACCTTGATACCGATAAAATGGAAAAGGACGGCCTTGACGGACCTGCCCGGGAAGCGGCTGTGGGTGCCATCCTTGCGTCCGTGAACAGGGATCTGCCTGCGTACAGCAGGCTGTCGAAATTGGAAGTGATGGACAAGCCGTTCGAGAAGACCCCGAAGATGAGCATCCGCCGCTTCCTCTACAAATAGCCGGACAATTTCTGCAACGAATATCCGTCGCACTGCATCTATATGCCTGTGTAATAAAAACGTTGCAATGAAAACTGTCGGACTTGCCTCATTCGTTACGATGCTTTTGGCCTGCGGGCTGCTTTCGGCTTCTGCCGAAGCCCGCAGAGTCCGTACGGAAACCGCCAATGCTTTCGAGTTGAAGCGTCATGAACTGACCGTTTCCACAGGTATCGTCCCAGGAAGATATTCCTTCGGATACAATTATATTTCCCCCTTTGATGACGGGTCTCTCGCCGGACTGTACGAAAGTGCGGCATATTATGAAAGGGAATACACGTCCGGAGTTTGGTCTCTCGGCTATACCTATAATTTTACCAAACTGTTGGCTGTCTATACCAGCATATCGTATGAACGCGGCTGGACAGACTACTGCAGGAGATCGGACGACGCTCTTGCTGCACGCAATGTGGACGGCTATCTTTCCGCTGTCGCATCATTCAAGGTAAACTGGTTCAACCGTCCTATGGTACGGCTTTATTCTTACGCCGGCATCGGAATCTCCTTCAACCATTATTCGAACGATTCTGTCGGCTATCCGGGAAAGGGACGTAAATATCATGATCTGATGTTCGCCGGGCAGGTCACACCCATTGGCGTTACCGTAGGGAAAAGCATTTTCGGCTTTGCCGAATTGGGTCTCGGAACTTGTTTTTCCGGCATTGCCTTCGGCGTAGGCTATCGTTTTTGACTTTATGCAGGATAAGGAATTATGAAACGCACGGCAATATATTTGACAGCCTTGGCCATTGTACCGATGATGATTTCATCTTGCAGGGTATATGACAGCAAGGAATATATGGAAGTACCGGCATATCTGCTGGCGCAGGCTGCTTACAAGAATTTCGTTAACCCTTTGCTCAAGTCTGCAGAATTGGCGGATTTCTTCGCCCGATATCAGGAGATACGCAGCGACAGGGAAGCGGCGCTTGCATTGGCGGACACCTATTTCCCGGGAGGATGGGGAATCAGCGAACTTTATTATGAGATGGCCGCAGGCTATTACGGGGACATCTACCTTGAGGACGACGGGTCTTTCCTTGTCATCCCGACTTGGGGAATGTATTATTTAAGTTGTTCAGGAGTCTTGTCCTGCGATATTTACGACATCGGATTTTCAGTGGTTCCTGAAGGAGACAGAAGGTATTCAATCAGTTCCGTGACAATCCCCGACTCTTATGGCTCCGGGGCTTCCGGGGCCGAGTCAGTCATTTCCGCTACTGTGTCCTGCGACGATGAAAACATAGTTTTAGAAGAATGCCTGATAGAGCTTCCGGAATGTACCGTGACCTCGGTCGGCGGTGCTCCTGTCACGAGGCCGGCAGTGTACAATGCGGGTGATGTCTTTGCATCATCTTCCGGGAGGTTGGACTATGAGTGCAGCGAGGAGTCCGGTGTCGAAGACAGTTTCACTCTCGGTTTCCATGATGGTTATGTGACCATAGAAAGGGGAACGTCTGTGCTGAAATGCAAGGCTTTCGAGAAGACAAGGACCTTGCAATATGATTATGTAATAAAATAATCGGATGATTATGACAAGATACAAGGTTTTTGCAGCGGCTGCCGCCGTATTTTTCATATCGTTTTTTTCCCTGTCCGTGTCAGCAAGGGAGAGGATATGCAAGGGGCGTGACCCGTACCCCTTCGATTTCGAGGTGCGTGTCGGCTGGGGCGGTGTACCTTTCTTTTATGATTCGTTTTTCTCTTATGATTACGATGTATCTCCTGATTTCAATACTTCGCTTGGGAGCATTTACGGACCTTATCGCGGACCGCAGTATGTAACAGGGGTGTTTTCGGCCGAATTTGACATGAATTTCCGGAAATGGTTCACCGTGACGGTCGGTGTCGGTTTCAGCGGACGATACAGGAACTATTACGATTCCCTGACGGAAGAGAAAGCCGGCCGTGAAAACGAGATATCCGTCACGTTCTTGCCGGAATTGAGGTTCAACTGGCTCAACAGGGAATATTTCAGGATGTACTCGGCAGTAGGATTGGGTTTCGGTATGCATCACAGCAATGATTGCGGATATGTCGACAGGGAAATGTTTCCGCTTTTGCAACTGACGTATTTCGGAATATCCGTGGGCAAGAAAGTTTACGGGTTTGCTGAGTGCGGCGTCGGCATGCAGTACACGGGAATTATGGCAGGTTTAGGTTACAGGTTCTGATTATGAAAGGCGTTATGAACAGGATTTTCAAGGCAGTTCTTCTGTCTGCGGCATTGGTATCGGTTGTCTCCTGTATGGTGGAGGAAAGCAGGTCTTCCCACAGGACCAAATATGCACTGATGGATTATGCGGAGTGTTCCATGGGTTCGATGTATCTTTTCGAACCTGTAATGGCAGTGGTATTGGCCTCCGACGCCGATATCTATCTATCCCTGTCGGAGGAAGACAGGAAGGATTTTGACATTGGTTCCCTTTTCCCTGAAGGATTGAGGCATATCGACGGGCAGTCCATAAATATTCCCGACCTTGCAAGCATTTATTCCGACGGTACGTCTTTCGGCACGGCCGGGGCGCATTGGACAGTCCATTTGCAGCCTGGTTCTTTGGGCAACTGGTATGCCCCGTACTGGAACTATTATAATTTCAGTTCGGGCTATTCCAACGTGAGTATGGAGTTGGAGTGCCTTGGAGAAGGCCTCTGGACCGTGACGGAACGTCAATCCGACAACAACTCCGGGACAATGGAGGATGCAGACATTACCGTAAGGCTTGAGGACAGCCAGGATGGTGTGAAGACATTTGCCGTAAACGCATCGGGCAGTTTTGTCGAGGACGACGGTCTTTATGCCGGATGCAGTACTTCTGACGACGGTGTCATGGTTACGTATTCCTTGAGGACTTTGTCCCCGCTGTCAGGTACTTTCCATGTTTCATTCTTCAAGGATGGCCGCCAGGTCGATTTCTGCGACGTAACCTATACTCCCGACGGTGCCGTCTTCGACGTAAGTATAGATGAAGACTGACGTTTTGTCAGTGGCAACGGCTTAGGAACGGATTTTGACTCCCTTATTATCCAAAAAAGGACAAACTGTTATGGATAATAAAGGTAAAATCGGAGTTACGACCGAAAACATCTTTCCGGTCATCAAGAAATTTCTTTATTCTGATCACGAGATTTTCCTGCGTGAATTGGTAGCAAATGCGGTGGATGCCACGCAGAAGATGAAGGCATTGGCCTCGTCGGGTGATTTCAAGGGCGAATTGGGTGACCTGTCGGTGCGCATAGAACTTGACAGCGACGCCAAGACATTGAAAATCATCGACCGGGGTATCGGTATGACAGCTGAGGAAGTCGACAGGTACATCAACCAGATAGCCTTTTCGAGCGCAGGGGAATTCCTCGAAAAATACAAGGATCAGATCAGCAATATCATAGGCCATTTCGGCCTCGGTTTCTATTCCGCATTCATGGTGTCGGAAAAGGTCACGATAGACACTCTGTCATGGCAGGACGATGCCAAGGCTGTCAGATGGTCCTGCGACGGAAGTCCTGAATACGAGATGACTGACAGCGACAAGACTGACAGGGGTACGGTCATCACGTTGTACATAGCCGAGGAAGACAAGGAATTCGCCGAAAGGGGGAGAATACAGTCCCTGCTTGAAAAATACTGCAAATTCATGCCTGTGCCGGTAATCTTCGGCAAGGAACAGGAATGGAAGGACGGCAAATACGTCGATACTGACAAGGACAATGTCATCAACAGGACAGAGCCTCTTTGGACAAGGAAGCCTGCCGACCTGAAGGAGGAGGATTACCTGAATTTCTACAGGGCTCTGTATCCGATGCACGAAGATCCTCTCTTTTACATCCATCTGAACGTGGATTATCCGTTCAACCTTACCGGTATCCTTTACTTCCCGAAAATCAAGGACAGGATGGAACTGACAAGGAACAAGATCCAGCTGTACTGCAATCAGATGTTCGTGACTGATTCCGTGGAAAACATCGTTCCGGACTTCCTGACCCTGCTTCACGGCGTGATAGATTCTCCGGACATCCCTCTGAACGTGTCGAGGAGCTATCTGCAGAGCGATGCCAATGTCAAGAAGATTTCAGGATACATTACCAAAAAGGTGGCGGACAGGCTTGAAGAGATTTTCAAGAACGAGAGGGAAGCCCTCGAAAGCAAGTGGGACAACCTCAAACTCTTCATCGAGTACGGAATGCTTTCCGACGAGAAATTCTGCGAGCGTGCCATGAAATTCTGTCTTCTGAAGAATACCGAAGGCAAATATTTCAGCATAGACGATTACAAAAAGGCCATAGAAGCGGAACAGACTGACAAGGACAAGAAGACCGTCTTCCTTTATGCGACCGACGCAGTGGCCCAGTATCCTTATATCGAGGCTGCCAAGAACAAGGGATATGATGTCCTGCTTATGGATTGCCAGCTTGATGCGCATTTCGTGAACCTTCTCGAAATGAAGATAGAGAACAGCCGGTTTGCAAGGGTCGATTCCGACAGCGTGGACAATCTGATTCCTAAGGAGGAAAAGATCCGTCCGGAAATGAGTGAGCAGGACAAGAGCGATCTCGACGTGATATTCCACAGCGTCCTTCCTGAGGGCAACAACTATTATGTGACTGCGGAAAATCTCGGGGAAAACGAGGCTCCTATACTTATAACCCAGTCGGAATTCATGAGGCGTTACCGTGAAATGTCTTCGCTCGGCGGAGGAATGAATTTCTACAGCGAGATGCCGGAGTCCTACAACATCACGGTAAACATGCAGAATCCGTTAATCCTGAAGGTGATGGGAGCGAAAGCCGAGGCCTTTGCCGGCAAGACTGTAGAGGATCCTGTCAAGGATTTGCCAAAGGACGCCACAGAGGAGCAGAAAAAAGAGGCGCAATCCAAGAAGGATGCCGCCCTCGAGGAGCGTAGGGGAGAGCTCAGGGAGTTTGCAGGGAAGAACGAAATCCTCAAGCAGATTACCGACTTGGCCCTTCTTGCGAACGGAATGCTGAAAGGCAAGGACCTCAGCGATTTCATCGCACGCAGCAGGCAGGTCGTAGCTGATGCGTATCTGAAATAATCCAGACCTTTCTGAAACAAAAATCCGGGGAATCGAATTCGATTCTCCGGATTTTTATGCTTATTAAAGGGTCAGATCCCTCGACTGCGCTCGGGATGACATCAGACCATAAGGGCGGCCACGAGACCGAGAATTGCGAAGAATTCAGGGTATGCGGCATAAATCATGGTCTGGGTCTGTACGTTGTGTCCCTGTGACACTCCGATGATACCGTTGGCACATACCTGTCCCTGACGGATTGCGGAGAAAAGGCAGATAAGACCTACGCCGAGTCCGACGCCGAAAAGCACCGGACCTTCAGTAGCGAAGTCCTTGCCGAGCCACATGAGGAAGGCCACGAAACCGTAAAGGCCCTGTGTGGCAGGCATGGCTGACAGAATCAGGTAGCTTGATGACTTTTCCGGATTCACTTTCAAAGCTCCCTCGGCTGCGTTTCCGGTGATAGTGGTACCGAGGCTGCTGCCGATACAGGCCAGGCCAAGCATGAGGCCGAGGCCGAGATAACCAAGAATTACGTTTAGCATAATCTAATATTTTTAAGTTAATTATTATTTTCCTTAATTGTAAGCGGGTTGTAGGCTTTTCCTGCGCCTTCGTATCCCGAGTTCTTGAAATATTCCACGAATGTAAGACGCAGCGGATGCACGAACGCACCGAGGCATGACATCGCTATGTTGAGCGCATGTCCCAAGACTACGATAAGTGCGAAGCAAAGCCAGTTCAGTCCAGGAACAGGCAAGCCGTCCACGACCATCATTCCGAGGTTGTTGAAAGCATCTCCAAGCATGCCGCCCGCAAGTCCGAGGGCATAGAGTCGGAGATAGCTGAGCACGTCTCCAAGGAGTCCGGTCGCCATGTTGTAGGTGTCCCAGAGACCCGAGCCGATGTTTATGAGAGGATTCCTGCCCGGCACGTTGAATATGTAGATGCCGAGGGCGCATATCACTCCGAGAACGATTACTGCCCATTTGGTCACATCCATGGATATGAATTCAAGCAATGCGAGGGCTGCTATGACTATGACTCCCAATATCAGAATCAGCCATGCCCATGTGCTTATGTTTTCCTTGAATCCGAACCTGCGGGTGTAGCATATCGCCTTGACTGTCATTGCAAGGCAGATATGAAGCACTCCTATTCCGAGTGCAAGCACCATTTGGGCCGAATATCCGGCAATTTCGCCCGTAATCATGCATTTCTTCATCCATTCCGGCACCCATGAGGCATCCGGAAGAGGGATGCCGAAGAATGTACCGAGTATGAATCCCACGACTATGGTCGCCGTACCGAGTGTGGTGACAATAGGTCCGAGATTGGAGAGACTGCCCTTGCTTTTCGTCAGGACGATACCGAGAATCGCAAGCAGGATACCGTAGCCTGCATCGCCCATACACATTGCGAAGAACAGCATGAAGAAGGGTCCGAGTATCGGTGTCGGGTCGAATTCGCTGTAGACAGGCATGCCGTACATGCCCGTAAGGACTTCGAACATCCGTGTAAACCTGTTGTTCTTCAGCTTGATAGGCGGATTGTCGCTTTCCACGGCATCTTCCTTGAAATAAGCGATGTCCATCCTGTCGAATTCAGCACAGAGAGTCTCGTCATTTTCGGCAGGCGCAAAACCCTGAAGCACGGTGATCATGTTGTCTGCGGCGGTTTCCTTGGTGGCGTCCGCAAGGTACAGATCAAGGGAGTCGAGTTCCCTGTCGTATGCTTTCCGGAGTTCCGGTACCCTGTCCTTGAGTTTCAGCAGGAGTCCTTTGGCTTCGATGAGTTTCCGTGAAGTCTCCTTCAATTCCCTTTCGGATTCCCTCCAGTCTCCGGCAGGAGCGGCGGTTTCCTCCACAGGGAAGGAATACGGTTCCGAAGCAGGGGTCACAGTCACGAACCACACTGACGAGCCGCTGCCCTGAACAACCTGAAGCGGATACCGTTCTCCCCATTCAGGCTTGAATTTCTTTTTGG
>CALURT010000016.1 GCA_944323245.1 uncultured Bacteroidales bacterium
TCCCACAAATCATTGAATTTGTGGGACTTGTCTGTTCGTTGTCCGGTTTTGTCCGTAACGTTCAGCGGAGAGACAGGGACTTGATTCTCAGGTTTTTCAAACTCTAATTTATTGATACTCATATTGCTTTCTTTTGGTAAATATTGAAATTTTGCCTGTTTTTGTCCCGTTTGTGTCCCGGTACAGCGGAGAGTAACTTACTCTCCGCCATTGGATTATGTGTTTTTGCCACACTTATGCGAATAATATTGGTCCTACATTTGATGACTTTCGTTTATTCGATTTGGACATCAGTAATCGAAATTCAGTTTCAGACATTATCTCAATATCCTGTCCTGCATCTTTAAGTTTCATCGCCTTTTCTTGTTTTGAGCTCATGCCATCTTCTCCAACTCTTCTGTAGTCCTGTTGTCCGACTACAAGAACATCAGTAGATTTCGTTACGCTTAGATTAGGATATCCGCCAATATCGGCAATCATCTGCAACATCTCTTCTCGAGTACCATATGAGCATTTGCCGGTAAAACAAACATTTTGGCCATAGAAATAGTTATCCTCATCGAACTTGGCGGGATCGCCGATATATTCTGAAAGTTTTTTCTTTTCTTTCCGTTTATGTTCTTTGGTAGATTTTTGTGGCCTGAAATAATTATCACTGAATTCTCCACACTTGAATTCAAATTCCTCTTCGAATTCTGATAAGGAGGATAAGCCACTGTCCTCCATTTCCTGTATAAATAGTTTTGCAGCAGCTTCTGAATCGCTTTCTGCCCTATGATGAGTATAGTAGTCTATATCTAATGAAATGCACAGATTTTCGAGTGAATATGAATATTCGTCAGGATATACATATTTAGCGGCCCGACACGAGCAATAGTGCGTAAAATGAGGATATGGAATGTCATTGTCGTCAAGAGCATCTCGAAGAGCATACATATCAAATGCCGTATTGTGTGCGACGACAATCTGGTTTTCAAGGTATGGAACTATTTCTGGCCAGACTTCTTTGAAAGACGGACTATTTTTTGTCATTGATGGAGTGATTCCATGAATCTCCATATTCATAGGACAATACATATTCCCTTCAGGTCTGACTAACCATGACATGCTTTCGATTATTTCGGAATCTTCTACGATGGTAATTCCAATCTCGCAAATAGAGCTCCTTTCTTCATTGGCCGTTTCGAAATCAATGGCGACAAAGTTCAAGTTTTCCATATTTGTCTCGATTATAGTTTAGTGTTTTTGCAAAGTATATTATCAATTATGCTCCAGTGGCATCTGCACATCCTGCAAGATCTTCCGGGCGGGCATTTTTTTGGTCGTTAGCATTTATTAGTTTTTCAAGCATTTTTTGTTGGCTGTGTATTGTTTCTTGCTGTGATATAATAGTTCTTAATATGTCGCGGTCTATTGAAATTGTTTCAGATTCCGGTATATTTTCTTTTAACATTTCTCCACGTCCTGTTAAAAGCCAGTCCCTGTTTAAATTCTGATATTTTATCAATATTTTATCAATAGATTTTGCTCCTAAATCAGATTTTCCGGATTTCGCCTGATGAATTAAACCCTGAGATAGACCACAGTCCGTAGTGGCCTTGTTTTCGCTAATTGCATTATATTCAAGATATTGTAAAAATCTATCAATTTTTCTCATGATAAAATTTCTTTATTTCTTGATATTTTATAGATATTATCTATATATTTGTGTCGTAAAACAAATGTTTAATGTCGTTTTACAAATGTAAAATGATACAAAACAAACAAAAATAGCAAAAAATGACTAAAAAGCAGAGTTTTTCATTCCAAAGAGGCTGGAACCAGCTGAAAGTAGTGGATGCTCCATGTGCCAGAGATAAGATTATGACAGCACTTGGCCTGGTAACAAGAGCCGGTTTCCTTTACCGCCTGAAAGGCAAGTGCGAACCTACAGTGACTGAAGCACAGGCGATCGAAGCCATTTTCAAAGAGTATGGAATCACCGATATCTGGGGCGAAGCCTGAGCTGACCAAACGGGAATGCCAGGTGGCTGAACTCATCGCCTGGGGAGCATCGAAGAAGGAAGTCCCGGATCTTCTCCGAAAACTTTACGGCGGCCGGGCAATATCGGTCCACACCGTCGAGAACATATTGAGAGGAATATACGCGAAAATACACTTGAACAAGGCGACGGAGCTGTCTGTGTGGTGGTTTTGCAGACATTGCGGAGTGGACAGCTCCCTATCGCCTTTTAACCGGCTCAAGGAAGCGGCCATTGCGATAGTATTCCTTGTCATTCTGCTCCCTCAGACCCTGAACGCCGACCTGTCGGCCATCCGACCGGCACGAATCAGAACAATCCGCGTCGAGCGGGTACAGACCAGAAAAGATTAATGACACTATTATCATGGAAATCAAAGGCAATAAAAAACAAATAGAACTACTGTACGAGGCGGTAAGGCATTACAGGTTGGACATCATGGACTTCCTTGAAAACGGAGCCTTGGCCGAGACCGAGCCGGACTTTAAGAAGGAAGTCGCATCATACCGGAATCTTAGGAATAAAGCCGGATGGCTGGACAATCTGGAAAACGAAATTGCAGGAATCTTATTAAATCAATAGTATTATGGAAATATCACAGAAACAACTGCAGATCGTCAGGGAAGCCCTGACTGTCTATAAAACTCAAATCAACAGGGAAGCGGGGAGAGTATCGAACGGCTTTTTGGTTGAATTGACAGCACCGTACCTTGAGGCCAAACTTCAGGAAATAGAAACTTTGGCTACTTTGGTCGATGTACTGCTGGAGAAAGAATCATGAAGTATTACAACGGTACTCCGGTAGGAGACGGCATCCTGCCGGAGAAGAAAATGCCGAAACAGATATTAAATAAGGAAACCAACGCAATGTTCATGACCTACGAGCAGTTGCAGAAGAAATGGAATAAAGGTAAAGAGGGTAAACAATAATTATCATCGGGGGGGGGAAGATTCACCATGCCATCCATCAAAAAAGAATTCATCGACAGAGTCACCGAGAGATCCAGAAAGGAGCCCGGTGACCTTGTTTCCATCATATCAGAATTTACTGACCAGCCGAGAAAAGAGGGCGCATCCTATAAGGCGGCGTGCCCTCTCTGCCATTCGGAACACAGCTTGGTCATCACGCCGGGGAAACGCATCTTCAAATGCTTCAACTGCAACGGGCTCGACGGAAAATACCCACTCGACTACCTGATGAAAGGCCAAAGGATGACTTATCCGGAGGCTATCGAATGGCTGGCCAGCTATTACAACATGGTGGTGGAATATGACGAACCTCCCCGGAAGAAAACACAGAAATCATCCGGAAAAAGTTTCTGCAAGAAGATGCTCGAAGCATCCGGCCTGACGAATACGGATCTGATGGCATCCGTCATCGAGGATGAGAACACCAAGGTGAAGCGCTGCACATTCGTTTCCGGTACCCTGGCCAAGGACGGGACCATCGACGAATCCGGAGACGATGCCGTCATCCTCTACTACGATCTCGACGGCCGGCAGGTGAAATACACTGTCGATGACAAGTCGAAATCCTACGAACGCCCGTACTACAGGATCCGGTATCAGTTCCCGGAAAAACATCTCGACAAGAACAAGCGGGCTATGAAATACCGGTCACCGGCCGGAGCCCCGACATTCATCTATTATCCCCAATACATCCGGTCCCGGTATCAGGCGAAATTAGAAATCCCAGTACTCTTTATTCAGGAAGGTGAGAAAAAGGCCGAGAAAGCCTGCAAACACGGAATCCCAAGCGTGGCCGTGTCAGGAATACAGAACATCGGCTATAAAGGGACTCTGCCTGAAGATATCATACGATTGGTGGATGTCTGCAAGGTAAAGACTGTCGTTTTCATGCTCGATGCCGACTGTTACGACCTGACCCACACATTGACAGTGGACGACCCTATCGACAGGCGTCCGCGAAATTTCTTTTATGCCGTCCGGAACTTCAAGGACTATTTTGCGAAGCTCCGCAACCACAACATCTACGTCGAACTATACTATGGCCACATCCGGAAAGACCGTACTGAAGACAAGGGAACTGACGATATCCTGGCCAATACACTCAAAGGAAAGGAGGACGAACTGCTGAAGGATATCCGCCATGCAATGAACGAGAAATCCGGAGAAGGGGAGTGGGTCCAGGTCCATAAAATCACGTCGCTCCCTGACTCGAAGATCCAGGAGTTCTGGAAACTCCAGAGTGCCCAGGACTTTTGCATGCGCTACTTCGACCAGCTGAAGAATCTGCCGGAATTCACGTTCAACCGGCGCAAACTCCGTTTCAACGAGAACGGCGAGCTTGAGAGTGCCCAGCCCTTGGAGCCGGACGAAGTCTTCTGGCTCACATCGACGAACAGACAAGGCGAGATCCAGTATAATTTCTGCTATGTGGGCGCCAAATACTTCCTTGAGCACCGGGGATTCTTCCGGTACCGGAAACCCAGCGGCGAATACGACTTCATACAGGTAGAAAACAACATAGTGAAGGTCGTGCGCCCGTATGAGGTAGGAGACTTCATCCGGAGCTTTACCAAGGACTGCCTGCAGAAACCCATACTGGAGATGCTCTACAAGGGCGGCGCCCAGTACCTCGGCCCGAATTCCCTCACGATGCTCGACTTCTTCCAGGGCGCATTCGATCGTCCGGCACGGGATGTCCAGCGGCTCTATTTCGGCAGCAAGATGTGGGAGATAACGGCGGATGCCATCCGGGAGCTCGATTATACCCAGCTGCACCTGAACATCTGGACCGATATGAAAAAAGAGTTCAATGCAGAAAAACTTTCCTCCCTTATCGATGTCCGTCAGACAGACGGACAATATTCGTATGAAATAACGCCTGTCGGCAGGCAATGCGACTTCCTGATGTTCCTGCAGAATGCCTCGAATTTCACATGGCGAAAGGATGAAGTCACACAGGAGGAACAGACGGACAATGCCCAGCATTTTATTTCCAAATTGGCAGCATTCGGATACTTGGTAGTGTCCGCCAAGGATGAAGCCGTGGCCAAGGCAGTAGTCGGCATGGACGGCAAGCAGTCGGAAGTCGGTGTGTCGAACGGGCGTTCCGGAAAATCCCTGCTCGGTGAAGCCGTAAAGCAGGTGACCTGTTCGAAGTATTACAATGGCAAGGCATTCGCAGCCTCTGCCAATAACCGCCATGTCTGGGACGGGGTCACGGAAAAGACCAAGGTCGTAGTCATAGATGACTGCCAGCGGGATTTCGACTTCGAACAGCTTTTCGGCCTGATTACCGGCGAATGGCCGGTGGATCCGAAACATGAAAAACCATTTACGCTCCCGTTCAGCATTTCCCCGAAAATCTACATCACAACCAACCACGCCATCGGCGGAGATGGAGGCAGTTTCGAGGCCCGGCAATGGTGTCTCGCTTTTTCCGATTTTTACAGTGCCGAACACGAGCCGAAGGACGATTTCAAGACCCGGTTTTTCTCTGAATGGGACTTCGAGCAATGGAATCTTTTCTGGAATCTGGTCGCCCAGTGCGTCCAGATATATTTCCGTTTCGGCTATGTCCCGGCACCGGGCAGCCGGCTGAAGGAAAGGAAACTGATCCAGGATATAGGCGAGGACTTCATAATGTGGGCTGACGAATACTTTTCCGCTCCGGAACATTTCAATACAAGCCTGGTGAAGAAAACGGTATATGCCGATTTTGTCAGCGATATAGGTCCGGCAAAGGCTAAATTCTATACGACAACACGATTCAAGGCCAAGGTTATCAAATACTGCGAACTCAGGGGATTCATATTCAATCCTCAGTTCTATGACCCTGTGACGAAAAAATGTCTCAGATTCGACAAGGATAACAGGCCTGATCCGAACAATGACAAGAGAAATTCCCTCGAATATATTACGGTAGGGGACAATTCATTTTATATAAACACTCCGACCCTTTGGCCGGATGACGTAATGGATGAGCGCATCGATACAAGAGACGAAAGAGATGAAGACATCCCGGAGTGACAGAGAGCGGTACCTGCTGCGGACCCCGTCGCAGGTCATGGCATTCCGGGAACGTTATGCCCGGACTATTGATTCCCGGGCAGAGGCATTCAGGGCATGGGTGCGGTCATTGCCGATGATGGAATGGTATCCGCTGCTTATCAGACCCGGGAACGAAGAATTGTCCATAGGGATTATCTGTATCCTCTATATTGACGGACAGATATGCATCAGCTTCAGCGAGGATATGCAGTTCATCAGGAACGAACCTCTCGATGATGAAGAATATCGGCAATGGACGGAAACATTTTTCAAGAGACGGGACTACCGGAGGAAATCCCGGGAAAAACAGAAATGAAACAGGCGGCTGTGCATCCCTGCATTGCCGCCTGTTTTGGCTATATTTGCCAATGAATTTATAAAAATTATGTATTATGAGTAACGACCAGAATATTCCGGCACCGCCGGTTACTCCGCCAGCTCCGCCTATGGATATCCCGACTCCGGGCGCAGACGGCTTCCCTCTAAAACTCAAGTAAGAGAAGGACTGTCAGCAGAACAGCACCGGAAAGCAGTGCGACCAGACAAAGGGCAAGTGCACGGCGGTAGACCTTCACTTCGTGCATCTGCTCTTTCTTGTTATACATGATTCGGGCCTGAATCTCATACAGATGCCAGCCGATTATGTATTTCGCCTTGTCATTCCTTCCTTTGAGCGGAGACAGGATCTCGTCCTGGAAGAAATGCGACGGAGTATCGCCTGGAAGGTGCACGGCCCGCTTGAACATTGCGCCGTGGAAGATTATCACGGCGATAACGAATGCGAATACCAATTCATACCCGGTGGATATGAGTATCGGAATGTTCGGTACATCAGCTGCAGCAGTGGCCATCAGACACCCGGTCAGAGCCATCATCGCACCGATAATCCAGCTGAGAAGCATCCGGCAGTTGCTACGGACATCCCTGATGCTTTCAAACTGATATGTAAGATACATATTCCCATGCTCTATGCCGGAATGAATTGATTCCATATCCAGTTCTGTGACCAGATTGTTGTCAAAAGGCTTGTCAGCCAAATATCTGATTTCCTGTTCCATACCCCTTGTTTTTCACAAAGTTAATCGAATAATTGATTAAATTTGTAAAAACGGAGGCCAATATGGAAAGAATAAAACTTACGAAAGAGGAACGGCTGCTGTATTTCCGGTTTGCCAAACGCAACGCCAGGATTCCGGAGGGGATGAGCGAAGAAAAGTTCAACTATGCGGCCATCAGTCTGCATAAAAAGGGGCTTGCATTCATAGATCTGCAACTGAACGGTGTGAAGTCTGCCTCCCTGACAAAGGAAGGCCGGGCATATCTGGCAGTGAACCCGAAGCTCCGGAATCCGTTCCCCTGGGATATCATCATGAAGGCAGCAACCCTGATCGCAGCCGTCGCCGCCACAGCCGCCCTCTTCATCAGCTGCTGCCGTCTCCTGATGATGCGATGAAAGCATAGCGGATTTGTTTTTCAAAAAATCTTTCCTACCTTTGCTCTCGCTCATAAACTCGTAACATATTTATCTATCTTTTCTGCCGGAAAGTGTATTTTCCCAAGAAAATAGATAATTGCCCTGTATATGGTGGATTCCGTCCGGGAAACTTGGCGGCAAAAATACGGCAGAAATGTTGTGAGTTTGTGAGCACCACCTAAGTACAGGGCTTTTATCATTAATATTGTTGTATTATGCTCACAACTCACAACACCACCGCCCTCCCGTATGGGATGTCGAACGTCACGAATCCGGCTTGGATCCAGGCTGCACAATTCCTTTATGCCCAGTATCCGGGCATCTACAAACTCCGTATCAAGCGCGTAAGCCGTGGCAGCAAGGCAGTGAAAATCCGAATCATTTCCTGCGGAGAGCCCAGGCGTCAGAAACGGTGCAAGGGCTACAGCTTAGCCAGTGCCATGGCAAACCTCCTGCAGGCCATCAAGCACGACAAAGACCTGACCCGCCGCCTCACCCATCCGGAACTGTCACTTACTCGGTCATCGGAAAGCGACCAAGTCCGGGCGTAATCCGGTGCATTTTTAAGGCGAAGGCGGTGCATTTCTTATCGAAAACCGGGGTATTTTCATTCGAAAACCAGTGCATTTTTACTGATTTGGCGGCTGAAAAGCCGCCTTTTTCGTGTCAGTACGAATTCAGTACAGTACGATTCGTACTGATTTTCCAGTACTTTTTGTCTCCTTTCCCCGCTTCCCCATACCTGTTCCAAGAAAAAAGTACTGTACTGGGAAAGGGGTATAAAAACAAGCAACGACAAAGTACACAATCACTTATATAATATATTCTCTTTTTTATATATACCTTTTTCAAAAGACCTGTATAAAAATCAGAAAAAAATCGTACTTTCGTACTTTCGTAAACTAATTTATTTATTATCAACAATTTTACACAGCACGAAATCAGTACGAAATCAGCACGAACGAGTGCGAAAATAGCCCCGTGAGTCAGCACTATTGTTTTGTACTGATTAATTGTTTGTAAATCAATGTTTTATATCTGACAGTACGGAAGTACGAAAAAAATCGCGATTTTGACAAGGTGTTTTGTTTTTTCTGATTAGTTTTCTAATTTTGCCGCAGAAGCCAACCACGCATGAGAGAAGAAGATGTCAGAACACTAAAAGCTGTCCTCCTGTACATCATCAAGAACAGCGGAGAAGACAGGCGCGATGTTTACAGCATCGTGAAGACGGCATATTATGCCCAGCAGCTTCATTTTGTAAAATGGGCACTTCCCATCTACAAGGACAGGATTTCGGCACTTCCGTTCGGTCCGGTACCGTCTGCCTTGTACAATGTTCTCAGACTGTCCAGAGGGGAAGAGAAAGAACGTCGTTTCCTCCGGAAAGAAGGTCTGGATATCATAGCCGATTCCATAGGTTTTGAAAATGAATCTTTCTTCGCCAAGGAAGATCCGGATCTAGCCTGTCTTTCGGCCTCCGACATCGAAAGTCTGGACGAGGCGATAGAAAAGGTGGCATCCATGGATTTCGGGAAGATTGTCAGGGATACCCACGGTACTGAGTGGCAGCGTGCGTACTACCATACCCAAAGCAAAGTGATGGACAATCTTAACATTGCCCGGGAGGGTGGGGCTGATGAGGCCATTATCGAATACCTGAAAGAGTCTCTCGAATGGGACGAGCATTTTGCATAATGGAGCCGGCAGTAGGAGACATTTTCAGGATTACGCTTTTCCCGGAGGACGGAGTGCATCCGAAAAATCCCGGAGACCGCAACCGGACGAAATATGTGGTGGTACTCGGTATCGATGATGAGAGCATAATGGTGGGATCTGTGCTGATCAATTCGAAAATCAATGACAGTCTGTTTGCCCGGATTGGTCCATATCAGCATTGCATCTATTCTTCTGATTATTCTTTTATGACTAAAGACGAGAGTTATATCGATTGTTTCCGTATAAAGGAAATATCGGCTTCACGGCTATGCTCGACAGGGATCTATGTAGGGAAATTGTGTGAACGGGATATTGAGGCTGCATCGGAGCTTGCGGCGTCATCACCGGCCAACAAACCGGCCATATTGCAGAAATATCATCTTGTATGATATCATAGAACTTTTAACACCATGGGGCGACCTTCACGGGCCGCCCTTTTTATTTGCAATTCCGGAAATCTTTCCTACCTTTGCTCTCGCTACAATCACATACGCATATTTATCTTATTTTCTGCCGGAAAGTGTATTTTCCAAAGAAAATAGATAATTGCCCTGTATAAGGTGGATTTCCGAAGGGAAACCGGAGGATAAATACGGCAGAAATGTTGTGTGATTGTAGCACCACCTAAGTACAGGGCTTTTATCATAAAATGTTGTTATTATGCTACAATCACACAACACCACCATCGGCCTCCCGTACGGGATGTCGAATGTCACGAATCCGGACTGGATCCAGGCGGCACAATTCCTTTATGCCCAGTATCCGGGCATCTACAAGCTCCGCATCAAACGCGTATGCCGCGGCAGCAAGGCCGTGCAGATAAAGGTGATTTCCGGCGGAGAGCCCCGGAGACAGAAACGGTGCAAAGGCTACAGCTTAGCCAGTGCCATGGCAAACCTCCTGCAGGCCATCAAGCACGACAAAGACCTGATCCGCCGCCTCACCCATCCGGAACTCTATCCGCCGCAGCAATTCCGAATAAATGCATGATTTTATACAAATATTTGCATATATTACGAAAATGTTATATATTTGTATCGTTAAATCAAACGGTACTCATGAACTGGAACGAATTAAGAAGACTTGCAATCAAAAACGGATTCAAGTTTGTAGAACATGGAAAGAAACATGACATCTACTACAATGCGGAGACCGGCAAGACCATCCAGGTCGAGCGGCATTGGTCTCAGGAAGTCCGGAAAGGACTGATGTTGAAACTGAAAAAGGATATCGGGTTTTAGCCCGATATCCAAAATTATAGCAAACGAATATGGCAGCAAAAAAACATTTTTTAGTATCAGTCGAAAAAGATAGCGATGGATCATACATCGCCTACAATATCGACGACAACGGGTACACATTGCTCGGGAGGGGCAATACAGTAGCCGAAGCACGGGAAGACTTCGCCAATTCTGTCAGGGAGGTGGCCGAGTCCGAAATGGCAAGGACCGGGACAGTGCCGGAGATTCTGACAGCTGCTCCGGAATACAAGTTCGATCTGTCCTCACTGTTCGAGTATTACTCAATGATCAATGTAAGTGCATTCGCCCGGTTCGTGGGGATAAACGATGCCTTGATGAGACAGTACAAAAAGGGGGATACATACGTCTCCGATGCTCAGTTGAAGAAGATAGAAAATGCCATACACAAACTTGGCAACGAATTTGCGAATCTGAGTATTGTTTGATTTAACGCTTGAGCAAGTCTGATTCGCCGGGGCGGCCTTCACGGGCCGCCTTTTTTTGTGCTCCGAGATGTCCGTGAAAATCAGAAGAAAAAGCGGTAAATTTGAGACATGGGAAAGAACAGGAACATATCGGACACGAGGGCCCTGGTGAACGTGAAAGTCCATCCGGCATTGAGAGAATACATACTGTCGGTAAATGCAGGATCCGATATCATTGTCCCGATGAGGGACAGCCGACTGTGGGGTCTGGTGAAAATGTATTTGGAGCCGATACCGTCGGATTACAGGCCGGTGCTTCCTGATGGGAAGCCTGACAGTATCCGTATCGCCCTGTTCCGGACCGGCAAGCCGGTGTATTCCTTTCCCGAGAAAAAGATCCTTACGGTGCATACCCTTTACAGGGACCATTTGTCAGAGACCGGGCAACGGGCTGTCTCCAAACACCTGATGCACCACTTCAAACAGACATTCCGAGCTTACATGAACGGGGCATTGAGCAACAATCCGGAACTCGAGATAGCCGATGCCATCGACGAGTTCTGCAGCGACTACCATATCGAGAACGAGAAGATCACTGTCGAGATGCTGAGGAAAGACTGGTACCGTTTCCGGCTACGGTGTTCGAACGGCACTGCAATTCCGGTTGAAAACAGTGATTTCTAATAAAATGTATGCTCTTACCCGTCCTAAAAAATCAATAGAAAAATGAGAGATATTTCGAACCATTTCTGCATAATCCCGCCGGAGCTTCTGACCGGCTATCTGACTCCGGCCGAGTGCCGGTATATGCCGCACGGCGCCATCGATATAACCTGCAGCCGGAAGATAGTCATCGACCAGTCGCCGACAGATGATTCGGACGGACGGAGATGGGCCATATCGATGAGTGCGGCATCGATGGACAGGTGTCTGAATAAAATGGACGGAGTCAGGGCATACATAGGGGTGTTCCTGACGGACGGCAGCATCAGAATTCTCGGTACTCCGGATTTCATCCCCCGCCTGAGCATCACCCCGTATTCCGGAGCGTACGCCGTTTCAGTGGCGTTGGAAGACCTCAGACCCCTCGATTTATAGGTTCACGTCCTTTTCAGGACATCTCCGGAGGCATATCTTTGGGAAAAATCAGAAAAATGCCCAAGGATAATCATATAATTGCATTTTTAGGGAAGATGCCGATATCCTCGGATTCATTCCAAAGGGTGCTGGCGGATTCCCGCAAACCTTACAGGGAACATTTCGCCAAGGCGGAAGGCTCCCTTTTAGTCTCTTTTGACTATGACAGCCCGGATTTGCAGGAAGGCTGCATAGCATATCATCCGGTGTTCGGACCGGTTTATTACCGTTCCTCATGGCGGTTTTCCACGGAGCGTTTCGTTCAGGACCTTCAGGCGGCGGAAGCGAATCCGGCAATCATCGCCCATATCATCCATGTGGACAGTATAGGCGGCGAAGCCTTCGGCTGTCATGAGGCTTTCAAGACCGTAAAAGCTCTGAAGAAACCGTGCTACGGTGTGATAGATACTGTCGCCGCTTCCGCAGGATATTATCTGGTGGCAGCAGCCGACAAGATCTATGCGAGGTCCATATTTTCCGAAGTGGGCTGTATCGGTACTATGGGAGTACTGTATGACGATTCGGAAATGCTGAAGCAGATAGGCTTGGAGAAACACGAATACTACAGCAGCTATTCACCCCTGAAGAACAAGGTGTTCAATGATGCCAAAGAAGGGAACGGCGATGAGTTCGTTAAAAAATGGCTGGATCCTATGGCACTCCAGTTCATCGAGGATATAAAGTCCGTCAGGCCGGGAATCACCATAGAGGCGCAGGAAGGGGAGTCGTATTATACAGCCGATGCGATGGCAGCCGGACTTCTCGACGGGGAGAATACACTGGAAGAAGTGGTAGAGCTGATTCAGAAGAAGCACGGCCCGAAACCGGCCGCACAGGAAACGATAGATATCAATCAATTAAACTTCAGTCTATAGCAATGAAAAGATTTTTCGAAAGACTCAGGGCCGTAGTGGCACAGCTCGGCCTGCAGGCGAAGTTCGACAGCAAGGAACTGAGCCAGGAAGACCAGGCGGCCTTGATCGCAGCATACGATGAGGCCAACGGGGAGAATTCTTTCCAGACTGACATGCAGGCATACAAGGATGAACTGCAGCAGAAAACGGATGCCGAGGCCCGGAACAGGATGTTCAAGGAGCTGGCATCGATGCTCGGGAAGAGTTCTGAAGACACGTCGGCAGAAGGCATCTCCCAGATGCTTTCCGCTGTCAGGGATCTCAAGGATACTGTGGAGAAGCTCGGCAAGCAGTCTCAGGGCGATACTCCTGAGGCCAAGGTCGAAGTTCCGGTCCGTGCATACGGTCCGCATACCGACAAATATGCTTTTGGGGTGCAGCATCCGATGTTCGATGCCTCCAAGAGGTACAACAGGATAGCCATCCAGCACTCCATCACGGGCAAGCCGAGTGAGAACGACCGTCAGGCCCTGATGAAGGACGGTTGCGAATATGCCGAAACCCTCGCAGCAAGGATCAAAAGGCATTTCGAGTCCGGCACCCTTCAGGATGTCATCAAGGGCACAGTTGACTATACGGCGGTAAGCACTGACACCGAGATCGGTACCCGTCAGTTCACCATCCGTCAGGATGCCCTCATAGCCCGGATCGTCACCCTTCCGGGAGTGGAACACCTCTTCAGCAGGATTTCCAATATCCAGAGCGGCGATGTTGTTACCAACGTCCTCTTCGGTGAAGCGTCACAGGCTTATCAGGCAGGCCGCGTATTCAAGGGCAGCGTGAACTTCAAGCCTGAAAAGGCCATCGTCGACAAGGTGATGACCAAACTCCAGTTCGAGGACATGTCCGACTTGGAGAAGACATACCTGAACTATCTGAACACTTCGGGGTCTGATCCTGTGAAGTGGAACATGATAGAGTGGATCATCCTTCAGCTTGCCACCCAGATCAACAACGAAAGGAATCAAAGGGCCATCATGGGCTACTATGTCGCTCCTAAAAAAGGCGAGGCCGGCGAGACCCAGTTCGCATCGACAGGCATCGTCCACAAACTCATCAGTCTGTATGAAGAGAAGAAGTTCCTCCCATTCCTTTCCGAGGAAGTGGCCGAGTACTCACAGGAAGACATCGGAAACGTGCTCCAGCTTTTCGCCGAGCAGATAGCCGACAGACGTCCGGACAGCGACAAGTTCGTGATCTATGTCAACTCCCGTCACAAGCCATGGTACAGCGCATGGTACAAGAACACCTACGGTACGCACACGGACTTCACAGGTGTGCTTGAAGTCGTTCCAGACTACAATATTCCTATCCGCTGGGTGCCGAATATGGGCAACCTGAAGCTCATCTTCGCCACCATCCCGGGAAACATCAATCTTCTGGAAAACGTGCCTGGCGAGGAGTACAAGATGATGTTCCAGCGTGATCTGGAGGAAGTCATCGCATACAGCTACTGGAAAGAAGGTGTGGGCGTAGCCTTTGCCGGAGCGCAGAAGGAAACTCTGGCGGACTTGAAAGCCGCCGATGCCATGGAACAGATGGTGTTCATGAACTGGCCGGCCGAGACACTGGCAGCCGATGCCACCACCATCACCATTACCAAGGATTCAGGCATCCTTTTCACTACGGGGGCCAATTCCGCTGCGACTGCACTCACGGACATTACCGGAGCCAAGGAAGGCGTCATCTACCGTATCGAATGCGGTTCCACGACCAATGCGACCACGATCGCAAAGTCCGGCAAGTTCTCTGAGATCAAGTCGGCTTGGAATCCGGCCGCCGTCGGTGAATACATCAAGGTGTACTACAGGAAGTCCGAAGACAAATTCTACGAGGCTGCCCGTGGTTAAAGGCCATATTCGTTTAACCGGGGCGGGAAACCGCCCCTTAATGATTTACAGCTATGATTAAGACATTGCAGAATATACCGGCTGTCGGGGATTTCGAATCCCAGGGCAAACGGATATATAACAAGTTGTACATACTTCCGGAGGAAGATGTGGACTATTCGGATCTTCCGGAAGTGACGGATACGGAGGTCGCCCGGACCATGGCCGCCTTGACCTTGAAAGCATCGGCCGGAGGCTGGAGAGAATTTGACTTTGCGAAATACACTTTAGGGGCGACTTCTGAAGGGAGTCAGGGAGACATCACGTCTGTTGTCACGAACACCGTGGCAGGTACGCTCGCCGGGGAACGGGATGAGATCGACCAGCTCCTTGAAAGCAAGATCGGATGCAGCTTCTTCCTCGTGGAAGTGGACCGGTTCACCCAGAAAAAGCGCATCTACGGCAGGCCGTATTCACCGATGTGGCTTTCGGCATTCTCCAAAAGGAAGAATAGCGACAACACGTCGTGCGATGTGACATTCAACAACGAAAGTTTCTTCCAGCCGCTTGAATACCTTGGGGAGTGCGACACTTCCGGCCCGACCGTTTAGGCGGTATTGTTCAGTTTGTTACAATTCGGGAGCCGCCTGCAAGGACGGCTCTTTTTGCAAAGGAAATCCAAAATGTCAAGTCTATACAATTTCCAACAGAAAAAAGTCATCAGCCGGCGCATAGCGGAAGTTTCGTATATCGACAGATACCGGCAGCTTCTGAAGGCCGTGAAATCCCCGGCGGCGGGCAGGAAGATGCTCGACAGGCAGATGCTGGCGGTATCCCTTGTGTATGAGCTTTTGGCGTATTATTCCGAATTCCAGATAGTGGAACTGGCGGCGCAGCCCGGAATGCAAGATCCTGTGTCCGTATCATCTCCCAAGCCGCAACCATTAAAAAAAAAGACTCGAAATTCGAGCAGTACCCGCACATCCGCTGGCTTGACATGGACAACGAGCTTGTCAGGACTGCGGACAGCATATTCACGGACCGTGTCAATCTTTACCACAGGCTTCAGGACCTTGAAAAAAGCATTGACGGGCAGCCGGAAGTAGACAGCAGCGTACTTGAGTCGATTGTATTGCTTTCCATCCGGAACGAACTGTGCTTCTCTGAACTGAAGTCATTCAACGATACAGGCAAGTTCATCGGGAAGCATCCGTTCATCAGGCAGAAAGACGAAAGGCAGCGGGTGGCGGAACTGATCCGGTCTGATCCTGACCGCTATTTCGGTGAGCGAAAGAACATAGAACTGAATATCACCCGGTACTCTTCCCAACTTAACGGGAAGAAAGTCTCACAGGAGCAGAAAGACCGGGCTAAATCCAATCTTGAGAAATTCAAAACCATGCTCCGGCTTTATAAGGAAGTATTCAATGAATTCGTGAAGCGATGATACAGGGATATACCGAAGAATTAGTGGCCTCGATGAAGGATTTCGCCGTCATCGGTCTGTCTCCGGCCCAGATAGCCGAAAGGTTGGGTTTGGGAGGCCCCGAAAGACGACGGTTCATCCGGGACGCCTCCGATGAAGAGCATCCCCTCGGCAAAGAATACCTCAAATCGGCGTCACACCATAAAGACGATATAGATGCAGCATTGAACATGGCGGCGACAAAAGGGGATGCGAAAGCCTTGCGCTTGGAATACGAACTGAGACATCAGGACAGAGTGGATGAACTGAAACGTAAACTTTTCGGGATATGAAGGAAGACAGGCTGACAATACTCCGTAAATACAGCGTCGATGACCTGCAGCAGTTCCTGCAGACCAGGGCATCGTCTGTCATACGTGCCGATATGCAGGAATACATACTGCAGTTGGACACCGTGGCCCGGCTAATGCACAGGAACAGCCTGTCGGTCCGTGCATCGGTGGAACAGCTGCGCAAGGAGTGGCCGGAGCTTACGGTCTCCCAGGCCCGGGGCATATATTACGATGCCTTGGACTATTATTATTTCGACGATGATTCCTCGGCGAAGTCTTGGGACATGGTCTATGCCGACCAGTTGGAAGACCTGAAGACATTGGCCATCGCAGCTGACAAATTCGACGTGGCTTTCAAGTGCATAGTGAAAGCGCACGAGCTCCGCACCAAGGTGCGGGAATCTGAGGCACATGACTGGCAGGCTCCGGTATTTCTGATAAATGTCAATGTGAAGCCTGAGGATCTCGGCTACGAGTCCCGGAAGGTGGCGGACATAGCCCGGAGGGCGGAAGACCGCAAGTACCGGGAAATGATCATGTCATTGGAGACCACCGACAAGGAAAAGGAAAGGCTGCTGCGTGAAGCAGGGGTACATACCGTGGAGCCAGAAAAGAAGGAGGAATGCGATGAAGAGATCTGATCCTGTCGAAATGTACATGAACAAGGTCCAGGCATTGGCCAATGCCGTGGATCCGAACAAGCTGATAGGAGCCCTCGGGCGTGGTACCGGAAAGACGACCGGAATCACCGCTCCGAGGGCTTTGCGTGTGGCCTCCCTTATGCCCCGTGAAATCTCCATTATCTCGCACAATTCGTTTGTCGCCCTGATGACGAATGTCATTCCGGTACTTCTGAGTGCGTTCCGACAGGAGATAAAGATGCCGGACGGGAGCACCCGGCCGATGCTTCAGGAGGGTTTCGATTTCGTGGTCGGGGAAAAGGATCTGCCGCACCATTTCCAGAAGCCCCGGTATCCTATACTTGAACCGGAAAGATGCATAGTCTTCGCCAATGGCCATGTACTCCGGGCTGTGGCCGTGGACAGATCGGACTCCATCGCCGGTTCGTCCATAGTTCACGGCATATTCGAGGAGATGAAGTATTCGAACGGGGAGAAGCTCCGTTCCCGGATTATTCCGGCCATACGCACCTCAAGGATAGGTGCCGGATCGGATGCCCATAAATGCCATCTGCATGGCGGCATCACAGGCGTATCCGACATCGGCCGGGTCAGCATTGGGGAGGATAACTGGTTCACCGAATACGAGGATCAGATGGACAGTGACCTTATCACAGACATCCTTTCATTGGCGTTGTATGTCAACCGGGCACAGGTCAACATACATAACGGGGAGAAAATCCGCATATCGGAGTCGATAGTGAAGAAATGGACTCCGCTTCTTACGGAGCTCCGGAAGTCCGCTGTACTGTATATCCGGGCCAGTACGTTCATAAACCGGGATGTCCTCGGATTCGACTATTTCCAGACGCAGAAGGATATCCTGACCATGTCGGAATTCCTCAGTTCGATATGCTCCATCGGGGACAGGAACCGGGACAATCTGTTTTTCGACCTTTGGGATGAATCCCGGCATACTTACGAAGACAGCTACAGGTATGAGGCTATCGACAGGATCACCCTGAAAGAATCCGTCAGTATCGATGCGGGATTCCTGAAGTATTACAACAGGACTGACAAGATCCTGCTCGGCTATGACCCGGGCAATTTCGCTTCCATGGTGGCTGCGCAGGAAGATGTCAGGGCGAACACACTCAGAGTCCTGAAAGAATTTTTCGTATATCCTCCGGAAGACATTCCGGATTTGGCCCGGCAGTTCAACTCATACTTCGGCCCGTCGGCCCGTAACCGGCGCATAGACCTGTACTATGACCGGGCAGGAAACAGGAAGAATGACAAGAGGGCGAACGAGACGGATGCCCAGGCCCTGAAGTCCGCCTTGGAGTCATACGGTTGGAGTGTCCGGTTGAAGAACCTCGGGCAGCGGACGATTTTCTACTGGGAGCATTACAGGCTGTGGAAGCGGATTCTTTCCGAATTGGAGCGCTCGGTACCCAAGCTCCGCATCGATGCCAACGAATGCCCGAATCTGGTTTCGGCCATGTACTGTTGCAAGAAAGTTCCCGGGTCCACTCCCGTTGAACTCGACAAGACTCCGGAAAAGAAGGTCCGGATTGACCTGCAGGCGGGGCTTACACCGCAGATCCCGTCGGCATTGACATATCTTGTCTGGGGTTTGTATTCGAAGTTCTTCCCGGGCATGAGCGAGCATTACAATGCTGCCGGAAGCCTGCCGAATCTGAGTATCTGAAGGGCATTTTGTGCATAAAAAGGGCATAAAAAGGGCAGATTATTTCGGAAAAAAGGGCAATTGTGAGGGGTTTGTGTCATTTATGATTTCATAATGTGCGGATTTTTAGCGTTTTGCTGAAAAATCGGGCCGTTTTTATAAAAAAGTGCCACAGAAGCCCCCGGCGCCGCTGGTTTCTCGGGTTGCATTACAACGGAAAGATGGCCGGAAATATGACGGGGCTTGTCCTTTCCGGCGAGCCGGTCGGAAGCTACCTTTGGAAAAAAGAAAATGGATACGATTCGAGGGACGGATGCGATTGCGATGGCGGAGACGGTGAGCAAGACGGGAGGTGATTTCATCATCTCGTTTTTCCCGTTCAGCAGGAAGAAGCCGGTTTCGGGTAAAGTGGGGATGAAGACATACGGGCATTGCACTTGCCGGAAGCCTTTGCCCCGGGATAAATTCGACATCGACGGCAAGCATTTCTTCCTTTTCATGGACGGGGACGACAAGCCGAAGACATGTTACAGGGTACTGATCCGGTTTATTGCATTCTCGACGGACGGATACAAATTGAAACGGGTAATATGGTATGAATAGATTCGGTTACATATCGGGTGAAGGATATGCCTTCACTTATCAGATAGGAGAGACTCCGGTCGGCTCTGTCGCCGATATATACGACAGGAATGGTCAGATGGTGGGGCTGCGCACGATGACGGCGCAGCGAGTCAGCAAGTATTTCATCTGGCCGTTCGGCGCAGACAATCTGGAGCCCAACACATGCAAGGCCCTCATCAAGGGAAACAGGCTTCTGCCTTCCCTCATAGAGAAACAGGTGTCGATATTGTATGGCAACGGCCCGCAGCTCTACATCCAGCAGAATACCAATGACGGGACCCTTTCCCGGCAGTATGTCAGGAATGAAAGGATACAGGACTGGTTGGACAGTTGGAGGGAAAACGGGTTGCCCGACAGTTATGAGACCTACCTGAACAAATGTATCAGGTCATATTACTACAGCGAAGGGATATTCTCGAAATGGCATGTTTCCCGAGGATACAGGGCAGGCCTGTCCGGATTCCTTCCCGTGACAGGGCTTGAACATGTGGATGAACTCCGGTGCCGCATGGCCACCACCAGGAACATCGCCTTGAAGACAGATGTCGAGGATTCGGATTTCGACAAGGTCATGGTGGGGAACTGGGAATCATGGGCTATTTCCTCCGAATACAAGATATATCCACGGATGGATTATACGGCCCCGTTGTCAAGGAACAGCGTGATCAGCTACTCGAAGAATCCGAACTACGGCGAGGCTATATACGCCTCCAATGTCTTTTTCGCCGGTATCAAGGAGTGGATCAAGGGTTGTAATGCAACTCCTGAATATATTAATTCCTTCCTTGAAAATTCCCTTTCCGCACGCCACCATGTCATAATCCCGAACGGGTGGATAAGGGTGAAGGAGGACGAACTTCAGCAGCTCTGCGACATCAATGCGAAGTTGGAGGCAGAAGGCCGGCCGCATAGCGAGTTCGCCAAGGTAAAAATCGGAACCAAGGAGATAGAGGTCGGCACACAGTACCGCAGCGACCTTTTGAATGAACTTATACAGGCGGAGATGACGAACCTGACGAATTTCCTTGCCGGGCGGGGCAAGAACCAGGGAAAGACATACGCCACCCGGTCGGTGGTCAACCAGGACGGGAACATCGAGGAATGGAAGATCGAGGAGATCCCGCAGAAGTACAAGGAATACATCGAAGCCCTGATATCATACGACAAAAGGGCGGACATGGTGCTTCTTTCGGCCAAAGGCATCGACTCGTCCATATCTAACATTTCATCCGACGGGGTCATATCGAAATCGGGTTCCGACACGTATTACAATTATCTGGTCTATCTGACCCAGCAGGCCCTCCCGGAGAGTATCATCTGCGCCGATATCAACTATGCCATCAGACAGAATTTTCCAGAAGAATACAAGTCCGGAATCAGGCTCGGATTCTACAGGCCGACGGTCAAACGTCAGGAAGATGTGTCTCCGTCGAACAGAATGTCAAACCAGTCGGAATTATGAAAGCAATAGATTTGTTTACAGGATTGGATGATTTCATCCGCTATGCGGACGGACTTCTCCCGGATACCACATACGAGCAGCTTGCCCCGTCCATCAGGGCGGTCACTTTGGACATAATGGACCTGATCACGGCTGAAGTGTACATTGTATTGAGCGGGGTGGGTGATGAAGGCGACTCTTTGTATGAGGGATTGGAGTTTCTGAAATCCGCCGTGGCCACAGGTACGTTGTATAAGTATGCCATCTTCGCCACCGTGAAGCGGAATGGAGCGGAAAATTCACTGTACAAGTACCAGCATGAAGAGATCAAGCAGCACCATATCGATGCTTATTGGAAAGCCATGGACCGGCTGCTCTCGTGGCTCGATACCCATGCTGCAGAAGTGAAGTGGCGGGACAAGGACGATCATGAACATTCGTTTCTCGACACTGACGTATATAAACAGCGGCAACTGCTTCCTGTAAAGTCTGCCGATGAATTTGACTATTATTTCGGTATTGACAAGAGCTCGTTTTTCTTCTCGAAGATCCAGTACCTTATCAGGACTGTCTGGCAGATGAAGATACTCCCTGTTATCCGGAACTCGAAAGACAAAACCGTTTTGGATTTAGCCAAGAGATCGCTCTGCTACCAGGTGATGGCCAAGGCCGTGATGCAGTTCGACGTTACCGAGCTTCCCCGCTCCGTCAGGTATGATTTCAACCATGAATATACCAAAGGAACGTCCATGCAGACCCGGGAAAACCTGTACGCTCAGCTCATGGCCGATGTGGACGGCTGGACACGGTCGATCGAGAACATCATGGCTGTCGGTGCCGGTTCCGCATCGGTGCAGTCGAATTACAACGATGAGAAGAACAAGCACTACACCATACTATGATCACGATAAGGTTTAGCAGGCACTCATACCGGGTTCCTGACCGGTGGGATGATTTCTCTCAGGGGAATGCGGAGAAGTTCGTAAGGCTCTGCCATGCTTTCGACCTTTTCGAGACAGGTGCAATTGATTTCCGGACGTTGGAGGCCGGAGTAGCGGCTTCTCTTCTCGGGATGGATGCCACGATGGTTCCGAAGCAGAACGGTATCCTGGTCGAAAATATTTTCAGGCTGACGGAAAAGCTGCACTTTCCGTATAGGTTCCATGACAATGAAGACGAAAGCCGAACGGTATCCGTCAATGTGATCTTGAGGGTCAATCTTCTGCCGGAGCTCCACCGGGTCAAGGGCTACAGGTTCCGTATCACGAATGAAGGGATGGTAGATTGTGATCTCACTGCCGAACAATACGTGGATGCGTTGTCTCTGATGGAGCTGTACACGTCATCGAGAAAAGCGGAAGTTTTGGATGAACTGTTCAAGGTGCTTTACGGAGGCTCGGATAGGGGCTCATTTTGGGGCTCAAATAGGGGCTCATCGGTGCTCCGGAAAATCCCGAGGGTTTACAAAATAGCAGTGTATTACAATTTCCGCGGTATCCTTGAATGGCTGAAAGTGCTTCCTGATTTCAGAATGATATTTGCCACATCCGGGAAGAAAACTAACGCTTCCAGCCCTCTCGGTCTGTCCGGGTCGATATTCACCTTGTCCAAATCCGGTTACGGGACGCTGCAGGAAATCCGAAGCCTTGACCTGATGTCTTATCTTGGTGCCTTGGTGCAATTGAACATCGACGGGATATATTCCCTTCAGACGGCAGGACTGAAGCCCGGAGAAATAGCAGAGAAGATGAATCTTCCCATGGAATGCGTGCTGCCTTATATTACGGAAAAAACAGAATGAAAATGTCGATACTGAAGAAACTCTTCCTATATTCCTCGCAGTTCGTCTCGAAAGAGGGCGTACAGAGGCTTTTTGTGTTGAATACCGGGCACGACTATACGCAGCTTCAGACGGAGGCGGTGGACGTTCCCGATACATTCAGAAATCCGGATATCACGGATTTCATTTTCGGAGTCGATGACCGGGCTGTCACGCAGCGAATTTCACAGGTAAAGGGTCTGTATCTTTTCGTGGACTATTCAGCCATAACCTCATCCATAAGTACCGTCGACGTGAAGACGGACTCTTTCCATGTGGCCATGACGGTGGCCCGGCCTTCTCCGGAAGATCAGGACCAGGCCACGGAAATGATATGGCAGGACCGGGCTCTCGATGCCATGACGGCCATCCGCCGCCGGATGCGTGACGACTTCGATGACGGTAATCCGGTTTTCTGGCTCAAGTTCCCGACCACCATGCAGCCGTTTGTCGCCCATGCCCTTGCCAACTCCCTCGGCTGGACCATGGAATTCGACATCCAGGGCATCGATATGGTGTGATTTCAATACTTTGTTTTGTCGAAGCGTATTTCTATATTTGCAAAAACTAATAAAAATGTGCGAACAGGAATTGGAACTTATCAGTACGAACACATTGCTGCTTAAACTTGAAGAGCAATCCAGTGTTGTAGTATTGGTTGATGATATAGAAGGTAATGCTTATTTTACTTTTAAGGTAGTAAAAGCAGAGTCCGGAAATAAAGCACGTACTTGGTGGATTAACGTCGATGAATTCCATGCGGACGTTATAATTGAAATCCAGCCGGATTCCGTTACCCGTTTCCCGAATCCGATAGACATAGGTACCTATCATAAAGACAGACGACTATATATGGGTGTCGTTGTACAACCTGCTGCTCCGGAGGAAGACCTGTATAACGTTATTGTAAGTTTTTATACCGATAAGATCAGCCATGGCAATAACTAAAAACAGAGACAGGGTTCTGGTTGAAAATGTGATTGATAATGCTTCGGCAAATCTGATAAAGATTACTGAAGATAAATTAAATGTCATATTGTTGAAAAATGTACCGAAACTACGGAAACCTCAGGAAATAATCAATCCTATTGCGTTATTGCTATCATTGCTGACAACTATTCTGACCGCAGAATTCAAGGATAAATTCGGGCTTTCAGCAGAGTTCTGGAAAGCCTTATTTGTCGTGGCGCTGATAGTTTCCATCTTTTACCTTTTATATTGTATATGGAACATCATATTCAACAGGAGTTCTATAGATTCCATCCTGAAAGAGATTACGAATAAACGTAACGGATAATTTATCCGAATGTAATGAAGATTGCCGTATGCCGGACTGTGAAAGCGGTACGGCATACGTTTTTTTATTGCAAATCCAAAAATGTTTCTTACCTTTGCTCTCGCAAATCAAAATACTAAACGTTAAAATCTATCTTTTCCTGTCGGATGTGTATATTCCAAGGAAATAGATGATTGCCCTGTATATGGTGGTTTTCTGCACGGGAAACTGTGTAGACAATATCCGACAGAAATGTTTAGTATTGGTTTGCCCACCTATAGTACAGGGCTTTCATCGTAATATTAAGTATTATGCAAACCAATACTAAACAGAAATTCAGCACGAAGGTGCTGAAGGAAGCAAAGGAAGTCCTCAGGGGACTCCAGGAACAGACAGCGGAGATGGAGGGAGCGCTATCCCTTCTTTCCCTCATGAACGACGGGGCAGAAGGCCCGTTCGACCGGTCCATCATCCGGGAATGCTCGGAGCTGATCACCGTATTCAACCGTCTGATGCACGAGCAGGAAGCCAAGTTGCGCCACATGCAGATGATGCAGATCGCCGTCTCCAAGGCGGAACGGGAATACGGCCGTTGGCAGAAAAGTATAAGATCAGTATCGAAACCGAACAATGCTTTCAAGAATTAGGGAGGTGTGGCCATGGAAGATATTACATATTATTTTTCCGAGATTTCGAAGTTGATGCCAAAGGCAAGATTTGTCTCTTTCAAGGAAAAACAGCATGTGTGCCGCTATCTGGGCATCGATGGAAGCGTACTCAAGCCTACGGAGATTGATCAGGCCATTCGAGAAGCGACGACGGATAACGAGCAGCTTTTAGACGATGTGTGGCGTATCAAGTCGGATATGCTTCCAGAACTGGAAAAAATAGTCAGAGCTATTTTTGACCTCAGAATATCCCTTCTGAGTCTGGTCGCAGCCGGATATGAGAATACTGATCTTTTGAATCTCTCAGATGACCTCGGATCTTACTGGGTCGGCCTCTGCATGGATCTGGGCTGGAAAATAGATGCGGAACACATTGATTCTCTGGTCAGGATGTGCGAAAAGAATCTCTGGACAGGTTTCGGAATTCCGAAGTGTTTTTTAGATGAAGCCCGGTCGGAGTTGAAGGATAAATAAATTGATTAACTTTGCTGTCGACGGGGCAGGACGGCCCAACCTGCGGTCAGGGATTTTATATTTTTCCCCTCGATGCAGGCCTGCCCCTTGATACAGTAAAAACTACAGCTATGTTCACGGACCAGTTTACACACGATTTGAACTCGTATCTGAAGCGTCAGGGCGACAATCTGTTGGAGAAGCAGAAAAGCGTCTTTGATGCCACATATACCTCCCGGTCCGGAAGTCTTGCCCGGACATTGTCATCCAAGTCTACGGTGACCGGGAACCTTTTCGGCGGAGCTATGGTCGAAGTAGCCTATCCGATACACATCCGCTTTCTTGATATGAAGAAGCGCTGGTCGAAGAAGAAGGAGAAGATGGTCAGGAAAAAGAAATACGCACCTATATATAACAAGTATGTATATGGTTATCTGAAATCGGACATACATAGGAAACTCAACGAACTCATCCCGCGTGTGATGATATGGGCTATAGAGGGTAACATCAAAACAGTGAAATAGCATGAATACAACAAACAAAGGCTGTCTGACTTTTATTCTTGTCGTGACAGTGATCATATTGCTTGGCGCAGCGTTCTCAGTTGATGTATATTTGGGGCTTGCCGGATTATCAGTGCTTATAGTGACCGTGATCCTCCTGAAACCGGGGATATTCAAATCTTTTGTCGATTTCATCAGAGACAAGTTCCGTCGCTGAGATTTTCATTCTGATATATTGGACAGTTTTCCGTTATGGAATGCTGTCCTTTTTTGTTTTATGTCCGAGCCATAATTTTGTTTGAAAACAAGACAGGATTATGGCTGTAGAAAACGAGATAGTCCGCTTCATTGCGGAAATGGAACTGGATCCCCAGGATGTGGCCAAATTCACGGAAGGCCTGCGCTCGGCCGAGGAGCAGTGCGAATCCCTCCGAAAGGCAATATCCGACACCGCCAATCAGATGGCGAAACTGAAGGCGGAAGGCAAGGACAATACTGAAGAGTACGAGAAATTGGCCAAGACGCAGAAGGATTACGTATCGGCATTGAAAACCGTCACCAAGGAAGCCAATACCTATTCCGCTTCCTTGAATCTCAATCAGATGTCGATAAACCAGCTGAACAAACATGCCCGGTCACTCCGTTCTGCCCTTAACAGCATGCACAAGGAAGCCAATCCGCAGCTGTGGGATAAATACAACAACGAGCTCATCAAGACGGAAGACCGACTGAAAGAGATTCAGATAGGGGCAAAAGGCATTCAGGAACCGATGCTTTCATTCCGTAAAATCATGGGTAGTTTGAAAAGTCCGGCGGTTTGGGGTGCTGGCATTATGGCTGTGGGAAACGGAATAAAGAATATTTTTATCCAAATGACAGAGCAGACCCAGGTCTGGGGTGACAAATGGCAGATGGTGCAGACGAAGTTCAGTGCAGGATGGAATCAGCTTGTCGCCAATTTTTCACAAGGGGACAGGGTGATCCGAGGAAGCATACAGGAAGCGATGGCGGCGGCAGAGCGGGCGCAGCTTCTCAGAGATGAGCTTTTCGAACGGGAAAACAGCTATAGCATCCAGGAGATAAAACTTCAGACCGAGATCAATAAATTGCAAAGCGTGGTAAACGACAGGTCTTTACCCGAACAGGAGAGGTTGGAAGCCCTGAATCTCATCCTTGAAAAAGAACAGAAACTATCAGAGATGAAACGGGATATAGCCTTGCAGGAAAAACAGGCGGCTTTTGAGGAACTTAGCCAGCGTACAGACCTCAATGCAAAAGAACTTGAACAGTTCATAGACAATTATGAAGTCAATATAGAGCAAATCCGGGCAGGGATAGAGTATAATGACTTATTGAAAGAAAGAGACCGGCTTATTAAGGAGATGAACTATGCCGGAGCTGATGCTTATGCGAGGGAATATTATGCAGCTCAAGCGGCGAAGATAGAAAAAGAAGCAGCGAAGGTCACGGATGCAGCAGTTTTGGAATATGCACGGCGGGCCCGCCAATATGACCTCGGGAATGACGCCATGGTGGAAAAATATGTTGAAGCCACGAGGAAGGTCCTTATGGCCGACAGGGATTTTGCAGCGGCCCAGGCATCGCAGGCAAGGCGTAGGGGAACACTTGTAAACCAAATAACAGCCGAATCCGAAGAGGCAAAGGAAAAAGTCATTGAAGATGCTGTTGCGGCCGCAGAAGTTTCGTACAAGAAAGAATTGAACAATTTGAAAGAATCGTTGCTTGCCAAGGAAATATCCCAGGTCGAGTATGATGCCAAATCCGTCGCGTTGGAATTGTCTTTCCTGAATGAGAAGAAAGCCATCAACGAGACATACGGCAAAGATACTACCGAAATCGACTCCCAAATCTACGACAAACGTCTTGCGGCCCAGACCCTATTCCATGCCGATTTCGGGAAGAACGAGGCCGAATTTCAGAAAATGTGGCAGAAGACTATGTCCGATTCGGACAAGGTTGTAGATCAGATGCAGGCCGACATGGAAGCTGAAGTCCAGGCCATGATGGATGAAATGGACCAGGAACGCAGCGATGAAATGGACCGGCTGCTGAAAAAAGCCAAGGAAGGCAATGTTTCCAAAGAGGCGAGAATATCAGCGAGCAATGCCGGTTATGATGCCGAAATGGCCGATTTGGAGAAGCTTCATGATAAGAAGCTGATTTCCGAAGAGGAGTTCCTGGCACGCAAGGCGGAACTGACCCGGAAACATGCTGCCGAAATATCGCAGATAGAGACCGAAGGGTGGGAAAAAGGATTGGAAGTGGCGAACCAAATCCTCGATCAGATGTCATCTGCCGTTTCATCTGCCCGTGAAGCCGAGTACGCTTCCTTGGACGCATGGAAAGAACAGGAACTGGCCGCGGCCGGGGATAGCGCCGAGAAGAGGGAACAGATAGAAGAAGAGTATGAGGCAAAAAAACTCGACATACAGAAGAAGTATGCCGATTTGGATATGGGTATCCAGATTTCAAAAGGAATCGCTGCCGGAGCATTGGCCAGCATACAGGCATGGAATGCCGCCGGAGGCAATCCCATTATAGCCGGTACTATCATAGGCCTCATTGCCGCCATGACAGCAGCGCAGATAGCCACTATCGTTGCACAGCGCAATGCCATCAAGAACATGTCATCATCCGGGGAAACGTCCACATCGGTATCTTCGTCAGTGGTCGGGTTCTCGGAAGGAGGATATACCGGGGCTGGAGGCCGTATGGAAGTGGCAGGAGTCGTCCATAGGGGAGAATACGTGGTGCCGCAACCGGAACTCCGAGACCCTTACGTCAGGAGCGTAGTTGCTTCCATCGAGGCGAGACGGCGCATGAGGACGTCGAAGAATGCGTTGCCGGGATTTGCCGAGGGTGGCTTTACCGGCATACCGGCAGGCAATACCGCATCCTCGCAGTTGAATGACAGGATGCTCCGTAAGATTCTTGAAGCTATTGAGAACCTGAACAGGAATCCTATCCCGGCATACACGGTCCTGTCGGAATTCGAAGCCAAGCAGATGAAGCGTGACAGGTTCAGATCATTAACCAGTCTAAGGAGGACGAATCCATGAAGTTGAATGTAGAAAAAGGCGAGCTTTCCCTGCCTGAAGGCTTTGAACTCGAAATGGAAAGCGGCCATCCGTTTTTCTCGGATAAAGGTTCGGCGTCGATTCCGTTGGCTCTTCCTGCATCTCCCGGAAATCTCGAAGCACTCGGAAAGCCTGATGACATACACAATGACCATCGTCATGTGAGGACGTTCCCGGCATTCCTTGAGGCCGGTACATTTCAGAAGAAGTGCAGCCTGCTCGTGGAGTCAGTCGGTCCGGACGGAATATCTGCAGCTGTCGTGTTCAACGAATCGGAGATGTACACTGCAATCCAGGACAGGAATCTCAAGGATATATTTTCAGGGATGTATTATGTCGCCACCAAGCTCAATGCCGTAAGTCCTGATGCCATTTATTGGGGTACCGCTTCCGGGCAATCCGCCTATTATGATTTCGATGATATCGTAATATTCCCGGTGGCTACTGACAAGGATACTTCGGGAGGAGTATCCATAATCAACGAACCTTCGGGCAGTTCGTTTGCAAGCAATTTGAAATATCAGGCCAGGACAGTCACCGTGAACGGGAGATCCTTTTCGGCGCCGTACGGCTATGGAATTTCGGTGTTCATGTATCTGGGTGCCATGATTGAAAAGACGTTTTCCATGTGCGGATATCCCGTCGACTACAACGTGTTCAAGGAAGATGACGAACTGAAGAAAATCGTGGTGGTCAACAATTGCGCCGATATGTGGGGAGCCGGTTCTGGTATGGACGGTTTTTATTACCGGGATGCCGTTCCCAATATCACGGTCGGGGAACTGATAATATTCCTGCATGACGCATTCGGAGCCATAGTGCAGGAGTCATCCGGCCACGTCAGGATACTTTTGATAAAGGACCTGATAGCATCCGCTCCTGATGCCGATCTTTCCATGTATGCGGAAAAGGAATACACGATAAACTATCCGGAACCGTCAGTCCTTGAACGGGAATTCGACACATCCATCGATTCTGCGGCCCCTGCAGCGGAGACGCTTGAAGAATTGCGGGCGTCGTATGAAGACTGTGCGGAAGTGTCTTCCGTTTCGGAAATCATCGGTTCGGGCCTTTTTTATGTGAAGCCTTTAGGCGCATATTATAAAAAGGAAACGGCAGCGGCTTCTACGGTAAAATTGGGTACTGACTGCTTTACGTACAGTCATTCCGTCGCAGAGAAAAAAGAGTCTTTGAGCGCGAAAAACCGGTTTTTGCCGATGGTGCAGGTCAACGGAAGGTACATGCCCTATATCGGGTCAAGGATACATCGGTATATCGATGTGGACAAGGATACCGAAGCCGACCAGCCGCTTCAGTTATGCTATGCCCATTTGATGCCGAAACCGGCATCGACGGCTCCGCACTCCTGTTATTGCGGGTCTTCATATCCGTATTATGAAGACGGCAGGCCGGCTCCGGACTGCTCCCCGCTGACACCGGAAGGGCTCTCGGAATATTGGGAAGCATACGAGTCGTTACTCCTGAACGAAGCTCCGGAAATCGAAGTCCGGCTATATATGTATGGCAACGATTTCAATGGATTGGATATGTGCTCCCCTAAAATCTTCAATAATGCCAAAGTGCTTGTCAAAAGCATGTCATACAAGATAAATGATTCGGACATGTTCGAGATAAATGCCGTCTTGCAGTTGCTTCCAGACTATTCCGACAAGGTTTCCGTCCCGGAAATCACTTTCAACAGTCCGCTTGTCTGGACATACGGCAGCACGCGGACAGTCTTTCCGTCTGAAGATTGTGAAATTCTGGAAACAGACGGGCTTTCCGACTATACGGCTGCAGATGCGCCGGATACGACACCGGTGAAAATCGGAGTGAAAACGAAGGTCAGAGACCGGTGGCTCAGGTATGAATACAAGAGAAGCGGTTGGCTGTGGTCCATAAAGAGCAAATCTACGCACAGGTGGCAGGAATATTTTATCGTAACATCACAGGGTAATTGATATTGCTATGAATATATCAGATATGGAATCGGGCCAAGTCTTGTACTTGGAGGATTTGAAGGAATTGTATGCCGAAGGTTCTGTCGAGACGGCGACGGAAGTAAAAATTGTCGTACAACTGCACACGGAGGATAGCGCATCCGATATTGTGACTGAGATTGTTTCCGGGAAATATTACGGGAACTTGGACGGTGTCATCAACCTTGATTTCAGTAAACCCTTTTCGGCTTTGGTAAAACCTGCCGTACCTGAGCCTGGCGGAGCCCAGTATCTCGGACCTCGTGGAAGCCATCTTTTTTATGAATACTTGATTGCATTGGATGGCTTAGACACTGTTAAAATAGGAACGTTGAATGCTTTTTCAAAAGATGCACGTTCCATAATTTCGGATATGGACTATATGGCGGTTCCCGATGACGCAAGACTAATGGTCAACTTCCATTCCACAGGATACTATGAAAAGGCTGTTGTCTCGATGGAGACTGCGGATGGGAAAAGTCAGGATATTTATACGATACAGGAAACAGGCGGGTTGGATAGTGGCGGGATTTATTCATTATGTTTTAATGTATCCGATCTTCCTGTGGACAGGCAGCCGTTCAGGATAGCAGTGGCGATATATGGAGGAACCGGTATCGTCCAAAAGATGTATTCCTGCATATATGAGTGTGTGTCCGGTGATTTCCAGCAATATATCTTTTCCGGGCGGCTTGGAGGATATGTCACGTTCCCGATGTCCGGAAGTCTTGAAATGAAGACTGAAAACGAGTACGAAAATGCCGATTATGGCCAAAGTAAAGATAAAGTGCATTCCACTCATTCCGTATTGATGACGCAATACTCCGGAGGCCTTACCAAAAAAGCGGCTGCCGTGTTGGCGGATTTGTTCGCAAGCAACTGTGCGTATCATCTTGTAAACGGTGAATGGCGGCGTATCGTCATAGAAGAAACGGATACGACGATAGTCGGGGAAGATTCCCTTCAGTTCTGCAGCTTCAAGTTCAGGTATGTCGAGGACGTGCCTGTCAGGGAAATCGTATAAGAGATATTGTCCTTTGACTATCATCGGCAGTCTGCCATTTTTGTCTTGTAAAAAACACATTTATGAAAAATTACAGGATAGGTAATACGCTTACCGTTAAATGGACTTTGAAACAGGCAGACGGGACCGCATACGTATTGAGTGCCGGGAACGTCGAACTTTTCGTATCCACCCCGAACCACCGGTTCCAGGTAGATGATTTTTCCGTCGCTTCCAACGTGCTGACATGGCGTTTCGACGGAGACAAACAGAAATATCCCGGACCATATACCTTGACATTGGTTGAGAACAGGGGAGAGGTGGACATGATGACCGTTGACTTCTGCGAGGCGTTCGGCCTTGTGAAATACAGTTGTCTGGCCGGTGGTGCGGATACTCCCGGAGTGACGACTGAAGCAATCGAGCTTTCAAGCGAGGTGTCCATGTCGCAGATCGGGTTAAGCCCGGAAGTGGAAGCGGCGATTCGGGATTCTGTGGCTGATTACGGCCTTATGGCTGTGGAATTGGATGAAATCACCGGGGAGTTGTCTCTGATCCGGGGCGAGAAGACACAGTTCTCGGCCGGTGAATTGAACGAAAAAGGGGAATTGCTAATAACTTTTAATTATTGAAATATCATGGCAAATGTGACAGAAATTATCGGAAGGTTGCCGGTGTACCGGGGTATTTATGCCGGAGGAGTCACCTATTACAAATACAACCTTGTGACCTTGTACGGGTCAACGTACATGTGCAAGGCCGACGGCGTGACGGACCCTCCGGCAACGAAGGATGAGGACGGAAAAGTCACTGTCAACAAGAACTGGACAGTATGGGCTGACGCTTCGGAAGTGGAATACATAAAAGGGAAGGTCTCCGGTCTTCTCCGCGACCTCGGACTTTATCCGACGGCGTTGTCGGTGGCTTTGTCCGTGGGCAAGTCCGGGAAGTACGTCGACTCCGCCGGGCAGGAGGCTTCGAACGCCTCGATGTCGATTTCGGCACCCGTGCAGCTGAAGGCGGGGAACATCTACCTGTTCCCTTCGTCGCAGGCTGTCGGGACGGGCGTGGCCCTGTTCGCCCGGCAGGTCACCAACACCTACGACAAGGTTATAGTCTACACGACCTTGGAGGAGGACTCTGAGGGCCGTCCGGTGAAAGTGCAGGCCGACTACGACGCCTCGCTGGTCTACACCATCACCTACGATGATGAAGGTAATCCGACGTACAAGGATTCTCAGGGAGGTGTTGTGGAATCACTTCCCGCCACTCATCAGGTGACGGAATCGTTCTACGAGCCGTTGTTCCGGACGAACGATGCGACGATGCCCAAGAGCGGTCACTACCTCTTCCTGTGCACCAAGGACATGGACGTGGTGCTGTCAGGGTACACGGCTGACGTGTCATCGGGGAAGAACCTGTTGGGAGTACGCTACGGTGTGTTCGCCTCGATAGCGACGAACTTCGTCGGTTCGCCGGGGCAGAAGGTAATAGCTCAAGCCTTTGCCGAGCTGTACGCACGTGTGAAGGTTCTTGAATCACTTGTGGACAACGCCGGACATCTGAAGGTGGACATGCTCGACATGGCGGATTTGCCATTGATATGCGGCGAGAGGATGTACATGACCGGGGAGGGCGCACCGGCCGATCCGCCGACATCGCCGTTCCAGGAGTATTACGACGTGACCGGGCAGAAGTTCTACAAAGCGAAAGGCGAATTGTCCACGTATCCGGCGGTGTCAGACTGGTTGGCATTGAATTAATCGACGAAAAGGAGGAAAAGAAATAATAGTGACACATGCAAGCGAGGCGGCATACAAGGCCGCAGAGAAATCAGAAATTGAGAGCACCGTGGGTCTGATAGAGAGCTCGAACAGGGTTGTCATTGACGGCGTCAACGTGGTGACGGACAATCCGGGCATAGGTGACATCCTGTGCATCGATGAGAACAGGAAATACAGGTTCATCCAACTCGACACCTACAAGGCGGGTGTCTTCCCTGCAGCATGGGAAACACTCGGAGTCGTGGTGATGAGAAAGGGCAACATTGTCACGGTGTGTGACAAGGATATGTCTGCAGAAAAGGCCTTCGCCGTATTCTCGTACGTCGTGACCGGACAGGTGCTCGACGGAGCGGAACATACCGCCACTCTGAAGCTGCACGGCTCTGAGACGTTCGAGTTCAAGTACACGGCAAACACGGACGAGGAGTTCGTCGTGGCGTTGCAGGGATTCCTGACCGAGCATAGTTTCACCGACTGGAGTGCCTACATCATGGACGGCAAGGTTTATCTGCAATACGATAACTACACGAGTTCGGAATACGCCGATGAGGACATAACGTGGGCGACAGGGTTGACGCTGACGGATTCGAACGAATCCGCCGGACTCGAACATAATATAGCCGGCATGCGCTACTGCGGCAACGCCGCTAACGGGATATGGTCACCAGCTACGGCGATAGCACACTTCAAGGCTGACAATGCGATCACTGCCTTCAATCCGTCCACTGATATAAACAAAGAACCTCCGTATGTGGTGTGCTGGCCTGCATTCGCCGGGACAAGCCAGTATCAGTCCGACCATTGCCTGTGGCTTCGTCAGAAGTACTGCAAGGACCCGGCACACCCGAAGATAGAGGAATGGGAGCGATATGTGGACATGTGCAGGCCTATAATCCCGCACATGCACTATATGCAGGCTCCTGAATCCCGGGACGGAAGGGCGTGGACGGACAGGTTGGCGGCGATAATGTACAAGGCTGTCGATGGGACGATGAAACCGAAATGCCCGGCGGCTGCGTACTGCAGGACCCGTTTCGACGGGAAGGGTTACCTTCCGTCCTTGGCGGAACTGTGCGAGGCCTTTGAGATAGTCAATTACGTCAGCGGAGTTGACATCGGGGATGCAGACCCGATAAGCCGCAGTCTGTATGCCATCGGAGGTGAGACGGTTAGGAATAAGACACATAGGAGTTCGACGACGGCTTTCTACCTTAACTGGTTTACATACGGAACAGAGGGTTCAGGCCTGTGTGATAGTATAAGCACATATACTATCTCGTCATTGAACACGAGAGCCTTCGTGCGCATCGAGCTGCCATTGTCGGAGTAATATAAAAACACAATACCATGAATACAATTGAACAAATCAAGGCATTGGAACACCGCCAGCATGAACTGAAGGCGACCATGCAGAAGTCGGACGAACACGCACTGAAATGCGCCAAGTCCGGACTGAACTTCAAAAAGACCTACCCGGACGACTGGGCAGCATACGAAGCCGCCCGGGTGGAGTACAATGAGAACGAGACCGCCCTTGCCGCCCTGTACGGGCAACTTGAAGCCGAAAGGCAGGCAGAGGAATCCGCACAGGCGGAGATGACGGCGGCAACGGGGATGGAGGGATAGCGGCGATGGAACTCATAGAAACCTACCTCGGCCACGATGTGAGCCGTGGCCTTACAATCATCTTCGTGTGCTGCATTCTCGTCATTGCCGCAGCCCTGCTCGATATGTGGACAGGGGTGGATGCAGCCCGGGCAAACAAGGAAAAGATACGCAGCCACTCCCTCCGCAAGACCGTGCGCAAGGTCATAGACTACTTGCGGATAGTGGTGTTCGGCTGCCTTATCGATATTCTCGGGCTGTTCTTCCCATGGTACGACATCCCGTATGCGTGTGCGATAGTCACGCTCGGGGTCATCCTCATCGAGGGGAAGAGCGTCATCGAGAACCTGAAGAAGAAGCGGAGCAGCGCCGCCCAGATAGTGGACATCGTCGGCCGGATAATAGAGTGCGCTGACGAAAAGGATGCAAGGAAACTTATCGGGATAATCAAGGGCGAGCCCATAAAAGAGGAAAGCCATGAAGACAAGCAGCAAAGGAATTGATTTCATCGAGTCATTCGAGACTCTGCAATTGAAGGCATACAAGGCGGTGCAGACTGAGCAGTATTACACGATAGGCTACGGCCATTACGGGCCTGATGTCGAGCCGGACAGTACGGTAACGGAGAAAGAGGCGGAACAGCTGCTGAAGGAAGATCTTGCCGACGTGGAGCGTGCCGTGAGCAATGCCACGGCGGGCTGGAATCTGAACCAAAACCAGTTCGATGCCCTTGTGAGCTTCACGTTCAACGTCGGTATCCGGGCTTTCAGAAACTCGACGCTTCTGAAGCTCATCAAGCGCACCACACCGGAGAATGTCATCCGGGCGGAGTTCATGAAGTGGAAGTACTCCGGCGGCAGGGTGTTGGCAGGTCTTGAACGGCGCAGGCGTGCGGAAGCGGACCTGTATTTCAGTAAGGAATAAGAAATAATGAATAATCAAAATCGACCAATCATGGAAACAAAAATCAACAATGAGATAATATCCGTCGGGGGGGGGGTAAAAGCGAGGTACTCCTTGATGAAGCGACCAACGAGGTAAGCATCGACGGGGTGAACGTGGTGACGGACAATCCGGGCGTCGGGGACATCCTCTGTTATGACGAAAACAGGAAGTATAAGTTTATCCAGCTGGACACGTTCCGGGCTGGGACATTCCCGGCTGCGTGGGAGACATTGGGAGTGGTCGTGCTCCGCAAAGGTAATACGGTCACCGTCTGCTCGAAACACAATGAAAGCAAGAAGTTCATGGAAGTATTCCCGTACATAGTAACCGGTCAAGTGCTCGACGGGGCGGAACACACCGCCACTCTGAAGCTGCACGGCTCTGAGATGTTCGAGTTCAAGTACACGGCAAATTCTGATGCTGAGTTCGTCGAGGCGTTGCAGGGATTCCTGACCGAGCATAGTTTCACGGACTGGAGTGCCTACAATATGGACGGGAATGTCATCCTGCAGTACGACAATTACACCAGCTCGGAATACCTGTCTGCAAGCATCACGCAGGCGACGGGAATAACTCTAAAAGCGGAATGCGAGATGGATATGCCGCTTGTGCCGACGGCAAAAAGGAAATGCGGCATATCCGGCTACCCAGTCTGGAATATCGGAAAGGCGAAAGAGTATTTCATGGAAGATAACCAAAACACGTCCTTCAATCCGGACTCCGACTTGGATACAATGCCGGTTTTCCCGATCTGCTGGCATGCATTCGCAGGAACAAGCCAATACCAAAGCGACCACTGCCTGTGGCTTCGTCAGAAGTACTGCAAAGATCCGTTACATCCGAAGATAGAGGAATGGGAATCATATATTGCCGACCTCGCCCCGGTAAGTCCTGCGATGACAGGAGGATTTGCCCCGGAATGGAGAGGACGGGAAACTTTTGACAGGATAAAAAACGTGACCTATACAGCTGCCGATGGCTCACAGAAACCCCTATATCCGGGAGCTGTCTATTGTTCTGAATACTTTGACGGGGAAGGTTATATGTCCACAGGCTACGACTACTATGAGATGCTAAAAAGCATCACATACGGTCTTGCAGGAGTGACGAGGGACAAGTCTGACCCTATAAACCGTAGTTTGGCAGCAATAGGCGGGAGTTCAGTCGGTGCGAACGGTATGTATTGGACTTGTGACAGGTTCAACTATAGCGGAGCCTTTAATTTCAACAATATGGGCTACATAGGGGTAAGCGTGTTTTATAGTGCACGTACCTGCGTCCCGCTTGCCCGCATCGATTTGCCTGTGGATTGATGCGGATTTAATGACATTTGAAAACCATTTACAAGAATAAAAAACAATGAAAAGGAATATCATATACAGCATCATCGCTTTCCTGCTCCTGACTTCCTGCGGGGCGGGAAAGCATCTGCCGACGCAGACTGAGCAGAGGGACAGTGTCCGGGTGGAAGTCCGGAAGGAGACAAAATACATCAAGGATACCGTCTTCCTGACAGTCCCGGCGCAGTCAGCCGAGAACACAACGCGTGACACATCGTCACACCTTGAGACCGACTATGCGGAATCCGATGCCCGGATAGCCCCGGACGGCACGCTGCACCATACCCTGCGGAACAAGGAACAGGAAAAGCCGGTACCGGTGGACGTCCCGGTGACGCAGAAGGACAGCATCGTCTACCGGGACAAGTTCATATACGAGACCGTCGAGGTCGAACGTGAACTCACAGGCTGGCAGAAATGGCAGCTGCGAAGCTTTTGGATATTATTATCAGGTTTGGCGATATTCGTTCTCAGGAAGCCGCTGCTGGCACTTATCCGGCGGTTTATCTGACAACGATTATATAATCAATAAAATCAAACAATATGGAAACAAAAATCAACGAGAAAATTTTCGTCGGGGGGGGGTAAAAGCGAGGTACTCCTTGACGAAGCGACCAACGAGGTAAGCATCGACGGGGTGAACGTGGTGACGAACAATCCGGGCATCGGCGACATCCTGTGCTATGATGAAAACAGAAAATACCGGTTCATCCAGCTGGACACGTTCCTGGCAGGTACATTCCCGTCGGCATGGGAAACCCTCGGAGTGGTGGTACTCCGGAAAGGCAATCAGGTAACGGTGTGCTCGAAGCATAACGAAAGCAAGAAGTTTATGGAAGTATTCCCGTACATAGTAACCGGTCAAGTGCTCGACGGGGCGGAACACACCGCCACGCTGAAGCTCCATGGTTCTGAGACGTTCGAGTTCAAGTACACCGCCAGCACTGACGAGGAGTTTGTCGAGGCGTTGCAGGAATTCCTGACTGAGCACGACTTCACGGACTGGTCAGCGTACTTGATGGATGGCAAGGTAATCCTCCAGTACGACAACTACACCAGCTCGGAATACGCCGATGAGGGCATAACGTGGGCGACAGGCTTGACCTTGACGGCTAAACAAGATGTGGATTTCCCTGAAAAAGTCTCCTCTTTCTTGCGCCAATATAGAGACTTTGGTAATCCTATCTGGAATCTCGGCCGAGCAAAGGAATATTATTATAACGACCTCGAAAACTCACAGTATAACCCTACGACGGAAGTAACACAAATGCGAACTCTTCCTGTCTGTTGGCCGGCTTTCTGCGGGACTTCACAATATCGGGAAAAGGATTACTGTCTGTGGCTACGGCAAAAGTATTGTTCAGACCCGGACAATCCGAAGATAGAGGAGTGGAGTAAATATCTTGAAGATTTGACATTCTCTATACCGTGTATGGTCGGGATGGCTTCACGAAGGTCGGGAGAGATACAGCTAAGCGCAGCCGAACGTCTAAAGAATATTACCTACAAGGCGGCGGATAGCACATTCAGGAAGTTGTATCCTGCTTTTGCTTATTGTGATGAATTTTTAGAAGGTAAAGGTCGACTTCCGATTCCGTCGGAGTTTTTTGAAGCATTCGGAAATGTGACATACGGACTGGATGGCGTGACAAGGAGTAAGGCTGATCCTATAAATCGTAGCCTTTATGCCATAGGCGGAAGCGCAATCAGCTGTGCCAATAATTTTTTCGTTGCGGTAAAAAATGTAAAGGGTACAATATGGATTGCAATTAATATCGCTTTCTTGGCGGGTTCATCCGCTTACGCAATTGTGACAGCTCTTCCTGTCGCCCGCATCGAGTTGCCTATGGATTAAATCAAAAAGCTATGATATAATCATGATAAAAAGCCCCGGCTTCTATAAGTAGAGATCTCACCCACATACTTACACAAATGCGACAGAACCGCATGACCGGGGCTGAACCCCTGAGATGGTTCTGTCGCATTTATATGTAGGTGAGATTGATTGCAAATATAGGTATTTTTAATTAATGAAAATAATAGAAGTCCTACGGTTTAACCGGGAATTGCTTGAAAGATTGATAAGGATAGGAATCAGGCTTGATGATGTAAAGTATATTGACATGTTTTATGAATATACGACGCTGAAATCCCGTGGAGAAAAAGTAACATACATCGTGGCAGCTTTGGCAAGTCGTTATTCAGTTAGTGAGCGGAAAGTGTATAATTTACTTCACTATTTTCAAAGCGACTGCAAATTCGATGCAGTATAATCGGGGGGGGTAAATTATGTAATGGTTACCAAACCATTATACATTTGCACAAAAAAGAAAATGTGTAAAAATATATACAATGCAGCACCATTGCCGTTCATGGGTCAGAAAAGACGCTTTATAAAAGATTTTAAGAATGTGCTCAAGCAGATTGATGACATTACTACCATTGTAGATTTGTTCGGTGGAAGTGGTATTCTTTCTCATGTGGCGAAGTGTGAAAGGCCGGATCTTCGAGTCGTGTACAATGATTATGATTTTTATTGTAAGCGGTTGGACAATGTAGCCGTTACTAATGAGATATTGTCAGTTGTCAGATCTCTTGTGGCGAATGTTCCTAAAGGCAAGAAAATTCCGAATGAAATAAGATATTGCATACTTGATCTTGTACGGCAATATGAAATCGCCGGTTTTGTGGATTATATCACATTAAGCTCATCTCTGCTCTTCAGCGGCAAATATGCTACGAATTATGATGAACTTTCAAAGCATACGATGTATAATGTGATGAGACGGGCCGATTATGATGTTGACGGTTATTTGGATGGTTTGGAAATTGCCCATTGTGATTATCGGGAGCTTTTTCCCAGATTCCCAAATAAAGAAAAGACCTTATTTCTCATAGATCCACCATACCTATCCACAGAAGTGGGTTCCTATCTATGTTATTGGAAACTGTCTGACTACCTTGATGTGTTAAAATTACTTCAAGGAACGCGGTTCATATATTTTACAAGCAGTAAGTCTCAGATAGTCGAATTATGTAATTGGTTATCAGAAAATGGCGATTTGTGTAAAATATTGAAAGGAACAGCATTATTTACACAAGAAAATGTGATAAACTACAACGCTGGTTTTACAGATATGATGCTGGTAAAAGTATAACTTTGTAAAAGTATTCAAATAGCGTTAAATGAGCGCGACATTCACGGGCCGCCCTTATTTGATCAGCCTGACTTTCTGCAGGGCTTCCACAGCCTTGTTCTGATGATGCCCCATATATATGGCAGTCATCGCCACGCTGCTGTGGTCCGCCTGCTGCTGGACGATCGATATAGGGATTCCGGCTTCTGTCATATTTGTGATCCCCGTGTCTTTCAAAGAGTAAAACTGCAGTTCCTGAGGAAAACCGCAGGCTGGTCTGACATATTCACTCCAGTATTTGGCCAATTTTCGGCTGCACAGTCTCTTTTTTCCGGATTTGAAATCATATCCTCCATTGTCACTGAACACAAAGTCTTCCGGTGCTCCCTTACGCAAATTCCGGAGATACGGCAAAGCATCTTCAGGAATCGTCCTGTATGAGTTATGGTCGTTTTTCGCTATTTCGGCCCGCACGTATATGGAAGCATTTCCGCCTTCGAGATCCATGTCTTTCCATTTCAAAAGGGCTATTTCTTTCGGACGCATCAGACATCCGTAACAGAGTATGCACATTGCCAGATATTCCGGATTTGTCTTTCCCAGGTAGTCAAACAATGTTCTTAACTCTTCATCAGTGAATATACGCCTTGTCTTGACGGTAAGTCTTTTCGGTTTCTTCTTAAAGCCGTCGAAAACATTTTCTGCTACATATCCTTTTTCTGCCAGCCATGTAAAAAGAGATCGATAAAAAGCCACGTAATTATTGAAAGTCTTTGCAGAGATCCTGGTATCTTTCTCGACATCATCGATAAAGGCCAGCGCAACGTTTTTCGTAAAGTCGCAGGCATTCATTTCGCCATATCCGTTAGCTAAAAGCCATCCTTTCAGTATTCTTACATACGATTTGTAGCTTCGGAGGGAATTTTCTTCCAGTTCTTTTGATTTCACTGCTATGAATGTGTCTATCGCCTCAAAGAATCCTGTATAGGCTCTCGGCGCAGCGCTTTCTGTAGCAGGATTCCATCCCAAGGCTAATTTGGTGTCGATGTGTGCCATTATGATTTTTGCAGCCTTGCGCATTTCGGTCTTTGTGTCAAACCGATTCATTTTTATCCGGTACCTTTTCATTTTTCCGGTATCGGGATTGCGCACACTATAATGAATGTAGTTGATTTTGCCTTCAGAGAGCTTTGCAGGCAGATAATTTACGTAAGGGGTTGGTTTGAAAAACATCATTTTTTTTTCTTTGCACAACTCCGTCAAGGCGTCATACAAAGAAGAAAAACTATGTCCCGGTTTTGTCCCGTTTTTTAAGTAAAAATCCTCTAAATTTCTAATATTTAGAGGATTAGGAGCGTTTGGCGGAGAGACAGGGATTCGAACCCTGGGAACAGTTGCCCGTTCACCGCATTTCGAGTGCGGCCCGATCGACCACTCCGGCATCTCTCCAATATGTTTGAAATATAAAAAATCCTTGTTAATCAGTAGATTTCAAGGATTTTCGTGGGTGCCCAGTCGGATTCGAACCGACGACATTCAGAACCACAATCTGACGCTCTAACCAACTGAACTATGGGCACCATGATATTTTTGTGGAGTGCAAAGATGATAATATTTTTTCACTTGACCAAATATTTTTGCAATAAAAAATTTGACTATCTTTGCATGATTTAATAGCTGAAAAGTAAATCAATATCATTAACATGAAGCGTGAAATAAAGTTTTCTCTCGTCTACAGAGATATGTGGCAGTCATCAGGAAAATATGTCCCGACTGTCAGCCAGCTGAAAGAAGTGGCTCCTGCAATCATCGACATGGGGTGCTTCGACAGAGTAGAAACCAACGGCGGTGCTTTCGAGCAGGTCAATCTTCTGTTCGGTGAAAATCCGAACAAGGCGGTACGTGAATGGACGGCTCCGTTCAACAAGGTCGGCATCCAGACACACATGCTTGAAAGAGGACTCAACGCCCTGCGCATGAATCCTGTGCCTGCCGACGTCAGAGAGTTGATGTACAAGGTGAAATGCAAACAGGGAACCAATATTTCAAGGTCTTTCTGCGGACTCAATGACCACAGGAATCTGAAATTGTCCGTCGAATATGCCAAGAAGGGCGGAATGATTTCACAGGTTGCCTTGTCCATTACCAATTCCCCTATACATACGGTGGATTACTATATGGGCATTGTGGACAAGGTTGCCGGTTACGGCTGTGACGAAATCTGCCTCAAGGACATGGCAGGAATCGGCCGTCCGACCATGCTCGGGGAACTGACCCGCTCCATCAAGAAGAAATACCCTCACCTGAAAGTACAGTATCACGGACATTGCGGCCCGGGATTCTCTCCGGCATCCATGCTTGAAGTGGCAAGGGCGGGGGCAGATTACCTTGATGTGGCCGTAGAACCGCTTTCATGGGGAAAGGTTCATCCGGACGTGATTACCATCAGGGAAATGATGAAAGCCGACGGTTTCCTTGTAAAGGATCTCAACATGGACGCCTACATGGAAGTCCGCCGCCTCACCCAGAAATTCATAGACGAGTTCCTCGGATACTGGATTGACCCGAACAATTCCCACATGAGTTCGCTCCTTGTAGGATGCGGCCTTCCGGGAGGAATGATGGGTTCGATGATGGCCGATCTGAAAGGTTTCCACGGAGCTATCAACGCTTCCCTCAGAAGCCAGGGAAAACAGGAATTGTCCTTGGATTCGCTGATGGTGATGCTTTTCCAGGAAGTGGAATACGTATGGCCGAGACTCGGTTATCCGCCATTGGTGACACCGTTCAGCCAGTATGTCAAGAATACGGCCCTGATGAATCTGATGAATATTCTCAAGGGGCATCCGAGGTGGACTACCATCGACAAGGATACTTGGAACATGATTCTCGGGAAAATGGGCAAATTGCCTGGAGAGCTTGCGCCTGAAATCGTGCAGCTCGCCAAGGACAAGGGCCTCGAATTCTATACCGGCAACCCTCAGGATGCCTTCCCGAACGAACTCGACAAGTTCCGCAGCATGATGAAGGAAGAGGGCTGGGATTTCGGCGAGGACGACGAAGAACTCTTCGAGTTCGCAATGCACGAAAGGCAGTACCGTGACTACAAGAGCGGAGTGGCCAAGGAGAGGTTCAGAAAAGACCTTGAGGCAGCCAAGGAAAAAGCCGGCGCACCTATTGTCATCACACGTCCGGTAGTGGAAATGCCTAAGTACGACGTAGAGAAGATAGCTGAAAATTACCCTCACGCCAAACCTGTACAGGCTCCTGTGAAAGGCCAGATTCTGTGGCAGATTGATGTGGACGATGCTTCCACGGCTCCTGTTGTCGGGACTGAGGTCAAGGCAGGACAGGCCATGAGTTATGTCCAGACCTACTATGGAATGGAGGAAATCGTACCTGCAGTGGACGGACGTATTGTTGCCGTCTGTGCAAAGCAGGGCGACATGGTGGCCAAGGGCGAGATTGTGGCGTTTGTGGAGTAGGCAGATCCCTCGGCTTCGGACTTCGTCCTCCGCTCGGGATGACAGGAGTCTGTCACCTTGAGCGCAGCCGAAAGGTCTGACGCAAGACAAAAGAGAGGATAATCCGGGATTCGGGTTATCCTCTCTTTCGGTAAAGATCCTTCCGCTCGCTTCGCTCGGTCAGGATGACAAAGACTGCGGTCAGGAAGACAATGTTACGGCTATTTGCGGGTGATAATAGCCATATAGCCGCCGCCATGGGCCATGTCCACTTTCAGGACATCATCCTTGCAGACGTCCGAAGTCCCGACAGAGAAGTCCTTTGCCTGAGAAGCCGCATTGACCCCGTCTGCATGGTAGGAAACCGTCCAGTCGCCGTCCCCGAGGAATCCGAGAGGAATCTCGATAGAACGAGGCTCAGAACCGTTCATTACGCCGACAAACCATTTGTCACCGGACCTGCGGGCCATGGCCACATATTCTCCCGGCTCTCCGCAAAGCCCTATTGTTTCGTCCCATACCGTAGGCGTTGCCTTGATGAACTCGAAACTTTCAGGGTTTTCATCATATTTCGACGGACTGTCCGACACCATCTGCAGCGGACTTTCATACACCACATACATTGCGAGCTGGTGGCTTCTTGTGCCCTGGCTCATCGGTTCGTGCTGGTTGAACCAGAAAGTCTCCGGATGTGCATTCAGCATCGCCCCCGGAGTGTAATCCATAGGACCGGCCCACATCCTGATAAAAGGAATCGTGACATCATGGTCTACCGTGGCCTTGTCGCTCCATTTGTCGTATTCGAGACCGAGGACACCTTCGCGGGTCATCAGGTTCGGATACTTTCTCCTCATGCCTTCGTTAGGGTAGGAGCCGTGGAAGTCCACCAATAGTTTGTATTCCGCAGCCTTTGCCGCCACGGTTTCATAAAAGTCCACCATCTTGGCATCGTTCCTGTCCATGAAGTCGATTTTGACCCCTTTCACGCCCCACTCGCTGAACTGTCTGAAGGCATCGTCCATCTGTCTGAGGACATTGACCCATTTGGCCCAAAGCTGGACACCGACGCCTTTTTCAGCCGCATATTCGCAGATGGCAGGCATGTCCACGTCAGGATTCAGTACGAGCAGGTCGTTCCTGTCCGACCAGCCCTCGTCGATGAGGATGTATTCGATACCGTGCCGTGCGGCGTAATCGATGAGATATTTATACGTGTCAGTATTGATTCCGCTCTTGAAATCAACTCCGTAGATATTCCTGTCGTTCCACCAGTCCCATAGCACTTTTCCGGGTCTGATCCATGAATAATCCGCATCCGCATCAGGAGCGTCCGACAAGGCATAGACCAATTCGCTTTCAAGCACTTCGGCCGCATTGTCGAATGTTCCGACCACTCTCCACGGGAACGCCCTTTTTCCTGCCTTTCCGATGATGCAGTCTTTCCTTTCGACGGCGTATATCTTGTTGCCTCCCTCGATAAGTTCCTCCTTTTCAGGATAATACGCAAACAGGCCTTCGAATCCCCTGCCGGAAGGTTTAAGGTACATGCCAGAATAATGATACAGATTGGCTTCGGAGAGAAGCAGCCTGTAATCACCGGCTTCCACCATTACAGGGGCCAAGGAAAACTTGTCCGAAGGCAATTCCGAGAGTTTCAGATGTGAATAATTGAACTCGAACCAGTTCTGCAGCTGGTCTGTCAGAAGGGTGTATGAAGTCCAGTCTCCGGCGAAAGAGAACACGGCCTTTTCCGCCTTTACCGGAGCCTGGTTGTCAGTCGTGCTCACAAAGCGGTAGGCGATACCCTCGTCGTATGCCCTGAACTCAATCGAATAGCCTTTGAATTTGAGCGTCAATGTATTGTAAGTCACGTCCAAGGACGGATACTTGCGCTGTACGGTAAAATCCACGGTCTCCGATACGGTACGGACTTTCCCGGCAGTGCATTTGCCTGCACCCCAGACGGCATCGCCGACAGTCATCGAAATTTCGCATCCGGACAGGAGCAGGTCTCCGTTCCTCGTGAGCGAATATTTTACAGACGGGCCGCCTGTCTCGATTGTGACCGTGTTGGACCCGTCGGGAGATGTCAGATCAATGCTTCTGCCCGACATGAGAGTCAGGCAAAAGCATATCGAAAAAATTGAAACGAGTATCCTTTTCATCAGTTGCCTCCCGATACGACTATCAATGACAGTCCTGCGATGAAGAATACGAACATCACGGCAAGCAATTGCTTCGTGGATTTCGTGCATCCGGCAAATTCTTTCCAGATGAATACTCCCCAAAGGGCGGCAATCATCGGCGCACCCTGCCCGAGAGCATAGGAAATCGCCGCTCCTGCCTTGCCTGCGGCAATATAGCTCAATGCCGTACCGAGTCCCCAGATACAGCCTCCGAGGATACCGGTGAGGTGGGTGGAGAATTTTCCGGCAAAGTATTCCTTATAGCTTACAGGCTCGCCGACGAACGGTTTGCGCATCACTATGGTATTGAAAATGAAATTGCTGAGGAACACTCCTACTGCAAGGAGGAAGAACGCTGTATAAGGCGTAGCCATCCCCGGCGTCGGATTCTCGAAATTGTCGAGGTCCATCGCAGCGGCGACGAATCTGTAGAAGAACGACATCAGGACGCCGGCCACGGCTGCAAGGATGATTCCCTTCCTGTTGTTGGCCTTGTCTGCCGCACTGTCCTTCTTGTTTTTTCCGGAAGCTATGCCGTTGCAGATGATGGCTATCACTATCAGTGCGACTCCGACAAAGAGAAGCACCGGATCGCCTTTCGGGGCACTGAAGTAATTGATGAATACTCCGAGTACCAATGCGAGGCCGACCCCGAGAGGGAAGGCGACCGACAGCCCTGCGATGGATGTCGATGCCGACAGCAATATGTTCGAAGCATTGAAAATGATACCGCCGACTATGGCGCTGAGGATATTTTTCCATTCCACCTGACTTATGTCCTCGATGAAGCTGCGCCCCTCGGACCCGAAACTTCCCATCGTGAACACTAAAAGAATGGAAAACAGCAAAATTCCTATGGTGTAATCCCAATAGAACAATTCATATCTCCATGTCTTGCCTGCGAGTTTCTGGGTATTGCCCCAGGAACCCCAGCATATCATGGTGATGAAGCAGAATATTACTGCCAATGCGTAACTGTTGACTATGAACATGGTTTTTTAGTTTGATTGTTTCCCTGTCACCCTTGCCACAAGAGTATCGAGCGTGGAAGCCGTCATGTCTTCCGTTATGGTCAGATACCTGTGTTTTCCGTTTTCCGACGGAGTGAAGATGCTGTAACCTTTCTCGTCTATAGCTATTGTCCCCGGTTCGGATACTCCGAAATGGCCGGCGTCAGGTTCGATGCCGTAGAGTACTGATGTGAGGTCCCAGGTCTGCCTGTCATAAGGCATAGGCTGGTATTCCTTGTACGATATGGCGAGAGGATGGCTTTGAGTGAAATCTTCAAGTATGCTCTGATGCGGGTAGAGGAGCTTGTTGCCAAGTTCCCAGCCGCTCGCCACGATTTCGGTAGGCCATTCGGCAAATACCTTTCTCGCAGCTTCGAGGTCTGTAATGATGTTCCACTCCGGAAAATCGAATTCGTTTCCGAACAGGCCTCCCATCACGGACATGTATTTTACTTTCTTGGCGACAAGGGCCTTGCCGTCGAGCGGGCTGTATTCATCGCCTTCCGAGTCGAGGAGCCGGGCCAGATTGGTCTCAGGACCTACTGCAATCAGCACTACGGAGTTGTCCTCGGCTTCCGCCAATAATTTCCTGATGAGGACGTATCCTTCCGGAAGATTGCTGTCAATGGTCCTTTCGGGTGTCAGGACCTTGTGCCCGTCGATAAGCGTGTCGAGGGTCTGTTTCGTGTAGCCTCCGTTGTCCGGCGTGACCCCGTTGTATGCGAATCCGAGCGGCATGTCACCCCTGCCGTGCATCCTGCAGTAGGCATCCACGTATTCTATCGTGTACGGATTGGATTTGTTCAACGCTATGCCGAGGATGTCGATCCTGCCTTCTTTTTCATAGTTGAAAAGCATCTCCATTGCAAGGACATCGTCTATGTCGTTGCCTACGTCGGTGTCGAAAATGACAGGTATCGGGGCATCCTTTACTGTCTGTGTGTTGTTGCAGGAGGCGAATGCCAAAGTGCAGATTGCGGCAGCCCCCGCCAAAAGGATTTTTTTCATCATAATCGTGTTATTCGAGTGTATAGCTTAATGTTTTGTCGCTTTGGATGTCGAAGAACAGGTCTTCAGGTATTTCCGGAGAACCGATTTCAGTATCGCCCACTCCTATGTAGCCCACCGGGTGGTATCCGCCTTCGAAATAGTTCTCGTTGGCGAAACGGACCGACGGTTTCATGCCTGCAGGGTCGAGGATTCCGATTGCGAGGATATATTTGCCGTCGGGCAGGTTCTTGTCTATAACGATCTTTTCCGAGATATTGTTGACCGGAGCAGGGGACGTGTAAGCCTTTGTTTCCCTTGACCAGTCGTCGCCCGGCATCCATTGCGAGATTTGTACGTCTTCGCAGACATGGCCCCAGACTTTTTCATGCGTCTGGGCATCCAAAAGGGCAATTTCCACCGGCCAGTCGTAGTAGAACGGGGAAGAACCCGTGTTGACCACGTCGAACGAGACGTTCAGACGGCCTCCGGCTGCGACATTGCGGGAGTATGAAATGTCCCCGAGCACAAACCTGTAGCCCATTGCCTTTTGGACGACGGCGGCATCCTTCATGAATTCAGGATCGGTGAAATCCGCCCAAGTGATGCCTCCGAGGTGGTTGCAATGCAGGTCTCGGATTTGCCAGAGGATGTAGTCCATGGTCTCGTCATCGGCCAAGGTTTCTTCAAAGGAACGGAATTTGGCGAGCGAGCCCCAGTTCCATGTGATCTCGCCTCCGATAGGCTGGGTCTTCCATCTGTCGCCGAGTTTCTTCATCTCCTCGTAACCGCGTACGATTTCTTCAGGCTGGGACCAGGAATCCCAGTAGATTCCAAATTCGTAATCCTTGAACTCGTATGCGTAGCGGACCATTACCTTCTTGTTCTTGAAAGCCTTGGAGAATGCGTCTCCAAGGACTTTTTCCATTCCCGGTATCCATGTGCGTCCGGCCACGTGTTCCGGTTCGTCGTGAGGCGGCCAGTAGGTGGAAAGGTCGGGATCGTGGTGTTCGCCCCATTCTCCGATGATACCCATTTCTACGTATGCCACACGGGGATCGTTGTCCCAGGCTTCGCCCAACTTCTCCACGAGCTTGGTCACCCTTTCAGGGAACGAAGGGTCGAAATAACCTCCTGTGATAGGGGTGGCCTTGTCCTTTTCTTCCACGTACGCACCCACGGAGTTCGGTATCTGTTTGTACGGGCCCGTTTCAGGCGGGATTCCCTGCGGCCAGTGCCAGCCGTTGAGGTCATCCGGATTGTCCGGGTTCTTAGGCTTTCCTCCGTGCCATGGTTCCACCCATACGAGATATACCCTCGGGATCACTTTCATGTTGATGTCCTCCACTCCGGCCCATCTGTGGTTGCTGTAGGCTATGATTTTGTCCACCCCGTCTTCAGGGGAGTCCTCTATCATGTTCCACTGCATGTATTCTTTTGTCATGGTGCCGTAAGGGTAGGGGTATTCATCTCTGACAGGGTCTATTCCCGGAGCGAAAAATTCTCTCAGACCCTTCATCGGGTTACGGAATGCAGGTTCATATTCGTCGTATGAAACCGTTACCATATCGTTTGAGCACGATATGGTAACGGTTGCAAATGACATGATGGCTATAGATTTTATGTACCGTCCGAGCGTCATTGTCATGTATTATTTGTTGTAAACGTAATGCAGTGTCTTGTCGCTCTGTATGTCGAAAAATTCGTCATTGGCGATTTCGAAGTTTTCAGGAGTGGAGTCCACGCCTATGTAGCCCATAGGATGACGTCCGCCCTCGAAATAGTTGACTGCAGCGAAGCGCAGTGACGGGAGCATTCCAGCCGGGTCGAGCACGGCTACGGAAATGATGTAGTTGCCGGCTTCAAGATCCGTGTCAAGGGTAATGGTTTCCTCCACGTGATATGTTTCGGCAGGGGTCTGGTAGCGGTTCGCTTCAGTGTTCCAGTTGTCTCCCGGGAACCATTGTGAAATCTTAGGCGATTCCAATGTGGTTTTCCATACCGGCTCGTGGGTTTCGGCATCAAGGATGGCGATTTCCACCGGCCAGTCGTAATAGAATGGGGAAGAACCGGAGTTCGTGACATTGAATGCGACCGTGAACGGCTGTCCCTTGGTGATGCTTACAGGGTAGTTGAAGTCGTCAAGGAGGAAGCGGTAGCCCATGGTGCGCTGTAACAGGTCTGCGTTCGGCTGGAAAGACTTGTCATTGAAGTTTGCCCATGTCACGCCTCCGAGGTGGTTGCAGTGCAGGTCACGGATTTGGTCTATGACAAGTTTTCTGGTCTGTTCGTTGCCTACAACATCTTCAAATGATCTGTATCCGGCGTTATACAGCGAACCCCATCCCCATGTAATTTCGCCGCCTATCGGCTGGGTCTTCCATCTGTCTCCAAGGGCTTTCATGGCATTGTAGCCCCTGTCGATTTCTTCATCGATCGACCATGAATCCCAATAGATACCGAATTCGTAATCCTTGAACTCGTATGCATAGCGGACCATTACCTTCTTGTTCTTGAAAGCAGCGGTAAAGGCATCCCCGAGGACTTTCTCTATTCCCGGCAGCCATGTCCTGTTTTCTACATGGAAAGTCTGGTCATGAGGTGCCCAGACGGTAGTGATGTCAGGGTCATGGTGTTCACCGAATTCACCGATGATACCCATTTCGATATAGGCTACACGCGGGTCGTTGTCCCATGCTTCTCCGGCCTTGGCCACAAGTTTCTTGACCCTGTCCTGGAATGAAGGGTCACAATAGCCTCCGATAATAGGAGCATTGGGATCTTCCTCATCCCATGTTTCGCCCGGAATATCACTCGGCCAGTGCCAGCCGTTGAGATCGTCAGGATTGTCGGTATAGGTATTCTTGGCATAGCCTCCGTGCCAAGGTTCCATCCAGATGATATAGATGCGCGGGATGACCTTGACATTGATGTCCTCCACTCCTTCCCATCTGTGGTCACTGTAGGCTATGATCTTGTCCACTCCGTCGCTCTCCTTGTCTTCGAGCATGTTCCACTGCATGTATTCCTTGATTATGGAGCCGTACGGATATGGATATTCAGCCCTGCGGGTATCGACTCCCGGACCGAAAAATTCTCTCAATCCTTTCATCGGATTGCGGAAAGCATAGGCGTATTCATGCGGATTGACATGAACGCGCCCGTCACGGACTTCGACGTCCCCCTCCAAAGCGATTGGAGGGAGCACACCGAAATCTTCTTCTTTACATGATACCACGGCCAGAAGGCCTATGATACCGAGGAACCATATTCTGTTCGTTTTCATTTTAATTGACTGTTAGTATCCCGGATTGTTTTCAGGAATGGCATCATTCGCATTCAATGCAGATTCAGGAATAGGGTAGAGCACGTGATAGTCTTTTATCTGTACTTCTCCGTCGGTGGCAGCAGCCACAGCCTCAGCCAATTTGCCGAATCTGAGGAGGTCCCAGCGGCGAAGATGCTCGCAGTTGAGTTCGTGGAGCCTTTCTTCAAGCAGCACGTCAGCGAATTGTTGCTGGGTCAGGCCGTCTGCGGCGGTGATGTCATCCAAACCTGCCCTGCGTCTTACCTGATTCAGGCAGTTGTATTTTTCATCAGTTTTATCCCCGATGGAGTTCAACGCTTCGGCCCTCATGAGGAGGACATCGGCATATCTTATCATCGTGAAGTTGAGGTCGTCATCCTCTATCTGATTGCCGTAGACAGGGTCATAGAATTTCCTGGTGCTCGGAGGAGTCTGTGGTACCCCGTTGTACTCGGTGAAGAAGAAGGCTTCCTTTCTCTTGTCATTGTCCTCGTAGGAATCGTACAGGTACTGCGTAGGACCGAATCCGCCCCATCCGCCGAAATTGGTCGGGCCGCCTACATTGCGCGGTCCCCAATATGAATGCTGGATACTTCCTTCCTGTCCCCATGCACCGGAATGTTTCGTCTGGATTTCGAAGATATTTTCGTATTCCTGATTCTTGTTCTGCGGGTCGAATATGTCGGCATAGTCATCGTAGAGATGGAATTTGCCTTCGAGTTCACGGCAGTATTGCAGGGCCTTGTCAGGTTTGCCCCACTGCAGGTATATCCTTGCAAGGAATGCCTTGGCTGCCAAAGATGTCGCACGTCCCTTGTCTGCCTCATTAGGCCATGATTCAGGAAGTCCGAGAGCTGACTGCATATCACCTACTATGACTTCATATACCTGATCTACCGTAGAGCGGCCTATCATGATATTGTCCCTGTCGATGGATGATTTCAGCCAGAGAGGAACACCTCCGTACATCTTGACCAAGTCGAAGTAGAAGATTGCCCTGAGGAATCTTGCCTGCATTATCATGGAATCGTAATCGGCTTCGTCGACGGCATCCTTAGGCATGTCGATAACCACGTTGGCACGTTTGATACCGGCGTAGCATTCCCTGTAATGGTTGTCAAAGAACGCATGCTGTGCATTGAACGTATAGGTGAGGAGTTCGGTATATGCTGCCCAGCTGAGGTCGAAAGGTTCCACTTCATCTGTGCCGAATTCTCCGAGAGTAATAGTGTATTTTCCGATAAACACTTGTTGTAGAGAGCCGTATGCCGCTGTCAGGTTCTGATTCCAATCATTGGCATTATTGTATGCGTTGTCCTGAGTAAGGATGCTTTGAGGCTCTATGTCCAAGAAGCTGTCGCATCCCGTGAATGCGAGGATGCCTGCAATTATATATGTCAGATGCTTTTTCATTGTCATAATCATTATTAGAAGTTGATAGAAATACCGCCTATGAAGCTCCTTGCGTTAGGGTAAGGGTTGCTGTTGCTGCTTGATTCCACGTCATAACCCGTAAATTCGGTGGCAGTGAAGACGTTCTGAACGGCTACATATACCCTCATGTTCATGATTTTCAGCATCTTCTTCGAGAAGGTATAGCCGAGTTCGAGGTTGCGGAGCCTGAGGTAGTCTCCCTTTTCAAGGTTGGCATCCGTACCGTCTCCGTTGGCGTAGGCGCTGCCGACTCTCGGAGCCGGGTAGCGGTTGTTAGGCCTGTCTTCCCTCCAGTAGTATTTGTAATAGTTCTCGCTCATATTGCCCCATACGTTGTAGGAATCAAGGAAGCGTCTGAGGTCGTTGTTGATGTAATGTCCTCCGGCGAATGTGAAGAAGGCGCTGAGATCGAAGCCCTTGAAATTGAATGCGGTGTTAAAGCTACCGTACCATTTCGGGGTGGATTGTCCGCAGAAATCACGGTCATCGCCGTTGATTACGTAGTCTCCGTTCTTGTCCCAAACCTTGCGGTCACCAGGCTGTGCACCGTATTTTGCCGCTTCAGCAGCTTCATTTACCTGCCAGATTCCGAGGTTTTTCAACAGATACCAGTCAGAGATAGGTTTTCCGACGAAAAGATCCTTGTTCACATCCGTTTTACCGTTGTAGAGTTCCATGATTTCATTCTGGTTCACGGAGAAATTGAGGGCCGTGGTCCAAGAGAAATCACGCGTACTGATGTTGACGGTGCTGATGGAGAATTCGATTCCCCTGTTGTCCACTTTTCCTATATTGGTCAGGGAAGTGTTGAATCCGGATTCGAGAGGCAGAGGAACTTCCCAAAGGAGGTCGCTCGTGCGTTTGTAATATCCTTCGATGGTACCGGCTATCCTGTTGTCAAGGAAACCGAAGTCAATGGCTATATCGTATTGGTTCGATTTTTCCCATGTAAGTTCAGGATTGGAGATGTTTATCTGCTGGGCGCCGGAAGCAAGGTTATTTCCAAATACGTAGTTTGCAGTAGGATCTCCGAGGTCTATGAGCGCTGCATATTGGAAATCACCGATTTCCTGATTTCCGAGCATACCTGCACTGGCCCTGAGTTTGAGATTGCTGATCCATTTGACATTGTCCTTCACAAAACTTTCTTCCGAGATTCTCCATGCCAGGGCAGCGGAAGGGAAGAAGCCCCATCTGTGTCCAGGAGCAAACCTTGAAGAACCGTCACCACGCATCGTGACAGTGGCAAGGTATCTGTCCTTGTAGTTGTAGGTGGCCCTGCCGTAGAATGATACCAAAGACGAAGTGACAGCATTGGATTCATTAGGTCCGTGTTCTTCAGCTCCTCCGAGGTTGTAGTATTTCAGAATCGCAGACAGTTTCTTGGAATCGGCAATCGTCTGTTCAAACTCAGTTCTGGAGGCCGAGAAACCTGCCATGACTGTGAGCTTGTGGGTATCTTCGATGTTCATGTCGTATGTGACGGTGTTTTCCGTCTGCCAGTATCTCTTTTTATTGGCCGTAACTTTGGCATGACCGCCTTCCGTGTAGTGTTGGCCCATCCTTTCGTCTTCGTATTCATTGACCCTGTAGAATACAAGTTCACCGCCGTTGTCGGAACGTATCCTTAGGTTCTTGATCGGCTCTATTTCCAAATAGAATGAACCTACAACCCTTGACTTCAATGTGGTCCTGTCGAGAAGGTCCACTATGGCCACCGGGTTTGCCTTGGTGTTGAGGAAGCCGTCGAAATATTCTCCGTCCTTGGTGAAGATAGGAGCTGTCGGCTGTGCGGATATGGCGCTGAACATGGTTCCGTACAATGGATCGCTTTCCTCGTTGATGTTTTTCAAGGTAGATTCGATGACATTGAAACGTACTCCGTATCTGAACCAGTCGTTCATTTTCGCGTCCATGTTGTAACGGGCGGTCAGTTTGTTGAACGACGAGTTCTTGATGATACCGATCTGGTCGTAGTAGTCGAGCCCGAAGTAGTGCTGGATTTTTTCGCTACCGCCGGAAATCGAGAAGTTGTAGTTCTGATAGGAGCCGTTCTGAGTGATGGCATCCTGCCAGTCGGTGGATTCGCCGCGGCTCAGGAGCCTGAGTTCTTCCGATGTCCAGGTATAGTCGTCAGGCTGGGCGTACGATACGAGGTCGTAGTATTGCTGGGCGTTCATGAGATCCTGCTTGTTGAGCATCCTCTGGGTGCCGTAGGATGCGTTGAGACTGATTCTCATCTTGTCGGCCGTACCTTTCTTGGTGGTTATGAGTACGACTCCGTTCGCTCCGCGGGAACCGTAGATAGCTGCCGAAGATGCGTCCTTGAGGATTTCGATGGACTGGATATCGCTGCTCGAAAGGTCCTGAAGACCGCCCTGTACCGGCATGCCGTCCACGATGTAGAGAGGAGTACTGTCACTCTTGAAGGTACTGTTACCTCTGATGATTACTGATGCGTCACCTCCCGGTTTTACCGAACCGGTTGTGACGTGTACGCCTGTGGCAAGTCCCTGTAGGGCGCTTGTGACGGTACCGATTTTGGCGGTCTGCAGGTCCTCGGCTTTGACGGATGCCACGGCTCCCGTCAGGTCGCTTTTCTTGGCGACACCGTAACCGATAGCCACGGCTTCGTCAAGGAAGATGGCGCTTTCCGTCATCTGGATATCGATGACAGATCTTTTTCCTATGGTGACATTCTGGGTTACCATGCCGATGAACGAGAATTCCAAAGTCTGTCCTTCTTCGGCTTCTATGGTGTAACGGCCTTTGCCGTCGGTCATCGTTCCCTCCTTGGTCTCCTGTATGATGACGGCGACTCCGGCAAGCGGTTCGTCTTCAGTGTCCGTGACGGTACCTGAAATCGTAAATTCCTGTGCATTGGCTGCAGAAAATGCAAATATCAATGCAAATAGGGTCAGTATATACTTTTTCATGTTCTCTGTTATTGGTGGTTGTTTAGAATGATCTTATCGGAAGCACGCCGATTGTCCAGCCGGCTTTGCTGCATATAGCGGTTACCAAATTCTCTGCTTCGTAGAAGTTGACGTAATATGCGGCCCAACCCGGATCAGGTGAAGGGGCTTCGCTTGAAGTCCAGTAGTTGTTGGCAGGGATGCTGACGCCTTTTTCTGCCAGCATGTTCTTGACTTTGAATACTTCGCTGAGTTCAGCCTGCGATGGCAGATACCAGTCGTCATAGACGTATTCACCGTCGGCCACCGTATGGTCTGCACACCATTGCGCTGCGATGGTCACTCCGACCCATTCAGGCCAGTTGTTGGCTGATTGAAGGGCGTTGAATTTGTTTATGATGCTTTCAGTGTTTGTCTTGCCTGTTCCCATTTCGGTGCTTGTGCCGGCTGCATCTGCTTCGGTTACTTCCGGACCGAATTTTTCAGTGGCCGAACCGATGTTGGACATGTTGACGATGTATCCGTGGATTCCTCCGTCGGTCACATAATATACGATACCTCCTCCTACTGCGTCACCTACGTTGACGGTAGTGGAGATGGTGCCGAGGTTGGTCCTTCTTTCACCTCTTGTGATAATTACGGTGCTGACGCCGTAGAGTTCGGCAGGAACGGTGAATTCAACGCCGCCTTCCACGATTGAAAGGTCTACCGAGAAAGTCTTGCCGGTAGGATACTGCGAGCCGGAGATTTCCAATTTGTCACCGGCTTCGAACCCGCTGCCGAGGATTGTGGCGGTGGAACCTCCGCTTACCGGATCGGCCGGCATCTGTACATCTTCCAATACGACCATGAGAGGAACGGACAGCGTGCCTTCCAATGTGGTCTGAAGCCCTGCACGTTCGATAATGACAGTGTATTCACCTCCGGCATCTTCAGGAATGGCTATCGTGATGTCGTAGTCGGTGACACCTACGACTTCCACTTGTATGGTCTTGCCGGAAGCATCTTTGAGATAGACAATATCTTCGTCTGAAAAGCCCAATCCTGAGATCGTGGCAGTCCCGCCAGGAACGACGTCGTCGACTGAAGGGAAAGCGGTATCCTTCAGTATCGGTGCGATTGGCACAGCAGGTTGTTCAACTTCCTGACAACCGCTTAAAAAGGCAATTCCTGCCCCCCCCGATGCGATCAGGAGCGTGAGCAGACTTTTTGCGTACTTGTTCATAATAATTAGAATTAGTGTGTTATTTCGTTTATTTCATTTCTTGTGGGTATGGAACTCTGTGCTCCCATCCTCTGCACGGTAATCGACGCAGCGGCTGTGGCGAACTCGACTGCTTCGGACAGGGTGGCGTTTTCGGACAGGGACACGCAAACAGCTCCGCAGAAGGTGTCTCCGGCTGCGGTAGTGTCGATGGCTTTTACTTTCCGGGGCGGCACAAGGACTGCGCTACCGTTTTCGTAGAGCATTGCGCCTTTGGAGCCCATGGTGATTATGGTATTGCTTACTCCGCGTTTCCTGAGGATTTCCGCACTTGCGGAAGCGGAATTTTCATCCTTTATTTCAATTCCGGTAAGCAGGGAGGCTTCCGTCTGGTTCGGGATTATGAGATACAGGTTTTCGTAGATTTCTTCCGGAAGGCTGCACGCCGGCGCCGGATTGAGAATTACCTTTGCCCCTGCTTCCTTGCCCAATTTGGCGGCTTTCACTACCGAATCAATCGGAATTTCCAGCTGCAGAAGGATGATATCGGCGTCCTTTATAGCCGGAGCGAGGCTTTCTATATCTTCCGGTGTCACTTCGGCGTTGGCTCCGGATGCCACGACAATGCAGTTCTCCGCATTTCCGTCTACGGTAATCAGGGCGACACCGGACGGCTTGTCCGAATAAAGTATATTGTCGGTACCTATGCCTTCTTCGGCATATTTGGCTACGGAATTTTTCCCGAACATGTCGTTCCCGACCTTGCAGACGAAATCAACGTCCCCTCCGAGCCGTTTGGCCGCCACTGCCTGATTTGCGCCTTTTCCTCCGGCTCCCATTATGAATTCTCCGCCGAGTACGGTTTCTCCCGGCTCCGGAAGCCGGTTGCATTTTACGGTCATGTCCGTGTTGCTGCTGCCGATGACAAGAATTTTTCTCGTGCTCATTGCGCTGTTTTGATTATTGGTTAATAGTTTGAGTTTCAATCGTTTTAATGCGTTTGCCCGCACAAATTTTGCGCAAACGTTTGTAACCCTTATTACAAAGCTATGAATTAATTTTTTCAAAAACAATTTTTTTATATCGTTTTTTATTGTTATTTTCGTCATACCTCATAAATAATACACTATAATCATTCTTCTGCACAAACGGTTATGAACGCGAAAGAGACTCTTTTCACCATTTCGAAGAAAACAGGTTATTCCATGTCCACCATTTCCCGCGTGCTCTCGGGGCAGGCGAAAAAATACAGGATATCGAACAAGGCGATTACGATAATAAGAAAGGAGGCTGAAAGGAGCAATTTTTCTCCGAATCTCATTGCCCGCAGTCTGAAATTGAAAAAGACATGTACCATAGGTCTTTCCATTCCGGCGATTGACAATCCGTTCTTTTCGAATCTGGCCGGAAGGGTCATCGCACACATGAAGGATTACGGCTACAATATATTGTTGGCCGATACCATGGAAAACGAGAGGAACGAGAGGGATGCGCTCATGTCGTTCATGTCGAGGAATGTGGACGGCATTATCGCCGTGCCTGTAAGTCCGTATTCCGTGATGGTGGAGAGCATAGTCAAGTCCGTGCCGACGATTCTGATAGACAGGTATTACGAGGATTCGAAACTCTCCTACGTCTGTACTGACAATTATGCGGGGAGTTACTCTGCCACGCAATACCTTATAGAAAGAGGGTATAAGAAAATACATGCCATACAGGGGACTTCCACATCCATGCCCAACAAGGAGAGGGTGAGGGGATTCAATGACGCGATAGCTGCACATAAGTCCGAAGGCGTGCAGGGCTCCGTGTCGGGAAGTTCCTTTTCCGTAGAGAACGGGATCAGCGAGACGCTCAGGATCATGTCGGGAAAGGTCAGGCCTGATGCCATTTTCGCTTTCGGTACCACGATATTGCTTGGTGTCATAAATACGATCAAGTCGATGGGGCTTTCCGTGCCGGACGACGTTGCTCTCATATCTTTCGACGACAATCTCTTTTTCGACTATATGGATCCGCCTATCACGAGGGTTGCCCAGCCTGTGGCCGAGATAAGCCATCTCGCCTCGGATATTCTGCTGAAGATGATCAACGGGGAGGTCGACGAGGACGAAGTCTGCAAGATGCAGCTCCTCCCGAAACTCATTCACGGCCGCAGCTGCTGAGACGCGGATTTTGTATTTTTGTCGGGAAATTGTACTGAAAATGAAGGCAGGAATCAGGGATTTTATTTTGGCCGGAGGGTTTGTGATGACCGTTTTGGCGGCAGTGTGCGGCTGTACGGCGGATGATGCACCCCGTCTGAGCAGGGCGGAAAAAGACATCATCGATGCAGATGGAATTATGCGTGTGTTGACGGTGGTTGACAGGGAGGATTCGTTGGTACTCCGTTCTGAATGCACCGATTTTCCTCTGAAAACATTGCGTTCGGAGCGGTTCGGACGGCTTGCAGGCAGGATGATAGCCACGGTCACCGATTCCACTCAGGACGGAGTCGGTATAGCAGGGCCGCAGGTAGGCTTGAAAAGACGGGTAGTCGCCGTACAGAGATTCGACAAGGCAGGTGAACCGTTCGAGGTCTATCCAAATATCCGTGTGGAGTACCTGTCCGACGAGAAACAGACCGGACCTGAAGGCTGCCTGTCCATACCGGAAATATACGGGGAAGTGGAACGTTCGCAGACAGTTGTCATCAGTTATGTGGACATCAACACTTTGGATACCGTGCGAGACACCGTCAGCGGCTTCACCGCCGTCATCTTCCAGCACGAGACCGACCACCTCGACGGCATCCTTTTCACCGACAGGATGTGATTCTGGAATCAGATTCCAATTGCATAAAAACGATGAAAATTCATATATTTGCACAAATGATAGCGAGGACAAACAAATGGGTGAATTCTTCATTAAGGGAACCATCTCTGAAGTGGACTTCAAGAATAAGGTAATGTTCTACATCTGGAACGACATCTGCAAGGACCTCTATTCTGCGAGCCGCATATCACCAGATTTCTTTATGAGGAGTGCTGAAGGTGACGAACGCAAGGATGTATTCACTTTCGCGGAACTCTTCGGAGCTGGTCGTTTCAATGAGGAGGATGGCACTTACACAGATCCGTCAAAACTTCTTGAAGACTTCATAACAAAAAAACTAAAACTAACTCCTAAGACTGCGACTACACCAGCCTCAAAATAATCCCCTATGCTCATATACTTCGAAGACTATCCGTATCCTCAGGATCTCGTTGTTCCTTACTTCACAGATAGGGACAACGGAAAGCCTATTCTTAATTACCAGTACAAGGATGGCGGTTGGAAATTTGAGTATATCGGCTACTTCTTTATCACATGCAAAAAATACAGCGGTCCTGTATTCTTCCTTCCAAAGCTATTCCTTGCAAAAGAGTCCGACAATTCAAATAGCAGAGAGACACTTCTTGGGCAGTCTGGATTGTATCCAGAGAATATCTTCGATACTGAAGCAGAAGACAATATCCTCACACTCACAGGCCGCGAAACCTTCTTGCCGGAACTCAGCCTTTGGCTATTCCGCGCAATGGTGCGTTTTCGCGAAGATTGCAAGAAAGAGAAAGACCACGAGAATCTTGAGAAACTATACCAGCTCACGCCACAGGACAACTCCCGTGACCGTGACTTCCTCAGCACTGCCATCCGTCTAATAGACTTCCTCTCAGACCACCGCAACCTCTTCACGCAGATCCACAAGATAAACAACTCCGGACGTGCGGCCATTGACTGGAACAAGACTATTCGCAAATACCCATACATCAAAGAAGGTAAGCCTTACTACCTTGATCTACAAATCAAGGACAAGGCCATCAACATAGACGAGGAACTCATCATCCTCTACTACTCTGTCCTCCGCTACCTCAAGGACAAGTTCCACTTCCCTATCACACTCGGTGACATTCCGTACGAACTCCTGTCACCTTCAGAAATCCAGCGCTACCTTGACACAGGCGTAGGCAAGCGCAAGATGCGCGATATCAAAGGAAAATACTTCCGAGACGACCTCCGCACCCTATGGACTCTCCTTGACGCATTCTTCACATTCAATTACAGCCGCGATGACAAATGCCCACGCAAGGAAGCCCTCGCAGTGAAAGAATTCGATGCTGTCTTCGAGAAGATGGTAGACCGTCTCATAGGAGACACAAGCAAACTCGCAGCCCTCAAGAACCAGAAGGACGGCAAACTCATTGACCACATCTATATGGACAAGTCCCTCATTGGCAAGGACTCCAACATATACTACATCGGCGACAGCAAGTACTACAGCGATAGCCACGACATTGAAGGTGTTCCGCTCTACAAGCAGTTCACCTACGCCCGCAATACCATCCAGTACAACATAGACCAGTACTACCTGCAGCACAAGGCGAACCCCAATGCCATCCGCTACCGTGACAAAGACACCGAAGGCTACAACGTCACTCCGAACTTCTTCGTAAGACCGAAGATAAAGAGCGACACCCTCGACTTTGACACCCCGTCCTTCAGCGCCAGCGAAAACCAGCCGAAGCCCAACAAACACTTCGAAGACCGGCTCTTCGACCGAGACACCCTCCTCCTGCGCGAATACGAGATAAACCTCATATTCCTCATTGCCGCATACGGCTCCTACGAAGACCATTGGGCCACCTCCATCCGCACCACCATCCGCGAAGACATGCTCCAGTTCCTCACCGACACCTACGACTTCTTCAAGATCCAGCCGAAGGACATCCCGGTCACCACCCCAACCGGACACCTCTTCGACATCCCATTCCTGAACTATTTCCACAACCTTCTCGCTGGCAAAGTCTACAAAGAGTCCGACGATTCCACCGACCTCATCCTCGCTTTCGAGAAGCACACCGAGACCGGCATCAAGGACCTAAAAGAATCCCAGGAATACCTTAAGAATGCCATCATTGGTGGCAGCATCACCGACCCGATAGAACTGAAGTTGTAGCATTTAAATTGTCTTTGTTATGGGTTCAAATAATACAAATAAGTTAGTAGCATATATTGATGTATTAGGTTTCTCTAATGCTATTAATCAAAACATTGATGATGCTATTAGTGTTCTTACCCGATTCAATACTATTTCGACTCAATCAATTGTGGGAAAAAAACTACATCCTATATCTTCGTATCCTCCGATTTTGCAAGATTTAGCTACACGAACATCAGTCGATAGTTTTGATTCTTTTATTCCCTTTTCTGATTCAGTATTCATATCTGCAGATGATTGTAGTAAAGGATTGATTCAAATTGCAAATTTCGCATATGAATCTTTCAGGTTCAACATTAATGTATATCTACATCCAGATAATATATTAGACCCAACAACAAGCAAATCCATAGGTATAGCTGTTAATGATCAAGGTAAACCTATAATTAGAAATCTAGCCACTCATGAACCACCTGTATTATTTAGAGGAGGGGCTTCATATGGAGAGGCGTATCATCTAGAAATGTCTGCCATTCATGATGGCGAGTATTCAAGGGTAAAATCGATTACGGGTAAAGCAGTTGTAAATGCTGTCCGATTAGAAGGTAAAGTCAAAGGCCCACGTATTATCTTTTCCGGAGATGTTTACAATATGTTGGATAAGAACACTCTGAATTATTGTCGACCGATCCCAGAAAAAACAGATGATGAGAATGCTTTGTATGAGATTTTGTGGCCAGCATTGACATTCATCCCTGAGAATGGCTATATATCCGAATTTTGTAAAATATATGACATACTGGATGCTGCAATAAATCTCTGGATACCGTATCGCAATAATGCCGAAATCGTTAAGCAGTATGAAAGCTTCATAGAACTTACTTTAGCATCTGCAATACAAGTCGCCGATAAATATTGGAATATAAAAGGCCCCGCCTTCGCATTATTAGAGCGACATATGATAGAAAGGAATTTAAATCTTAAAGACTTCATAATATTATAAGAACTATGCCAGTTGATAAACAGGTTATCCAACGATATAAGATTCTTGACAAGTGCTTTAGGAGTGCTGAAGGTATGACATACCTTGAGTTACTGGACACACTTGAAGATAATGGTATCAAAGTCGACAAAAGGACTATTCAAAATGATATGGTTGTCTTTGGATGCGAGTATGGCGCTGTCTTTGAACCAGAGTTAAAAAGAGGAAGAGAAAGGTTGTTTCGGTACTCGGATACCAATCAATCAATATTTGCAAAACGACTTTCGGAAGAAGAAAAAGGCATTATTTCTCGGATTGTCGAAAAACTTCGCGTACACGATGATATCCCTCATTACCAATGGATGATCTACATTCTGGACGGTCTTGTCAATCTTGAGGATTACGAAGATATAGGAAGACATATTGAATTTCAAAACAACCTATTGCTCGCTGGTAGTGACTTATTCTCCACATTGATGGAAGCTTGTATGAACAAGTATGCAATTAGTTTCAGTTACAAGCCATATAAAGCACCGGCAGTAATTAAATTTGTTTTCCCATATCTTCTGAAGCAGTACAATGATAGATGGTTTCTAATAGCTAAAGATTATGAAGCGCAGAAACTCTTTATTTATGCATTGGATAGAGTAGTTGAAGACACTATCAAAAAGGTTCCGGCAATGGAGTATGAGGAACCTGATTGGAAATATTTAGATAATTCTCTTTCCAACCTTGTTGGCATATCAGGTGCTTTTAATGATGAAAACGACGAGAGGACACCTATCGCTGATGTTCGGATTAGAGTGTCAAGATCAAGAATTCCATATATAGAAACAAAACCTATTCTTCAATGGCAAGAAATTGAAAATGAAGATAATGAGGCTGGGACTTCAATTCTTTCTCTGCCAGGGATTAGAATTAATAAAGAATTGGAATCTCTCATTTTAAGTTTCGGGCCAGATGTGGAAGTAATTGAACCTGTATCATTACGAGAAAGGATTAAAGCAAAGTTAGGGTACACCATAAAACATTATGATTAGGAGCATTGTATGAAATAAAGTTTCATACTTGTTAATTATTATAGGCTTATCTTTGTCACCGGCTTCGAGATGGTCTCGGAACCATATAACCCTTTTAATCTTTCGGCTTATGATTATTTGCCCTAATCCTGTTGCGGAGATTGTCCGCGTTATTATCATCGTTTTAACGACAAAAACAAGGTGGTTTTAGCCTTGTTTAAAATAGGGACTGTCGTAAAAAGAATAAAACTTTATAACGAATTGATTGCCAATGTAATATAAAATTTGTATCTTAGCTAAAGATAAAAAGAATACCCCCAACCGCCCTGGAAAAGCCAAATTTGGAGGTATCGCAAAAATTAATCTGCATGGCTAAGGTACAAAATTTCTCTGGAATATC
>CALURT010000017.1 GCA_944323245.1 uncultured Bacteroidales bacterium
CTTTCATGCCACGAAGATACAGATTAAGATTTGTCTACGAAAAGAAAAATTGTAGCGTATCTATTGATACTTTACACGTCATCTCTATCCATATCCATTGCCGCAGGCCAGCCACCTCTACATATCGCGTATGCTATATCCTCAATAGTCAAGTCACTGACGGCCTCGATTTCCATATTGCCCTCAAAAAGGCTTTTCAATGAAACTGTTCCATTAGATTCCCCGCTTTCAAACAGGCTCATCGTCCGCATTCTCATATTGGATATTCTGCCTGTTCCGGTATGTTCCATACGATCTGCAGAATCGGACATCCCATCTTTATCGTCGTCAACAATCACGCTACCGGTAAGAATATATTGCCCTTTCGACAGTTCCTGATCAACTGCAAATCTTACGGTATCCCACAGAACAACAGCCGTTTGCCACTCATCAATAAGACGTGGTTTCTCACCTCGCAAAAGTAAGGACGGGGAGGTTTGGTTTGGCGGAGCAAAAATAATGTATTCCGAACTTTTCGGCTAATCCATTCCGAACTTTTCTGGTTTTTGTCTGCAGTCGAAATGTCACGGCGCTGTTGATTGCAATTACGGCGGCAATTATTATATTTGCAATAATTGCCGCCGCAATAATGTGGCGACGACCCTCATGTAAACGGCGATGCTATGGAAATCAGAAATTTACAGTCATGACGGGCAGAGAAGATAAAAAAAGGAATGACCTGTTTTTCGTATGCAGTCTCATAGAGTATGTCGGAAGACAGACAAAAAACAGGAGGGCAGTGGTAGTGAATGCGATAGGACAGGCGAAGCTCCAGCAAATATATGATTTGGCAGAAGTTTACCATTGCGAGAATATCGACAAGCTGACATACGAACTTGTCAACGGTGCAGGGATAAAAACCGGAGACTATGACAATGTCGCAGACTGCCGGTATCGGGTCCCTACACATTGGGATATCGGCAAGGTTTTCCAAAGGCTTATAGTCGGTGTCTTTCCTACAAAGAAGGCCGGCCCCTGTAAATCCTGATTTTGTACAACTTGTAAATACGGAAAATTATGTCACTTATACTGCCAAAGGGTTACAGAAACCTGCTCGGAACCGTGGACAACACGGAAAAAGCGATAAAATACGTAAAAGACATGTTTCAGGAGAACCTGTCGGCCCAGCTTGCCCTCCTGAGGGTGACGGCGCCGATGGTTGTCCTGTCGGGTACCGGTATAAACGACGATCTGAACGGCGTCGAACGTCCTGTGTCGTTTCCGATAAAGTCGTTGTCGGACAGCCGCGCCGAAGTCGTGCATTCGCTTGCGAAATGGAAAAGGCTCAAGCTCGCAGAAATGGGTGTCGGTCCCGGCCGGGGAATATACACCGATATGAATGCTCTCAGGCCTGACGAGGACCTCGATAACATTCATTCCATTTATGTGGACCAATGGGACTGGGAAAAGGTCATCAACAGGGAAGACAGGAACATTTCTTTTCTGAAATCCACAGTCAGGAGGATATATGAGGCAGTGAAGGTGACCGAGAACAAGGTTTTCGTGGAATTTCCTCAGATAGAGCCGGTCCTGCCGGATGATATTTTCTTCATCCATTCCGAAGAATTGCAGGAGCTGTACCCGGATCTGAGTCCCAAGGAGAGGGAAACCGAGATTGTCAGGAGCCACAAGGCGGTGTTCATAATAGGTATCGGCGGGGATTTGCCGGACGGAAAACCGCATGACGGCAGGGCATCCGACTATGATGACTGGAGCACGGAGGATTCATACGGCTATCACGGGCTCAACGGCGATATCCTGCTTTGGAATCCTGTGCTTGAAAGCGCTTTCGAGATTTCGAGCATGGGCATAAGGGTGGATGAAAAGTCACTTGCACACCAGCTTGAAATCCGGCACGAGGAATGGAAGAAAGACCTGTATTTCCACAGGAAACTTCTTGCCGGGGAGCTTCCATGCACTATCGGCGGCGGTATCGGCCAGTCCCGGCTCTGCATGTTCCTGCTCCGCAAGGCCCATATAGGGGAGATCCAAAGCAGTATCTGGCCTGAAGGAATGCGCCTTCGCTGCCATGAAGCCGGAATCGAACTCGTGTAACTTGCGTTCCAATGAGGAGATATTCTTTTCTGAAAGGATGTGCGGTTGGCGGACTTTGTGTATTTCTGATGTCGCTCTTCGGTGTTACGGTCCATGCCGGGACTGAAACATCGGATACATTGGCAGTTATAGGGAAAAACCTTGAAGAAAAGACAGACAGCATAGTTGAGGCAAAAATCACTGCGGACAAATATAAGGATAAGCCAAGGCGGAATCAGATCGATCTCAAGCGTCTTGAAGAAGCTGATTTCCTATACGGGAATGTTGCATTCAGCACTCCGGATCTCATCAAGACCATTCAGATGCTTCCCGGTGTGAATCCCGGGACGGAACTTATGTCCGGACTTTATGTGCACGGGGGAGAGGGTTCCGATAATCTTTTTCTTCTCGACGGTGTGCCGATGTATCAGATCAGCCATCTCGGGGGCATCTTTTCGTCGTTCAATACCGACATCGTGGATCATCTGGATTTTTATAAAAGCGGATTCCCTGCAGAATACGGAGGCAGAATGAGTTCCGTAGTGGATGTCGTTACGGCAAATGGCGATTTCGACGAATATGGCGGGACATTCAGAATCGGACTTATCGATGGCCGCCTCTGTTTCGGCGGCCCCATAATCAAAGGCAGGACATCTTTCAATGTGGCAGTCAGAAGAAGTTGGTTGGAAGCCGTGCTGGCACCCGCAATAGCGATAGCGAACAGGACGAATAAGGACGGCGAGACGATAGGCGGAGGCTATTCCTTTTATGACTTGAATGCCTCTGTTACGCATAAATTCAATAAATACAACGTGTTATCTGTCAAATTTTATCATGGCCGGGACCATCTTAAACTGAAATTGGACACGCAGAATTCCACGACTGTCCATGAAGACGGCGAAAACAGTACCGGCAACGGGGCGGACAATCTCCATACCGACATAACCTGGGGGAATACTCTTGCTTCGATGGACTGGTCATACAGAATCCGGGACAATCTGGACATGAAAACCGTTTTGTATTATACGGGAAGCATGGCCGATGTCAATTATTTCTGGCAGAAACGGGAATTTGACGAGACAGAACACAATGTCTCCATGGATGAGACCAATTATTCCAGAATCAATGACATAGCAATCAAGTCCGATTTCAACTGGCTTCCGCATAAGTCGCATAACGTCCGGTTCGGAGCGTCGTATCAGTTCCATAAATACGATCCGTCGAGACAGAGCCTGTCGGAAGTCGACGCCATTCAGGATGAGAGTGCATCGTCGTTGCATTATACGGGTAATGAAATTTCCCTTTACGCCGAAGACAGAATGACTTTTCTTGACAGAATTCATCTGAATATAGGTTTGAGATATGCCATGTTCGGCGTTCCGGGAAAGGTCTGGCACAGGGCCGAGCCGCGTATTGCCATGGAGATTGGATGCAATAAAATGATGGATTTCAAGGTCTCCTACACCGAAATGAACCAGTTCGCCCACCTTGTATCGACTACCTATCTCGACATCCCCACGAACTGCTGGCTTCCCTCGACATCGGAAATTGCTCCCATGAAGTCAAGGCAGGTTGCCGGAGGAATATATTGCAGGTTCCCGCACGGATTCCATCTTAATGTGGAGGGCTGGTACAAGACCATGGACAATCTTCTGGAATATTCGGGAGCAAATGCCCTTTTCCCGCCGTTAGATACGTGGGAGACTTCTTTCAACAAGGGTAAAGGGCGTTCTTACGGATTGGAGACGGACTTCGGCTGGCGTTCGGAAAAATTGACCCTGACGGCGTATTATACATTGTCGTGGAGCCAGAGGAAATTCGACGGCATATGGCCTGAATGGTATTCGCACAGATATGACAACAGGCATAAGATAACCCTGATCGGAGGATGGAAACTCAGCAGGACCGTAGAACTTTATGCCTCATGGAATTACCATAGTGGAAACCGGATGACCGTTGCCACGCACATTTACAATCCGGGAGAAGTGTTCGACAGGATCTACACGCAGCCTAACAATGTCGTTCTGCCGGACTATCACCGCCTCGACTTGGGGGCGAATTTCAGGAAAATATCGAAAAAGGGACTCGAACACGTCTGGAACATAAGCGTATATAATGTTTACAACAGAAAGAATGTCGTTTTCGTCTCTGTCAGCGAGCGTGACGACAAGAGCCTTTATGGAACGGGTCGGGCGATATTTCCTGTAATACCGTCTTTTAGTTATTGTTTGAAATTCTGAAATGAGGAAGTTTTGCTATACAGTTCTCTGTGTCTGCAGCCTGTTCTTATACGGCTGCGAAGTCGAGTTCGATTTCAAGGACCTTGACGATGAACCGCTGTTTCTTATGGACGGCAACCTCAGGGTAGATTCTTTCAGCCCGGGAACGGGAAATTTCCAGATGTATCTGTATGCCGTGCCGTCTGCGGCCGGAGACAGGGAATTCAGCGAGGAGGCGAGATGTACTCTCAAAGTATACAGGAACTCGGAACTTATCGACATTAAGGATCAGATAACGATAGAATCTTTTTACGGACTGATTGCAGACAATTATACGATGGAATCCGGCGATGAAATCGTCATTACCGCTGAGTCGGACGGTTTCCCTATGGCTTCCGCCAGGACTGTCGTTCCCCAATCCCCGCCTGTGCCGGATGTATCGTGTTCAATGTCCGGCGAGAATCTGAACGTCGTGTTTTCTTTCGAGGACAACGGCGCTACCGATGATGCCTATGCTTTCCGTTTTATGACAACCGCTTCTGATGGGCAGCCATGGGATAATGAAACCGGTTTTTCCATTGATCTCCCTTTCGGGGATACTTCGGAATCCTTTTTGTCGGACATGGGGCCGTTCGATATAATCTGGCAGGACGGTGTCCGATACTACGGCATTCTCGACGATTCTTTCAACGGACGGCGCAAGGAGCTTGATCTGATCTTTCCTGTCATATCAATAGATGGCGGCATCCCGACTTATTTTCGTATCGAAGTGCATCGGATTTCCCGGGAAAGGCTTCGTTACGAGATTGCATGCCACGACAAGGGAAGCAATATGCTCGGCTTTATCGGGCTGGCTCCGGTTACTTTTGCCTACACCAATGTTTCCGGCGGCTCGGGATGCCTGTCGAGCGCCAATGTCTCTTACACCGACTGGATCCAGATCGAGGGCGGGGAGTGATAATTTATTTTTCCTCAAAATGTTTTCCGCCCCAAACCCTCCCCACCTCAAAATGTTTTCCGCTCAAAACCCTCCCCACCTCATTTTTTGCCTGCTCACAGTAATTTCAATGCTATCATGGCGCAGGCTTCTGCGTCGGCGAGGGCGTGGTGATGTCGGGTAAGGTCATAGCCGCAGGCTTGTGCAGCTGTCTGCAGCTGATGGTTGGGAAGTGTCCTTCCGAAAGCCTTCCGGGATGCCTGCAATGTGTCGTAGAACCTGTATTCGGGATAATCCATGCGGTAGACCCGATGGACTTCACGCAGGCAGTTTTCGTCGAACCTCGCATTGTGAGCTACCAACGGCAGATCTTCTATCAATGGTTCTATGCGGCTCCAAACGTAAGGAAATACCGGAGCATCCTTGGTATCGTCGCAACTCAATCCGTGGACCTTGCAGCAGAACCAGCGGTAGTAGTCCGGTTCCGGACGGATCAGGCTGTAGAACCTGTCGGTGACTTCGCCTCCGCGGACTACGACGACTCCGACAGAGCAGACGCTTGCCGGGCATTCGTTGGCCGTTTCGAAATCTATTGCAGCGAAATCTTTCATCCTGTATATAACATCAGTTCGACGAATTTATGTTGCTCAGCACTAAGGAATTCGTCGAACTATCGTTATGGATTTCTCCGAAATCCCTTTCCACGTGTCACCCCTCCTAAATCCTCCCCTGCGTATGGGAGGACTTGCTGCCGGATTCGTTTACGAATCCTCTATAAAAAGTAGTCCTCTGAAATTCATTGCTTTCATTTCATCGGACTCACGTTAAAATATGTGCCGGAGCGGAGACAAATATACTGCATATTTTGTATATAGTTACCCGTAAAAAGCGGAATGTTCTTAAAAATGATTATTTTTGTATTCGATAAAAATGCGTAAATACGCAAAAATTTCGAGTGGAGGATCTGCTCCTCCGGTCCTCAGCTCGGAATAGCAACACAGCTCTCGATGCTCCTGTATTTGGTTAAATAAATTATTTGTGTAATTTTGCAGTTGTACTTCAATTTTGCACAAGTAATATGGAAACCGCTTATATTCATAGGGAATTGACCGAAATTATCAAAGAAGCAGAGCGATATTTTCCGGTTATCACTATTACAGGCCCCAGGCAGTCAGGAAAGACGACTTTGATCCGGAACGAGTTCAAACATCTGACATATTATTCGCTGGAGAATCTCGACGTCAGAAATTACGCAGAGAATGATCCTGTATCTTTTTTGAATCAACATCCGGAGGGAATGATTTTAGATGAGGTTCACAATGTTCCGGATTTGCTGTCGTATATCCAGGGAATCGTGGACGAATATCCGGAACGGCGGTTCATTCTTTCCGGCAGTTCGCAGTTTTCCATATTAAGAAAGGTGTCGCAGTCATTGGCAGGCCGTACTGCGGTTTTTGAACTGTTGCCGTTGTCTTATTCTGAAATCAGCGATCATGCGAAATGCAAGTCCTTGGACGACCTGCTGTTTGATGGATTTTACCCTGCTATCCATGCTGGGCGCAACATTCCGAAGTTCCTGTATCCGTCCTATCTCAAGACATATCTTGACAAAGATGTACGCGATTTGCTTCAAATCAAGGACATGATGCAGTTCCATACCTTCATCCGACTCTGTGCAGGCCGTATAGGTTCATTGTTCAAAGCATCTGAACTGGCAAACGAAATCGGTGTCAGTCCTCATACTATCACGGCTTGGCTGTCCGTGTTGCAGGCATCCTACATCGTGACATTGTTGCCGCCATATTTTGAAAACTCCCGCAAGCGATTGACAAAAGCCCCTAAACTGTATTTTACTGATACGGGGCTTGCCTGTTATCTGCTCGGTATCGAGTCATCCCTGCAGCTCGCAAGGGACAAGATGCGCGGAGCGTTGTTTGAGAACTTCATCGTTATGGAAGCGTTGAAAAGAAAATATAACCTTGGCAAGGAAAGCAATCTCTATTTTTATCGTGATTCACACCACAACGAAATAGACCTTATACTGAAGAACAGCTTCGGTCTTTACGGCATAGAGATTAAATCTTCAATGACTTACCATGCGGATTTTGAAAAGGCATTGAAACAGATGGACGAATGGGTGAACGAGCCGGTGCTCGGAAAAGCTGTCATCTATTCAGGCTCGTTAGAAAATAATACAGGTGATATCAAATTGTTGAATTATAATCACCTGTATGATATTTTGGAATAATCTTCAACGGAATTGTAAAGACCCCGGACTTGTTTGGCTACTTCGTGTCCACATATGGCTCCCGCTCGACAAAGACAAAATAAATTATTATCTTTGCAAGATATGCGGAAAGGGAAGGTCCGCAGCAGGTCTAAAAACGGAATGATCAAATGATAACATCAGAACAGATAAAGGAATTGAAACAGAGGGCCGAGACTCTCGACCGTTGCCTTGACATAGCTGCCAAGCGCTCAGAAGTGGAGGAAAAGCAGAAGAAAACCCTCGCCCCGGATTTCTGGAACGAACCCAAGGAGGCGGAAAAATTCCTGAAGGAATTGTCCGGAATCAAATTCTGGGTGACGGAATACGACAAAATCATCTCGGAACTTTCCGATTTGGACGTTCTTTATGAGTTTGCCAAGGAGACAGCGGCAGCAGCCGAAGAAGGTGAAGTATCGGATGAGGAGAAGGAACTGGATTCGGCATACGGTGCAGCGAAAGCCGATATAGAAAACCTCGAATTGAGGAATATGCTCGGCGAAGAAGGCGACAATCTCGGGGCGGTCCTTACCATAAATTCCGGAGCCGGCGGCACCGAAGCCAACGACTGGTCGTCTATGCTCATGAGAATGTACATGAGATGGGGAGAAAGAAACGGTTACAAACTGACCGTGACCGACCTGCTTGAGGGAGAAGACGCCGGCATCAAGTCTGCGACAATACAGTTCGAGGGGGATTACGCCTTCGGTTACCTGAAAGCCGAAAGCGGGGTCCACAGGTTGGTGCGCATATCCCCTTTCAACGCCCAGGGCAAGAGGCAGACGACGTTTTCATCCGTTTTCGTCTACCCGTTGGTGGATGACTCCATAGAAATCGAGATAAATCCTGCCGATCTCGAATGGGATACCTACCGTTCGAGCGGAGCAGGCGGTCAGAATGTGAACAAGGTCGAGACGGGGGTAAGGGTAAGACACATCCCGAGCGGGATCGTGGTGGAAAACACCGAGACACGTTCCCAGTTGGACAACAGACAGAATGCCCTGCGTATCCTGAAATCGAGACTCTACGACATAGAACTCAAAAAACGCCAGGCGAAGCAGGCGGAGCTCGAGGGGCAGAAGAAAAAAATCGAATGGGGCTCGCAGATCCGCAGTTACGTCCTGCACCCGTACAAGATGGTCAAGGATTTGCGTACCGGATACGAGACTTCCGACACGCAGGCCGTGCTCGACGGGGACCTGAACGAGTTCATGAAGGTATATCTGATGGAAAACAACAATCAATAATGTATTATGGGATTCAAATATGCACCGATGTTTCAGCTTGGCGAGGACAAGACTGAATACTATCTTCTTACCAAAGACCATGTGTCTGTCGGCGAGTTTGAAGGGAAACCGATATTGAAAGTAGCCAAGGAGGGCCTTACAGCCATGGCAAATGCGGCTTTCCGCGATGTTTCATTCATGTTGAGGCCGGAACACAATGCCCAGGTGGCCAAAATCCTTTCCGATCCGGAGGCTTCCGACAACGACAAATACGTCGCCTTGACGTTCCTCCGCAATGCGGAGGTGGCCTGCAAAGGCAAATTGCCGTTCTGCCAGGATACGGGTACGGCCATAATCCACGGTGAAAAGGGCCAGCAGGTGTGGACCGGCTACTGCGACGAGGAAGCCCTGTCACTTGGCGTGTACAAGACATATACGGAGGAAAACCTGCGTTATTCGCAGAATGCGCCGCTGTCGATGTACGAAGAAGTGAACACGAAATGCAATCTTCCTGCACAGATAGACATCGAGTCCACCGAGGGAATGGAATACAGGTTCCTCTGCGTGACCAAGGGAGGAGGTTCCGCCAACAAGACCTACCTTTATCAGGAAACCAAGGCCATCCTGAATCCGGAGACCCTCGTGCCTTTCCTCGTGGCCAAGATGAAGACCCTCGGCACTGCAGCCTGTCCTCCTTACCACATCGCATTCGTGATAGGCGGTACTTCGGCCGAAAAGAATCTTCTTACGGTGAAATTAGCTTCCACCCATTATTATGATTCTCTCCCTACGACAGGCGACGAGACCGGAAGGGCCTTCAGGGATGTGGAACTCGAAAAGAAGGTTCTCGAAGAGGCATGGAAGATAGGACTCGGAGCACAGTTCGGAGGCAAATACTACGCCCACGACGTGCGCATTATCCGTCTCCCGAGACATGGAGCAAGCTGTCCTGTCGGACTCGGAGTAAGCTGCTCCGCAGACAGGAATATCAAGTGCAAGATAAACAAGGACGGTATCTGGATTGAAAAATTAGATGACAATCCAGGACGCCTCATTCCTGAGGAACTTCGCAATGCCGGAGAAAACGGAGGCGTGCAGATAGACCTCGACAGGCCTATGTCCGAAATCCTCGCAGAACTGACGAAATATCCGGTATCAACCCGCCTCAGCCTGAACGGCACCATCATCGTGGCCCGTGACATCGCTCATGCGAAAATCAAGGAACGCCTTGACAGGGGAGAGGAAATGCCTCAGTATCTCAAGGACCACCCGGTTTATTACGCTGGTCCGGCCAAGACTCCTGCAGGAATGCCTTGCGGCTCGATGGGCCCTACCACTGCCGGCAGGATGGACCCGTATGTGGACCTTTTCCAGTCACATGGAGGCAGCATGGTGATGCTTGCCAAAGGCAACAGGAGCCAGCAGGTTACCGACGCCTGCAAGAAACACGGCGGATTCTACCTTGGTTCGATAGGAGGTCCGGCGGCAATTCTTGCACAGAACAACATCAAATCCATCGAGTGTGTGGAATACCCTGAACTCGGAATGGAAGCGATCTGGAAAATAAGGGTGGAGAACTTCCCTGCATTTATCCTCGTGGATGACAAGGGCAACGATTTCTTCAAAACCATATAATACATGAAACATATTATGATTTCAATGGTTACAGCGGCAGTCGCCGCTGTAACCTTGTCTGCGCAACAGGCTCCCAATTATGAGTTGGCCGAACGCTTTTCGGCCAAGAAAGTTTCGCAGATGGTCCATTCGACGAAGGTAGAGCCGAACTGGTTCATGAAATCCGACAGATTCTGGTACAAGTGGACAGATTCCAAGGGTACACGCTATTATGTCGTGGATGCAAGGACGGGAAAGAAGTCGGAAATTTTTGACATGGACGCATTGGCAATGCAGATTACAGGAATTGTCAGAGACCCGTTCGATGCGCAGCATCTGCCTATTGAGAACCTGAAACTGAAGGATGACAAGGTTTTCACCTTCGGGATAAAGAGTTCCGTGGACGAGACCGATTCCCTCAGGATAAAAAGATGGGGCAAGAAAAAAGTCTACACTTTTTCGTACGATATGACCTCTGGCGAGCTGACCGACATTACGGGCAAGGAAACTCCTGAAAAATACCCTTCATGGGTAAATGTCTCGCCTGACGGCAAAATCGGGATTTTTGCAAGGAATGCCAACCTTTTCTGGATGGACGAGGAAAATATGGCCAAGGCTGCGCTCGACGACAAGGACAGCACCTTGGTGGAGCACGCCGTCACTACGGACGGTACATGGGAATTCGGCTGGGGTGCCGACAACTACAACGGCTGGTCATGGCAGGATTCCACGAAGCGTTATCTGCCGTATGGCGTGGTGTGGGCTCCGGATTCCAGACATTTCACCGCAGTCAAATTCGATATGAGCGATGTGAAGGACCTCTGGGTAATCAATTCCCTCACCGATCCGAGGCCGAGTCTCAAGACTTACAAGTACCAGATGCCCGGAGAACCCGGTCCGAAAGACTATCTGTATGTCTTCTCCGCCGACGACATGAGTTCGAGACATATCAGGACAGCTGCATTCAAGAATCAGGAAATAGACATCGAAACCGCTCCGGAGACCGTTGCGGATTCATACCGGGAGTGCTATTCTCCGGTTTGGCTCGGTGACAACGATGCTTTCTACATGCTGCGTCTCAGCAGGGACAGCAAACGCCTTGATATTTGTCGGGTGGACATCGGCAGCGATTCCACGCAGACGGTGATTTCCGAAAGGATGAACACATACGTCGAATACAGGCCTCTGCGCCTCGTGAATGACGGCAGGCAGATGATCCATTGGTCCGAGCGCAACGGCTGGGCCAACCTTTATCTCTACAATGCGGACGGAAGTCTCGCCGGGAACATAGTGGAAGGGCCTTTCCATGTTGAGGACATAATCACCGTGAATGATGATGAAGACTATATCGTTTTCAGCGCCTGCGGATATGAGAAAGACGAGAATCCGTATCAGACTCACGTGTTCAGGGTCGGTTTTGACGGAAGCGGACTGAGGAGGATAGATATGGACGACATGGATGTCCAGGCTTCGTCTGACGATAAGGGCAGATATCTGGTTTACAATTATTCGAGAGTCGATGCAGTTCCTGCAACTGCCCTTTGGTCTGCCTCGGGAAAGAAACTGTCAGATTTGGAGACAGCGGACCTTTCGCAGCTTTTCGCTGCAGGCTACAGACTGCCTGAAAGATTCACTGTGAAGGCCGCCGACGGCATCACAGACCTGTACGGGGTCATGTACAAGCCTTTCGACTTCGATTCCACAAAGGTATATCCTATTATCGAATACGTTTATCCCGGACCTCAGATCGAGGCGAACAACATATCCTGGAGCCCGTCCATGACGAGGACGGACAGACTCGCACAGATGGGATTCATCGTGGTTACCGTGGGCAACAGGGGAGGGCATCCGAGCCGTTCGAAATGGTATCACAATTACGGGTACGGCAATCTTCGCGACTACGGCCTTGAGGATCAGAAGACGGCTGTGCAGAGGTTGGCCGCCATGTATCCATGGATAGACGGGACGAGGGTCGGCATCCACGGGCATTCCGGCGGCGGATTCATGTCTACGGCAGCGATATTGACCTATCCTGATTTCTACAAGGTGGCGGTTTCGTGTGCCGGCAATCATGACAACAGCATTTACAACCGCTGGTGGAGCGAGCAGCACCACGGGGTGACGGAAAAGGTCGATGAAAAGGGAGATACCGTTTTCGTGTATTCGATTGATACCAATCCGGAACTGGCGAAGAATCTCAAGGGCCACCTGCTCCTCGTACACGGGGATGTGGATGACAATGTCCATCCGGCCAATACCATAAGGGTCGTGAACGCCCTCATCCGGGCCAACAAGCGTTTCGACATGCTGATTCTGCCGGGCCAGAAACACGGATTCGGCGACATGAACGAGTATTTCTTCTGGCGCATGGCCGATTATTTCAGCGAGTATCTTCTCGGCGACAGCGAATCCTCACGCACGGACATCGTACAGCTGAACAATGACTGACAAAAAAAGGAGACAAACTCAGTCGAGTTTGTCTCCTTTTTCATTGTAGAGTTCATTCTGCAGGACCGAAAAATCGGTGATTTCCACCAATTTTATCTTACACTTGTATTTCCGCTTCCATTTACTCAGAATCGATATGAACCCCCTGCCGAGATATGAGCCCAATATCGGGCTCGTCTTCAGGATGAACGACTTGATTCCCTTTTCGGAGACATAATATGACAGCCTCCGTTCTATGGCTTCGTCAATTACCACGCTCGAAGCGATCTTCCCTGTGCCGTGGCATACGGGACACACTTCAGTGGTATTGATTTCAGTCGCAGGCCTTACCCTCTGGCGGGTAATCTGCATCAGTCCGAATTTGGTAAGAGGGAGGACATTGTGTTTGGCCCTGTCACCCTGCATCAATTCCTGCATATGCTTGAAAAGCATGTTCCTGTGTTCTCCGCTTTCCATGTCGATAAAGTCGACTATGACTATACCTCCCATGTCGCGGAGCCTCAGCTGCCGGGCGATTTCTTCAGCCGCATAGCAATTGATGTCGTAAGTGTTCTGCTCCTGTTCCTTGTTTTTGGAGCGGGTCCCGCTGTTGACATCGATGACATGCAAAGCCTCCGTATGTTCTATTACCAAATATGCTCCCTGCTTTATTGGCACCACTTTCCCGAAAGAGCTCTTGATCTGTCTTGTGACCTCAAAATGGTCGAATATCGGGGCGTTGTCCCTGTACAGCTTCACGATTTTCTCCTGATCAGGAGATATTAGCGATATGTACTTCCGGATTTCCTCGTAGACCGACTCGTTGTTTACGTAAATATTTGAGAATGTGTCGTTCAGAAGATCCCGGAGAACGGTAGTGGTCTTGCTGTACTCCGTAAAAAGCAGTTGTACGGACTTGGATTTTGCAATTTTGTCCCATGAGCCCTCCCATTTTTCGATGAGCGACATGAGCTCCGCATCGAGAACGGCGGCATTTTTCCCTTCTGCTGCCGTCCGGATGATCGCTCCGTAATTTTTCGGGAGAATGTTCCGGACAAGTGTTTCAAGTCGTCTTTTTTCCTCTTTCGAGGAAATTTTCTGAGATACGCTTACCTTTTCTGCAAAAGGAAGCAATACGATGTTTCTTCCTGCCAATGAAACTTCGGCCGTCAGTCTCGAGCCCTTCGTGGAAATCGGTTCCTTGACTATCTGCACTATCATCATCTGTCCCGGAGCAAGCACGTTCTCGATGCGTCCCTCCTTTTCGAGGATAGGCCCTATGCCTATATTAGAGAACAGAGTCTTGTGGTCCGTGTTCTGATTGATTCTTCTGACAAACTCGTCGAATGCCTTGAAGTACAATCCCAAATCAAGATAATGTACGAATGCTTCCTTTTCGTCTCCGATGTCCACGAAAGCCGCATTCAAGGCCGGGAGCAGTTTCTTTACCTTTCCGAGATAAACATCCCCTACCGAATAGCTGTGGCCCTCAACAGACTCCTTGTCCAATTCGATCAGCTTGTGATTTTCCATCAAAGCCAACGATACTTCTGTCGAATTGACATCGACGATAAGATCTTTTACGGACTCCATCGTTTCCTTGACTTCTTAAAAAAACAAAGACGGCGTGCGCCATGAACCATTCCGACGCTCCGCCGCCCGCTTGTACGGCAGACTGCTAAAATGGCAGTCCCGAAGATTACTTTCTCTTCTTATGCCTGTTCTTGCGCAAACGTTTTTTACGCTTGTGCGTAGACATCTTATGTCTCTTTCTTTTCTTTCCGCTTGGCATAATTTTAACTGATTTAGATTATTTCTTTACTACATTCACGAATACCTTGGCAGGTTTGAATGCCGGGATATCGTGTGCAGGAATTGTCATTGTAGTTTCCTGTTTGATGTTTCTTGCAGCCTTTTCAGCCCTGTGTTTGATGATGAAACTGCCGAAACCGCGGAGGTAAACAGGATTTCCCTTGGCGAGCGAGCCCTTTACACTTTCCATGAAAGCCTCGATAACAGTCTGAACTGCAATTTTTTCAATACCAGTTGCCTTTGCAACTTCATTAACTATCTCTGCCTTTGTCATAACAATATTAATTTTTTGGTTTTTAAACTGATTTCGATAAATCCGTGCAAAAGTAGATTTATTTTTTTAATATTCAAAATTGTAGAGACCATATTTTGAGGTTTTTCCCTCCCTGCGTCCGTTTGTATTCGGGCTCAGGCCAGGAAAACAGATTATGGCACAGAGATTGACAATATGTTGTGCTTGCGAATTTCAGCCGCTAATGCTGACAATTTGTCATGTTAATCTACCTAATATATGGATATGAAGCATATAAATGACATAATGGCTCCTGCCGGAGCGGAAGTAAGTATAATTCCGGTAATGCAGGGCGAAGGTTTTCTGAAAGTGGACGAGTCGGAACTTCCGGATTCCCTTCCTCTTCTTGCCCTGAGAAACGCCGTGCTCTTTCCGGGGACGGTCTATCCCATCACTATCGGCAGGGAAAAATCGATAAAACTCATCGAGGATGCAGAAAGGAACAATGCCTATATCGGTGCAGTTCCTCAGAACGACATTTCCGTCGAGGATCCGAAAAAGGAGGATCTGTATTCCTTCGGTACGGTAGCGAAGATTCTCAAAACACTCGAAATGCCGGACGGGACTCTTACCGCAATCCTTCAGGGCGTGAAAAGATTCGAGATAGAGACCGTGACCGAATACGAGCCCTACATGCTCGGTCAGGTGCATTATCTGTCCGATTCTACTCCCGACAGCGGTGACAAGAACATCAGGATGATCGCGGAGACGTTGAAAGACAAGGCTACGACCATTCTCCGCATGTCGGCATACGTTCCGAGGGAGGCTGTCACGGCCCTGCGTTCGATAGACAGTTTCGAATTCCTCGTCAATTTCGTGGCTACCACCATAGAAGTCGAGAACTTTATGGACAAGGTGGAGCTCCTGCAGTACAGCGACCTCAAGACGAGGGCCATGAAACTTCTTGCCGTGCTTGACACCCAGATAGAACTTCTGAAAATCAAGCAGGACATCAATCAGAAGGTAAAGACGGAGATAGACCAGCAGCAGAGGGAATACTATCTGAACAGCCAGCTCAGGACGATACAGGAAGAACTGGGAATGGACGAGATGGAGGAGTTCGACCAGCTCAGGCAGAAGGCCGAGGAAAAGGTATGGCCTGCATCCGTACAGGAAATCTTCGAAAAGGAGATGGCCAAGCTCGAGCGTTACAATCCGAGTTCTCCGGACTACAGCATACAATATAATTATATCCAGTTCATGCTCGACCTCCCGTGGGGAGAAATGTCGGTGGACAATCTTGACTTGAAAAATGCGCAGAAAGTCCTCGACCACGATCATTTCGGGCTTGAAACAGTCAAGGAGCGTATCATAGAATATCTTGCCGTGCTCAAGCTGAAAGGTGACATGAAATCCCCGATACTGTGCCTTTACGGTCCTCCGGGAGTGGGAAAGACAAGTCTCGGCAAGTCCATTGCCAAGGCCTTGGGCAGGAAATATGTCAGGATAGCCCTTGGCGGCGTGCATGACGAGTCCGAAATCCGCGGACACAGGAAGACGTATGTGGGGGCATTGCCGGGAAGGATTCTGAATGCCATCAACAAGGCCGGTACTTCCAATCCGGTCATCGTACTTGACGAAATCGACAAGATAAGCAGCGATTTCAAGGGCGATCCGTCGTCGGCATTGCTCGAAGCCCTCGACCCGGAGCAGAATACCACCTTCCATGACAATTACCTCGACATAGACTATGACCTGTCGAACGTGCTGTTCATCACTACCGCCAACACCACGTCCACGATACAGCCGGCCCTGAGGGACAGGATGGAGATGATTTCCGTGAGCGGATATCTTGCTGAGGAGAAGATGTACATCGCCAAGGATTACCTGATACCGAAGCAGTTGAAGGAGCATGGAATCGACAAAAAGCAGCTCCGCATCGACAAAAAGGCTCTCGAAACGATAATCAACGAATATACGAGGGAGTCCGGAGTCCGCGGCCTTGAAAAGCAGATAGCCAAGATAGCAAGGGTGACGGCCAAGAAGATTGCCCTTGAAGAGGATTATCCGAAGGTGATAAGGAAAGAGCATCTGAAAGAGTATCTCGGCCTGCCGACGAATTTCCATGACATGCAGAAAGGCAATGAGGCCCCGGGCGTAGTCACCGGCCTGGCATGGACGGAGATGGGCGGCGAAATCCTCTTCATAGAGAGTTCCGTAAGTACAGGAAAAGGCGTGCTTACCATGACGGGAAATCTCGGAGACGTGATGAAGGAATCCGCCACGATAGGTTACCAGTACATCAAGGCGCATCCGGAAATGGCCAAAATGGACTCGGAGACATTCGCCACGAAAGACATCCATGTCCACGTGCCTGAAGGAGCCGTACCGAAAGACGGACCGTCCGCAGGTATCACCATGGTAAGTTCCATGGTGTCGGCACTCCGGGGAGAGCAGGTCAGGAGCGGCATAGCCATGACCGGAGAAATGACTCTGAGGGGCAGGGTGCTCCCTGTCGGAGGCATCAAGGAAAAGATACTGGCCGCCAAACGTTCGGGCATCCACACCATAATAATTTCGGAAGACAACAGAAAAGATGTTGAGGACATCAAGGAAATTTACGTAAAAGGTCTTACCTTTGTCTACGTCAGGACTATCGATGATGTCATAAAATATATTTTCTGATGGATGTCAAAATAGAACAGAGTTGGAAAAACGCACTGAAAGACGAATTCGAGAAACCTTATTTCGCCTCTTTGGTGCGTTTTCTTCATAAGGAAAAGTCTGAGGGAAAGACGATTTACCCTCCCGGCCCGGCTATTTTCAGGGCTTTCGAACTCACCCCTGTAGACAAGGTCAAGGTGGTCATCCTCGGTCAAGACCCTTATCACGGGGCAGGGCAGGCCATGGGGCTGTCCTTTTCCGTGCCGGACAATATCCAGGCCCCTCCGTCGCTTAAAAACATATTCAAGGAGATACAGGAAGACCTCGGAATCGTCATGAGCGGACGGCCGAACCTTGAAAAATGGGCAAGGCAGGGAGTCCTCCTGCTCAACGCCTCGCTGACAGTTGAGGCCGGACGGCCAAATTCCCATTCCGGCATCGGCTGGACGGAATTTACCGATGCCGTCATCAGGTATCTCTCGGACAACTGTACCGGAATAGTCTTCCTGCTTTGGGGAAACTACGCAAGGAACAAGAAATATCTCATAGATACGGAAAAACATCATGTCCTTGAAGCCGCACACCCGTCTCCCCTTGCGAGAGGGGCGTTTTTCGGCTGCAGGCATTTCTCGAAAACCAACGGAATCCTTGTCAGTGAAGGCAAGACGCCGATAGACTGGCAATTATAATCACTGTACCGATGAAAAGGACCGCACTTTTCCCCGGGTCTTTCGACCCGTTTACCGCAGGGCACCTGAATATTCTCAAACGTGCTCTGACCATGTTCGACGAAGTCGTCGTGGCAATTGGAATCAACATAGACAAAAGAGGGTATTTCCCTACCGAAAAGAGGATGGAAATCATCCGTCAGGCCACGAAGGACCTCAAGGGAGTGAGTATCGTCAAGTATGACAATCTGACAGTGGACGTATGCAAGGAATTGGACATACATCATATCGTCAGAGGCGTCAGGAACATGATAGATTTCGAGACGGAGCGCTCCATAGCCGATGCCAACAGAAGACTTGCCCCGGACATAGATACGGTTATCATTCCTACGTCGCAGGAATACGCTCATATCTCATCTACGGCGGTCAGGGATATTCTCAGGCATGAAGGCGATACGTCGATGTTCATTCCGGAAGGCGTTGATCTCGCTCTCTACAGGATATGAGACAGCGTCACATCGTTCTTCTCTGCATGACTGTTTTTTCCGTCATTCTGTCGGGAACGGCCGTCCGTGCGCAGTCTGAAAGCGGTGCGGATCTTGACGCCCTCGGAGTGAAGCTGTCGGAGTATCTTTCCGCCATCGAAAGGGAAAGTGCAGGGATGAAATGTGCGGAAGCCGATTTCCTTATCGGAAGCTGTGCGGATTCCGCCGTGCGCCGGTTTACAGCCAATGAAGTGTACGGTCATTATTTCCGATCCGGAATCATGGGTGATGATGCCGTTGCGATTCATGTCTTCGATGAATGGTTCCTTTCCGGCAAGGTGAAAATGAACTCCGATGCGGATTTTTTCGCCGCCAGGATTTTCGCTGATTTCAACAGGCAGTCCCTGATAGGCTGCCGGGCTCCGACACTGACAATGCGTGACACAAGCGGGGTGTATGTCGAGGTTTTCGGAGAGAGCGGGACGGAGCATGGAAAGGACGGGACGAAGCCTGCAAAGACTTCCGTACTGTATTTCTATGATACCGGCTGCTCCACATGCAGGGCCGATGCTGCCGCCCTGAGAGGATTTTTACCGGAAAAGGATTATCCGATAGTCTTTTATGCAATCTATACCGGTTCGGACTACGGGAAATGGAAAGAATATGCGGCTGCTGAATTGGACTTCGGGACAGAAAATACCGAAGTCGTGCATCTGTGGGATCCGGAAATATCGTCTGACTATCAGTTGAAATACGGAGTCCTTACCACGCCGCGTATTTTCGTGACCGATCCGTCCGGTGTGATAGTCGGGAGGGGGCTCGACCCCGTTTCATTGGCGGAACTCCTGAACATTCTGCTCACACCGGAAACGGAGAAGGCATGCGTGTTCGGCAGTCCCGAATCCGAGGCCTTGTATGACGGAGTATTCGGGGTTTACGGAGAAGGTATTACATGTGAAGCCGTCGATTCTGTCAGAATGCGGATTTCGAAGAGATGTCTTGAAAGCGGGGATACCCTGCTTTTCCGTCAGATGACTGGAGACCTGATGTATTACCTTGCCTCAAAGAGGGGAGCGGCGGCGAAATGCGCCTGTTATCATCTTATCGAAGATGAAATTTTCGGCAGGCGTGAAATATGGGAGCGCAGCGCAGACTCCCTTGCGGTCCTGCCGTATGCAGGAATACTCCATGATCTTATCGGACGTAGCCCGGCAGGTTCCTCACTGCCTGAAACGGATATTCCGGCAGTCATGAAAAAAGGGAAAAAGTCAAAAGAGGGTTCTTTCGATCTGAGCAGGCAGAAAAACACGGTCATTGTCTTCCATACTCCGGGATGCAATGTATGCAAGGCTGAATTGGAAGCCGTGGATTCGTTGTGCAGGGCGGACAGAAAGCTCAGGTTTCTGCTTGTGGACATGGATGAAGTGCTTGCATGGAAGCCGGACATGGCGAAAGTCCTTTTCGATACTTTCGACCTGACAGTCATGCCGTATATCATAAGCACGGACAGAAAGGCGCGCGTGAAAGAAAGGTATATCAGTTACGAGCCTATGATTTTTTACCTTTGAGGCAGATACGGACAATCAGGGCGAGGGCGAGCAATGAGAAAACGGCGGTACACAGCCTTCCGGGCACGTCTCCTGTCTTTACGAAATACGTGATTTCATCGTTCATGTTGACGTTTCCGCGGATTGCCGCCTTTTCCCACCATGGCGTCCGCTCAATGATGTTGCCTCTCTGGTCTATTATGGCGGAAATGCCTGTGTTGGCGCATCTTGCGATGCTGCGTCTCGTTTCTATCGCTCTAAGGGAAGCGTATCTGAGATGCTGCCTGTAGCCCGGAGTGTCTCCCCACCATGCATCATTCGTGATGATTGTCATGGCTTTGGCTCCTTTTCTCACGTATCCGGTGTAATATTCCCCGTACACGGATTCATAGCATATCGCACATCCGACAGGGACGGTTTCCCCGTTCCTTATATCCCTGCAATGCAGTACGGATATGCTGTCCTGACCGATGCAGCGTCCCATCACTCCTCCGAGCATGTCGTCTATCCTGCAGAACAGGGCCGGGTAAGGGGTCTTTTCGACAGCTACGACAAGCTTGTTCTTATGGAATATTTCATGCCTTCCGCTGCCGTCCGTCATGATGGCGGAATTGTGTGATTCGACCCATCTCCCGTCACGGACCTTCCTTGCAGTATGCGACGGCTTTCCTGCACTGTCAATGTACTCGTATGACGAGGCTCCGAATATCATGTTGACACCGGGGTAATCCTTCAGGAAAGTGACGAATCGCCTGAATGTGCTGCTATATGTTATATCGTTGGTTATGACATCATTGGTAAATGTTTCCGGGGCAAGGACCACGAGAGGTGCGGCTGCTGCCGTGTCGATGTCTTTCCTGTCGGCAAGGGCTTTTTCCGCCATATCCTCGAGTATGGCGTTCTGCTGGGACTGCGACAGTGCCTGGAATTTATTGTAAGGATCTATGTTCGGCTGGAGGATAAGGAATTCCATCGGATCCTGCTTTTCTTCATAAGTCATGTATATGGCCATTGATGCGGCAGGTGGTAGGATGAACAGGATGGCAAGCCATACGATGGCGGAGGTTTTTGCCTTCATGTTCCATTTTTCCTGCCAGCTCCCGTCGGAAAGGGCAGTCAAGAGTCCGAAAACGGACAGATTGCACAGCCATATCCAGAGAGAACCGCCCAAGGTGCCTGTAAATTCATACCATTGAATTGTCTTTATGCTTCCGGCGAAAGCGTTGCCGAGCACGAGCCATGGCCATGAAATCTCCGCCTCGAAATAAAACCGTTCCCACGCAATCCATGCTGCCGCAAGGAAAATATAGGGCAATATACCCGAAAAATATCTTTTCGAAAGACGGAACAACGCGAAAATGACCGACATCTGGAAAGCGTTCGCCAGCACTGCGAAAATGCCTCCGCCTACGGTGGCGTTGCACACCCAGAAAGTGGTGAATGCGTTCCAGAGGACGAACGCGGAATAATGGTAAATCCATATCCGTCTTACTCCCGACATGCTTGCGACTCTGTCCATCATCAGCAGCGGAACGATACCGAAGAGGGCCATGAAGCCTGTATGCGGAACGATGTAAGGTATTGACATCAGGACTGCGAAAAGTATGCAGAGTCCCCACAGAAGCAGTTGCAGACGGGAATTTCTCATATTCGGGTTTATTCGTGTTCGGATAACAGGTGCAAATATAAATTATTTTCTATCTTTGTCAGCTAAATTGACGGTGGAAAAATGTTTCTGAACATCCTCAAAGGGTTCATAATCGGTATCTGCGCTTCGGCTCCTATAGGGCCGATAGCGATACTTGTCATACAGACAACCCTGAACAAGGGACACAGGGCAGGATTCGTCACCGGAATGGGGGCCTGTCTTGTGGACACGCTTTTCGCTGTGATAGCTATTTTTGCCCTGGCTGTCGCACAAAGGCTGATGGACGAGCACAGAGAACTCATTCTGGTCATCGGCGGCCTTATTGTAGCTGTTCTCGGTTGGAGGATGTGCGCTGCCGACCCGTTGAGGAGGCTCAAGGCCGGCAAGACGGCGACCGGAATTTCCATCAAGGACTTTATCCAGTCGGTGCTGATGGGGCTTTCCAATCCCGGAGCGATTTTCGTCATTTTCGCCCTTTTCGCATTTTTCGGCATAGGTCCGGCAGAGAACAACGACTGGCGTGTGGCCCCGATAATCGTGTCGGTAAGCGTCGGCTCGGCGGTGTATTGGTTTTTGGTGACGGCCCTGCTGGCACATTTCAGGAAAAAGTTCAAATTGCGTACGATAATATGGATCAACAGGATAGCCGGAGCTGCCATAGTCGTGTTGGGCCTCGCCCTGCTCGGAGAAGGCCTTTTCAGGGTGCTGTTTCAGGGTTATCCTCTTATATGATAGCAGAATATGAGTTTCAAGAGTTTTCTGAAGAATCGTATCACATTGAGTGTCATGGGCGGCATCGTGCTCATGGCCGTGCTTGTTTCAGCTGCATATCTGCTGCTCGGTGCCATTACCAAGCACAATCAGGAAATAACCGTGCCGGATCTTACGGGAATGAGCGTGGAGGAGGCAGGCAGACTGCTGGCTTCCGAAAAGATGAGATTGAACATAGTGGATTCCGTTTACGTAAAGAGGATGGGCCGCGGTTTGGTCTACAGGCAGAATCCCAAAGCTGGGAGCAAGGTCAAGGAAGGGCGCTGCATTCATTTGACTATAAACGCAAAAAACTCCAAGAAGGTAAGGATGCCCAATCTTGTCGGATATTCCCTGAGACAGGCTAAGGCGGAACTCCTGTCGAAGGGTCTTGTGCTCGGCAGGCTTGTCTACAGGCCGGACCTTGCCACGGACAATGTCCTGAAGCAGATGCTTGGAGGAACGGAAGTGCTGCCCGGTACTGAAGTCGAGAGCGAATCGGCCGTGGATCTCATTCTCGGCCTCAATCCGTCCGACAACACCACTTATATCCCTTATCTTCTCGGCATGAAGTATCTCAATGCGGTCGATGCCGTCCATGACAATTCGCTGAACGTGGACGAAGTGCTTTTCGACAATACGGTAAAGGATTATACCGATTCCCTTAATGCCGTGGTCTATCTTCAGGAGCCGGAGTCGGTGGAAGATTCTGCGTTCGTAAAGGGAACGGGTCTGTCGCTGTATCTGACGACTGATGTGACCAAGGTGCCTGAAAGGGTAGAGGAGACCGACAGTACGTTTACGGAATTGACAGTGAGATGAGACTCGAAGATACGGACTTCATGGATACGGACCTGCCTGCGGACGGGGATATCGACGGATTTCCAGTAGATGAGGAACAGCAGGAGATGTTCGAACATTTCAGGTTCGAACTCGACAAGGGACAGACGCCCATGCGTGTGGACAAATATCTCAGCACGCACATGGAGAACACCTCCCGTCACAGGGTACAGTTGGCCATAAAGAACGACTATGTCCGTGTAAACGGGAAGACTGCCAAGGCGAACTGCACTGTCAGGCCCGGGGACGTGATTACTTTCGTAATGCCGTACCAGCGGCGCGGTCTGGAAATCCTCCCGGAGGACATCCCTTTGGACATAGTCTACGAGGACGATGACCTGCTCGTGGTGGACAAGCCGGCAGGAATGGTCGTGCATCCGGGCCACGGCCACTTCAGTGGCACGTTGGTGAATGCGCTTGCGCATCACCTTGGCATTAGCCAGGGCCCGGATGCCGAGGACGAACGTATGGGAGTCCTCGTCCACAGGATCGACAAGGATACGTCCGGACTGCTTGTCGTGGCCAAGAACGACGAGAGCCAGCTCGACCTCGCAAGGCAGTTTTTCATACACTCCATAGACAGGAGATACATCGCCATCGTATGGGGCAATCTGAGTGAGGACGAGGGCACGATAACCGGCAATATCGGCCGTGACCCCAATGACAGGATGCGCTTCAAGGTCTTTCCCGACGGGGAAAACGGCAAACATGCCGTCACTCACTACAAGGTACTCGAACGGTTCGGATACGTGACCGTGGTGGAATGCCGGTTGGAAACGGGCCGGACCCATCAGATCAGGGTGCATTTCAATTACATAGGCCATCCTCTGTTCAATGACGAAAGGTATGACGGGGCGGAAATCCGCAAGGGGACGGTTTACGCCAAATACAGGCAGTTCATAGAAAACTGTTTCAGGATACTTCCGAGGCAGGCCCTTCATGCAAAAGTCCTCGGATTCATCCATCCGAGGACCAAGGAACATCTTGTATTCGAATCGCCGCTCCCTCAGGACATGAAGGCCCTGATAGAGAAATGGCGCAGTTATACTGCTGTCCTCAGGGGAGAGGATAAATAACGACAGTTCGACGAAGGAATCAATTGTTTATCTTCGCGGTGGTGGCGGGCCGCCAGGACCACCAGGGCCCGGACCGCGTCTTCCTCCGGCATTCCCGAAATCTCCGAAACGGTATGTAAGAGATACCATTATGTACCGGCCCAATGTATTGTTTCTCGTTTCCAAGTGATAGTTGGACTCGTCCGTAACCGAAAGGTTCTTGGACTGGTTGAATATGTCGTATGCCTTTACGGCAAGGGTGAACTTGTTCTTGAACAGCAGTTTGGTGATTTCCGCATTGAATATGAATTCATCGTCCTGCGGGGTGGTGTAGCCGCGATACCAGTTGTAGTCGAGGTCGGAAATCAGGTTGATGCCTCCCGGAATGGTCCAGTTGACAGAAGCGTCTATCTGATTGTTCCATGTGGCGGTATTGTTCGCATTCGCTACGGTGTACCATGATTGCGAATATCTTGTCCTTCCGCCCAGATTCATCTCTATGAACTCGTTGCGGTATGTAAGTCTCAGTCTTTGGGTGAAATTCACGGTACGGGTGTCATTCCTGCTGAAAAGCCCGAGTTCATCGTTCCTCATGAAGTCATCGTTGAACTTGTCGTAGTCGAACTCGGCCGTTTCCGCATTGTAGTAGTCTTCGGTTACGAGGTTGCCCGTTCCAATGTACGAGGACGATTCATTGTATCTTGCGAATGACATGGAGAAAAGATAGAAGTGCTTGTCCTTGTCAAGCGGGGAATTGATTATCACCCTTCCGTCCACGGAACCCGACATCGGCCCGTTTACCGGAATCGAATATTGCGCTCCCGATGCGTCGTACCAGATGGCGTTGACTATCGGATTCTGAACGAAGCCCCCGCCGAAACGCCCGTGTATCGTGAAGAAATTCTTTTTGTTGGTATATCCGAATCTCGACCTTATGTTGTGGTTGAAGTACGGAAGCAGGTGCGGATTTCCCAACGAGACGTTCAGAGGGTCGGAATTGTCCGGCACCGGCATGAGCTGCGATGTCGACGGCTGCGAAGAATATCCGAAATAGTCCATCCTCAACTGGGAATTGTCAGTGAAATCGTATCTGAACGAAGCCTGCGGTGCCCAGTTCACGACCTTGTTTTCATAGACTTCACCGTTGGTGAGGTTGTAGGTATTGGTAGGATGTGCGGCAGCTCCGATCTGGGCACGTATCTTCGATTTCTGGTACATCAGGTTCAGTCCGCCGCGCTGGTTGGTGTATCTGTTGGTGATGTTGTTGGAATATATGTTGTCGAAAGTCTCGCCGTCAGGGTTGTACAGGAGGTGCGAATTGCCGTCGGTAAATTCGTTTGTGGCACTGTTGTAGCTGTTTTTCAGCGATTTGCTCAAGTTCCAGCTGTAGGAATAGTTCGCTTCCAAGAAGAGGTTGCGTCCGAGCGGTTCCGTATAGGTGATACGGCCGCTCAAAGCCGAATTGGTGGAACGCTGCTCATACCTCTGGTTGACGATTTCCATGGATTCGCCCGTAACGTCGGTAAGGGACTGGTTGAATCCGTCGAGCGTGTTGTTGCTGAATTCATATCTTACGAACAGGGACAATGTCCTTCCCGGTTTTCCGAGTTTCTGTCTCAGGAGCAGCCATCCGTTGGCCCTCCAGTTGCTGTTGACTCCGGTGTTTTCGTTGAAACCGGTGTTGACGGTATCCCTGAGTCCGTCCATCTCGTTCATCGTAAGGAAGTCGGAGTATTCCGTGAAATTTCCGCCTCCGATATTGAAACGAGGTTCGAAGATTATGGAAGTGTTTTCGCTGAAGGCATGTTCCAGACGTACTCCCAAGCGGTGTCCGTTGGAATTGGTGATGTTGTAGCCGTCGTTGTCGTATATCAGGGTGCTTCCGTCGTCCATGTACGTGTTGCGCAGACTCGACTCTTCGATGTATTTGTTGCTTCCGTTATAGAGGTAGTTCCCGTTAAGTTCCATCTTGTCGTCAAGGAGGTTGAAGTTGCCGTTCAGTCCTCCCATCCACGAGGTGGTGATTCCGTTGCCTGTCCAGCCTCCCATTCCGCGGCCCATGCCCCTGCCGGCTCCCCTCATCGTCTGCATCATGCTTCCTGCAAGGTCGTTGAATCCCCGGTTGTTCGTATTGTTTCCGTTAAGGATGATGCTCAGCTGGCTGTCTTCAGTCAGTCGTGCCGCCATTCCTGCCCCCTGGAATCTCCAGTCGCTTCCTGCGCCTTCGGCACCCCTTACGTCGTGTCCGCCTCCGAGCATGGCGTTACCGAACCAGCCTCCGAACATTCCGGGCTTTATCGACAGATCTATGACGGTCTCCTCTTCGCCGTCGTCAATCCCTGTAAATTCGGCCTGATCGGATTTTTTCTCCACTACCTTTACCTTCTCAATGATTTTGGCAGGAATGTTTTTGGTGGCGAGCTGCGGGTCGTCAAGGAAGAATTCCTTCCCGTCTATCATGATTTTGGAGATGGTCTCGCCGTTTGCCGTGATGGAGCCGTCAGTCCCTATTTCCACGCCGGGAAGTTTTTTCAGAAGCTCCTCAAGCATGTCGTTGTCGGATGTCTTGAATGATGCGGCATTGTATTCCATCGTGTCCTTTTTCACGATGATAGGGTTTCCTACGGCAGTAATCACTGCGGCGTCAATGACTTCCGCATCCTGGACCATTTTCAATGTGCCGAGGTCGAGTGTTCTGGATACGTCTATTTCCTTTTCGAATGCCTTGTAGCCGATGAGTTCCGCCTTCAGTATATATACGCCTTTCTTTACTCCGGTCAGTTTTACCGCACCCTTTTCGTCGCTCAGGGCATATTTGGACGGGGATTTTTCACCTGTCAACGTGACATAAACCGTGGCGAAGGCTACCGGTTCTTCGGTTTTTCCGTCAGACAGGACAGCCTGTACGGTGTAAGTCTGTGCAAATGCCTTTCCTGTTACTGTCAGCATCATTAAAATTACGAGCAGGCATACTTTCGCCGGTCCGTTCAATCTCCTCATTTTCAGAAATTCATAAATTCAATTAACACATCAACAATATCAGGCTGCGACTTGCAGCCTGAAAACAGAATAGGCGATGCATGCCATTACAAAAATCATGCCCTCCGACGCAATGCAAGCAGGAACGTGAACAGGAACCGGTGTTTATTTTACTACTTTATCGGGATTCTGTTCGATGAATTTCTTCCAGTCGGAAGAGGACTTCACTTCTGCCAGCGGGTCGGTCATCCGGTAATAGTGGCACATGGCCAAGGCAAGGGCATCCGTAGCATCCAAGAATCTGTTTTCAAGGGTAACCCCGAGAATCTTCTGTATCATGATGCTTACCTGCTCCTTTGAAGCCTGCCCCACTCCGGTGATAGCGAGTTTGGCCTTTCTCGGCGCATATTCGTAGACGGGGATTCCGCGCCTCAGGGCCGCAGTGATGGCTGCGCCCTGGGCCCGTCCGAGTTTCAGCATTACCTGCGGATTTTTTCCGTAGAAAGGGGATTCCACCGACAGCACGTCCGGAGTGTACCTGTCAAGGAGTTTTTCCATTTCCTCGCAGAGTCTTTTCAGTTTGGAAAAATGGTCCTTCTCCTTCCTGAGATCGATTACGCCGTGGTCCATAAAAGAAGGCTTTTTCCCCTCCACGCGAATGACCCCGAAACCCAAAATATTGGTTCCGGGGTCGATTCCCATTATGGTAATATTCCCTTCAGCCATCAGTCTAACCGATACAGTCGAAGCCCGTATATGGTCTGAGTGCTTCCGGAATTATGATTTTCCCGTCCTTCTGATTGTTTTCCAAAAGGGCTGCAACCACCCTCGGAAGTGCGAGCGAACTGCCGTTGAGAGTGTGGGCAAGCTGGATCTTCCCGTTTTCGTCCTTATAGCGGAGTTTCAGACGGTTTGCCTGATAGGATTCGAAGTTGGATACCGAACTGATTTCAAGCCATCTTCCCTGAGCTGCGGAATAGACCTCGAAATCGTATGTGATTGCGGATGTGAAGCTCATGTCCCCGCCGCAAAGCCTCAATATCCTGTATGGAAGGCCGAGCCTGTTGACAATGGATTCCACGTGTGCAATCATCTCATCGAGGGCGGCATACGAATTTTCAGGCTTTTCTATCCTGACGATTTCGACCTTGTCGAACTGGTGGAGCCTGTTCAGACCCCTTACATCCTTGCCGTACGAGCCGGCTTCCCTGCGGAAGCAAGGCGTATATGCGGTCATCTTGACAGGGAAGTCGTTGCACCCGAGAATCACGTCACGGTAAATGTTGGTCACAGGGACTTCTGCCGTCGGTACGAGATAGTAATTGTCGAGATTCGCATGGTACATCTGTCCTTCCTTGTCCGGAAGCTGTCCCGTGCCGAAGCCTGATGCTTCGTTTACCATTACCGGAGGTTCCACTTCAAGGTAGCCTGCAGCGGTGTTGATGTCGAGGAACATGTTTATAAGGGCCCTCTGCAGTCTTGCTCCCTTGCCCTTGTAAACCGGGAATCCTGCTCCGGTGAGTTTGACTCCGAGGTCGAAGTCTATGATGTCGAACTTTTTGGCGAGTTCCCAGTGCGGAAGTGCGTCCGGTCCGAGATCCGGAATCTCGTTCCCCATTTTCACTACCACGTTGTCCTCTGCACCCTTTCCTTCCGGCACGAGGTCGCATGGAATATTCGGAAGCAGGACCATGAGGGAGTTCAGTTCCGTATTGTTTTCATCCGATTTCGCCTCGATTTCCTTGGATTTTTCCTTGAGGGAGGCGACTTCGGCCTTGATTTTTTCGGCTTCTTCCCTGAGTCCTTTCTTCATGAGGGCGCCGATTTCCGCAGCTTTCTGCTTCTGTTGCGCAAGACATCCGTCAAGCTCCGTCTGAAGCGTTCTTCTGCCCTTGTCGAGCAGAACGATTTTTTCTACGATTTCCTTTGCATCGAAGTTCTTGACAGCGAGCTTCCTGATTACATACTCCGGATCTTCCCTGAGCAATTTGAATGTAAGCATATTATTGGTATTTCAAATCTTCCGTTTACTCTTACAAAAAAAGAACTGCTACTCTCCCGGAGCGACAGTTCTTTTTCATTCTCTTTTCCTCCGAGTATCAGTTCTCAAAAGGAACTACCGAGACGTATGACTTGTTGCCGGCTTTCTTGCAGAAAGCGACTTTTCCGTCAATAAGGGCGTAAAGGGTATGGTCTTTACCCATACCTACGTTCTGTCCCGGATTGTGTACTGTGCCGCGCTGGCGGACAAGAATGTTGCCGGCTTTAACCACCTGATCGCCGAATTTCTTGATGCCTAATCTTTTGCTGTGTGATTCACGACCGTTCTTCGAACTACCAACACCTTTTTTATGTGCCATAATCTAATCCTCCTGAAACATTAATTAAGCAATCTCGTTGATCTGAATTTTAGAAAGCGGCTGACGGTGGCCGTTCAGTTTCTGATAGCCTTTGCGACGCCTTTTCTTGAAAATAAGAACTTTCTTTCCCTTGCAGCTGTCGTCGAGGACGGTGGCCTTCACCACTACTCCTTCCACGTACGGGGAACCTACTTTTACAGTCCCGTCAGTGTCCGTAAGAAGAACCTTGTCGAACTCGACGGAAGCACCTTTCTCAGCCGCGAGACGGTTGACAAAGATTTCCATACCGGCTTCTACCTTGAATTGCTGACCGGCAATGTCTACAATTGCGTACATATTAAATAATAAAACTTAAAAGTTTTCGATCGTAAGCGGCCTGTCAACAGGCTCTTGTTCAATAGCTTAACGACCATGTCAATAATTTCGGACTGCAAAATTAACACTTTTTGGCAAGAGAACAAAAAAAATTGGTATTTTTGTTCCGCAGGAAGACAGAGCAGGAAAACATAGCAGGAAAAACGGACAGCAATGGACACGCCTTTCATATACGACAGGTACGTAACCGGGAAGAATTTCATCGGCAGAAAGGCCGAATGCGGCATCGTCAGGAACCTTTTGGGACGCAATGCCGACATCTGCATGTACGGACCGCCGAAATCAGGGAAGATGTCCGTTATCCAGCAGGCCGTCTTCGACATGCGCATGTCCGGACAGCAGTTCATGACCGTTGTGGTCTCGCTGTACAATGTCAGGACTCTCGAAGCCTTTCTCACCAAGTTCGGGACGGCCGTCATCAGACCTTTGGCATCCACTCCGGCTGAATATGAGGAAATCGTGGACAGCTGGCTTGCCGGCACGCATTTCGTGTTCGACCCGAACAGGTTTTCCTCCAAGGATGAAATCGTATCCCTGAACTGGGAACCGGATGACAACGATATTCTGCAGATGATGCGCCTGCCGTCCGCTGCCGCTGCAGGCAAAGGTATGCCGCTGTACGTGATTCTCGAGGAATTCCAGAATATAATGATGGTCGGGGAGACCGGCTATGAAAAGGTTTTCCGTGCGCTTTGCGAGGCCGTTTCGGAAAAACAGGCCTCCAACCCCTCTTCGGCGGCCACATACATACTTGTGGGCTCGAAGGTCAATGCCATGAAGTTCATTTTCGAGGAACGGAAATATTTTTACAGGCTTGTCGAACATGTCCCGCTCGGAAATGTGGACAGCAGGGAGATAGTGGAGCACGTGATAAGGGGCTTTCTTGTCGAGGGAAAAGTGGTGGAAAGGGACCTCGTGCTCGGGGCTGCAGCGCTTTTCAAATGCAATCTGTGGTATATCAACCACTTCACGGCCATTTGCGACTCCATGTCGAAGGGATATATCAACGAAGGCATACTGATGGATGCACTCAATGCCCTCATATCGGTACACAGACCGCGTTTCATGAGTATGGCAGATGACCTTACTGACCATCAGATGAATATGATGAGGGCGGTTCTCGACGGTGTCAAGAAATTCAGTTCCGCCGACGTGATCGAGAAATACGGCTTCAATTCATCGGCCAATGTCAGAAGGATAAAGGATGCCCTGAAAAAGAAGGAAATCATCACCTTCGATGAAAAGGACGAGCCAGTCATCCTCGATCCTCTTTTCGAATACTGGCTCACCAAATATTATTTCGAACGATAAATTCCGGACGTTGAATACAATGAAAAAAAAGAAAATAACAGTACTTACGGGTGCCGGTGTAAGCGCGGAAAGCGGTATAAGCACATTCCGTGACAGCAACGGCCTTTGGGAGAATTACAGGGTGGAGGACGTGGCCTCCATTGAAGGCTGGTACAGGAATCCCGCCGTAGTTCTCGACTTCTACAACCAGCGTCGCCGTCAGCTCAAGGATGCGCAGCCCAACGCGGCGCACAGGGCGATAGCTTCTCTCGAACAGGATTACGACGTGACCGTCGTAACTCAGAATGTCGACAATCTGCACGAGAGGGCCGGAAGCACGAAGATAATACACCTGCACGGGGAACTGACGAAAGTCCGTCCTGAAGACAGATGCAACGAGAGGGACGGCTTTTCGGAAGCGGAAGTCTTCGACATCGGGTACGACGACATATCGTTGGGCGACCTTGCCCCGGACGGTGCACAGCTCAGACCGCATATAGTGTGGTTCGGAGAGGCTGTACCCAAGATAGAACAGGCTATCGACGCCGTATCGCGGGCGGACATCCTTCTGATAGTGGGAACGTCGCTTCAGGTCTATCCTGCCGCCGGACTCTACAGGTATGCCGGATATGATACGCCGATATATATCATTGACCCCAAGGATGTCCCTGTCAATGACAGAAGGATAGTGCATATAAGGGAAGTGGCCACAAAAGGCATGGAGATTTTCAAAAATATTTTGAAATCGGAATAATTTGCCTATCTTTGCGCACTCAAAAGAAAAAGGGGGTGATAAAGCGATGATTATAGTTCCTGTAAAAGAAGGCGAAAACATAGAGAAGGCTCTCAAGAAATTCAAGAGGAAATTCGAAAAGACCGGTGCCATCCGCGAACTTCGTGCAAGAAAGGCATTCGTGAAGCCGTCGGTCAAGAGGAGAGACGAGGTCAAGAAAGCCATCTACGTACAGCATCTGCAGCTCATGGACGAGCAGTAATCCGTACGCGGATCATTATATTTTAAGGAGGACATTCCGGAAGGAGCGTCTTCCTTTTTATTTTGCATTAATTTTTATATCTTTCGTCCCGATAGGTTACCGGATACAGCATGGAAAAGAGTAAAAATCGCAGCAAGGCTGTGAAAATCATTAAAATAGTCCTTATAAGCGTAATTGCGTTATGGGCAGTGGCCCTTGTCGTGATACAGGTGGCCCTGACGCCTTCGGTATTGCGGTCGGCAGTGAACGGATTGGCAGCGGAGTACGTGGACGGAGATGTGGATTTCACTGACATAAGGGTGTCGGTGTTCAGGAATTTTCCGTATCTGAATGTATCGTTGGACAGTCTTTCCGTGACATATCCGTCCGACAGGTTCGCCGGGTCGGGAGCCGGCAGCGACTGGTACACGAGCCGCGGCAGGGGAGAGACGTGCGATACCCTGATGTCATTTTCAAGATTGTCTGCATCCGTCAACCTTGCAGGTCTTGTGGCCGGGAAAATCAACGTGCCGAGAGTGATTCTGTCCAATCCGAGGATTTTCGCTTCGAAATTCGCTGACGGCAGGGCCTCGTGGGATGTGCTGAAATTGTCTGAAAGCGAAGATACCGTAGAGTCTGACAGCGGAATGCCTGAAATAAGACTCGGGAAAATAAGGCTCGTCCGTAATCCGTTCATCGTGTTCAGCAGCATTCCGGATTCGTTGAGGGCCTCTGTCGTGTTCAGGCGCATGATGTTCGACGGAGTGCTTTCGGATGCCATGGACAAGAACGGAAAAATCCGGCTGAAAGTGGATTCGCTTTTCCTTACGGGACGGATTCCGACCGATACGGTGGCTTTGGGGATGAACAGACTGGCCGTTGCGGCGGGAAGGACCGGAATAGAAGCGGACGTGGAGGCCACGACGTTTCTTGCCACGAGAAATTACGGGCGTCTGAGACTTCCTTTGAAGATAAAATCAGAAATAGGCTTCCCGAAGGATTCGTCAGGAGTATTCGAAATACAGGAATTTTCCGCTTCGTTGGCGGAAATCCCGTTGACAATGTCCGGAACGGTCGGATTTGCCGACGAAGGGCTGACGGTAAAGGGCAATGCTGCGATAGAGGACTGCAGGATAAACGATGTCATCCGCTATTTCGGAAAAAACATCTGGGAAGGGGCCAAGGATTTCAGTACGGACGCCTCAGTCACCCTGACAGCTTCGTTCGACGGCCGGCTCGGTCCCGACGGCAGGATTCCGGCATTTTCGGCGGCTCTGACTGTCCCTCCCGCAAAACTTTCCCACAAGGCTGCAAAGGCGCCTTTGGAACTGTCGCTTTCGTTATCTGCCGAGAGTGATGGGGACGGACATGTGGATATCGATATAAGAGAACTGCATGCGGCCGGCGAATGGGTAAACATGGATGTCGCAATGACGGCTTCTGACGTGCTCGGAAAGGATCCGTTGTTCGACATGTCCGGCAATCTTGCCGTCAACCTTGACTCTCTCAGGTTCAGACCGGGAATGTTGAAGGACTACCGTCTTGCCGGAGGAATTTCCGCTGAACTGAAGGGGAAAGTCAATCTTTCGCAATTGGTTTCGTACAGATTTACCGACGCCGATATCAGCGGCTTTCTGAGAGGCAGGACACTTGACATATCGTCACCTGCGGACTCCGTGAGCCTTTATGCCGACAGCATCGACATCTGGCTCGGTGCGACCGGCAACAGATTCGACAGGAGCATGGCGGAAGGAGAGAGGATAATCGCCCTCGCTGCGTCCGTCGACAGCGTCGATATGAACTATAAGGACGGCGTATATCTCAGAGGCCGGAAACTTTCACTCATGGCACACAATTCGGCAGCCATAGTCGACAGGAACGATTCCTCTGCATTCTATCCTTTCGGAGGACGTTTCGAGGCCGGATTCCTCCAGCTCAGAGGAGCCGATACCACGAGCATAAATGTGATGAATACGGCCAATATCTTCACGATTTCCCCTAAGAAGGGAAACAGCGACGTGCCGGTATTGACCCTGACGAGCGATACGAAGGGCATGTTTGTCAGAGGTCCGGTAAACCGGCTTGCCGCAAGGAATTTTTCAGTAGCCATGACGGCCGCCATGAATTCGATCGAGAGACGCCAGAAGATGCGTGAGTTCCGGGACTCCCTTGCCAAGGCATATCCGGATGTCCCGAGAGACTCGCTTTTCGCCCATGTCTTCGGCAGGAATTTCCAGAAACGTCCGATGCCGTCATGGATGACTGAGGATGACTTCAGAAAGAATGACATGGATTTCAGATTGGACAGCAGCATTGCCAGATATTATACCCAATGGGATATAGACGGCAAGGTTTCGTTGGACAGGCTGAGCCTGATTTCCCCGATGTTCCCTCTCAGGAATTCCGTCAGGAATCTGAATTGCAACTTTTCAAATGACGAAATTGTTCTCAAGAGCCTTACCTTGTCGAGCGGACGCTCGAGGATGGACATATCCGGAGACCTGTCGCATCTGCGGAGGGCCCTGCTTCACAACGGACCGATAGGACTTGATCTTAACATGGATGCCGGCAATCTCGATTTCAATGAAATGTTTGCGGCATTGGCTGCAGGCGATAAATTCAGGGAAGTGGCTGCCGCAAATACGGATTTTTCAAAAATAGACGATGACGACTATGAGGACATGATGGTCATGGACGTGCCGGATTCCTCGGCTCTGACCGCAGAAACGCTGATAGTAATCCCTGCGAACATAGAGGCTTCGGTTTCCCTGCAGGCGGACAGCGTGAAATTCGCAAAACTGACCAAGACTTCGCTGACTTCCGACCTTGCCGTAAGGGAGAGATGCGTGCAGTTTACCAACACTTCGGCGATGTCCGACATGGGCAATCTCTTTTTCGAGGGTTTCTATTCCACGAGGACCAAGAAAGACATTGGTACCGGTTTCAACCTGAACCTCAATAATGTCACGGCTGAAAAGGTGATTGAAATGGTGCCGCAGGTTGACAGCCTTTTCCCTGTACTCAAGTCATTCAAGGGCAATCTCAACTGTGAAATGGCCGCTACCGCCAAGCTCGATACCTCCATGAACATAATCATGCCGAGCATAGACGGAGTGATACGGATAAGCGGAAAGAACCTGCAGATGCAAAACGATGCCGCCATAAAGAAAATAACGAAACTCCTGAGGTTCAAGGACAAGGAGACAAGCCGCATCGACAGGATGTCCGTAGAGGGACTGATATCGGACAACAGGTTGGAAATATTCCCGTTCGTACTTTCGATAGACAGATATACCTTGGCTATGAGCGGTGTACAGAATCTTGATTCGTCGTTCAAGTATCATATATCCGTGATAGAATCGCCTTTGCTTTTCCGAATGGGAGTTGATTTGAGCGGAACTTTCGACGATTTCAAGTTCAAAATCGGCAAGGCGAAGTTCAAGAGTACCGATGTCCCGGTATTTTCAACGGTCGTGGACAGGACCAAACTGAATCTTGCGCAGTCCATACATGATATTTTCATAAAGGGTGCAGAAGCTGCGATTAGGGAAAACGAAAGCCAGCAGGCGATTGCGGATTTCAAGAAGAGCACAGGATACGTGCAGGCCGTGGACGAACAGCTTGATTCCCTGTCGGCCGAGGAAAAAGCGGAATATGAAGCTCAGGATGCACAATAAAACCATAGGACATGAACAGTCAGGAATATATAGAAGTATCGTTCAGGCTCACGCCTTACAGTGATGACAATGCCGAGATTCTCATGGCGGAATTGGAAGAACTTCCGTTCGAATCCTTTACTTACGAAGAACCTTTTCTGAAAGGTTACATTCCGAAGGATCTGTACAATGCAGGAAATCTGCGGCTCGTGCTTGACGGAATGGATGAGGGGTTCGACGTGGAGTTCGGGGCTTCGCTGATTCCTCCGGTAAACTGGAATGCAGTATGGGAGCAGCAGTTTTCCCCCATAATCGTGGACGGGAAATGCACCGTCAAGGCTCCTTTTCACAAGGGTCTGAAGCGGACAAGGTTCAATATAACCATCGAACCGAAAATGGCTTTCGGCACGGGACACCATCAGACGACATACATGATGTGCCGGGCCTTGCTCGACAATGAGGCGGCGGTGAAAGGTAAGGTCGTGATGGATATGGGCTGCGGGACGGCCATACTTGCGATTCTTGCCGCAAAGATGGGGGCGGCACATACATACGGCATCGATATAGATGCGGTTGCAGCGGTTTCGGCATTCGACAATGCCAGAATCAACAAGGTTTCCCGCCATGTGGAGACGTATTGCGGAGACGCTTCGCTTCTTCAGGCAGGGAAATACGACGTGTTGCTTGCCAACATCAACCGCAATATCCTTATCCAGGACATTCCTACCTATGCGAGAAGTCTCCGAAAGGGAGGAATGCTGTTCACAAGTGGTTTTTATGTCGAGGATATGCCTATGATTCAAGGAGTTGCGGAAAACTCAGGCTTGCAGTATATCAGCCATGATTCCATGGACGGATGGTGCTGTATTAAATTTGTAAAATCATGAATTAATCCATATCTTTGCAAACTGAGTTTTTGCGGGCGTGTTGTAATTGGTAGCCAAGCCAGACTTAGGATCTGGTGCCGCAAGGCGTATGGGTTCGAGTCCCTTCGCCCGCACAAAAAATCCCTGTCAATCGTTTGATTAGCAGGGATTTAATTTTTGTTGAGGTGTACTAAAAGTGTACTATTTGCCAAAAAGCCTATTTTTGACCCCCATTTTGTCAGTTTTTTGCCGTTGGGGGTTCCGGGCACTCCGCCGCCAGCCGCTTCTCCAACTCGCAGTTTTTGTCCGTCAGCCGTTCAACAGCCGTTAACAGGTTGTCTATTGTCCTGTTCTGTCCCTTGTACAGACGCATATACAGTTCCCTGCCCTCCCGGTTGCTGTCCCGTTCTGCCTCCAGCAGTTTGTGTTCCTGCCACAAATTGGCAAATGCCCTTTGCTGGGTCTGTATCTCCTCCCGTGCTTTGGACAGCTGCCGTTTCAGTCTACGCACCTGCCCCAACTTGCCGCCGTTCCTCCGGCCTGGGTTCCTGGGCTGAGTGCCTTTGCCCTGCTTCTCGTTATTGGTGCCCATACCGTCAGATTTTAGCAAAATATTTTATTCTGAACCTTGCAAGCCGCTCTGCAAGGTATTTAACCTTGGCGTCCTCATCCAGCATCTGGACTCCTGCCATAGTCACATAGTCCCGGCAAATCCTCATGAGGACTACAAACGGGGTTTCCAACTCATTGCCGCGGCAAAGACTCTCCAGCCTGTTGGCCTCTCTGATAAGCTGGCCGTACTGTTTACTTGTTAGCATTACTCTAATGTTTAGGAAAATAAAATGCCCTCTGCTGCAGGTGTCCTCGGTCATTAGAGTAACCGTGCAGCCGTTTCCGGTACTGCCACCATACAAAGGGCAAAAACTTTCTATTACAGCCGATTTTGTCGGCCGCTCTAATGTTTAAGGATGTGGCAAAGATACTGTTTTCCCGGCAAAAACAAGCATATTTTGTCACTCCGTCCCGGTTGAGGTTGCCGATAGTGAGTATATTGTACTCACTTTTACCCGCGGGCGCTGGTCTTTTTTATCCGTGTTGCATTTGTTGCATTTCCGCTGCTTATGTCCGGGGGTACTTTGATTTCTACCAACAGAAACCGCCTTTGCAATTCCGCCCGTTTTCCGCCCGTTTCCTTGTCGGACGGGTAATTTATCGTCCGCCAGGACATCGCGGCAATTTGGCCTGTTTCCGCCCCGTCTGCGGGCTGTCTCCTGCCGCACCTCAACTCGCATACTGAAACAAACTACTTTAGTTTGACCGCCTTTTTTATTGCATCCGCATAATCCGCATTTCCTGTCTTTTTTATTGCATCGGAATTATCGGATTTTTGCTTTTTTAGTGTGTCAGAAAAGTCAGATTTTTTCTTTTTTATTGCTGTGACATTTGTGACATATTCAGTATTCCAGACTGTGCCAAACCACGGCACAATGACAGATACTCCGGCAAAGCCAAAAGAAACGCCAAATTTGAGCCTTTCCCGTCCGGGACGGTAAATTATACATCAATACGACAAAAACGCCCAGAAGCGCCCAAAACACGGCAAATCCAAACTGTCAGCCGGCATCATTACCTGCCTCCCTGTCCGCTTCCTCCAGCAAAAACTCTATTTCCTCCCTCGTCAGCGGCCGCAGGTCTATATCATGCGACCGGCTCGCCTCCGCCCTCGCCTCCCGCTGCTCCTCCGCCGTTGCCGTCTGCCTCGGTATCACATACTGCATAAGTTTCTCCAGCATAAACAGCCGTGTCTTTGGGTCAAGTGTGGCCAAATCCGCCTCTATCTGCGCCCTGTTCCTGTCTATCAACTCCGACAGCCACTCCCGTACAGTGCCCGTTACCCTGTTGGGCGTTCCTTTTGCCCGCCCTCCCAGCCGTCCCCGGCCGTCATTCTTTTGTCTTGCCATATCCTCGGTTTTTACAGTCTGTTTTCTTTTTTTCATCTACCCCCCTCCGCCCCCTACATAGGGGGAACGGGTTTACACCCACCCCTCCATTTTCTTTTCTCTTTTGCCCCTCATCCCCAACCCGCACAGGTAGCCAAATCGGCTACTAAAAACAGGTTGATATCATGCGCATAATGCAGGCGCGAGTGCGTATGCGTGCGCACGCACGAGAGACAGCCCCAAAATCCGCCCGTCAGTACATCTTCACAGCCGCCCTTATCTTGCCGTCCAGTTCCTCGATGGCTTCGCTTGTTGAGGTCAAGCCCGGACGGAGTTTGCAGGCATCGTTCACAGCTTGCCGGAGGTCCTGGGCCTGGGACTTGGTTAATTTGCCCTCGGTCTGCATCCTCTTTATGCGCCCGATCAATGCCTGTTGTCCTCCCTCGGCTTCAGCGACCAAAAGCACGCCCAGCCTGTACAGGTCTGTTTTCTTCCTTATCATATCAAACTCCGGTATTCTGTCGTTAATCTTCTGTATTGCCCTGTATGTGTCCCGCCACCTGTGCAGCATATCATCAAAAAATGCCCGGTTGTACAGGTCTGCAGCCGTGACATACGGGCGGTTTAGCTGCTTTGGAAGCCGTTTTGTATATCGTATCTCATACCTCAACACATTCCGTCCGGCATATAGTTCCGGTATCGGCTCTCCGGCTGATGCCCGCTCCCTGTTCTTGTCATAGATGTTTATTTCCTTGCCGTTACCCCAGTAATACAGACCGTTGGAGGCCTCTGTGCGCCTGCTATACCTCAACTCTCCCAGATGCTCCAGATACACGGGCACAGGACGCCGCATTATCAGGTTTGTACCAAAGTCCAGCCGGGTAATGTCGGCTTCATCCATGGGCAAATGCAGGATATCGGATAAATGCTCGATAGCTTCCTGTGTGGTTATCCTGTCAAGTGTCCGGAGGTTGTCCCCCAGATGCCATTTACACAGGCTGCCTTTTGACACTCTAACGGAATGGGGGCGCACCGTTATGTGCAGACCTCCCAGCAGCCCGGACACATACTCGCTGCCCTGCAGTTGGCTGCATCCCGTCAGCCTGTCAAGCAGGGGCGGTATGTCCTCCATCGGACAGATGCTCCGCCCCTCCTCAACAATAAGCCGCATTTTCACAGTGTCATACATTGCTCCCGGTTACTGAATCGGTAATCGCCCGTTTCCTCAACGCCTCCACCTCATCCGACAAATCCCCGTCACACAGCATATTGAAAAGCCCCTGCCGATTGGCTCTCTGACCCCTTGCCACAAATACCTCTATCTCCGAGCCGGGCTGTATTGCACCGTCTACAAACGCCACATTATGGCACACAAGCAGGGCTGCATCAGCCGTATTGTGGAAATCCCCGTACCAGCAAGGCAGTTTCACATCCGGGGCAAATATGCTGCTGATGTGGTCTTTGTATGACAGCGACAAATCGGATCTGCCGGACTGTCCGGCCTTGGTATAGGTGTTGTCCCCGATGTAGAGTTTTAACAGCCCCTTTTTGTCCCTGTACCGCTCCAGTGTGTCATAACTCCGGGTTGAGGCTGTGCAGTCTATCCGCATCCTGGACTTCTGCCCCTCCAGCTTCACGAACTTGTAGTAATCCGTCAGTATCATATCGCCCTCCTGTTCTTCATGCAATGTCCGTGAGCCTGTTGTGCGGCCTCCGCCGCCGTGTTGATACGGTTTTTCTGCATCCACCCGTCCAGCTCGTGGCGGTTGAAATAGCACATCTTGCCGGACGGCTTGTAATGCGGTATCTCCTGCCTCATAGTCAATTTGTACAGATAAGATTGGCTGATGCCCATATACCGGGCCGCCTCCTGACTTGTCAAAACCTCCTTGGCGGTTATCGTCACTTTTGCTGCCACCATGTCGGCAAGTTCCTGCAACTGTTCGTTGTTCATTCCCATGTCTGTTTTGTGTTTTATGGGTTGAGGCTGTCCGGGGTTAGTGTGCAAGAACGCCCCGTATTTGCCCCCTGCTCCAGCGGGACAGGCTTGCACCCTCTGCCCTCAACTGAAAGCAAAGGCAAAGTAACAGAGCATAAGACAGAAAAAGCCCCGATATAGGGGGCTATATCGGGGGTATATCGTGGTACTATCATGTAATATCCGGGAACTTCAAATCAGCAAAGTAAACCTTTTCTTTGCCGCTTCGACAATATCGGGCGGGAACAAAGCGGCTACCGCCTCGGCTTTGGCTTCGCTGCCCTGCTCCTCTTTGACTTTCTGCAATCCCTTTATGTCCCATAAATCTTCAAACAATTTCCAATGCCGCTCCGTTATATTGCCGGCAACGGCACAATATGCGGCAAATAATTTCTTCTGTACGCTGGTAAATCCTTTTATAGGCTGGTATCGTTCATCCAAAAATCCGGCTTTCTGCGCCCTGTTGAGGTATTCCCGCGCCTGTGGTGTGTCAAGCTCCGGCGGCAATGCAAATGGCGGCTGTTCCGGTTGAGGCTCCGTCCCTGTTCCGGCTGCCTTGGCCAACAAATCCCGGACTCTCTTTGCACTCCCCAGCCGCCCAATGAGTTCTATTTGGTCGTGTTCCTTGTAAATCCATATACCGCATTTGTCCTGCACTCTGATAAAATCAACGCCTTTCAACAAAGCCGCCGCATCTATGCTGCAGCCAAGTTTCCAATAAATTTCAAAGATATAGGCTATATCTTGGCGTATATCAATATCCGACACTTTATTATTTCTGATAGCCTCTCCCGTCTCTAATATCTCCTCATACTCCGCTATCTGGTATTCAAGCATCGCCAATGAATACCACGGGGCATTTTGATAATCGGGCCTCATCTGTTTCAAATACTCCAAATCGTCATCATTGTGCAGTCGGCTGTACAATGTGCAGTGCGTGAGAATTTCTGTAATATAGTCCGTTGCATCCTCCGGCGTTGAGGCGTTTTTAATTTTTGCCACCATTCGGGAAATCTCCGCATCGCTTCCTTTTTTCAGTTCCTCCACATATTCGTGGTTTGCCTTTATGTCTTCGGGTTGGGGCTTTGTATACTGCACAACATCGCTCAAAATGAGCCCTATTGCCATAGTATGGTACGACAATGCAATTTCTATTTTGTCCAATATCTCCAGTTCTTCCATAGCCTCAAAATTCAAGTTTTGGCAGACTTTCCAACGCACGGCGTTTGCTCTCATCTATGGCGTGCACATACCGCTCCACATACTCCAGACCGCTATGCCCCAGCAGGTCGGCCACCACCTTGACATTTGCCCCGTTTTCCAGCAAGTTTGTAGCAAATGAGTGTCGGCCACAATGCCATGTTATATGCTTTTCTATCCCGGCCTTTTTGCACCAACGCCTCAACGACTTCAGGCACATGGTATGGGACGGCAAAGAGAAAATCAAATCGCCGGGGCTTTTCCCCTGTTCCTCCGGCCTGCCGACAATGTGCAGCAACACTTCCTCCATTATCGGCATTTCCACCACACTCCGGGAGCTGCGCCCCTTGGTCTTTGCCTGTTCAAACTTCAGTGTCCTGTTTTGGTAGTCAATGTTGGCAAACCTCAACTCTTTCACATCGCACCACCTTACCCCGGTGTACAGGGTAAACAGGAACGCCCGGCGGATGTTGGGATTTTCTCCGTGCATGTGGGTGCGCTGCAGGGCCTTTATCTCGTCTGCACTCAAAATCTCCTTGGAAAAGCATTCGTTTCTCTTGCATACTACATCCTCGCACGGATTGACCGCCATATACCCGGCCTTTGCAACATTCCTCACAATCTTCTTGAATCGCTCAAACGCCGTTGCCGCCCCGCTTCCCGTGCTGTGCTCCTGCAGGTATGACACGAACTCCCGCACCATTCCCTCCGTGAACTGCCGGGGGTTGAGGCGGAACAAATAGAACTCGTTGGGGTTTATCTCGTGCCGTCCATATACCCCGGCGTGCAGCTCCTCCCATTCATCCCGGATGCGCTCGCATTCCCTGTCGGTCTTTGGCATTACACAGGCCGGATAACTTGCCCTCAAAAAGTCCTTGAAGCGGTTGAGGGCAAGCCGTATATTTCTGATGTCCTGCTTTGTGTAGGTTTCCACATAGGACTCAAAGCACGGCATAAGATTGTCGCTGCTTTTGGCAATGCTGTACCCCATTGTCCGGGTCAAAAACTCCTGCTCCCTCTCGTTCCTTATCTGCTGGGCCCGTGTCAGGGTGTTTTTGTTGTGTGCCCGTTCCTCCGCCGTCCTTGGCTTAGAATACAGGTACAGTTTCAGTTCCTCTTTCCTCCGGTTGTGCTTTATCTCAAACATCGGCTTGCCCGCCATTTTCCCGGAGGTGTAAAACATCTGGTTGCCCTGTCCGTCCCTTTTGGGCGTGCGGGTGCTGCTTATGTAATATTCAAGATACAGGGATTTTTTGCCGTCAGATATTGCCCTTTCCCTCAATTTGGGGTTATCTTTTGCCCTGTTAGGTGTACTACTCATAAAATTTTCTCTTTGCAGGCGGTTTTCAGTTCCTTTGTATTCCTTTGGTTTCCTTTGTTTTGCAAAGATATAAAACTTTTTGAGTTGAGGTGTACTAAAAGTGTACTATTTGCCAAAACATAGGAAAAAATGGGAACTCAAAAGAAAGTCACTATATTTGCAAAGTGCCTCTGAAGGGCTTGCAGGCCGTTTTTGTATTCCTTTGGTTTCCTTTCAAAGACGGGGTTTGTGCCCTTCGCCCGCACAAAAAATCCCTGTCAATCGAGTTGGCAGGGATTTTTGTATAGAGGCTTTCAGATTTTCAGATTTTGATGAAAATCTTTTTCCGGTAGAGGATGACGGCCACGAGAATGTGCACAGCCACGAACAGCAGGGCATACAGCAGGGAAGTGAATTCGTTGTGGTTGAAGGCCGCCCGTACACCCGGACATATAAGATTTATTGTCTTTCCGAGGATGCCCGACAGCGCATAGATGAACAGCGGATTCATCCCGCAGGCCTTGAACACCGTGAACGGCTTTTCCACGCCCTTATAGTCTATTACATACATCAGCAGCGCAAGCATCGCCATGGCCCAGCCCGAAGCATAGAGCATGTAGGAAGTGGTCCAAAGCGGTTTGCTGACAGGAATCCACAGCCCGATGAAGAGCCCTCCGACGATACACAGCACGGCAGCCGTATAAATCAGCGTTATGGTGTCCGTAATCCGGACATTGCCGTCGTCCGGACGGGATTTTCTGACAAGCAGGCCGACAAGATAGCCCACGAGCACCGAGCATGCGCCGGAAAGGCATCCGAGGATGCCTTCTGGGTCAAATGCTATGGCATTTCCGTTGCTGTCGCTATATCCATGATAAAGATGGCTTTCCCCGAGGACCGCCAAATCGACGAGTCTCGGCACATTTCCTTCCGCGCTGAATGCGTTTTCGCTCCCGTTCACATACATTAGCCCGGTATAGAGCACGGACAGGAGCACAATGGCCCAGATTATCTTCCGGGGTTTCCGCAGCCACAGGGCGATGAATGCCGCAATCACATAACTGACCGCAATCCTCTGGAGCACATTGAAGATGCGCAGATTCTCCAGCCATACTCCATAGTTCTGCCCCAGTGTCATTTCAGGGTCGCCGCCGACAGGGAAGAACGGAAAGGCATTCAGAAGGAATCCCGTAAGGAATATGAGAATGCCCCTTCTGATGATTTTCCACGACGCCTGCCGGTTTATCCCGTCGAACTTTGCAAAGGAAAACGCCATCGCTGCTCCCGTGCAGAAGAGGAAGAACGGGAACACGAGGTCGGTCGGGGTGCATCCTGTCCATGCTGCATGTCTCAACGGAGGATAGACGTATTTCCATGTCCCGGGATTGTTGACAAGTATCATGAATGCCACGGTCAGTCCGCGCAGCACGTCGAGTGAAAGGTATCGCTTCATTGTATCTAAAAATTTTTGAAAAAACGTCAAAAGGGAGGAAAACGACGTTGTTTCCCTCCCTTTACATGAGTATACGATGAGTGGCCTAAAGGTCTCCCATCGCTTTCTGGTATTCTTCCATAGGAGCCACAAGGATTTCCTGGAACTCTTTCTGTCCGGTACCGGCAGGTATCGCATGTCCGCAGATGACATTTTCCTTAAGACCTTCGAGAGTGTCGACACGGCCTCTGATAGCGGCTTCGCTGAGCACTTTCGTGGTCTCCTGGAATGAAGCGGCCGAAATGAAGCTGTTCGTCTTCAGCGCAGCCCTTGTGATACCCTGAAGCACCTGGCTTGCGGTTGCAGGCTTTGCTTCCCTGAGTACCATCATCTTCAGACCCTGTCTTTCGAGCGATGCGTTTTCGCTTCTCATTTCCCTTGCAGAGATTATCTCTCCTTCGGAATGTTTCTGCGAATCGCCTGCATCGAGTATGATGAACTTACCGTAGATCGAGTCGTTGGTATCCATAAACTGCCACTTGTCCACGAGTTCTTCCGGAAGGAAGTCCGTGTCGCCTGGGTCGTTTATCTGGACCTTTCTCATCATCTGGCGGACGATGATTTCGAAGTGCTTGTCGTTGATTTTCACACCTTGCAGGCGGTACACTTCCTGAATCTCGTTCACGATGTATTCCTGAACCTTGATCGGTCCGAGGATATTGAGAATATCGGTAGGGGAGACTGCTCCGTCGGAAAGCCTCATTCCGGCCTTCACGTAGTCGTTCTCCTGTACAAGAATCTGTTTGGTAAGAGGCACGAGGTAACGTTTCTCCTGACCTGACTTGTTCTTGATGATGATTTCCCTGTTTCCTCTCTTGATCTTGCCCATGATGACTTCTCCGTTGATTTCCGATACGATGGCCGGGTTGGACGGGTTGCGGGCTTCGAAGAGCTCGGTCACACGAGGCAGACCTCCGGTAATATCGCTTGACTTACCGATTGCACGAGGTATCTTGATGATGATGTCTCCGACTTTGAGGTCATCTCCGTCATTTACCATGACATGGGCGCCGACAGGCAGGTTGTACTGCTTCTTGCTTTCGCCGTTTTCGTCGATGATGTTGATAGTAGGGTTTTTCGACTTGTCACGTGATTCGATGATGACCTTGTCTCTGTTCAGAGAGTATTCGTCTGCCATTTCCTCACGGTATGTCACACCGTCTATCATGCTGTCGAAACGTGCCTTACCGGCGGCTTCGATAATGGTGATTGCGTTGTATGCATCCCATTCGCAGATGAGGTCGCCTTTCTTGACTTTCTCGCCGTCCTTCTTGTAAAGGATGGAGCCGTAAGGTACGTCATACTGCGAATATGTGATACCGGTGTTGTCGTCGATGATGCGGACCTCTGTAGTACGGCTGACAACGACGTCCTGTACCGTACCATCGTCCGTAATCCGCTGTATTGTCCTGAGTTCCTCGTATTCGAGCTTACCTTCGTACTTCGAAGTGATGGAACTTTCGGATGCCGTGCTTGATGCAGTACCTCCGACGTGGAATGTACGGAGTGTAAGCTGTGTACCCGGCTCTCCGATGGACTGGGCGGCGATGACACCGACCACTTCTCCCTTCTCGACCATCCTGCCTGATGCAAGGTTGCGTCCGTAGCATTTTGCGCAGACACCCTTGCGGGATTCGCAGGTAAGTACGGAACGGATTTCCACCTGCTCGATCGGAAGAGACTCTATCTTCGCAGCGATTTCTTCGGTGATCTCCTCACCTGCAGGAAGTATGAGTTCTCCTGTGAGCGGATTGAATATGTCGTGTACGGATGTCCTTCCGAGGATTCTTTCTCCGAGGGATTCCACGATTTCGTCCTTGCTCTTGATGGCCGTGGCAATCAGACCGCGCAGCGTACCGCAGTCTTCCTCGTTGATGATGACGTCATGCGATACGTCCACGAGACGACGTGTAAGGTAACCTGCATCGGCGGTTTTCAGGGCGGTATCGGCAAGACCCTTTCTTGCACCGTGGGTCGAAATGAAGTATTCGAGCACGGACATTCCTTCCTTCAGGTTGGAAATGATAGGGTTTTCGATGATTTCCGCTCCCTGTGCACCGGATTTCTGAGGTTTTGCCATAAGTCCGCGCATTCCGCAGAGCTGCTTGATCTGCTGTGTGGAACCACGGGCTCCGGAATCCAGCATCATGTACACAGGATTGAATCCCTGCTGGTCGCTCGAAATCTGTTTCTCCACGATTCCTGTGATCTTGTTGTCGATGGAGGTCCAGAGGTCGATGACCTTGTTGTAACGTTCGTTGTTGGTAATGAAACCCATGGAGAAGTTGTTCTTGATTTCTTCCACGGTCTTGTAACCGTTTTCAATCAGGGATTTCTTCTCTTCAGGTATGATTACGTCTCCGAGGTTGAACGAAAGGCCTCCCTTGAATGCCATTGCATATCCCAAGTTCTTGATATCGTCAAGGAACTGGGCGGTACGTGCTATACCGGCATTCTTGATGACGACGGAAATGATCTTTCTGAGGGATTTCTTTCCGAGCACTTCGTTGATGTAAGGGACTTCTGCCGGAACGAGCTGGTTCACGATGATACGGCCCGGAGTGGTATTGACCATTACGGTACCTTCTTCAGGGTGCTGCTTGTCCTTCGGAAGCCTTACATTGATGGATGCATGTATGTCTATGGCCTTTTCATTGAGTGCGATAATGACTTCTTCCGGTCCGTAGAAGTTCATTCCTTCTCCCTTGGCGCCCGGTCTCGGCTTGGAAATATAGTAAAGACCGAGGACCATGTCCTGCGACGGCACCGTGATAGGTGTACCGTTGGCCGGGTTCAGGATGTTGTGCGAACCGAGCATGAGAAGCTGGGCCTCAAGGATGGCGGCGTTGCCGAGCGGAAGGTGTACGGCCATCTGGTCTCCGTCGAAGTCGGCGTTGAATGCCGTACATGCGAGCGGGTGGAGTTGGATAGCCTTTCCTTCTATCATTTTCGGCTGGAAAGCCTGGATACCGAGTCTGTGAAGAGTAGGCGCACGGTTCAGAAGTACCGGATGTCCCTTCATCACGTTTTCGAGGATATCCCATACCACAGGGTCTTTCCTGTCTACGATTTTCTTGGCTGACTTGACGGTCTTTACAATTCCCCTTTCAATCAGTTTTCTGATAATGAACGGTTTGTAAAGTTCGGCGGCCATGAATTTCGGAAGACCGCATTCATGCATTCTGAGTTCCGGACCTACGACGATGACTGAACGGGCGGAGTAGTCCACACGTTTTCCGAGAAGGTTCTGACGGAAACGGCCCTGTTTTCCTTTCAGGCTGTCGGAGAGGGATTTGAGTGCACGGTTGGCCTCGCTCTTGACTGCATTCGACTTTTTGGAATTGTCGAACAGGGAGTCAACAGCTTCCTGAAGCATACGTTTCTCGTTTCTGAGGATGACTTCCGGAGCCTTGATTTCGATGAGCCTTTTGAGACGGTTGTTCCTGATGATGACACGTCTGTAGAGGTCATTGAGGTCCGAAGTCGCAAAACGTCCTCCGTCAAGCGGAACAAGCGGACGCAGATCCGGCGGAATCACAGGAATGTTCTTGAGTATCATCCATTCCGGCTTGTTGACTCCTTTGGACTCCTGGAACCATTTTACGATGCTGAGCCTTTTGAGGGCTTCGGCCTTTCTCTGCTGCGAGGTTTCCTTCAGCATGCGCTGGCGCAATTCCTTGGCGAGAGCATCCACATCGATTTCCTTGAGCAGCTCGTAAATGGCTTCGGCTCCCATTCCAGCCCTGAATTTGTCAGGATCGTCATTCGGGAGATTGCCGTTTTCCGGAAGGCTGTCGATGATGTCGAGATATTCTTCTTCGGAAAGAAGCTCGAGTTTCTCCTTGCCGGTAGTACCCGGGTTGATGACTATGTATTTCTCATAGTAGATGACAGCCTCGAGTTTTTTCGATGCGATGCCGAGAAGGGCGGCGATTTTGTTCGGAGCCGATTTGAAGTACCAGATATGTGCTACCGGAACGGTGAGTTCGATATGTCCCATCCTTTCCCTGCGCACCTTTTTCTCCGTGACTTCCACGCCGCAACGGTCGCATACTATGCCGCGATATCTTATTCTCTTGTATTTGCCGCAATGACATTCGTAATCCTTGGTAGGACCGAAAATCTTTTCGCAGAACAGACCATCCCTTTCAGGCTTGTATGTCCTGTAATTGACGGTTTCAGGCTTCAGTACTTCTCCTGAAGATCTCGCCTGAATATCCTCAGGCGAGGCCAATGAGATGCTGATTCTTTCGAAATTGCTTTTAACCTTGTTTTCTTTATTAAAAGTCGGCATATTTCTAAAATTTCATTTGTCCGTTAATTAATCCAATGTGACTTTCAGTCCGAGTCCTCTCAATTCATGCAGCAGCACGTTGAGGGATTCAGGAATACCCGGAGTCGGCATGAGGTCGCCCTTGACGATGGCCTCGTATGCTTTGGACCTTCCTGTGACGTCGTCGGATTTGACCGTAAGAATTTCCTGAAGGACGTTTGCCGCACCGAATGCCTCGAGTGCCCAAACCTCCATTTCTCCGAACCTCTGACCTCCGAACTGAGCCTTACCTCCAAGAGGCTGCTGGGTAATGAGGGAGTAAGGACCGATGGATCTTGCGTGCATCTTGTCATCGACCATGTGGCCGAGCTTGATCATGTAGATGACTCCGACAGTAGCCGGCTGGTCGAACCAGTCGCCTGTGCCTCCGTCTCTCAGGTATGTCTTTCCGAATCTCGGCAGACCTGCCTTGTCGGTGTACCGGCAGATGTCCTCAAGGCTTGCACCGTCGAAAATAGGGGTGCTGAATTTGAGTCCGAGTTCTTCTCCGGCCCATCCGAGTACGGTCTCGTATATCTGTCCGAGGTTCATACGTGAAGGCACACCGAGAGGATTCAGTACGATATCCACAGGGGTTCCGTCCTCAAGGAACGGCATGTCCTCGTCCCTTACGACCTTGGCCACGATACCTTTGTTTCCGTGGCGTCCTGCCATCTTGTCGCCGACCGTGATCTTCCTTTTTTTGGCCACATATACCTTGGCAAGCTGCATTACTCCGTTCTGGAGTTCGTCACCGACCTTTATCTTGTCAATGACTCTCTTGTGCCTTGCAGCTTCTTCCTTGTAGGCTATGCAGTAGTTGTTGATAAGATCCTTGATCAGGGCATTGCTGTTCTTGTCGGAAGTCCATTTGCTCGAATCGATGTTCTCATAATTGATGTTTCTCAGATCGGCGGCCGTAATGTCCTTGCCTTTTGCAATGACTTCTGTACCGTCAATCTCGAATATTCCGGCGCTCTTCTTGCCGTTTACGAGAACCGAGAGCTTGTCAATAAACTTGCTGCGCAATGCCTCGGCCTTGCGGTTGAATTCTTCTTCGGCGATTTCGATCTTCGCTTTCTGGTCCGCTTTCGCTCCCTTGCGGTTGATTTCCTTTCCGACTTTGGAGTAGAGGGCCGTACCGATTACCGTACCGCTCAATGACGGCGTGGCTTTCAGCGAAGCATCCTTGACATCTCCGGCTTTGTCTCCGAAAATCGCTCTCAGGAGTTTTTCTTCCGGTGACGGGTCACTTTCTCCTTTCGGAGTAATCTTTCCTATCATGATGTCACCCGGTTCGATGTGGGCACCGACGCGGATTATACCGTTCTCGTCGAGGTTTCTCGTGGCATCTTCGCTGACGTTAGGAATATCCGATGTCAGTTCTTCCATTCCGCGCTTGGTGTCACGGACCTCTGAAATGTATTCGTCCACATGTACCGAAGTCAGGATATCCCAGCGGATCATCCTTTCAGACAGCACGATGGCATCCTCGTAGTTGTAACCTTTCCAAGGCATGAACGCCACCTTGAGGTTCCTTCCGAGTGCCAGTTCGCCGTTCTGCGTGGCGTAGCCTTCGGTGATGATCTGTCCCTTGACAATCCTGTCGCCTTTTCTGACGATAGGTTTCAGCAGAATTGTCGTGCTCTGGTTCGTCCTTCTGTATATAGGAAGTTTGTAGACTGTAATGTCAGGCGAGAAGCTGACGAATTTTTCGTCGTCTGTCCTTTCGTATCTGACATGTATTTCCCTTGCGTCCACATAGACGACTTCTCCGTCTCTTTCGGCAATGATCTGGGTGCGTGAATCAAGGCAGACCCTTTCTTCAAGTCCGGTACCTACGATAGGGGATTCCGGATTGAGAAGCGGAACGGCCTGACGCATCATGTTCGCTCCCATCAATGCACGGTGAGCGTCGTCGTGCTCGAGGAACGGAATCAGTGAGGCTGCAACTGATGCAATCTGGTTCGGAGCCACGTCCATCAGTTCCACCTCTTCCTTCGTAACGACAGGGAAGTCGGCGCCGTAGCGGCACTGTATCCTTTCATCCATGATGTTGCCCTCGTCATCCATCTTGACGTTTGCGAGGGATACCATCTTGTCTTCCTCATCCTCGGCGCTCATGTAAACCCATCCTTTCGGGCTCAGGTCCACTTTTCCGTTTTCCACCTTGCGGTACGGAGTCTCTATGAAACCGAGGTCGTTGATTCTCGCATAGACGCAGAGCGACGAAATAAGTCCGATGTTAGGACCTTCCGGCGTTTCGATAGGGCAGAGACGGCCGTAATGGGTGTAGTGTACGTCCCTGACTTCGAATCCGGCCCTGTCTCTTGAAAGACCTCCCGGTCCGAGTGCGGAAAGACGGCGTTTGTGCGTCATTTCCGAAAGAGGGTTCGTCTGGTCCATGAACTGAGACAGCTGGCTCGTGCCGAAGAATGAATTTATGACCGAAGACAGCGTCTTGGCATTGATCAGGTCGGTAGGGGCAAACTGCTCGCTGTCCCTGACATTCATCCTTTCACGGATAGTCCTTGCCATTCTCGAGAGGCCTACGCTGAACTGGTTGGCAAGCTGCTCGCCTACAGTCCTGATACGCCTGTTGCTCAAGTGGTCGATATCGTCTACCGTAGCTTTCGAGTTGATGAGCTGGATGAGATACTTTATGATCTCGATTATGTCCGTATTCGTGAGAACGCGGGTATCTTCCGGAATCGTCAGACTCAGTTTCTGGTTCAGACGGTAACGGCCCACGTCTCCGAGGTCATATCTCTTTTCGGAAAAGAAAAGCTTGTCTATAACATCCCTTGCAGTGGCCTCATCAGGCGGTTCCGAATTGCGCAGCTGCTTGTAGATGTAGTTGATGGCTTCCGTTTCCGTATTGGTCGGGTCTTTCTGCAGAGTGTTGTAGATGATGGCGTATTCATTTACGTTCGTCTCTTCCTTCTGGAGAAGGATGGTCTTGACGTCGGTCTCTGCAAGTTTTTCTATGGTGTCTTCGCCGAGGATTTCCCCTCTCTCGACGATCGGAACTGTTCTTTCCACCGGGATAACTTCTCCCGTATCCTCATCCACGAAGTCCTCGAACCATGTTTTCAATACTTTGGCTGCGAGTTTTCTTCCTTCGTTCTTCTTGAGGTTTTCCTTCGTGACTTCTATCTCGTCGGCAAGGCCGAAAATGTCGATGATATCCTTGTCACTGTTGAATCCTATCGCTCTGAGCAGTGTAGTTACCGGTAATTTCTTCTTACGGTCGATATATGCGTACATGACGTTGTTGATGTCCGTCGCAAATTCGATCCATGATCCCTTGAACGGTATGATTCTGGCCGAATATAGTTTGGTGCCGTTTGCATGCAGGCTCTGGCCGAAGAATACACCCGGGGACCTGTGCAGCTGGGATACTATGATTCTCTCGGAACCGTTGATGACGAATGTACCTCCCGGCGTCATGTAAGGGATGTTGCCGAGATATACGTCCTGGATTTTCGTATCGAAATCCTCATGCTCCGGGTCGCTGCAGGAAAGGCGGAGTTTGGCCTTCAGAGGCACATTGTATGTCAGACCCCTTTCGAGACACTCGTCTATCGAATACTGGGGAGGATCGATGAAATAGTCGATGAACTCCAGTTTGTAGTTGTTGCGTGTGTCTTCAATGGGGAATACCTCCTGAAATACCTGGTACAGGCCTTCATTGCGCCTGTTTTCCGGAGTGGTATCGAGCTGGAAGAAATCCCTGAAGGATTTCAACTGCACTTCGAGAAGGTCCGGATACTCCAGAAGGATTTTAGAAGATGCGAATGAAATTCGTTGTTGTTTAGTATTTTGTGACATCTTACTGCCTTTAGTATCTGAGAAAAACTTAAATACGACAAAAAGGTTTAGGGTCTTTGTCGTAGGCCCTAAACCTGAGTTTGTTTCCCACAAGGGGCGGAGTGAAGCTATTTAACTTCAATTTCAGCTCCCACCTCTTCAAGGGCAGCTTTGATCTGCTCAACTTCGGCTTTGGAAACTTTTTCCTTAACGACAGCGTCCGGTGCCTTGTCGGCAAGTTCCTTAGCTTCTTTAAGTCCGAGTCCTGTAACGTCCTTGAGGACCTTGATCACTTTGATTTTCTCCTGTCCTGCTGATTTGAGGACTACAGTGAATTCAGTCTGCTCTGCAACAGCAGCTTCTCCGGCTCCGGCAGCAGGTCCTGCAACAGCAACAGCTGCAGCGGCAGGTTCGATACCGTACTCGTCTTTGAGGATTTTAGCCAATTCCTGAACATCTTTTACAGAAAGGTTAACCAACTCTTCTGCAAGTGCTTTAATATCTGCCATAATTGTAATTATTTAGATTGTTTATTTTTTTATTATTCTCTTTCTGAAAGCGTCTTGACAATTCCTGCGAGTTTGCCGCCTGCCGATTCAAGAGCAGAGATGACGTTGCGTGCAGGAGATTGGAGCAATGCAACGATGTCTGCGATGAGTTCTTCGCGGGACTTGATGTTGCAGAGTTCTGTCAGCTTGTCGGCTCCGACGAATGCGCATTCCTGAACGTAAGCGCCTTTGAGTGCAGGTTTTTCACCGCCTTCATCAGCGTATTTCTTGATCAGTTTTGCAGGTGCGTTCGGAGTTTCGCAATACATGATTGCCGTAGGTCCTTCGAGGACAGGGTAGAGGAGTGTAACCTCTTCGTTGCCCATCTCTTTGAGAGCCTTTTCGAAAAGCGTATTCTTGACTACTACGAGCTTGATGCCCTTTTCGAAGCAATCACGACGGAGTTTCGATGTCTGTGCGGCATTCAGTCCGGAGATGTCCGTGATGTAGAAGTTCGGAGTCTCCTGAATTTGTGCTGCAATCGATTCAAGTATTTGGGCTTTTACTTCTTTTCTCATAACTTTGAATTTTATTATTCAGCACTACCGAATGTTTTGATATCCACACGAATTCCCGGACTCATCGTGGAACAGATCGAAATGCCTTTCATATATGTTCCCTTGAGTGTCTGAGGTTTCAGTTTGACAATCGCTGACAGAAGTTCCTGTGCGTTGGCACAAATCTGTTCTGCAGTGAATGACACTTTGCCGATAGCTGCATGTACGATACCTGTCTTGTCAACCTTGAAGTCGATTTTACCGGCCTTGACCTCTTTTACGGCATTGCCGATTTCCATTGTTACCGTACCTGTCTTAGGGTTTGGCATGAGTCCTCTCGGACCGAGAATCCTACCGATCGCCCCGACTTTGGCCATTACCGAAGGCGTACAGATGATGACATCGACGTCAGTCCAGCCGCCTTTGATTTTATCGATATATTCGTCAAGACCTACATAGTCAGCTCCGGCTTCTTTGGCTTCCGTTTCCTTGTCCGGTGTACAGAGTACGAGAACGCGTGTCTGTTTTCCGGTTCCGTGAGGAAGTGTAACCACGCCGCGGACCATCTGGTTGGCCTTACGAGGGTCTACGCCAAGGTTTACCGAAAGCTCTACGGAAGCATCGAATTTGGTGAAGGTCACTTCCTTGACAAGCTCACAAGCTTCAGCTAACCTGTACTCTTTGGCCGGATCGTATTTGGCCATTACCATTTTTTGGTTTTTTGTCAGTTTACTCATTTTGCATGTGATTTTTAGATGTCAGCAGGAAATTCTCCTTCGACTTGAATACCCATACTTCTTGCCGTTCCGGCAACCATAGTCATAGCCGACTTCAATGTGAATGCGTTGAGGTCCGGCATTTTGGATTCTGCAATAGCTTTTACCTGATCCCACGTGATTGTGGCGACCTTTTTTCTGTTGGGCTGATCAGAACCAGAGGAAATCTTTGCGGCTTCCTTCAACTGTACGGCTACAGGCGGCTGTTTTACCTCGAACGAGAAAGACTTGTCGCTGTAGACTGTAATCACAACCGGCAGCACTTTGCCTGCGCTGTCCTGTGTACGGGCGTTGAATTGTTTGCAGAAATCCATGATGTTCAACCCCTTTGAACCGAGAGCCGGTCCTACTGGAGGTGATGGATTGGCTGCGCCACCTTTGATCTGGAGTTTGATGAACCCGGTAACTTCTTTTGCCATGATTTTGATTATTCTTTAGTTACTTGTGTAAAGTTGAGTTCCAGCAGCGTCTTTCTGCCGAAAATCATTACCATAACCTTAATCTTGCTTCTGTCTTCGATGATTTCCTCTACTGTACCGTCGAATCCGCTGAATGGTCCGTCAGTGATCTTGACAGCTTCTCCTACAGTGTAGTCGATGACGGTTTCGCCTTCCTTGTCGGCGATTTCATCCTGCTCGCCGAGAATCCTCTTGACTTCGGATTCCCTGAGAGGAATAGGGATTTTCTCTTCCTGAGTCTTCCCGTTGCCCCGGCTGACATCTCTTTTTTCGGTAAGGAATCCGGACATGTGCGGCACTTCATTGCGGATGATATACTGGAGCTCCCCGGTAAGTTCCGCCTCAATCAGTACGTAACCCGGGTAGAAAAGCCTTTCTGAACTGACTCTTTTACCGTCGCGGATCTTGTACACTTTTTCGGTAGGCACCAATACCTGGGAAACATAATCCTGAAGACCGAATCTTTCGATTTCCTTTTCGAGATACTCCTTGGCTTTTTTCTCTTTACCGCCTGCTGTTCTCAGCACGTACCATTTCTTGCCGTTTTCGCTCATAGCACTTGTCTGCAAATTACAGGGAATAGATGAAAGTCATCAGATTACGGAAAGCGAAATCCATAGCGAAGACAACGACTGCGAAAATCAAGGACGCGATCATCACGAGAATTGCAGAACTCTGCAATTTGTCCCATGTCGGCCATGATACTTTCACGGTCATCTCCGTATAGGCTTCTTTAAGATAGTTAATGAACTTTCTCATCTTTACTTTTAATGGATACTGCCTGTTGGAAGCTTGCAGCAGTATCTGTTAAACATTACCAAATCGTAACCTTTGATATTGCAGGGGAAGCAGGATTCGAACCCACATCGACGGTTTTGGAGACCGCTGAACTACCCTTGTTCTATTCCCCTAAA
>CALURT010000018.1 GCA_944323245.1 uncultured Bacteroidales bacterium
CACATCTGTTCATAGCAGTTTTCTATCCTATGCAGATATTCCACACCAAGCAACCTTTCGGCAACAAGGTGTGGAATATCATAGGACAGACCGCATTCGTTACAGAATTGGTCTCGCATAATCATTTGCTTATCTTTTCAACCTTAATTCGACCAAATATGGTTCGATCATAGAAATCCCCCTCATGTACTTCGATGCCAAATTGAAGCCTAATTGCTTCCGCAATTTCTTTTCCGGTTGGTTCACTACCATTTTTTGATATAACTTGGAATGTTGTCCCTTTGGGGACTTTCTTGCCACTACCGCTGCGAACACCATTCGCATCTTTCTTCATAGTAACTTTAAATAATGCCATAATACTTATGTTATTAGTTTTGCCTACTCTTTGATAAGGTTTTCGGCATCCCCTTGTGGCTGATTGGGGAACAAAAGAAAGTGCAGAGAGCCATTGCTATTTCTTCAGACAGGCTCTGGTAAAGCCTTTGGACTAAATAAGCAACAGCCTCTGCACCATATAGCATAGTGAGAGGTGGCACTTATTCCCGTCCAAGAAAAATTTACCAGATTCGTCTGAAAGGAATAAGGTTCAAACACTTCCGTGTTCTATCCAATATTTCGGTACAAATATATACCTTATTTCTCACCCACGCAAATATGAGCAAGGCTGTTGCGAGAACAAAATTACAAATTAGAAAGCAAACATCTCTTGATGTGTGGTCTCCTTGTATGTCAATGTGGTTATTGCTTCGGATAAGAATAGCACAAGTCTTTCATTGTCTTTAAGACTTCTTGTATTGTATCGGTATGCACATTCAGCACAATACCAGTACAGATGCTTTGCCGACACTTTGCGGTATATCCCGAATATCATTCGCTTCAAGTGTGACCAGAAGTTCTCAATGCCATTGGTTGAGAATCCCGACTTGTTCACATACTGGCCATGAGAGTGATTGACTCTTTCATGTGTATACCCATGCCTGTTCAAACCATTGTATGCACCCCATTCATCGGTAACGACAGTTGATCCTTTCTCTACAATCTCCTTTATCAGAGGAAGCAAGGTTTTCTTTGTGGCATCCTTCGTTATGAAGGTGTTTACCATTGAACCGGAGCGGAATCCGACTACTGGCACTTTGGTTTTAAGGCTTCGTCCTTGTGAGTGCTGACCTTTCTTGCGTTTGACACTCACATAGGTTTCGTCAATCTGTACAATGTCCTTGAACTTTATTATCTTGTTCATGTTCTGCCGTATTCTGTTGAGCATGAACCATGCTGTTTTCTGTGTGACACCGATATGCTTGTGTATGTACATACTGCTGATACCCGACTTGTTCGTAAGGAATATAAAGATTACTGCAAACCATTTTCTCAAAGGAATGTGAGTTCTGTCAAACATGGTCTTGGTAGTGACTGTGAACCGTTCTCTGCAATGTTTGCATTTGTACAGACCTTTGAACTCTCCATTTGTCTTTAACTTGTAATGGTCTTTGGATATACAACCGCAGTGAGGACATACTGGTGTACCTCTCCACCTTGCTTGTTCAAGATATTCTCTAAAATCAGTCTCATCTTTCAGAGATTCTGTCATTTCATCGAATGATTTGTAAATCTCCATTCTGTATTCTTCGTTCCTGAAATTGTAAATTGATAACATTATTTTGTTATAAATATAATAAAAAGATTTAACATATTAACTATCAATGAGTTATAATTTGATAACATTTTCAAATTATTTTTCATTGGGTCTATACTAAAAATGGCTGCCTTGTTCGGGCAGCCATTGGCGTATCTGTTACGATGTTGCTAATTATACAAGAAAACGGCGAAATGTTATCAATTTCAAGAAAAATTTTTCAGAAATTTTCAGTTTTCAGGATTTAATCCTCGTAACGGGAGGATATTGGGATAATAAATACCATTATTTGGTACCATTCCCGCCACGAGGGGAAACAAGAAGTATCAAGGATTAAAGAATTGAATAAATCAATGTGGAATCAAAATCCATTTGCTTTCATCCACTCTGTAAATGATGCCTTTGTTTTTCCCAGAGCATTGTAAAGTTTTTGCAAATCCGACTTGTTCAACCTTGACCAATTGACCGAAGAATCGTTCCAAAGGGCTGCGAGTGTTGAGCTGTCAAGTTTGGACAAATCAAGTTGAACCATCAGCCTTTTTGAGGATTGGGAGTTCTGTGGATTTATTTACGCTATTGATTCCACCAATGGAACTGGTGTTCTACCAAGACTTTCGCTTAATGTTTCCATTGTGTACCTAAATTACATATCTTTGTATATATATTAAACCCGAATTTTAGGTTGGTACATTAAAGTATATAAGTGTGATATATATTTATGCCTTTCTTCTATAAACCAATTAATAATAGCACTATTATGAAAAGGTTGTCATTATTTGTATTCGGGATTCTGGTGTCAGTATTGTTATCAGCTCAAAATAAGGAGGCTACAAAGTTTATGGGAATTCCTATAGACGGAACTAAAAACGAGATGAGGAAGCATTTGGAAGCAAAAGGTTTTGTTTGGAATAGTTTCAAAGAATGCCTTGAGGGAGAATTCAATGGAACAGACGTTGACATTTATATTGTGACAAATAAAAATAAGGTCTGGAGGATATACTTGGAGGACCGGAATCCAAGAGATGAGTATCAGATAAAATTAAGATATAATACACTTTGTAAGCAATTCAAGAATAATTCAAGATATGTACCGTCTGATACGGATCAGACAATACCGATGGACGAGGATATTTCTTACGAAATGGTTGTAAATGATAAACATTATGAAGCGTCATTTCATCAAATATCTGCCAATACATCTGTTTTAATGGAGATGGCTGATAAATATAAAGATATTGATACTTCTATAATGACAGAAGAAGAACTGGCGCAGCTTTGCTCAGATGTTATGTCTTACTTAATATTATGTGACGAGGAAAAGTTTGCGAAATACGGCGAAGGTTATTTTTCTCGACTTATTACGATGTCTAATGAGAACCGGTTGAATGAAGTGTTATCCATAACCGAGGACCTAATGTCATTTTTTGAAGATCAGCAAAATAAAAATTTAGTATGGTTTACAATTAATAAACGTAACAATAACAGATACTATATATCAATGTATTATGATAATGGATACAATGAAGCGTCAGGAGAAGATTTATAGTTGAAACAAGAAGTATAGTATTGAATACGAGTCCACTAAATAATGATAACATAATTCAAACAGGTCGATTTGAATTATACCATACGCAAAATATATATAATTTTCTTCTACTTGACAATGTAAGTGGAGCGGTTTATCAAATACAATGGTTGCCAATAGGTGATAAAGGTGTCAGAGGTATAGTGAGTGCAATTGTTAAATAAATTGAGGTAAAGCCTCTCCGGGTCTGATGAGATTATTTACTATTGTTTCCATAAATCTGTATTTTTGTAGAATAATGGAAATCAAATACAGTTGCAATTAATTTCAGAATATGGGACTTGAGACGGGATTTCCCGGAGAAAGGATAATAGTATTGCCGGCTCCGTTTGTGGATCTGATGCGGGACGACCCGCTTATAAATGACCTGTATCTCATTTCGATGGGCCATGTAACCCATGCCCGCCACCATGCCGTGGAAAGGCCCGACGGGAACGACTGCTATGTATTCCTTTACTGCGTATGGGGTTGCGGACGCATTTCTGTCGGTTCCAATTCCATGACCTTGAAAGCCAATCAGTTCATGGTTTTGCCCAAAGGCCTCCCCGTCTCGTATTCTTCTTCCGATGAAGATCCGTGGAGCCTCTATTGGATTTGCTTCGACGGCGAGAAGGGGAAAATCCATGCGAAGTACATGTCATCTCCGACCAATGTCCTCCCGTCGGTCTATATGAGACTCGAACAGCGCACGGAGCTTTTCGATAAAATGTACGCTCTCCTGTGCGAACCGCCGACAATTGAAATTCTAGAATATGTCAATCAGATTCTGCCTCATTTCCTTGCGGCTTTCCGGTTCAGGGAGCACGACAGGACTGCCGAGGAACAGCCGAGGTATTCTGAGGGGATGATAAACAAGGTCCTCCGGTATATGACCGACAACGTAGAAAGGAAACTGACCATAAAGGAAATAGCAGGATTCGCAGGTATGAGCGAATCCTACTTTTACCGGAAATTCACCGCTCAGATGTCGATGTCGCCGATGGATTATTTCATAAGGATGAAAGTCAACAAGGCGGCAATCCTGCTTCTGAAGACGCCCATGTCGGTTTCACAGATAGCGGCCAAGCTCGGATTCGGCAGTCCGGAATACTTTTCCCGGACTTTCAAAAAGGTCCTCGGAATTTCCGCTTCAGATTTCCGCAAACAGGACTTCAGGTTGTGATGGCCACTGACTACCTCTGGTTGAAATCCGCCACGGCCTTGTAGAAGGCTCCGATGTTTTCGAAAGGAATCCCCGGAGGGACGTCGCACCCTGACGAAATCACGAAATTCCCGTAATTTCCGCATTTTTCAAGGAGCGAGTACGTTTCCGCATATACTTCCGCCGCCGTTTCATTTTTGAAAACCCCTACCGGATCAAGGTTTCCCATCACCAATGTATCGGACGGACATTCCTTCAAGGCATCAGCCATGTCGATTTTATTCCCGAAATGATAGCCCTTGGCACCGGTGCAGGTCATGGCTTCGGTGCAATGTCCCCCATTGCCGCAGTTGTGGAGAATGACTGCGAAATCATCGTCCTGCACGGCATCCACAATCTGCTTTACATAGACTGAGGAGAAGGCCTTGCAATCGTCGTTAGGCAGCAGCCCGGCGGCAGGCTCGGCTATTATCACCCCGTCCGTTCCGCAGGCTTTCAAAGCCTTGCAGTATTCCATGATAAAGGCGGTGCATTTTTCAAGAAGCAGTCTGACCGTATCGGGTTCGGTGTAGATTCCCATCATGATTTCCGTCATGTCGAACAGCCTGCCGCCCAAGGAATACGGTCCGATGCAGCCTGAAAATACGGGCTTTCTGATATTTTCGGCAGCCAACTTGTTGGCTTTCAGGTATTCAGGGACCCTTCCTCCGTCCATTGACGGTACTTCGAGCATTTCCACTTCGGAGCGGTTTGATACAAGCCGCCCGGTCACGCTCGGCACTTCATCTTCCGGAAATACAAGGACGGCCCCGAAAGCCTCCGCCTCCACGGTCAGATCCATGATTACCGTACAGGCTGACGATTGCGGGTACTTTTTGTTGAGGGCATCTATGGCCTTGAAATGCTTTTCCCCGTCAGTGACGGCATCTTTTACAGTCATTCCGACCAACTCGATACCTGGATTCGTCATAATCGGCATTGCCGGTACGGACCTGCTGTCTATAAGGGATTCAATCCACTGGGTGACGTTCATCTTTGACATGTTTTTTATAACAGCCTTCGAAAGTACAGATAGCGCATCCGAAAGGCTTTCTTTCAATATTTTTTCCTATTCCTACGATTCCGCTTACCGATTTGACGGGAATCATCAGTCCCGAATCTGTCAGCCTGATGCCGCACGGAGTGTCCGGCAGCAGGGCGAAAATGAATTTCTGGTCGGAAACGGGCCATTCGCAATGCCCCGGACTGTACGGAAAACTTGTCCTGTCCCCGGATTCCTGTTCCTTGTCAGAAATATGGCGGAATGCATGGCTGCTGACGGCTTCCGCTATCACGGAACCTGCGGTGTCGGCGAAAAACGCCCGTATGACATCTCCGCTCCTGTTTAATTCCCGGCAGTAGTCTTCGAATCCGGTCCCCGCAGTTCCGACATAAACGGCGATTTTTTCCGCTTTTTCCAAATATCCGGCAATCCGTTTCCCGGGATTCAGGGTGATTCCGCCAACGGTCAGTTTCCCGTCGCAGACGCCTTCGCATTCAATGATTTCATAACAGAATGCAGGCCGGCATACTTTCTTTATTTCCCTAATGACGTCATTGTACGACGCCAGCAGTTCCCCTTCGGGAACATAGCCTCCGTTGCCGGTTTCCTCCCACAGTCTTTCCCATTTTATGCCGAGGCTGTCCAACGGGATATTTACGGTGACGGACATTGTCTTTTTATGCGCTGAGAAGTCTGCGGGCCATGGCTACGGCGTCGTTGGCATTGGAACTGTATCCGTCAGCTCCGATAGCCATTGCGAAATCATTGTTGAGCGGAGCGCCTCCGACCATGATTTTTACCTTGTCCCTTATGCCGGCGGCCTCTACCGCTGACACTACCTCTTTCATGTAATTCATCGTGGTGGTCAGAAGCGCTGACATGCAGATTATGTCGGCATTGTGTTCCTTTGCGGCTTCCACGAATTTTTCACCGGAGACGTCCACTCCAAGATTTATGACTTCGAAACCACATCCTTCGAGCATGGATGCCACAAGATTCTTTCCTATGTCATGGAGGTCTCCCTTGACCGTACCGATGACAATCGTACCTGCGGATGTCGCATTTTCGGCTTTCAAAAGCGGTTTGAGGATGTCAAGAGCGCCTTTCATGGCCCTTGCGCTCATGAGAAGATTCGGAACGAATGCTTTTCCGGCTTCAAATCTTGCTCCGATCTCTTCCATACCCTTGACCATGTATCCGTTGATGATGGTCTGCGGGTCAATGCCTTCGGCGATGGCGGCGTTGGTTACTTCCACCGCCTGTTCGAGTTTCCCGTTCAGGATAGCTTCGTAAAGTCCTTCCAAATTAGCCATAATAGTAGTAAAGTGTTTGAATTATAATTGGTTTTCAATATTCTTCCGACAAAGTTAGATATAAAAAACACTCATGACATGTACTATTATTGCTTATTTGCTGTCTTATTGTTGCAAAGGAAATGTCAGAAAAATAGATTTTCGCAGTATCTGTCCTGAAAATCGGGATCTGTTTCCAAGGAATAATGCGATACAAGAGGGAGAATGGCCTCGATTTCGCGGTCAGAGGCACTGAATGTCATTTCCTTGCATCCTGCAAGGGCTGAATTTCCGGCTTTCACGATTTGCGAATTTCCGATTGCCTTTATCAGGCCGGTTTCACGGGCCTTACTGATGTCGATATAGTTGCCCAATCCTCCGGCAATGTATATCTTGTCGATGTCTGTGAGGCTGATGCCGAGATGTTTCATAAGCAGTTCGAAGCCTGTAGCGACAGCCGCTTTTGCCAACTGGAATTCCCGTATGTCCCTGTCGTACAATGCCACGCCTCCGGCTATCTCAAGCCTGCCCGGACTGTCGTCGGCGATTCTTCCGTCAGGGGTAATCCGTCCGGTTTTCAGGAAATAATGTATCGCATCGATCAGTCCGCTTCCGCAAATGCCTGAAGGACGGGTGTTCCCGATGATTTCCGCCTTGCCGGAAGTCTCGTCGATCCGGCACACGGCCCCGCTTACCGCACGCATTCCGTTTACTATGTTTACGCCTTCGAACGCCGGACCCGCAGCCGTGGAAGTACACAGGATTCTCTCCCTGTTCCCGATGACGATTTCCCCGTTTGTCCCGAGATCAAGCAAGGCGCACCATCTGTCTTTCCTGTGGATACCCGTATGCAATATGCCGGCAAGTATGTCGCTGCCTACGAAATGGCTGATATTCTGCATGAAACGCACCGTGCATGTCTCAGGGAGGTTCCACCCGAGTTCCGAAGGGGTGAATTCCATCCGTCCGTTATACGGGGACAGGAACGGATATGCCGATAACGGAGTGACATCCAATTTGCAGAAAAGATGATGCATCACGCTGTTCCCGACTATGGTGACATTACGTATGTCGTCCCGTCCCGAAGCCTTGACAGCGTCGCCCGCCATTCTTCCGACCTGCTCCCTGACGGTAAGTGCGAGCCTTTCCGAATATTCAGGGCCCTGCAGTGCGTATGCTATTCTTGAGATGATATCTGCGCCGAATACGTTCTGTCCGTTGATTTCCGAAAAGGATTCGAGGACAGCTCCGTTTTTCCTGTCGATGAGCTGCACTACAATGGTGGTCGAGCCGAGGTCTACTGCGGCTGCAAGCCCGTCTTCCCCATAGAGGCGGGAAGATGAGTCGTCCGTGAGGATGACCTGCTCCCTTACCGGAATCCTGATGACAATATCATCGGTAATTCGTCCGCAGCAGGCGAGCCTCCACCGTGAAGAGTCGAGCCCTTTCCTTTCAAGCAGAGCCTTTTCCCGTGCGGAAATCTCCATCGTGCCTTTGACGAGTTCGATATGACAGTTCCCGCAAAGCCCTTTCCCGCCGCAGGGGAAATCGATACCGAGCCCATTGACAATTTCCGCCAAAGACGCATTGTCTTCGGCGGAAATGTCGATGTCGAAAGGCTCGATGTGTACGGTGTGAGCCATCGGTACTTATTCTTCAGCTTCCTTGAAATCTTCCTTGCCTACTCCGCACAAAGGGCAGACCCAGTCGGCAGGAAGGTCTTCGAAAGCCGTTCCAGGAGCGATTCCGTTGTCAGGATCGCCTGCTGCAGGATCGTAAACGTACCCGCAGATAACGCAAACATACTTTTTCATTATAACGATATTGAAATTAAAGTCAGTCGATAATCCTGTATAATCAAAGTCTTAATCAAAGCCTGCCGGCAACTTTTTCCCAGTTGACAATCCCGAAAACATTTTCGACGAAAGCTGCCCTGACATTTCTGTAGTCGATGTAATACGCATGTTCCCATACATCGATGGTCAGCAGTGGCTTATGCCCTTTCGTAATCGGATTGCCGGCATTCGATTCCTGACTGATGACGAGTTTGCCGTCCTTGTCCTCGCTGAGCCATGCCCAGCCTGAACCGAACAGCGTAGTCGCTGCCTTGGTCATCGCTGCCTTGAACTCGGCGACAGAACCGAAATCCTTGACAATCCTTTCTTTCAATGTTTCAGGCATTTCCACAGGTTCGGGAGACAGCGTGGAAAAGAAGAAACCGTGGTTCCATGCCTGGGCTGCATTATTATAAATGGCTCCGCTGGCGGTCCTGACGATTTCGTCGATTTCCATATCCTCGTAAGGGGAACCCTCCACCATTTTGTTCAGATTGTCGATATAGGTCTGGAAATGCTTGCCGTAATGATATTCCATGGTCTCTTTGCTCATGACCGGGGCAAGAGCGTCTATGGAGTAAGGAAGATCTGGTAATGAATGTTTCATAATCTTGAAAATAGACGATTATCCACAAAGATATACAATTTTTCAAAATCTTTGCAGCAATGGCTCAAATTTGTCTATCTTTGCCGCCCTCCTGTTTTGGAATTATGCTTTTACCGACAGTATTGACGATAATCAGCCTTGCATCTCCGTTTTCTGCCGGAATGGAGCCGTCTCGGATGGAAGAAGAGACGGTCCTTGATACATTGCAGGGGGCAGTGCACATATCTTCCGCCAAACAGGTTCTTCCGGTCGGGGATATCCCTTCCGCAGTATCGGTGATGGAAACCGAAGAAATCGAAAACAGAGGAGTCGGAAGCATAAAGGATTTTACGGACGTCATGCCGAACCTGTATATTCCGGACTACGGCTCGGCCATGACATCGTCGGTATATCTCCGCGGATTCGGCTCCCGTATGGACAATCCTGTCATGGGGCTTTACGTGGACGACGTCCCGATAATGAACAAGAATGCATACGATTTCGATTTTTATGATATTTCGGAAGCTGTCCTTCTGAGAGGTCCCCAATCGACTCTTTACGGCAGGAATTCAACTTCCGGAGTCCTGCTTCTCAATACCCTTTCAGTCCGTGATTTTACGGGAATAAGGGCTTCGGCCGAGTACGGCAGCGCCAATACCTTCAAACTGAAATGCGCTGCCTATCTCCCAGGAGAAGTCGCTTTTTCAGCAGGCTACAGACATTCGGACGGGTTTTATCGCAATGATTATGACGGACGGTCCTCAGACCGGTATGACGCATTCAATTTCGGTTTCAAGGTTCACAGGAAGTTGCGCAGGGATCTGTTTTTCGAAAACATCCTTTCTTTGTCGCTGCTCACGCAGGACGGTTATCCGTATCGGGAATATGATTCTTCCGCCGGCATCCTGCATCCGGTGTCATACAACGATACGAGCGGCTATGGCCGCATATATCTGAACGAGGCGTTCAAATTCAAGTACATGGCCTCCGGTTTTTCTCTGAGTTCAGTGACAAGTTTTCAGGTTCTTTACGATGACATGAGATTGGATCAGGATTTTACCGATGCGTCGCTCTTTACCTTGCGTCAGACTCAGGCCGAAGCGGCGGCTACATGCGAACTGATTCTGAAGCCCGAGCCGGACTGGAGAAAACCATGGTGGAACTGGCAGACCGGGTTCTTTGCCTTTTTCAAGTACAACGACATGTCGGCTCCTGTAAAATTCAAAAGGGACGGTATAGATGACATTATTCTTGCCAATGCGAATGAGGGAATGCAGTCTGGACTCGCCGGAGCCGAACTGTTCATAGAAGAAGACGAATTCGATATTTTCAGCGATTTCGGCATAATGACAGGGGGTGCAGCCCTTTATCATGAATCTTATTTTACGGCGGGCAACTGGCTGTTTACGGCCGGACTCCGTTTCGATTATGAAGGGGCTCGCATGGATTACGACAGCCGTTCTGCCTTGCATTACAGGCTCGAAGCCCCAGGCCTGACTCCGGATGCGGGTTACAGGCCATACGAATGCATTTACAAAGGAAACCAGGCCATCGGCTGGTTCGAATTCATGCCCAAACTGTCCGTGATGTACGATTTCGGGGCTGTGAAAGCCTATGCTACGGTGTCCGAGGGGTATAAGGCCGGCGGATTCAATGTGCAGATTTTCTCGGATATATTGCAGAACAAGATGATGGAAGGCATCATGGAGGGATTGGGAGTATATTTCGAATCTCCCGTCGGAAATATCGGAGCGGAAAATACGAGCTATATGCCGGAAAGGTGTGTCAATTTCGAAGCAGGAGGAAGGTTCGACGTGCAGAAAAAAGGGTACGGTATATCCGGAGAACTGTCACTTTTTCACGCACAATGCCACAATCAGCAGCTCACGGTCTTTCCTCCCGGGAAAAGTACGGGCAGGATGATGACCAATGCCGGGAAATCCGCCAGTAGCGGTGCGGAGGCAAGCATTTTTTCGAGATTGGGAAATTTTTCCCTGTCGGTATCCTACGGATATTGCCACGCCGGATTTGTCGAATACAATGACGGAGCCAATGATTTCAGAGGCAACAGGATACCGTACTCTCCGGAGCATACGGTGAATGCGAGGCTGTCGTATGAATGGAAGGCAAACAGGGGCTTTTTCAAATCACTGACGGCATTTGCCGATTATTCCGGAGTCGGGAAAATCTACTGGAATGAAGCCAATACGCTGTACGAGCCCTTCCATTCATTTCTCGGTGCAGGAATCCGGGCGGAATTCAACAGGTTCGGTATTTTCATCCGTGGCGAAAATCTTACCGATACGCGGAACAGGACATTCTATTTCAAATCCGTCGGCAGGGAGTTCTTTCAGGTCGGGAAACCGGTCAGATTCACTGTCGGTATAACATTATGATAATATGAGGACAATACTACTTTTGGCGTTGGCCGTTTTCGGCATCTTTTCATGTACCAAGGCGGAGACCGATATTACGGAAGAATCTCCTGAATACAGAGGTACCATGACCGTCATATACAACGGGGAGGAATTCGTTTCGGAAAACGTGTCTGTGATGGTCGGATTGTCTGAAGATTCCGCCACGATGGACATGAAAATGCTCAAGGTAAAGTTCGTGCCCGCCATGCCCGTCAGGATCGATGTCCTGATTCCCGGTGTCAGGGTGGAGTCGGTGTCAGAAGACGGGGAAACGGTGGTTTTCAGCGGAGACGGAATCATTCCATACGCCCTTGGCGGAGAATACAGGAAATTTGTCGTAAGCGGGTTGTCCGGAAAAATCGAGAACGGGATGTTGTCGTTCGATCTTGTCTTCGGCGAATATCCGACGTCCTATACGGGGTATCTGCTTTAACGACGGTTCGACGAATTTATGTTGCTCAGGATTAAGTTTAGGACTTTCAATTATTAAATTTTATCAATTGATTTTTGATAAATTGTAAGAACTGATAAAAAACAGAAAAATGTTTGCAAAAATTTTTGCAGGTTAATTTATAATTGATATATTTGCACCGGACATAAATTTTTTCGTGTCTATTTGTTAAGTTCGTTTTATAATATGGGCAGGTTCCTTGGGGAGGGGACCTGCTTTTCTTTTGCATCATTGCAAATTTTTAGTAATTTTGACGGGATTTTCGGACTTTGCCGTCCGATGTCAGACCCGTACTGAAACATGAATTTTAATACTGTAAAACTTTTAACGCAATGAGTAAGAAATCAGGAAATGTTCTGGCGATAGCCATCATGTTCTTTCTTTTCGGCATGATTTCTTTCGTGACAGGACTTCAGAACCCAATGGCGATCATCGTCAAATCCCAATTCGAAGCATCCGACGCAATGTCCCAGCTCGGTAATTTGGCCAACTTCATAGCATACGCGTTCATGGGCCTTCCTGCGGGATTTATCTTGAAAAAATACGGATATAAGGTTACGGCTCTTGCCGCAGTGTCGGTAGGTTTCATCGGAGTGGCCATCTCATGGCTTTCCGGACAGGTAGGAAGTTTCGGCGTATATCTTACCGGAGCTTTCGTGTCAGGCTTCTCGATGTGTATGCTGAATACCGTCGTGAACCCTATGCTCAACACCCTCGGAGGCGGCGGAAACAAAGGTAACCAGCTTATACAGTTCGGCGGCGCCGTCAATTCCACGATGGCCACTATCGTTCCGATTCTCTGCGGATACCTTATCGGAGATGCGGCCCAGGCTTCCATTTCGGATGCGAATCCGGCCCTCTTCATTGCCATGGGTATTTTCGTACTGGCATTCATCATCATACTCCTGTCCTATATTCCTGAACCGGACCTTGAACTCGCAAGGGCAGCGGCTGCCGAAGGCAGGAAGGAAGAGAGCATGGGCAACAATATCAAAGGAGCATTGTCCTACAGGCACTTCGTCCTCGGTATCATCGCCATTTTCATGTATGTGGGCGTTGAGGTAGGTATTCCGAACTTCGTCAACCTTTACATGACTTCTCCTGAAGTGGGTATTGCTACCGGAATCGCAGGTACAGTAGTAGGTATGTACTGGCTTCTGATGCTTGTCGGCCGTCTTATCGGAGGCGCACTCGGAGCCAAGGTTTCCAGCAAGGCGATGCTCGGTACGGTTTCCACGATAGCCTTGATACTCGTTCTCCTCGGAATATTCGTTCCTGAAGGAAACATGATAAAATTCCCTGCCGTGGATGATGCCAATCTCAAATTCACAATGCAGCCTATACCTGTCAACGTGATGTTCTTCGTCCTTTGCGGACTTTGCACCTCGGTGATGTGGGGCAGCATATTCAATCTTGCCGTGGAAGGCCTCGGAAAATACACTTCCATCGCTTCGGGTCTTTTCATGGTGATGGTTTGCGGCGGCGGTGTCCTTCCTTGGATACAGGGCCTCATCTCAGGCAGCGGCGCAGGATATCTTGCCAGCTACTGGGTAATAGTCGCTGCTCTTGCCTATCTGTTGATATACGCTGTATTCGGTTCGAAACCGGAAATTAAAAAACAATAAAACCTGAAATACTATGGTAGACAATATGGCTATGCCTTATGTCGTAGGTATCGACATAGGGGGACAGACGACCAAAATGGGCGTTGTCGACACGAGGGGCCAGGTCCTTGCCCAGACCGTCATCCGTACCGATACGTATGACGATGAAAATCTTTTCGTGGCCGAAGTGGCTGAAGCTCTTGACAAGATTATCAGGGAATCGTCTTCCGAAGGCAAAATCAGAGGAATCGGCGTGGGCGCCCCTAACGGAAACTATTATACGGGTACGATAGAAAACGCCGTCAATCTCAAATGGGGTGGCAACAAGACTATAAATTTCGCAGAACTCCTTTCAAAAAAAACGGGCGGACTCAAGGTCGTGCTTACGAATGATGCAAATGCAGCGGCTGTCGGAGAGATGACATACGGAGTCGCCCGAGGCATGAAAAATTTCATAATGATTACTCTCGGCACCGGAGTGGGCAGCGGAATAGTCATCAACGGAGAAGTGGTCTACGGTCATGACGGTTTCGCAGGAGAACTGGGCCACACATGCGCTGTCCGGAACAACGGGCGTCTGTGCAATTGCGGCAAGACCGGCTGTCTGGAAACCTACTGTTCCGCCATAGGCGTGGCACGTACGGCCCGCGAATGGTTGTCGCTTACCGACGAACCGTCGATTCTCAGGAGTCTTGACAATATATCGTCGAAGGACATTTACGAAGCGGCGAAAGAGGGGGACAGGATTGCCGTGAAAATATTCGAATTCACCGGAATGATGCTCGGACGTTCGTTCGCAGATTTCGTGGCGTTCAGCGCTCCTGAGGCCATAGTGCTTTTCGGAGGCCTTGCACGTGCGAAAGAGTTCCTCTATGAGCCTATATTGAATTCCATGAATGCAAACCTTCTTCCTTTGTGGAGAAACAAGATCAAGATCATGTTTTCTCAGTTGAAGGAATCGGATGCGGCCATTCTCGGAGCTTCGGCTCTTGCTTGGGAACTGTAATCCAAAAATCGGCAGCGGTATGAAAATCAGGAAATATCTTCCGGCTATCGGAGTCTCCTATCTGTTGTTTTTCGTTCTGGCATTCGTCACGGGACTGTACAGTCCGCTCGGCGTGATAGTCAAATTCCAGTTCGGAATATCGATGGGTGCCGCCCAGCTCGGTACTCTTGCCAATTTCCTGGCATACGCCTTTATGGGAATACCGTCCGGCATAATGCTGAAAAGATACGGCTACAAGCTCTCTGCATTGGCGGCGGCCACCATAGGTATCATAGGTGTCGGGCTGCTCCTGTTTTCCGGTTATTTCGAATGGCTTTGGATGTACTATCTCGGGGCTTTCGTGGCCGGATTCTCGATGTGTATGCTGAATACCGTCATCAATCCGCTGCTCAACATGATAGGCGGAGGCGGAAACCGTGGAAACCAGCTTATCCAGTTGGGAGGGGCTATGAATTCGCTTGCGGCGACTTTCGGACCGTTCATTCTCGGAATGCTTATGGGCCGTTCCGTGAGAAACCTGCCGGAAGGTACACATCCCCATTTCCTCATTTCCGATGCCAATCCGGTATTCTTCATAATCATAGGTATCTTCGCACTTGCGATATTGGTGCTCCTGTTTGCCAATATACCCGAGCCGGAGCATGTGTCTTCCAATAAGAAGGCCCTTGACGAGCTCCTTTTGAGGAATGACAAGCATACCTGTTTCAATTTCAGGCATTTCGTGCTCGGAGCAGTCGCCATTTTCCTTTATACAGGAGTGGAGGTCGGTATTGCCAACATGACCAACGTCTACCTTATCCATGAAGTGGGAGTCAAGCCGCACATAGCGGGACTGATTGTCAGCATATACTGGTTCTTCATGTTCGTCGGACGTTTGGCCGGTGGGTATCTCGGGTCCAAGTTTTCCAGCAGCGACATGCTTTCATTCACCTCGATGGCCACTATGATCCTGCTGATGATAGTGATATTCACTCCTGAGAAAATCACCATCGAGATAGGCCGCTACAGTCTTGGCAATATTCCGGTAAACGTGATGTTCATCGTCCTGACCGGACTTTTCACCTCCGTGATGTGGGGAAATATTTTCAATATGGCCGTGGAAGGTCTTGGAAAATATGTCCCTGTGGCATCGGGATTCTTCATGATGATGGTATGCGGCGGCGGAGTCATTCCGTTCCTTCAGGGACTGCTTGCCGACTTCGTGGGTTGCAGGGCTTCATTCTGGCTTCTCTTCATCTGCATAGTATATCTGTTGTACTATGCCTCTGCCGGTTACAAGAATGTGAATAAAAACATACCGGTGGATTAGCAATCCAAAAAATTGCTAACTTTGTACTCTTGCACCAAAGACGATTAAGGTATGCCGAAAGCCAAGAGCAAAGTTGAAATAAAAAACAGAAGAGCCTCGTTCGATTACGAGTTTCTGGAAACATACGTAGCGGGAATAGTCCTTACCGGCACTGAAATCAAATCGATCAGAGCCGGTAAGGCTTCTCTTGTAGACGGCTTCTGCTATTTCAACAACGGCGAACTTTACGTCAAGAACATGCACGTGGCCGAATATCATTGGGGAAGCTGGGGCAGACACGATCCGCGGAGAGACAGGAAACTGCTGCTCAAAAGGAAAGAACTCGACAAGCTGCAGCGTGCCGTAAAGGAAAAGGGTCTTACCATCGTGGCCGTCAAGCTTTTCGTGGCCGACAACGGATACGCCAAGCTCCTGATAGCCCTTGCAAGAGGCAAAAAGGAATACGACAAGCGGCAGTCCATCAAGGAAAAAGACCTCAGACGTGAAATGGAACGCTACTGACGCATGCAGGTGCCGGATGAAATCGGACTGAATGAATGATTATATATTAAGGTAAAGTTATGGCAAAGAACATTTCGACAATCGGTATCCTTACCTCCGGCGGAGATGCCCCCGGAATGAATGCGGCAATCCGTGCCGTCACGAGGGCTGCAATCTACAACGGAATGAAAGTAAAAGGAATATACCGCGGCTATGAAGGCCTGATAAACAATGAAATAAAGGATCTTACCACTGAAAGTGTCAGCAGCACTATCCAGAGGGGCGGCACAATACTCAAAACCGCACGTTCCGAGGAATTCATGACTACGGAAGGCAGGCAGAAAGCGTACGACAACATGGTTGCCAACGGCATAGACGCTCTGATTGTCATCGGAGGGAACGGCTCCTTGGCCGGCGCCCAGATATTTGCCAAGGAACATGACGTGCCTTGCATAGGTCTTCCGGGAACCATTGACAACGACCTTTACGGGACAGATTCCACCATAGGATATGACACGGCACTGAACACCATAGTCGAATGCGTCGACAAGATCAGGGATACGGCGACATCGCACGACAGGATATTCTTTATAGAGGTAATGGGCCGTGATGCCGGTTTCCTTGCCCAGAACAGCGCCATTGCCGCCGGGGCAGAAGCTGCAATCATTCCCGAGGACTATACCGACATGGACCAGTTGGAGCAGTTCATCAACAGGGGCGTCCGCAAGAGCAAGAACAGCAGCATCGTCATCGTATCCGAAAGTCCGAAAGCCGGGCAGGGCGGGGCGATGCATTATGCCGAAAGGGTCCGGAACGAATATCCGCAGTATGACGTGAGGGTGACTATTCTCGGGCATCTGCAGCGAGGAGGTACGCCTACGGCTTTCGACAGGATTTTGGCGAGCCGTCTCGGAGTGGCGAGCATCGAGGCCCTCAACGAGGGGCAGCGCAATATCATGGTAGGCATTTCCAATGACAAGGTAGTCTATGTCCCGTTCAGTAAGGCCATCAAGATGGACAAGCCGATCAATAAGGAACTTATCAACGTCCTTGGCGTGCTGTCGATATAAAAGTTTGTTCGTTTGAAGAATAATTGCTACCTTTGCAGCCCCTATGTGGTATAGGGGTCGCAATTTAGTATTAACCAATTAAAGATCAAGACAGTGGACACACAAAGTTACAAAACAGTATCGCTCAAAGCCGGCGATATCAAGAAAGAGTGGGTCGTTATCGATGCCACCGACTTGGTGCTCGGCCGTCTTGCTTCCAGAGTAGCTCTCGTTCTTCGTGGTAAGAACAAACCGGGCTATACTCCTCACATGGACTGCGGAGACAATGTCATCATCGTCAATGCGGACAAGGTAAGGCTCACTGGAAACAAAATGACTGACAAGCAGTATGTCCGCCATACGGGTTATCCCGGCGGGCAACGCTTCACGACACCGAAGGAAGTGCTCAGAAAAAAGCCTACTGAAATTGTAAGGATGGCCGTAAAAGGCATGCTTCCTAAGAACCGTCTTGGTGCGAAGCTCATCAACAATCTCTACCTTTATCAGGGGAGCGAGCATCCGCATCAGGCTCAGCAACCGAAAACAATTAAGTTAAACGAAATTTAAGCAGAGGATGAAAGTAGTAAACGCCCTTGGAAGACGTAAATCAGCAGTCGCTCGTGTTTATGTCGTTGCTGGCAAAGGCAACATCACAATCAACGGAAGGGAAATCGAACAGTATTTCAAGACCGACACTCTCCGTTATATTGTCAATCAGCCTTTCGCTCTGACAGAAACGACCGGACAGTTCGACGTCAAAGTGAACGTCGACGGAGGCGGAGTCAAAGGTCAGGCCGAAGCGATCAGACTCGGTATCTCCCGCGCTCTTTGCGAGGTGGATAAAGAGGCTTACCGCGGAGTGCTCAAGGCCAACGGACTTCTTACCCGTGACGCACGCGAAGTCGAAAGGAAGAAACCGGGACGTCCCGGAGCACGCAAGCGTTTCCAGTTCAGTAAACGTTAATATTTACGGAACGCTGATTTATCGAATTGCACAGTCCGGTATAAAATTCCAGGACCTTCGGAAGGATGTGAAATCCGCTGAAGCTGCCTGAATTTGACGAGACTGCGGAAAATCCCGAAGACCGGCAAGGCCGCTGCTTCAGGATTGAAGAAAAGAGCCCGACAGGCAAGGCAATACCTGAAGGGAAAAAGTTAAAACCAAGTAAATTTTAATTGAAATGCCAAGAACAAATTTCCAAGAATTGCTTGATGCACGTGTCCATTTCGGACACATGGCGAGAAAGTGGAATCCTAAGATGGCTCCGTACATATTCGACCAGAAAAACGGAATCCATATCATCGACCTGCATAAAAGTATAGTCAAAATCGACGAAGCTGCAAACGTGATGAAACAGCTTGCGCGTTCAGGCCGCAAGATTCTCTTTGTAGCTACCAAGAAACAGGCAAAGGACATCGTGGCTGAAAAGGCAGCTGCAGTCAACATGCCTTACGTGACAGAAAGATGGCCGGGCGGAATGCTTACCAACTTCCCGACTATCCGCAAGGCTGTCAAGAAGATGAATACCATCGACAAGATGATCGAGGACGGTACTTTTGCCACTCTCGCAAAACGTGAACGTCTTCAGATTACACGTCAGAGAGCCAAATTGGAGAAGAACCTCGGTTCCATCAAAGATTTGAGCAGACTTCCATCAGCACTTTTCGTAGTGGACGTACAGAAAGAGATGAACGCCGTGAAAGAGGCCAACCGTCTCAACATACCGGTTATCGCTATGGTTGATACATGTTGCGATCCTACTCCTATTGATTATGTGATTCCGGCAAACGACGATGCAGCAAAGTCTATCGCCTATATCATGGACGTGCTTTGCGCAGCAGTGGCAGAGGGATTGAGCGAAAGGAAGATGGAAAAGGAAAAGGAGACCGTGGAGCAGTCTGAATCCTCGGCTCCGGCAGGCAAGAAACTGCGTTCCCGCAAGGCAAAAGCCGCAGAGGAAACAGTTGAGGCTGCTGCCGAATCGGCTGAAAAAGAAGCCGCTCCGGTAGCTGAAGAGGCACCGAAGGCAGAAGCCCCGGTAGCAGAACCTGCCGCAGAAGCACCTGCAAAGGCTGAATAAGTGTAACGAATTAAAATCATCACAGAGATGGAAATTAAAGCAGCTGACGTAATGAAATTGCGTCAAATGACCGGAGCCGGAATGATGGACTGCAAAAAGGCCCTCGTGGAGGCTAACGGCGACTACGCAAGAGCTCAGGAGATTATCCGTGAAAAAGGCAAACTCGTGGCAGCCAAAAGGGCTGACAGGGAGACTTCCGAAGGTGCGGCTATCGCCAAGGTAGACGGAAACAAGGCTATCCTTGTATGTCTCGGATGCGAAACCGACTTCGTGGCCAAGAACGAAGAATTCCAGACCCTTGCCAATGCCATTGCCGACGCAGCCCTTGCCCAGTTCCCTGCAGATGCAGAAGCCTTGAAAGCCTGCACTCTTGCTGACGGCAGGACCGTAGAGGCCGCAGTTACCGAGCAGACCGGCAAGACCGGGGAGAAACACTCGATTGCATACTATGCAAATCTCGAAGCTCCGTATATTTCTTCATATATCCACAAGATCAACGGCAAACTTGCAGCCATCGTCGCTTTCAACAAGGAAGTCCCGGCAGAAGCAGGAAAAGGCATCGCAATGCAGGTTGCATCCATGAATCCTGTGGCTGTAAACAAGGACTCCGTTCCGCAGAGCGTTATCGACAACGAACTTGCGGTAGCAGTGGAGAAGACTAAGGAAGAACTCGTGAAGAAAGCAGTAAATTCCGCCCTCGAAAAGGCCGGAATCAACCCTGCACATGTGGACAGCGAAGACCATATCGCTTCCAACACTGCCAAAGGCTGGCTCACTCCTGAGCAAGCCGACAAGGCACGCGAGATTATCAAGACCGTGTCTGCCGAGAAGGAGGCAAATCTTCCTGAAGCCATGATCAAGAACATCGCCAACGGACGTCTCAACAAGTTCTTCAAGGAGAACACCCTTGAGGAGCAGGAGTACCAGATGGGCGATGGCAAGATTTCCGTGAAGGATTATCTCGCAGGCGTGGACAAGGAAGCCAAGGTCATTGCTTTCAAGAGATTCTCCCTCAACGACTAATCTCCCTCAAGCGACCCTCTCCGCAATCGGCATCACGTCATCCGAACGGGGGGGGAAGCAAGCTGAGGGATCTACAATATGAAAACAGGCAGCAGCCTACCGGCCGCCGCCTGTTTTTTTAATTTCCTCAATGCTTGAAATGACGCATTCCGGTGAATAGCATCGCTATACCGTGCTCATTCGCCTTGACGATGGAATCATTGTCCCGGATGCTTCCGCCAGGCTGCACGATTGCCTTCACGCCGTATTCTGCGGCAAGGGAGACACAGTCATCGAACGGGAAGAAACCGTCCGAAGCCATGATGAGACCGGCTTTCTTCACGTCTTCGCCTTTGGCTGCAAATGCAGCCGCAGCCTCTTTCAATGCTATCTCCGCAGAACCGATACGGTTCATTTGGCCTGCTCCGACGCCGAGGGTCATGCCGTTCTTGACCACGACTATCGCATTGGACTTGACATGTTTGACGATGTGCCATGCGAAATCCAAATCCGCCATGTCGGCATCCTGAGGCTTCGTTTCCGTCACGCACATTTCCGGAAGCACGGTCTTGGTCGTCAGGTCCTGATCCTGGACGAGAAGCCCGCCGTTCATGCTCACGTATTGTGTATGGCTTGCAGTATCCTTGTTCATGTCCACTTTCAGCAGACGGAGATTCTTCTTGGTGCAGAGAACTTCAAGAGCCTCAGCAGAGAATGACGGAGCCATGATGATTTCAAGAAAAACGGGCTTCATAAGTTCCGCAGCCTCCTTGTTGATTTCACGGTTTGTGGCCACGATACCTCCGAAAATGCTGACCTTGTCAGCCTCGAATGTCTTCTGCCATGCCTCCACGACATCCTTTCCTATGGCAGCCCCGCACGGATTCATGTGTTTGAGCCCCACACAGAACGGCTCGTCAAATTCCCGCACGATGTTCAAGGCGGCATTTGCATCCTGGATATTGTTGTAAGACAGTTCCTTGCCGTTAAGCTGCTCTGCAGTCGCAAGCGAATACGGGACCTTTTCCATCGAAGCATAGAACTTGGCCTGCTGATGAGGATTCTCGCCGTAACGGAGCGTCTGCTTCAAATCATACTCCAAGAAAAGTTTTTCATTGAGTCCGGCCTGTTTCCTCATGTAGGTGGCAATCATCATATCGTATTCTGCCGTATGGGTATAGGCCTTCGCCGACAATTTCAAACGGGTTTCCGGCGTCGTGTTGCCTGTGGATTTGATTTCTTCGATTACCGTAGAATAATCGTCGGGATTGCAGACCACGGTCACGTCCTTCCAGTTCTTGGCCGCACTGCGCAGCATCGAAGGGCCTCCTATATCGATATTCTCTATGGCATCCTCCATCGTGACATCCGGCTTGGAGATTGTCTGCCTGAACGGATACAGGTTCACGCATACTAAATCAATGTATTCGATGCCGTTTTCCTGCAACTGGCGGCGATGGCTTTCGAGGTCACGTCTGCCGAGGAGAGCTCCGTGCACTTTCGGATGCAAGGTCTTCACCCTGCCGTCACAGATTTCCGGGAATCCGGTCACTTCGCTGATGTTGATCACTTTAAGCCCCGAATCCTGGAGGAGTTTCATTGTCCCACCGGTGGCGATTATCTCCCACCCGAGTGAAACCAATGCACCGGCAAACTCCACTACGCCGGTCTTGTCGCTTACGCTGAATAAAGCCCTTTTCATTATACCAATCCTATATTATTGTTACACCTTGTCCGTCCGTGATACGGCCTATGACGGAAGCCTTTTCGCCATGTCCCTCAAGGATTCTGACGGCCTTGTCAGCCTCCGAAGCGTCCAAGGCAAGTACCATCCCGATGCCCATGTTGAAAATATTGAACATTTCACGATGGGCGACCTTGCCGTATTTTTCGAGGAAGGAGAAAATCGGCAGGATTTCCCAGCTTCCTTCCCTGATTTCAATACCCTGTCCCTCATGCAGGATGCGCGGGATATTTTCATCGAATCCGCCTCCGGTGATGTGGGCGACACCATGTACATCGCAATTGCGGATGACATCCAACACCTGTTTCACATAAATCCTGGTCGGTGTAAGGGCAACGTCCCCGAGCCTGCGTCCTCCGAGTTCCGGATAGGAAGCCTTAAGATCCAAGCCTGCATCGGCAAATATCTTGCGGACAAGGCTGAATCCGTTGGAATGCACTCCTGAAGATGCTATTCCCACAAGCACATCGCCGACTTTCACCTTGGAACCGTCTATCAGTTTCGATTTTTCGACTACGCCTGTCGTGAAACCGGCAATATCGTATTCCCCGTCACCGTACATTCCCGGCATTTCCGCAGTTTCGCCGCCGATCAGGGCGCAACCTGCCTGACGGCAGCCTTCCGCCACGCCGGACACTATCGCTTCCACCTTGGCGGGCTCGTTATGGCCGACAGCCACATAATCGAGGAAAAACAACGGCTCCGCTCCCTGCGCAAGGACATCGTTCACACACATTGCCACGGCATCGATACCGATGGTGTCGTGCTTGTCCATCTCGAAAGCAAGTTTCAGTTTCGTTCCTACGCCGTCCGTCCCGCTGACCAATACCGGCTCCTTTACATTCAATGCCGACAAGTCAAACATTCCACCGAACGACCCGATGTTTCCCATCACCCCGGAACGGGATGTCGAAGCCACGTGGCTCTTGATTCTGCGGACAACCTCATAACCTGCTTCGAGGTTGACTCCGGCTTTTTCGTAACTTTCTGCCATAATATATCCAAAATTACCGTCCTGACGACGAATTTATAAAAATTTTCAAAACTTTCCGTCCTTGTTGGCTTCCTCAACGGGCTGATACAACTTGGTCGGATATTTGCCCGTAAAGCAGGCAAGGCACAGCTCGTTTCTGGCCCCGGCCTTGAACAGGGCTTCTTCCGAAAGGAACGCCAAGGAATCCACTCCGATCTCCCTTTTTACCTCATCAAGAGATTTATGCGCACACATGAGTTCCTCGTATGTGGATATGTCCACTCCGTAAAAGCACGGACTGACAATAGGCGGACTCGCAATCCTGAGATGCACTTCCTTCGCCCCGGCATCACGCAGCATTGACACTATCCTTTTCGACGTGGTCCCGCGCACCACGGAATCGTCCACCAATACCACCCTTTTGTCCTTGACTATGGTCCTTACGGCCGACAGTTTCATTCTCACGCCCTTTTCCCTGAGGGATTGTGACGGGGCTATGAACGTACGGCCGACGTATTTGTTCTTGACCAATCCCATCTCATAAGGCAGTCCCGACGCCTCGCTGTATCCCATGGCTGCGCTCAGGCTCGAATCCGGCACTCCCACCACGATGTCCGCATCCGCCGGGGCTTCCCCGTAAAGAAGCCGCCCGGTCTCCTTGCGGAAACCATGTACATTGCATCCTTCAATGTCGCTGTCCGGTCTCGAAAAATAGATATATTCCATCGCACACATGTCATGGCTGCAGGAATCCGTATATTTTCGGCTGCGCAAACCGTGATGGTCAATGGTTACAATTTCCCCCGGTTCCACATCCCTGACAAACTCGGCTCCGACAATATCGAACGCACAGGTTTCGCTGCTGACCACATATCCGTCTCCGAGACGGCCTATCGACAACGGCCTCAATCCGTTCCTGTCCCGACAGGCATAAATCCTGTTCGAGGTCATTATAAGGAATGCGAATGCGCCGTCCACTTCGTTGAGGGCGTTCACAATCGAAAAGATCCTCGGCTTGGAGGCATCCGCACTGTCCTTCTTGATGAGATGAGCAAGCACTTCACTGTCCGACGACGACTGGAAAAGACTGCCCCTGTCCTCCAACATTCTTCTCAATATATTGTAATTGACAAGATTGCCGTTATGGGCCAATGCAAAATCTCCGGTATGATGCCTGAACAGAAAAGGCTGCACGTTCTCAATTCCGCCTCCGCCGGTAGTCGAATACCGGACATGGCCGATTGCCATGTTTCCTTTCAGGGAAGACAGATTGGCTTCATTGAACACCTCGGTGACCAAGCCCTCACCCTTGATACGCTTCATCGTCCCATCCGAGGCTTCCGCCACTATGCCGCATCCTTCCTGTCCGCGGTGCTGCAGGGCATGAAGTCCGTAGTACACAAGATTGGGAGCGTCCTGCACTCCATAGACACCGAAAATGCCGCATTCTTCGTTCAAACCCCTGTCAGACATCTTATTTTCCTCTGAAATAATTCACGGCATTTATGAACAACGGCTGCTCGAGTTCCTCCTCGATATTCCTGAACAGGTTTTTCTCGTATCTCTCCGTGTGCCCCATCTTCCCGAGAATCTGTCCGTCCCGGCTTATTATACCCTCGATGGCATAGTATGAGCCGTTCGGATTGTATGGAGACTCCATCGTGACCTCCTCGCTTATCGGGTCCACATACTGGAATGCCACCTGTCCGTTGGCAAAAAGTTCCTTGGCCAATTCTTCGTTAACCACGAACTTGCCCTCCCCGTGGCTCACGGCTATTGTGTGCAGGTCTCCGACGGAAAATCCTGACAACCAAGGGGAATTGACAGACGCCACCCTCGTGGTGACCATCTGCGAGATATGACGGTTGATATCGTTCCTGAACAATGTAGGCGAATCCTTCGTAACCATTCCGAGCCGTCCGTAAGGGAGAAGCCCCGATTTCACGAGGGCCTGGAATCCGTTGCAGATGCCGAGAATCAGGCCGCCTCTGTCGAGAAGTGCATGGATTTCATCGGCTATTTCCTTGTTGTTAAGGACGTTTGCGATGAATTTTCCGCTGCCGTCAGGCTCGTCACCGGCTGAAAAGCCTCCTGCAAGGGCGAAAATATGGCATTCGGAAATGTTTTTCTTCATTTCGGCGATGGAACTGAAGATGTCCTCGCTTTTCAGATTACGGAACACGCTCATCTTCACTTCCGCTCCTGCCTTGCGGAACGCCTTGGCAGTATCGTAGTCGCAGTTCGTACCCGGGAACACCGGTATGTAGACGACAGGTGTCTGTACCGGCTCACCCTTGTATTTGAGTTCCGTCTTTTTCACTTTACGAGGTTTGACACCCGCAAGGCCTGCCGGAACGAGTTTCGGATGCGACGGCTCGCACGTATCAGGATAAATCTTGGAAAATTTCTCGCCGTTGGCATACATGAGTTCGAATATCGACATGGCAACGCCGTTGATACGGAGATTCCCGTCTTCGCCGGAAGTGACTTCCCCGAGATATTCGGCGGCAGGATAATCGAGATCCGTCTCGGATTCCACCACAATCGACCCGTAACTGTAATTGAAAAGGTCCTTTTCATCGACCTTGACATCCACTCCGAAAGCGTTGCCGAAAGACATCTTGCAAATGGCTTCCGCAATTCCTCCGAATCCTACGGCGTAAGCCGAAACTATGTTGCCGGAGGCAATCTGCGACTCCGTAAATTTGAAGTTCGCCTTCAGCTGTTCCGTATCAGGCATGTAATCGGCCTGCGGAGTATGCCTTATGAGATACAGTTTGTTGCCTTCCCATTTGAGTTCCGGAGAAATCACCTTGCCGGCATTGACCGTGGTGATACCGAAAGCCATGAGCATAGGCGGTACGTTGATGTGCTCGAAAGTGCCGCTCATGGAATCCTTTCCTCCTATGGACGGGAGGCATAGTTCCTTCTGCATTTTCAATGCACCGAGAAGTGCGCCCAACGGTTTGCCCCAACTTTTCGGGTCATGGGTCATCCTCTCGAAATATTCCTGATAGGAGAAACGCATCTTCTCGTATGAAGCTCCGGAAGCAACCACCTTTGCACATGCCTCAACGACTGCATACGCCGCTCCGTGGTACGGGCTCCAGCTTGTAATGAACGGATTGTAACCGAAAGCCATGACGCTCGCCGTATCCGTGTATCCGTCTACAGGGAGCTTCTGCACTGAAACCTGGGTTTCCGTTGTCTGCAGACAACCTCCGAACGGCATCAGCACGGTGGAACGTCCTATTGTGGAGTCGAACATCTCGATAAGGCCTTTCTGTGAAGTGACATTCGGGTCCTGAAGATTGTTGAATACTTTTTCTTTCAGATCCGCACCGGCCACGGTCCTCTCGAACGGATTCCTGTTTTCCACTGCCGAAACCACAGCGGAAGCATAGTGCTTCGCCCCGGCGCTGTCAATGAACGCCCTTGACAAATCCACCACGAGCTTGCCGTGATCGTACATGCGGAGCCTTTCCGTATCGGTCACATCGGCCACATGGGTCACTTCCACGTTTTCGCTCCGGCAATATGCCTCGAATTCATCCCTGTCTTTCGCCTCGATGACCACCGACATCCTTTCCTGGGATTCGCTTATGGCAAGTTCCGTGGAATTCAGACCGCTGTACTTGACCGGAACCCTGTCCAGATAAATGTCGAGTCCGTCAGTAAGTTCTCCGATGGCCACACTCACGCCGCCGGCGCCGAAATCGTTGGACTTCTTGATAAGCCTTGTGACTTCCGGCCTGCGGAACAGCCTCTGGAGCTTTCTTTCTTCAGGTGCATTTCCTTTCTGCACCTCGCTTCCGCATGTCTCTATGGACGATTCGGTATGCTCTTTAGATGAGCCTGTAGCCCCGCCGATACCGTCACGTCCGGTACGTCCGCCCAAGAGAAGAACCACATCTCCGGGACAAGGTGTCTCCCTGCGGACATTTTCCGCCTTGACAGCCCCGACCACAGCTCCGACCTCAAGCCTTTTGGCCACGTAATTTTCATGATATATTTCCCTTACATGGGTAGTGGCAAGGCCGATCTGATTGCCGTAGCTCGAATATCCGTGTGCAGCCTTGCGGCTGATGACTTTCTGCGGAAGTTTGCCCGGCATGGTCTCGGAGACAGGCTGATAGATATTTCCGGCTCCGGTCACCCTCATTGCCTGATATACATAGCTTCTGCCTGACAACGGATCCCTTATCGCCCCTCCGAGACAGGTCGCAGCGCCTCCGAACGGTTCTATTTCGGTCGGATGGTTGTGCGTCTCGTTCTTGAACTGGAGAAGCCATTTCTCGGTCTTCCCGTCCACATCCACATCCACGAATATGCTGCATGCATTGTTTTCCTCGCTGACCTCCATGTCGTCCAAATACCCTTTTGCCTTGAGGTATTTCGCTCCGATTGTGGCCATGTCCATGAGGTTAACGCCCTTGTTTTCCCGTCCGAGTTCCTTGCGCATCTTCATGTAAAGGTTCAGGGTGCCGTCTATTTCCTCTTTTATGAAGGATTCTTCCACACCTATGCTTTCGAGTTCGGTGGTGAAAGTGGTATGGCGGCAATGGTCGCTCCAGTAGGTATCGAGAATACGGAGTTCGGTCTCATACGGGTCCCTGCCTTCTTTCCTGAAATAATTGACGACTTCCCTCAGGTCATCGGCATTCATGGCAAGTCCCATCCTGCGGCAGTAGCCGGCAAGTTCTTCCTCTTTCAATGCCGTGAGTCCCTCAAGTATCTGCACCGGTTTCACTTCGGCCTGTTCGGTATCGGTCAGGCGTGACAGATCCTTCTCGCGGGATTCCACCGCATTGATATAATAATGTCTGATTTTCGCTATCACATCGTCCGATACTTCCCCGTCGAGGATTATCAGTTTGGAACTTCTGATGCGCACATCCGCCTCAGGCTCTATCAGTTTCACGCATTCCACTGCGGAAGCCGCCCTTTGGTCGAACTGTCCAGGAAGATATTCTACGGCGATGTACTTGCTGCCTGTCAGGTCGCAGTCATCCGTAACCTTGTCGGTCACGATTTCACCGAATACGCTGTAGCGGCTTTTTTCAAGAAGTTCCTCCGAAAATCCGAAAAGGTCATAGACGTTGAGAAGCCTCAGGGTCTGCAGCGACAGGCCGAGATTTTCATTCAGTTCGCTCAGGAGACTCTGTGCCTCCACCTGAAATTCAGGATACTTTTCTACGAAAACGCGGTAATTTTTCATATTTCGGCTTCAAGTACTTTCTGTGTCTGTTCCTTTCTGAATTCCATCAGCTTTTCATTAAGCGAGTCATCGGCTATTGCCAATATTTCCACTGCAAGCAGGCCTGCGTTTTTCGCTCCGTTGATAGCCATCGTAGCCACAGGTATCCCGCCGGGCATCTGCACTATGGACAGAAGGGAATCCATGCCGCCAAGGGCCTTGGTCTGTATAGGAACGCCTATGACAGGTACGGTGGTCATTCCTGCCACGACTCCGGCTACGTGGGCCGCTCCGCCCGCTCCTGCTATAATGACGCCTATTCCGCGTTCCTTTGCCGATTTGGCATATTCGCACATCAGGTCCGGTGTCCTGTGAGCGCTGATGACACGCTTTTCGTATTCGACACCGAAATCCTCAAGAACCTTGATCGCAGCTGACATGATTTCATAGTCGCTGGTCGAACCCATAATGACTGCTACCTTCATATTGTCGGAAATAAATTAAAATTCAGGATCTGCGGCTTCCCTCCCGGAAGCCAGCGCAAATGTAATGAAAATTTCGTAATTTTTTTGTATGTTTGCGAGGATATAGACAGATTGGTTTTATGAGGAATTTATACATTACGAACACCCTTTCGAGGAAAAAGGAATTGTTCGAGCCGGTAAATCCGGGTCATGTGGGGCTTTATGTCTGCGGTCCGACTGTCTACGGGGACGCGCATTTGGGGCATGCGAGGCCGGGCATCACATACGACGTATTGGTAAGACTGTTGAAACATTTGGGATACAAAGTGCGTTATGTCAGGAACATAACCGACGTGGGACATCTTGAGCACGATGCAGATGAGGGGGAGGACAAGATAGCCAAGAAGGCCCGTACTGAACAATTGGAGCCGATGGAAGTGGTGCAGGAATATACGATACGCTACCACGATGCCATGCGGATGCTCAACGTGGCTCCGCCGTCGATAGAGCCGCGGGCTTCGGGGCATATCATCGAACAGATAGCCTTGGTGAAAAAGATTCTCGACGCAGGTTATGCCTACGAGAGCAACGGTTCGGTGTATTTCGACGTGCGCAAATACAATGAATCCCATGACTACGGCGTACTTTCAGGAAGAAACATCGAAGAGATGATAGGAGGGACGAGGGAACTCGACGGGCAGGAGGACAAACATGCTTCGTATGACTTCGCCTTATGGAAAAAGGCCGCTCCGGAGCATATAATGCGCTGGCCTTCACCGTGGAGCGACGGATTCCCGGGATGGCATCTCGAATGCTCCGCCATGAGCGAGAAATATCTCGGAAAAGTATTCGACATACATGGAGGCGGTATGGACCTGATGTTCCCGCACCATGAATGCGAACTGGCCCAGAACACGGCTTCACGAGGCTGCGGCGGTGTCAGATACTGGATGCACAACAACATGATCACCATCAACGGCAAGAAGATGGGCAAGTCCTACGGCAATTTCATCACCCTTGAAGAACTGTTCAACGGGACCCATCCCCTGCTCGTACAGGCATACAGCCCGATGACGGTAAGGTTCTTCATACTCCAGGCCCATTACCGCAGCACCCTCGATTTCAGCAACGACGCATTGCAGGCCGCGGAAAAGGGGCTGAAAAGGGTCATGCAGGCAGCCAAGGACATTCATGAAATGGCCGGGCATCCGGCTATGGAACTGCCATACGGCAAATTTGTCTCGGATATCGCTCCGGAACACTTCGATACGGACAATCCTGCCATAGCCGATATTTGCGAAAAGACATATGAATCCCTGTGCGATGACCTCAACACTCCGATAGCGTTGTCCTACATATTCGAAGCGGTGAAAATCATCAATACTGCCAAGGACGGGAAAATCAAACTGTCACAAAAGGATATGGACATCCTCGCAGGGCTTTTCGACGACGTGGTTTCCGGAGTTCTCGGGCTGAAAGACGAGGAAAGCGAAGGAGGCAAGGCCGGGCAGATCATCGACGGACTCATGACGATGGTCCTCGAACAGAGAAAGGCCGCCAAGGCAAACAAGGACTGGGCCACGAGCGACAAAATCCGTGATGAGCTCAACGCCCTCGGCATTCACATCAAGGACACTAAAGACGGCACCGAATGGACATTGTAAAATTTATATCGTGGAACGTAAATGGCCTCAGGGCCTGCATGGGCAAAGGTTTTGCCGATATTTTCAAGGAATTGGATGCAGACTTCTTCGCCCTGCAGGAAACCAAGATGCAGGCGGGACAGCTTGACCTTGAATTTGAAGGATACGAGTCGTATTGGAATTATGCCGAGAAAAAAGGGTATTCCGGGACGGCTGTATTTACGAAACACAAACCGTTGAATGTCACCTATGGCATCGGAATCGATGAGCACGACCATGAGGGTCGGGTCATTACACTGGAAATGGAGGATTTCTATTTCGTCACGGCATACGTTCCGAACTCTCAGGACGAATTGGCAAGGCTCGATTACAGGATGAAATGGGAGGACGATTTCCGCTCATATCTCCTCGCCTTGGATGCGAAGAAGCCTGTCATCGTTTGCGGAGACCTGAATGTGGCCCACAAGGAAATAGACCTGAAGAACCCGAAAACGAACCGCAGGAACGCCGGATTCACCGACGAGGAACGTGAAAAATTCTCGATTCTGCTCGACAGCGGGTTCACCGACACGTTCAGGTATTTCTATCCGGATATGAAAGACATATATTCCTGGTGGTCATACCGTTTCAGGGCCCGTGAAAAGAACGCAGGCTGGCGTATCGATTATTTCATTACGTCCAAACGGCTTGACAGCAGACTCGCCGGGGCGAAAATCCACACCGGAATCCTCGGCTCGGACCATTGCCCCGTGGAATTGGACCTGAAATCCGAAGGATGAAGCGGCAATCCGCTGCGTTGCATCCGTCATGGTGGTGTCATCTTGAGCGGAGGACGCAGTCCGGAGTCGAAAGATCTCGTTCAATCAGATATTCCATAAGTTCATAGTCCGAAACGGCAATCAATTCATTGAAGCCGCTCTTCCCAGCGCAAATTAAAGGCCCCGATGCAGAACGTTACCGGACACTCCCATGGAGTAAATTCTATGGTCTCATGGACTCTGTCCATAAAATTCCGATATTGTTCATCCGAGTACTTATGAATCAGGGGCTTTCCGTCGGCATCATTCATAATCAACTCGGCATATTCCAATCTGCCGGATTTTGATAGTACGCAATACATAAACGCCAATTCCACTTCTTCTGAAAATTCATGCCTTACGGCTTCTTTCAAAAGAGCGGCAACTTCAGAATCATTATACTTTTTCAGGGCATGCCTGAAGCGTTTGGCATTATCCCTGTCAATATCTTTCTTGTCTGAAGTTTCTTTCCCGATTACATCCTTATACCATTCGACGTCGTCATGACCGTGTGTACCTGATATTTTTACACGCATCTCAAGTCGTGATATATTATAATGTCCGGCAATGGAGTCTGTACCGAACGTAATTCCATCCCTCGCAATTGTATTTTCCCGATCTTGGGAAAAAGCCTCTATGCAAAGAAACGAAAACAGGATATTCAAGACAAAACAGGTTATCCGATAATTCACACGTTCACAGGTCATATACCGCTTTTTGCAAAGTTCATAAATTTTTTGCAAAAAGCGGCATAACAACTGACAATACGCTGTGTTGCCTTTAATTGTTGACGAAGTCCAAAATAAAATTCCCTTATCTTTGTCATCTCATGATATTTTGATATATTTACGTCGAAAAAAACGCTTTTATTCCGACTTAAAATAAGGTAAAAATAATATGCAAAAAACGATAGAACAAAGAATTAGAGCAAAAATAGTTCACGCAAGATATGGCGAGGTGTTCTTCGTGTCTTCATTCCCTCAATTTGATGTAGAATATGTAACAAAACTTCTTGCCATATATGAGAAAGAAGGTCTGATTACACGCATTGCCAAAGGGGTATATGTAAAAGCAAAGAAAACACGGTTCGGGGTAGCATATCCTTCTGCATTTGAACTTGTAAAAGAAATCGCCAAAAGAGATAAGGCAACAGTATTCCCGGCAGGTGAAACTGCGGCCAACAGGCTTGGGTTCTCGACTCAAGTCCCGACGAATGCTTGTTTCATAACTTCAGGCACCCCAAGAAAACTGAAATTAGGCAGCAGGACAGTGGTGTTGAAACATGGCGTTCCTAAAAATTTTGCATACAAAGGCAAACTGATGCCTGAATTGGTACAGGCACTCCGCAGCATTGGAGAGGAAAACATAACAGAAACTGTAGAAAAAAGAGTCGCACAATTGCTTCGCGAAACACCGGAAAAAGAGACGATAGACCGCGATCTTCTGTTGGCACCGGCCTGGATACGGCAAATTATAAAAAGAAACATCAAAACAGACAGCGACAATGAGTAAATGGACAGACTTCTCGCTCGATGAACGGAGGGCAATGATACAGGGAGTAGTTGACGCTATGCACATAGATGAAGCTGCTGTTGAAAAAGACTGGTGGGTAACAGCCGTATTGTATGCTTTATTTAGGACAAGTCCTTCCGAATATCTACTTTTTAAGGGAGGAACAAGTCTGAGCAAGGGATGGAAAATCATAGAGCGTTTCAGTGAAGATATAGATTTGGCACTTGGACGGGATTTTTTCCTGAATGTAAAAAAACTCCCGTGTGCCAACTGCACAAGCAACACCCAAATCCACAATCTCAGAGAAAAGGCCCAAGATTATATTTTCGGAGAATTCAAGGAAGAGCTTAAAGAGAAGCTGGCAACATTGGGCCTGGCTGTAAATGTGTTTGCAGAAAATGAAATGCCTGATGAAAACGGAGAACCAAGAAAAGTGCCCCATGACAAAGATCCATCTGTAATCTTTATTCAATACCAGTCGCTCTATAATAGCGATGCACCATACGCAAAACCGACTATAAAGATTGAAATCAGCGTTCTTTCAATGGATGAACCATACGAAATGAAGCGCATTTCCTCACTGATAGAACAGATCTACAACAGGGAAGATGTCGATTCCGAGATTGTCCAGACCATAAAGACTGTGAGCCCGGCAAGGACATTTTTGGAGAAAGCATTTCTGTTGTGCGAGGAGTACCAGAAAAAGGAGCCGAGAACATATCGTATGTCACGACATTTCTATGATTTGGAAAAACTTTCACATACCGGATATGCAGACAAGGCTTTAAACGATTCGGAACTCTATTACAATATTGTCGAACATCGGAAGAAATTCTATCATGCCGGCTATGTAGATTACGACAAGGAATTACCGTCATCCATAACAATTGTTCCTAAAGAAGATCTTATCCGTAAATTTGAGTTGGACTATAACACCATGCGTCCCAACTTTATTTACGGAGAATCTCTTGAATTTGCAGATTTGCTCAAAGCTCTTGAAACATTGCAGGAAAAATTCCGTAATGTTCCATCCGGAAAACCAGAGAAGAACTTGTGATTGGAGTCGAAAGATCTCGTTCAAGCCGAGGGGTGAAGCGGCAGATCCCTCCGCTCGCTTCGCTCGGTCGGGATGACAGTCAATGTGCTGCGTTGTTGTCGGCTTGTCGGGCGAAGTGATATTATCACTCATTGTCAATCAGATATTTCATAAGGTCATAATCCGAAACGACAATCAATTCATTGAAATATGCTGTGAGAGATGCCTCTGTATTCCTCATTTTCCTTATGATATTCAACGCAGTCCTGAATCTTGTCTGGTAAATGGAAAACTGGTCATAGAGAATATCCATAGCCTCTGGACTGTAAAATATTGACATTATAGAATATACGTTGGCTCCACATAGCGGGATATAATTACCAGCCGTATTGAGATTGATGAAAACGTCACTCTCTTTTTCAGTTACAGTCATCTGAGAATCAAGCATCCGGTTCAACTTCTCTACATCCGTTTCCGGCAACCATTCTTTGACCAGTTCACAAAATTCCGAAATCGTTGCCTCCCGGTCACGACTTTTCATCCAATGATAGAAATAGGAATCCCGGACAATCGACTTTGCTTCTTCCATATCCATTGAATATAAGGAACTCCCGCAATTTTTCAGCATCCGTTGCCGATAGCAGTCTGCATAAATATCTATGTATTCCTTAATGGACAGACCTTCTGCTTTTACAAGTTCAGCGATTGACATGTACTTGTTGCCTTCTTTGTCGTAATATAGGATGTTTCCGCCACGCATGACTCCAATGTATGAAAAGGAAGACACCCTGTATGGGTATAACACAAGATGAAAGACAGAATCCTGTTTCACCGCCTCCCTTACTTTATCTTCATAACCAAAAGGAGTATAATGAACTACCGGAATGCCGTCATTCCCGCCATAAGCAGGAAGCAACACTAATAAGGTGGCTACAATAAATGCATAACGTTTCATAGTATAAGTCATTTTCCTTCCAAAAGTATTAATCTCCGACATTAAGGCGGAATACGAATTATGTGAATTTAGATTAAGTTCATTGGTTTGTTGTATTGGTGTTATTGCTTAAGCAGAAACATGCTATTCCCTGACCGGATTCACAGCCTTGTCAGCTAATCGTACCGGAAAGGAAAAAAACACGTATGGTACAGGTTCTTTCCACAGCGTGAAACCGGTAAGGCGCACATTATTCAATATATTATAGACTTTGCAATAGTCTTCAGATGTCCACATCGGCAACTGTCCCCAAACTTCAAGATACTCAAGATTCAATGACCTCGAATAGACCACCGGACACCACAATCGATATAATCCTTGCAATTTGGCTTCTCCAATAGCCTCCTTGACTGCATCCGTCATTGCCGCTTCCCTTGAAGGTTCAATATAAGGCTTATTGCCCAACAACTCATCCATGGCATGACTATTACGGTCTCCGTCATACTTTATTACATGAAAATCACTTTTTTCCAACCCTCCGTTCAGCCTCGTGACAGACACATATCCATCATAATATGAAACGACCATATTTTCTATGGTGTCCCTCCGGACTACGTCGTCCTGTCCGTATGCCCGTACTGGTATAAAAAATAATATTAGCAGACAAATCAATAAACTGTATTTCATACTCATTCTGATTCTTTTATATCTCAATTTTTCCAATTCCATTGGGTATATGTTTATCGGACGCTGAATGCGCCCCTGCAATATGGAACAGGACCATCCCAAGGCGTCAATTCCACATTCTCAATCATCCATTGTAAGAAATCATAGTACTTGTCATCAGGATATTCCAATGTCAGGTTTTTCTTTTCTTTCCGATTGTCTCTGTCCAATAGAAAAATATACAAATACTCGAATCTGCCGGACTTTGATACAATAAAGGAAACAAAGGCCAAATCCACCTTATTTGAGAAATGCTTTCTTACAACACCCAACATTACCGAGTTATCAACTTCATATTTCTGTAATGCATGTTTTAACAGTTTACTGTTTTCCTTATCCACATCTGCGGATGACGGCAAGGCTTTAGCCGTTTCGAGCATATACGGCATCTCGTCGTCATATCCATCATAACGTACGATTCTTACATTATTTTCAGCACGTACTATCCTATAGTTTTCCTTTAATTCTGCAATTGTATTTTCCCGATCTTGGGAAAAAGACTCTATGCAAAGAAACGAAAACAGGATATTCAAGACAAAACAGGTTATCCGATAATTCACACGTTTACAGGTCATATACCGCTTTTTGCAAAGTTCATAATTTTTTTGCAAAAAGCGGCATAACAACCGGCAATACGCTGCAATGTGCCGAATGACAAGCTGAGGCTCAGAGGCGGGTGGCTTCGTCGAGGTTGCCGACATTGCGCTGGCGGCCTTGCGAAGCATTGTTTCCGAAGCGCCATGTGAAACTCAGGGAAACATTGGTATTGGTATAGTCCTGCTTCAGAATATACGTGCGGACACCATCATTCTCCATATAACCGTTCGTGTCTCCGGTGTTGAGGACGTCATTGGCATACAGCGCCAATGTATATTTCCCGTCGACAAAAGTCTTTATCAGGCTGAAATTCAAGCCACCCATTGCGAGAATATTGAAATAACCCATTGACGCAGGCGTCGTAATCCAGCCGTCTATCCCGAATTTGAAATTCTCAGGAAGCAGGAAAGTCGTGGAAGCATACCCTTGGAAGGCATTGCTCGAATTGCTGTACGGACCGCCATAAACCAGTTCCGCCAAATCGTCATAAGCCGAAAACGACAGATGGAGGTAAGACAGGTTCGCCGTAATGTTCCACCACTTGGTAATCGGCAATTCCGACAACGAAAGCGAGGCATAGGCTACATATTGGTCACCGGCATTGGAATAAAGCAAGCCCATGACCCCGGTCTCCTTGTCTAACATGGGAGTCTGCACGTCACTGAAGTTATTCGTCATATTGAAGCCGCCGGATACGGACAGTCTGCTGAAGAACACCCCGGTCAATTGCACGTTGTGGCTGTACGACGGTTCCAGTTCGATATTGCCCTGCGTATATGAAGTGGCCGAGCCGTAGTCCCTGAAAGGATTCAGCTGCCAGTATTTCGGCCTGCTAATGCGGTAGGAATAACTTGCCGAAAGAATGGCTTTCTGCGACGGTGCATAACTCAAAAAGACGCTCGGGAAAAGGTCGAAATAATCCTTGAAACTCCTCCTGTTGGACTCCGAACCAAGCATCCAGTTACCCTCCTGCACCGTGTATTCCCCTCTCAGACCTGCCTGCGCATTCCATTTCTCCCCGAATTTTTTGGATAGATTGGCATAGGCGGCATAAACCTGCTCACCGTATGTGAAATCATTCCTCTCGTCCGACAAGAGAGATTGGGTGGCGAAATCATAGTCATACATCCCGTAACGGTTGTCTGTACCGGAGTATGCAGCTTTCAACCCCGCTTCAAGACGGCCTGTCTGCCCGAACAACGACTGGGAATAATCAGCCTTGAAAGAATACAAATCCAACTTCCTGTCCGTGCCGTCATCGAAGCCGTTGTCTTTGATACCTGCCACAGCCGATTCAGGGGAAAGGAACGAATAAATGTTCCGGATGCTGCGGGTGACATTGTTTTCCGTACGGTAATAATCGGCATTGATCGTAAGCTCCTGGTTCAGCGATTCGTCGAATGTCCTCGTATAATTCAGGTTGACAGAATAATCGGCGTTCTTGTCGGAAGAATTGTTTTCTCCGGCAAATTCGCTGTAAAGGCTTTCCTCCGGAGTCCCGGCATCCATATAGTCCCTGACGATATTCGGAGAGATATAGCCTGATGACGAGATATTCCAGTTCAACCTGACTATCACACCGAGAATACCTTTGTCGGAAATGTTCCAGTCATTGCCAAAGCGGATATGATGGGATTGCGACATGTTTCTGGTCAAGGCATGGCTTTCCTGCCTCATGCTGTTCCCTTCACCGTACAGTTTTATCTCATCGAAAACGAAAGCGGAATTGTAGACCGACGGAGTGTATTGGAAAAAAGTATTTGTCTTGTCGGTCTTATATCTCAGATTCGCCGATACGTTCCCGTAAAAATAAGCATACGGAGACAAAACGGCACCGCCGCTTGCCCTCATCGTCCCGCTGAACCCTTTCATGAACGATTTCTTCGTCTTGATGTTGATGATGCCGCCGCTGCCCTCCGCATCGTACCTTGCAGAGGGATTGGTGATAAGTTCCACGGTTTCAATGGCCGAGCCTTCGCTACCCTGCAGATATGTCTGCAAATCGGCCCCTGACATGTTGGAAGGCCTGCCGTCAATCCATACCGCCACCGTAGACCCGTTCAGTTTCACATTCCCGTCCTTGTCCACGGTGACCCCGGGCGAACTTTTCAATACGTCCAAGGCATCTCCGGTCTGCGCCACGGCAAGTTCCGAAACGTTCATCACAAGTCTGTCGAACCGGTATTCTATCAAAGGCCGTTCTCCTGAAACCTTGGCAGCTGCAAGCATCTGCGCATCCGGCTCCATCAGCACGGGCGGAATTTCCGCTGTACCGTCAACGACATTTCCGTCAAGGCAACCGGCCAAAGAGACAATCTTTTCCGTGTATCCTATCAGTGAAAAAAGCAATCGGCAATCCGGCGTGATTTCCGACAGAGACATCGAATATCTGCCCGTGGAATCGGTAGTAGCTCCGGCAATGACAGTCCCGGAGGTATCCGCCAAGGCCACCGTGACAAATTCTACCGGCTCATGAGTTCCGGAATCCCGGACAATTCCTTTCAACCCTGTAACTTTTTCATACGGAGTCTTTGCATTACCGGATACGGACAATGCGACAGCAAAGACAATTGCTGCAAACAGAATCTTATTCGTCAAGTTCATTTTCGTTTTGATTTTCTTTCGGGGGGGGCAAATTTAGCTAAATTTATTATAAATCCTGCGAATTTTGAGTATTTTTGACACCGCATTTTCACGAGGAACGGAATTATGTTTAAGATTATCCTGACAATGGCGGTCGGCATATGCCTCGGAATCGTCTTGAGGAAAGTGAGATTCATCTCATACATCAGCAAGACAATATCCATTACCATATACATGATGCTGTTTCTTCTCGGTATCACGATAGGAAACAGCCCGGTCATTCTCGACAATCTTTCGACCCTCGGACTTCAAGCCTTCATATTGGCATTTGCCGGCATTCTCGGAAGCCTTCTCGCCGGATGGGTGCTGTCCAAATGGGTTTTCAAGGAAGAGGAGAGTTTTGCCGATGCCGGATTCAGCCCCCAAGGGGATTCGCCTGAGCGGAAAAAATGGAAACAGAGGCTGAAAAAGATTTCCGACAGCGGGATAGTCATCGTCTTCTTCATAATCGGCATATTCTTCGGCCTGAGTGATACCATAAAGACGGATTCCATCGGGAACAATACCGTAATGATAGCTCTCTACTGCCTGATTTTCCAGGTCGGCATCAATCTCGGATACGACACCACCCTCAAAAACGCCATCAAGGGCATGAAACCCAAGGTACTGCTTGTGCCTCTCGCCACCGTAGTCGGGACTCTGAGCCTTTCGGCTGTAGCTGGGCTTTTCCTGTCCAAATGGAGTGTGGCAGACTGTCTTGCGGCGTCCAGCGGATTCGCCTACTATTCACTGTCTTCGGTCCTCATTGCCGAATATGCTTCGGCTTCGTTGGGCGAATACCTTGCTGCCGAACTCGGTACGATAGCATTGCTCGTAAACATCATCAGGGAATTGTCCTGTCTGCTTTTCACTCCTTTCTATACCCGGATTTTCGGCAAGATCGCCCCGATCTGCGTGGCCGGAGTGACGTCCGTGGACGTATGTCTGCCGGTAATTCTGAAAAGTTGCGGTAAGGAATATATGCCGATAGCCATCATCAACGGGGTCATCGTGGATTTTTCAGTCCCGTTTTTCGTCTCATTCTTCTGCTCGCTTTAGTTTTTTCCTTATCTTCGCGAACCGAATTTATAACGAACCGCAGACACAATGAGCGAAGAAAAGAAAACGTTGCCGGAAAACGCCCACAGGGAACTGAAGCCCGGCGAAGAATACAGACCTATCCTGTCCCCGAAGAAGAACTATCCTGAAGTTTCCCCGTGGTCCGTTACCATAGGACTGCTGATGACAATCCTGTTTTCGGCGGCAGCCGCATTCCTCGGGTTGCGCGTGGGACAGGTGTTTGAAGCGGCCATCCCTATTGCCATAATCGCAGTCGGCCTTTCAAGCGCACTCGGGAGAAAGAATTCATTGGGCGAAAACGTGATGATACAGTCCATAGGCTCATGTTCGGGTGCAATCGTCGCCGGAGCCATTTTCACCCTCCCCGCCCTGTATATCCTGCAGGAAAAATATCCGGAACTCACCGTCAATTTCACCAAGGTCTTTTTCTCGTCACTTCTCGGAGGTATCCTCGGAATCCTCTTCCTGATACCCTTCAGGAAATATTTCGTCAAGGAAATGCATGGAAAATATCCTTTTCCTGAGGCTACGGCCACCACACAGGTGCTTGTCAGCGGGGAAAACGGAGGCAGCGGGGCCAAGACCCTCCTTTTCAGCGGTCTCATAGGAGGACTTTATGATTTCATCATATCCACTTTCGGGTTGTGGGCCGACACCGTCACCACGAAAATCCTGCCTTTCGGAGCCGCCATTGCCGACAAGGCCAAACTTGTGTTCAAACTGAATACCGGGGCAGCCGTCCTCGGTCTCGGATATATAGTCGGGCTGAAATACGCCCTGATCATCTGTTGCGGAAGTTTCCTTGTATGGTTGGTCATCATCCCTCTGATGAATCTGATATGGGGAGGACAGGTCATCGACCTCATGAATACCGGCATCACCGCCACCGTATCGGAAATGTCGGCCGAACAGATATTCAGTGAATACGCCCGCCATATCGGTATCGGAGGCATCGCCACGGCCGGAATCATAGGAATCATCAAGTCCTTCGGTGTCATAAAGTCAGCCCTCGGCCTTGCCGTTTCGGAATTCAAAAGAAAGGACAGTGCAGAGAAGACGGAAGTCGAGCGCACGCAGCGTGATATTCCGATGAAAATAATCGTGGTGGGAATCGTGATTACCCTCGTTGCCGTATTGCTGTTCTTCGCTTTCGGCGTGGTCGACAATATCTGGCATGCCATAATCGGAGTACTCGTGGTCGGCATCATAGCCTTCCTCTTTACGACGGTGGCAGCCAATGCCATAGCCATAGTGGGTTCGAATCCTGTTAGCGGCATGACCCTGATGACCCTCATACTTGCATCCCTTGTCATGGTGGCTGCAGGTCTGAAAGGTACTGCCGGGATGACGGCGGCCCTCATAATCGGCGGAGTAGTCTGCACAGCTCTTTCAGTGGCCGGAGCTTTCGTCACCGACCTGAAAATAGGTTACTGGATAGGCTCCACGCCTCGCAAACAGGAGACATGGAAATTCCTCGGTACTCTCGTGGCGGCGGCTACTGTCGGAGGTGTGATGCTTATCCTTAACAAGGCATACGGATTTACCGGAGAGGATGCCCTTGTAGCACCGCAGGCAAACGCCATGGCAGCAGTCATAGAACCGATGATGAACGGAGGCAATGCTCCGTGGCTTCTGTACGGCATAGGTGCAGTCTTAGCCATAGTCCTCACGCTGTTCAAAGTCCCTGCGTTGGCTTTCGCCCTCGGCATGTTCATCCCTATCGACCTCAATACGCCGATGCTTGTAGGAGGCCTGATTTCGTGGTTCGTCGGCAGCAGGAGCAAAGACAAGGCATTGAACGGGGCAAGGGTCGAAAAAGGGACGCTCATAGCATCCGGATTCATCGCCGGAGGCGCACTTATGGGCGTAGTCAGCGCAATCCTGAAATTCGCAGACGTGGAATGCGCACTTGCACCGCAGCCATGGATGGAGCCAGTTGCCATCATACCTTACATCCTGATTTGCGGCTACATCATCTTCTCATCGCTTAAAGCGAAGAAATCTGAATAAAGATGAATCCGGTAGTCCATGCGCTCATATTGACCCTGATTGCAGGTGCCGCCACCGGTCTGGGAGGCGCCCTTGTCCTGTTCAGGAAAAGGATAAGCAGCAACTTCCTTGCAGGAGCGTTGGGACTGTCGGCCGGAGTAATGATATTCATCTCGCTTGCCGAGCTTTATCCGCAGGCCCAGAATGCCATTTCCGCTTCTTGCGGCGGCATAAAGGGCAGTGTATTCGTGGTCCTGGCCTTCTTTTTCGGTATGGGACTTATCACCCTGATAGACTTTCTGATACCGGAATACGAAAACCCGCACGAGGCTTCAGGGCTTTCCCTCGATTCCAAAAACGCTGCCACCGACCTGATCGAACATTCGGGAAGCAGCGCATTGAAAAAACTCGGGATCATGTCGGCGCTTGCCATAGCAATCCATAATTTTCCCGAAGGGATGGCGACATTCATAGGCGCATTGAACGACCCGCAGACGGGTACCGGGATTGCCTTTGCCATCGCCATACACAATATTCCGGAAGGTATTGCCGTAGCCATTCCGATATATTTTGCCACGAAAAGCAAGGGCAAGGCGCTTCTCTATGCTCTTCTTTCCGGACTCACCGAGCCTGTGGGCGCATTTATCTGCTACGGCATCACGGCGTTGTCCGGAGTCAGCCTTGACGGTGGCGGAGCCGCATTCCCGTTGATACTTGCCGCCGTGGCCGGCATCATGATATACATTTCCTTGGACGAACTGCTTCCTACTGCCGAAAAATACGGCAGACACCATGTCGCCATTGCAGGAGTGGTGGCAGGAATGGCCATAATGGCAGTCAGCATGATTTTAATGTAACAATCAAAAGATATGGAAACCTTGGTTGAAAAATTTCTGAGATACATTGCGGTGGACACCCAGTCGGACCCCGAATCGGAATCCTATCCGAGCAGTGCAAAAGAGTTGGATCTTCTTAAAATGCTTCGTGACGAACTTTCGGCAATGGGTATCGAAGCCGTACTTGACGAACACGGTTACGTGATGGCGGAGATCCCGTCGAACTGCAACAGGGAAGTGCCGGCAATCGGATTCATAGCACATGTAGATACTTCACCTGATGCTTCAGGCAAGGACATAAAGCCTCAGATCCTCGAAAATTATGACGGCAAGGACATTCCTCTGAAAGGCGTTCCGGGACTCGTGCTGAAAGTCAGCGAATTTCCGGAGCTTGCCGAGTACAAGGGCCAGACAATCATCACTACAGACGGGACCACGCTGCTCGGGGCCGATGACAAGGCCGGAGTAGCCGAAATCATGTCAATGGCGGAATACGTGATGACGCATCCGGAGTTCAAACACGGAAAAATCAAGATAGGATTCACACCTGACGAGGAAGTCGGACGGGGTGTAGAGAAATTCGACGTGAAGAAATTCGGAGCGGACTATGCCTACACCATGGACGGAGGCAAAATCGGGGAATTGGAATATGAGAATTTCAATGCGGCTTCGGCTACGGTAAAGATTCAGGGCCGGAACATCCACCCGGGCTATGCCAAGGGCAAGATGCTGAACGCCATCCTCATAGGTATGGAACTCAATTCCCTGCTTCCTGTGGAGCAACGCCCCGAATATACGGACGGTTACGAGGGATTTTTCCATATCATCGGATTCAACGGGACTGTCGAGGAGGCGACGTTTTCCTACATTATCCGCGACCATGACATGTCCATGTTCGAGAAAAGGAAGGAATTGCTCAGGAAATGCGTGGAATTCATCAACTTCAAATACGGTGAAGTTGCGACTGTGGAAATCAGGCACCAGTACTACAATATGAGGAAAGAAGTTGAGCCGCACTACCATATTATCGAAAAGGCGGTAAAGGCCATGGAAATGGAGGGAATCACTCCTTGCATCAAGCCTATCAGAGGCGGCACAGACGGGGCCAACCTTTCCTTCATGGGACTTCCTTGTCCGAACATCTTCGCCGGAGGACACAACTTCCACGGAAAAATGGAATTCGTCCCGGTGGAAAGCATGGAGAAAGCCCGCAACGTGATCCTGAACATCATCTCCCTTTTCGCAGAGGAGTGATGGACTGCCCTGTCATCCCGGGCGAGCGAAGCGTCATTCTCCGTATTTTCTGCCTGTAAGAACTTCGTACTGCTCTTTACCGGCCTGAATACGTTCTTCATGCGTGAATTGCCTTTGGAGTTCCACTGCGAAATCCCGGCATTCGCTGAATAACTTGGAGGAATAAACCTCTTGCAATGTGTCATTGCCGGGAAAGGCAGCGGCAATGGTTTCAGGTATCGTCTTTTTTATGTCATAAAATATTTCAAAATAGGCGGAATCGCACTTTTCGATATATCTGTACAATGGCATACCGTCCCGAAGGGCCATTACCGGGTCCATTTTCTGTTTGATTGCAGTCATGTATCCGGTCAGGATTTCCATATATTTATCTTCGGCAGTTCCGGTAATGTCAGATGATGAACCGGTTGTTTCCATAACTTCATGCGTTGTCGCATTTTGTCCGGAAAAGGAATTGATTATCAGGACCAATCCGATGACAGACAAAATTCCGAAGAGTGAAATTACTATAATGTTACGCCTGTTTCCGCGTCTGTCTTGCTTTGGCATACGGAAATCCGACCATCCCTCGTATCCGGCATATCTTGCAAGGATAGAAAGTGTCGTCATTGACGGAGCCGCATCGTATTTCACATATCCGAACACCCTTTTCAACGTAGAGGCGCTGATGTTGTCCCCGGTCTTCAGGCTTATGTCCAAAGACAAGGCATCAAAGTCGGAAGCCGATTCTATCGTTCTTCCGAATTTCTCACGCACTGCGTTTTTCAAGGCTTCTATATGTTTCTTGTCATGATTCATCATGTTGTCGAACCGGGTTGTCACACCAAAGATAAGGTTTTTTGTCTTATGAACAGGTTTGAACCGTTTTGAATTTTGAAAAACCTGAAGGGCAGGATATTTTTGTTCCAGAAAAACGGCAGTCTGCATTGCGAATCTGATTTTAAGTGTTAACTTTGATGCAATCGGGCTTTGTCATGCTTGAAAAGTTAATACTGGATTTGTGAATCTTAGGATTCCCTGAACAACAAAACCGCCAATTTTGTCCCGGCTTGTAAAGTCGGGGGACTCAAGGGAAGAATAAGCACGGTCTGCATACATTCGTATGTGCGGACTGCTTGTTTTTCATATATGAGTCGGGGTGCTTGGCGGTGCCTGTTGTTCTGATGGAAGACGGCAGGTTCCGCACTTTTTATTGCCATACCTTAATGTTATAATATCATGAAAGCAATGATCTGTTTCTGGGGGCTTTCTGGAATCGGCAAGACTCCCGCAATCAAAACCATTTGGCAGAATTTAAAGAATGGCTCCAATCCGCCTTTGGATACTTCTTCTGATGACATTTGTGATATAGTGTATCTTGATGGTCATAAAATAGGGATAGAAAGCCAGGGCGATCCGGATTCCAAGCAGAAAGAATGGATAGATGAACTTATTAAAGAAGAATGCGAGATTATCATTTGCGCATCAAGGACTAAAGGAGGCACTGTCGAAATCGTGGAAAGCAGAGCAAAGGACCATGGCTATGAACTGATCTGGCTGTCCCCGCTGTCATCTACTCAGAACAGCTTACACCCAGACCTTAATTCCATCACGCCCGAATCTATCATACAACTCATCAAAATACTAACTGCCAAATAATTACAAAATATGAAAATAATGAAAAAATTTTTAGTCTGCATGACTTTCGCGGGTATATTGTGCAGTTGCGGTTCGGATAAGGAGGTCTTCGAATCGTGGAAAGGCTGGGTGGCTATGAACACTTGTTCCTATAACCTGCAGGAGGAGTTCAAAAAGGAATATGCCAACAAGGGGGATCTCAGTTCGTTGTTTTATGAAAACGAAACTTCGGTTGTATATACCAGCGGGTACGAGCGTGTTTCTTGGACAACAGACGATTTATCTGTTTTAGGTTCAAATATATATATGATATTAGGAGGTAAGATCGACTATAGATACACTCAACTTATTCAAAATTCTGATTATATGTCGGATAATGATATAGTCATGAGCGAGATCAAGAGCTCCATTGATTATGCAGTTGACCCTGAGTCTCATTCTTATCGTCATTTTGGGAGCAAAATGGGGCTTATTTCTGATGAAAACGATGTATTATATTGGGGTGTAGAGGACAAACTTCCTGAGTCATTACATAAGTATTATCCGACTCTAGTAGAATATAATGTCGACTGGCTGTTCAGAAATGAAAACAATCTCAAGACTCTGGCGAATGATCTTTTGGGTCTTTGCGGCAGCTACAGCGATTTCTATGATTTCGTGATGGACTCGGTATCTGTCCTGGATTCCGAATGGATAGAAAACAGGGCCGGTTCCGATGTCTATGATGTCATATATCAGATAGATGCGGGAGATTTGACTAAATATGCGCTATGCCAGATATTGGTCAACGATGAGAACAGTGAGATACAGCTTATAAACAGTTCGGACAGTCTTATGGACCTATATTAACGTCAGTTCGACGAATTTATGTTGTTCAGTGCCAGAGAATTCGTCGAACAGTCGTTAAGGATTTCTTCGAAATCCATTTATCTTAAACCCCAGTCGCTGTAGCGACAGCCCCTTTTCAAGGGGCGCCACCCCCATTCGCCCCCCTCGCCGGGGGCTCGTCGCAGGACGTTATCCTGCTCCTTCATAGGTAATTCGAAGACTTTCAATAAATTGAAATTCATCGAACTCACGTTATTTAAGATTTCGATTCCTCATAGCTTGTTGATTTTTTCCAACAGGAAATCCTCGATGTTAATATATTGCACGCCTTTATCGTCAGTCCAAGGCAACACATTGTCGTTTACGACAACGATTTTTGCGAATGAGTCGTCAATTCTATTGAGCGAATTGACTTCCTGTAGCCGCTTCTCTTCATTGGAAACCGTCAGGGCTGACTGTATGTAATAGCGCTTGTCGGCCAGATTTATCACAAAATCAACTTCAAGCTGTGAACGCTTGTTTTTTCCTTCTATCGAATAGTTGTACTCTACAATTCCGACGTCCACGTTGAATCCCCGTGCCTTGAGCTCGTTGTAAATAATGTTCTCCATGATATGGTTCTCTTCTTGCTGGCGGAAATTGAGCAGGGCATTGCGCAAGCCTATGTCCGTGAAGTAATATTTAAGCGGCGAATCAATGTATGAACGGCCTTTTATGTCGTAGCGATATGCCTTGTTTAAAATATAAGCTTCAATGAAACAGTCAAGATAGTTTGAAATCGTATCACTTTTTATTTTCATCCCCTTGACAGACTGGAATGTATTGGCCAAACGGGTCGGATTGGTCAGTGAACCCACGGCGGAAGCCACGACATTGAGCAATTCGTCGAGGGTTTCCGCATCCGCACGAAGTCTGTTACGCTCAATCACATCCTTTATATACGTGAGCCTGAAAAGGTCTTGTAAATAGCTGGATTTCTCCTCATGGGTAGACCGTTGCAGGACTATAGGCATTCCGCCGTAAGCGATAAACTCTCGCCATGCAAAACGTTTCTCTTTTGGATAAGCGGGATAAAACTCGTCATAAGTCAATGGGGTGATGTGTATCTCCTGCCCCCTGTCACGGAAGGCAGTGGCCACGTCGGAAGACAGCATCTTTGAATTGCTTCCCGTCACATATACGTCCACATTTGGCAGGCTCTTCAAGCCCAACAGCACATCAACAAAGGTGATTTTTGCGCCGGAGTCTTTAGGAAGATAAGGATTTTCTATCGACTCAACCATCTGTATCTCATCAAGCAGAATATAATAGTCTTTTGAAGTATCGCCCACCATTTTGCGAAGATGTTCACCTAATTTCAGGGGATTCCTGTAACGTGCGTTCATGTCGTTGTCAAGCTCGATCATTATAATCTGGTCGTCAGCTATTCCATCCTGCACGAGATAGTCACGATAGAGTACCCCCAGCAAATAGGATTTGCCACATCGCCTGATACCTGTTATGATTTTTATCTGTCCGTTTTTACGGCTGTCTATCAACTTTTGAAGATTCCTTTTTCGTTCTATTCTCATTTATTTAACGGAAATTTTTGCGGATACACGAATTTTTACCCTGTAAAGATAGCGAAGATTCTTCATTTACGCATATGAACGGTATGGAATATTGCTGTTTTATGACCTTCCCTGAAATTGGTTGTCACTTTTAGAGCGGTTAAATTAATATACGTCAGGAACGGAGAGCTATCAACTGATTATTGAAATTCAAAATATTTCAAATAAAAAATTTTGAATTTCAGAATAATCTCATATCTTTGTAGAAAAATCTGATATGAGGATAGTGTCGCACAGAAAACTCAGGGAGTTTTATGAGAGTCGGGGAATGGAAGATGCGAAAGTGGCTTTGGAGCGTTGGTATCAGATAACGGAAGAAGCACAGTGGGCGAATCTGTCGGATATCAAGATCGATTTTCCGTCAGTGGATTATGTGGGGAACCAGCATTATGTATTTAATATAAAAGGGAATAAATACAGGCTGATCGTCGTGGTAAAGTTCCGGATGGGATATGTTTTCATCAGATTTGTAGGAACACATGCCGAGTATGACAGGATAAATTGTGCTACTATATAAAATGACAGGAATGAACATAACGAAATCACAATACGAGTTTGCTTTGGCAAAGATAGAGGAGTTGCTGCCGATGGTGGCGGAAGATGCTCCCACTGATGACAAGAACGCTGTGGAACTTTCCATATTGTCTGATGTGGTCATCGAATATGAAAAGGAGCATTTCCCGATAGAGAAGCCTACCGTTGCAGAGCTTGTCGAACTGTCTTTGGAAGAGAAGAACATGACCCAGAAGCAGTTGGCGGAAGAAATCGGAGTGAGTCCTTCCCGGATCAGCGACTATGTGAACGGACGGGCCGAACCGACCCTCAAGATAGCCAGTTCCCTTTGTAAAGTGCTTGATATCCATCCGTCAGCGATGCTGGGACTATAGTTTGCCTGTTGTTCTCCTTAATACATACAGCCGAACATCCAAAGAGGTATTCGGTTGCCTCCTCCGCACTCGACATCGTCAATCGCGAGATAACTGTCCGGTAAATCTGCTATCTGATCGAAAGCCTTGCGGCTTCCTCCCACTTCGAACAGATATTGGCTGTCAGCCATAAAGTCGCCTTGTTCAGGCATAGTAAGTGATGTGACTGCTCCGACCTGATTTGCAAAGAAAGTTTCACGCAAAGTGCCTTCCGATATTCTGTCGGAAAGGGCATACATTAAATTCGTGTTATTCAAATAGATTTTTTTGGGTCCTGTCAAATGCTTATAGTCCTTTGCCTTGTCCGTAAGCAGAATCAGCAATCCGGCACGGTCTAGCAGGTACAGCATTTTCAGTGTCTGATCCCGAGTCGATTCCAATTGTGAAGCGAGTTTGTTGATATTCGGTTCCAGAGGGACATTTCCTGCAATAATCATAAGGAGCTTCTTGATTTTCTGCGCTGTAATGTATGTAATGTTTTCGACTGCCTGAATGTCATTGTCTATAATGAGCCGAACGACCTCTCCAATGCGCATCATGTAATCTTCTCCGGCTTCTTTATAGTATGGATAATATCCCTTTCGAAGGTAGTCATCGAAATGTTTCAGCACCTTGATTTTAGAAGATACATTCAAGGCATATCCAGCATGGTCCGAAAGCAGATGTTCCAATCCGGCAGGTGGAATGGTAGCGATGTTCTCATATTCCAGATATTCACGGAATGACAACCCATTGAGTGTGTATAGCGACTGCCTGCGGGACAAGTCGGCTGTGGAATTGTCTATGGCAAGCATAGCAGAGCCTGTATAGACGATATTCAGGTCGGGATAATTGTCATAGAAGTGCTTGAGCAGGGTCGTCCAGTTCCGGTATCTGTGCACTTCGTCGAAATAGATGTGCAGTATCCCATGTGTATAGAGGAATTCTACCAGTTCTTCCAATTCGTGATTTTCAAACCAGAGATTGTCGAGTGAGACATACAGGACATCATTGATATTGCTGAAAGTCTCTTTGATGTGTTGCAGAAGCATAGTGGTTTTGCCTACGCCTCTTGCTCCTTTTATGCCTACTAACCGGACACTCCAGTCAATCCGGTCGTGCAGATATCGCTTGAAACGTAAATCGGTTGCGGCAAGTTTTCTGTAATAGGCATTCAACAACGGCTGAATATCTGAATAATCCATGATAAATCAAATTATTGTACCACTGCAAATATATAAAACACTTTTTAAAAAGCGAAATTTATCATAAAAAGCACCTTTCGAAAAGTGTTTTGTGGTTTTGCTCATCGAGTCCTGCTTAAAAGTATTTCATAGCCCGGAGGAAAATGAAAGTCGTTCCATGTATAATTGGTATACATGGCAAATATACGATTTTTTCAAAAAGTACACATGTTTGTGAACCACAGACTTGTGTACTTTTGTTTTTCAATACAGAAATCCGAAAGCCCAAAGCGGAATTTTCCTGAAGACGGCGGACTCGATGTCGTCAGCGGCTATGTATCCGTTTTCTGCATCCTTTATCTGGCTGAAATCCTTGTCCCGGCCTCCGACTTCGATGATATATTTTCTGTCTATACGGAAGTCTCCTGATTTCATGCCTCCGTATTCCACGACATGTCCTGCCGATGCAAGCTGGTTGCAAAAAAATGTTTCCCGGACAGTGCCTTTTTCAGGAGTTTCCAATGAAAGGATATGCAGAAGATTGGAATTGTCCAAAAGAATTTTATCCGGTTTCTGCAGGTCACCGGTGGTGGAGAGATCCGTAAACAATCGTCTTATTATCTTCGCCTCATCCAAATTCTTGAGATATTTCAAGGTCGTTAGCCGCTGGATGCCGATATTCCGTGACATTTTGGCTATATCCACTTCAAATGGAACAAGTCCGGAAATAATCTGGAGTAAAGCCTTTATTTTTCTTGTGTTGCCGGGCTCGATAAGTGTTTTTTATAAAAAACAAAAATGGAGACAAAATGTTTTCTATAAAAAACACTTTCGGATCTATGCTGCACCATATTCGTAATATATAGATTGTCTTTATAATTTCGTCGAAATCAGTTGACAAAATTTATCAAAATCACTATCTTTGTAACCTAAAATAAATCTGATGGCAAACGAGATATTTTCAAGAAGGCTGAAAAGTGCACGTCTTATGCGTGGGTTGTCTATGGACGGTCTATGTGATAAAATGAAAAAAGCCGTGTCCAAACAGTCCATTTCAAAATATGAAAACGGGAAAATGATGCCTGACAGCACTACACTGATTGCCCTGTCACAGGCGCTTAGCGTAAGCGTGGATTATTTTTTCCGTCCATATACCGTATCTCTTGACGGGATGGAGTTCCGCAAGAAGAGCAAACTGAGAGTATCTTCCCTTAATGCCATTAAGGAAGAAGTCCTCGATGAGATAGAGCGGTATCTCGAAATAGAGAATCTTTTGGAAATGGACAATCTGTTTACCGTGGATTATAGTGACAAAACGGTTGCCACCGCTGAAGATGCGAGAGAAATGGCCGTCCGGTTGCGCCATGACTGGAAACTCGGAGAGGATGCCATCAATAACATCACTTTCTTGTTGGAAGAAAATGGCATCAAAGTCATACTGATTGATACAGATGAAAAGTTTGACGGTCTGAGCGGTTTTGTAAACAAGGTCCATCCTGTCATTATCGCAAACAAACAGGCAGTTGCCGAGCGTCAGAGATTTACTGCTCTTCATGAGCTGGGACATCTTCTGTTGCATTTTGCTGCCAATATTGATATACAGGACAAAGAAAGGCTATGCAATGTATTTGCCAATGAAATGCTCCTGCCTTCTTCTCAGTTCATTGAAATGGTCGGAGCATCCAGAAAGGATATTTCTCTACAGGAGCTTATTCCTCTTCAGAAGCAATACGGTCTGTCCATCGATGCCATGATGTATAAAGCAAAAGAATTGGGAGTCATAACCGAACAAAGGTACAAGGGCTACTGCATCAAAAAGAACGCTTCTGCCGATTTCCATAAACAGGTGGTAGAGACCCGCTATCCTCAAGAGGACAGCCGAAGATTCCAAATTTTGGTATATAAGGCCATTTCACAGGAGGTCATTTCCATCAGCAAAGCCTCTTCTTTGCTGAACTGCCCTGTAAGTGAAATCCGTTCTTCCATAAACTATATCTGAAATGGATATAATTGTAGTGAACGACACCAATATATTCATTGATCTGATTTCAGTGGATTTGTTGAACGATTTCTTCCGTTTGCCAATAGGAATACATACAACAGACTTCGTACTCAATGAACTAACAGATAAAAGCCAGTCAGATGTCGTGCAAAAGTACGTCAGTTTGAAGCATTTGACAGTAAAACGATATTCAGAAACTGAAGTGGCCGAAATCGTATCATTCCAGACAACCTGCCATAATAATGTCTCCATTACGGACTGTTCCGTATGGCTGTATGCCAAAAATAATGGATACACGCTTCTGACAGGAGATGCGCGGCTCAGAAGTGCTGCCCAAAAATCCGGCGTAAGCGTATGCGGGATACTCTACATATTTGATATGATGGTAGAAGTTTTCAAAATAATTCCGCCTGATGTCGGGGCAGAACGTCTCGAAATGCTCTATCAAATCAACAATAGACTCCCTTCTCGTGAGATTGAAAACCGTATAAGAGAATGGAGACTTTTATGATATTGCTCACTTTTCCCACTTCCCGCCTTTCCTATATCAACGATTCTGTAAAAAACATATTATTCCCAGGCATTCATGTGTAAATGGTAAAATTTATTTCTATCAGAGACTTCAAAAGTCTTGTCACATGATTTGCAATATGCAGAAAAGCAATTGGAATTTTCGTGCGTAATTTCTAATTCTGAACCACATCCGGGACAAAAATAACGGTCTTTATCATTGTGCCCTTTGCCCAGTTTGGATTCTATGCGATTTGGAATTGACAAATTGGATATTACATACCGTTGTGCCAACCTCTCATATTGCTTGTCATCACAGCATGAAAGGCATGTTGGGCATATGTACCAGCCGTTAGGACATTGTTTGGTATC